>NZ_JBIACJ010000033.1:0-819 GCF_042865275.1 Cytobacillus mangrovibacter | reverse complement strand
GCCAGCCGCCTAAGGTGGGACAGATGATTGGGGTGAAGTCGTAACAAGGTAGCCGTATCGGAAGGTGCGGCTGGATCACCTCCTTTCTAAGGAAAAATGAAGTACTTGATACTTCATAAAAAGACGTCATTTGTTCGTTCAGTTTTGAGAGAGCAATGTTTTCTCAAAAATAATATACATTAGGTAATGAAAAGTATTGTTTTTCATTTACTTAATCCGTTATTGGGGCCTATAGCTCAGCTGGTTAGAGCGCACGCCTGATAAGCGTGAGGTCGATGGTTCGAGTCCATTTAGGCCCACCATTCACTAACGGGGCCTTAGCTCAGCTGGGAGAGCGCCTGCCTTGCACGCAGGAGGTCAGCGGTTCGATCCCGCTAGGCTCCACCATAACGAATCCGTTCGTTATTTTTTTAACCCATTTTTTGTTCTTTGAAAACTAGATAATGCAATAAAGAAGATAACCGAGTAATCGCCATCTTAGTTTTTTCTCTTATTAGTAACATAGTAAGAGCACAAACCACGAGTGAAAAGTTAGTTTACACAAACTCATCTTTTCACAAAACCGTGAGGATTTCGAGAAGCAAGCAGTTCAAGGAAGCGACCGAGCGCGCACCGGAACGTACGTAGTTGGTACGTGAGGAGCACAGCGAGAGAGCTGACGCAGAAATGCGCCGCTTATCGAAAGCCGAACAAGGTTAAGTTAGAAAGGGCGCACGGTGAATGCCTAGGCACTAGGAGCCGATGAAGGACGGGACTAACACCGATATGCTTCGGGGAGCTGTAAGTAAGCTTTGATCCGGAGATTTCCGAATGGGGGAA
>NZ_JBIACJ010000031.1:0-1741 GCF_042865275.1 Cytobacillus mangrovibacter | reverse complement strand
GAGGCTGGGACATAACTAGCTTCAAATATAGAAAAAGGTGAATTTGAGCGCACTCAAATTCACCTTTTTCTATATTTTCGTTTAAACTCTTCTATTACCTTAGTTGTTTGCAGTGAACTTTCTTAAATTCACTGCCATTAATGCGAGCCCCATTTCGTTCTCTACCTTCGATTTTCCTCGTACAGAAAATCGAGTGAAACGCAAATTAGCCTTCAAGAATCCAAAAACTGGTTCCACATCGATTTTACGTTTTCGATAGATGGCACTTGTTTTCTCTTCTGAAAGCTTCGCTCTCACATATTCTTTTTGCTGTTCCCATTGTTCATTTACCATTAATTTTCGATTGTTGCCTTCTGTTGCTTTTGTACATGATGAACGGAATGGACATCCCGAACAATCTTCACACTCGTAGATTTTGTACTTCCTTTGGAAGCCTGTACGATCATTACGTACAGAATGATATTGAAATCCAAGACGTTTCTGATTAGGGCATGTATATGTATCTGTTTCTTCATCATACTGCCAGTTATCGGGATTAAAGGGGTTTTGTTTGTACTTTTTCTTTTGTTCCTTCAAATATTGGTTATAGGTAATAAGTGCTTCTCGTTTTCTGTTCGAAAGAATATCATTATAGTTTTGTTCACTCCCATAACCTGCATCTGCAACAATGTGTTTTGGTAACTCGAAATAATGCTGCTCGATCTCATCTAAAAATGGAATTAATGTACGTGTATCTGTTGGATTTGAAAATAAACTATAGGCGAGCGCGTATTGACCTTCTGTTGCAATTTGCACATTGTAACCAGCCTTCAATTGTCCGTTTTTCATGTAATCATCTTTCATTCGCATAAATGTTGCATCTAGATCTGTTTTAGAATAGCTATTACGTGTGCCAAAGATTTCAAAGGCTTGTTGGTATTTCTGTTTTCGTAAGAAAAAATCAAGCAACTGTTTACGCACTTGTTTCGGATATTTGCGTTCACTTCTTAAGGATTTTCGTTCTGGAATGTCTGTCGTTGCTTCAATTTGTTTATCATACTCGGTTACTACATCGTCCACTTTTTTAACCAATTGTTCGAGTTCTTCTAATGATAATTGTTCATCGCTTTCACGTTTTATTTCGGGTATGATTTCGTTCTCAAGTAGCTCGTTATATAGCTGGTTTGACTTTTCAATTAAACTTTGATGATATTTCTCAACTGATTTCTTCCACATGAACGTAAATTTATTCGCGTCCGCTTCAATCTTTGTACCATCGATAAAAATTGCTTCTTGATCGATCAGTTTTTCTTCGATTAATTGGCAACGGAATTGGACGAAACATTGACGAATTAAATCTTTAACTTCTGTTTGAACACGGAATCGATTAATCGTACGGTAACTTGGCTCATATCCTTGAGCTAGCCACATTATACGGATACTATCTTTTAATAAGGCTTCAATTTTACGCCCTGAGAAGACAGATTGCGTATAGGCACATAAGATAATTTTAAGCATCATGCGTGGATGATAGGCTGGACAGCCCTCATTTCGAAGAAATGGTTCGAACGCTTCAGGAGGAATACTTTCAACTAAATGGTGGACATGGAAGGCAATATCATTATTTTGTAATTTTACTTCTAAATCTAAAGGTAAAACTATTTGATTCATGTTATAATTTTTAAACATAAGGATCCTTCTTTCTGAGATTTGGTGTGGTAACTTTATCTTATCAGAAGTGGTCCTTATTTTTATGCAAAAA
>NZ_JBIACJ010000030.1:0-1767 GCF_042865275.1 Cytobacillus mangrovibacter | reverse complement strand
TGAGCCTCCTGATATGAACGAAACTGTCAAGGTCCCCACTCTACACCATGTTTTGATCTGCTTTTGGCCAACTCTAAGAAGAGAAGCTATTTTTCGCTTCTTTGCTAGCTTGTTAGATGTTTAGCCAATTTTGGCTAGAATAGCTCCTTCGTTAGCTTGATGACCACTTCTCACCTCTTCGAATGGCAGTCAAGTGCTCTCCTTGACTGCCATTCGAAGAGGTGAGATACTCCTTTAAGCTAAAGAAGGAATGTGTTTTTCTCTCCTTTTTTTGACATGGAATAGAAGGTAAGAACACGGCACGAAGGCAAAAATCTCTACAGCGGTTAGCGCTCTGATATCCGTGGGTTTTCACATTTTATCTTTCCGTATAAAGGACTTATCCACTAACTCGAGACGTGCGTTAATCATTTTAGATATAGCACAGAGGAGGCGCGTGGGTTTTCCTTTCCGGTTTTTTTCTTTGCCTTCGAGCCCTATTCTCATTCATCTATTTTCTAACTAATTGGTTGTTGGAAATTGAATCAATAAAAAAATTAAGCGTTTGGTACTTCTTCTAACTCTTGTGTAATAGCCCAGATAAAACCTGCTAATTCTCTTGCCACTGCGGTAATCGCCTTTCCTTTTTCTTTCCCTCGTGATAATAAGCGAAAATATTTTTTATGCAGCCGATTTTGTGCCTTCCAGGATATGGCCAAAATAGTGGGCGACTGTCCCCTTTGACGTCTCTGTAATTCGCCTTTAACTGCTGGTTGATAGCGATAACTCCAGGCAGCTTCATTTAATAATCGTCGCACATGCCGATTTCCTGTTTTCGTGATCTTTCCTTGTCTTCTACTCTCACCACTCGAAAATTCACTTGGGACTAGACCTACATAAGCCATCAACTGCGAGGGGGTTGAGAAACGCTTAAACGAACCGATTTCAGCTACAAGACTAGTCGCTGTAATAAGCGCTATCCCTCTTAATGACTGTAACGCTTGAATGGTTGGGGCATGCACGCCCTCTGTTGCCTGAACTTTAATTTCTTCTTCTAGCCTTAGGATTCTTTGTTCTAACTCTTTTAGTTGGTGATAATATTCTTGGAAAACCACTTGTAATTTCTTGCTATTAAATTTTAATGTATCCAGCCATCTGCGATATTTGACCGTCCATTTGCTCACACCTGATGGTGGCTGGATATTATTACGGAGTAAAAATTTACTTAAACGGTGCTTAGCTCGCAGCTCATCTTCTTTTGCATCTTCACGACATCTTACAAGATCACGGAGAGCTTCATCTTCTTCTGTAGGAACATAAATTTTGGTTAATTCTCCTGCTCGATATAACTGTGCGAGTCGAATAGAGTCTCTACGATCTGTCTTTATACGCTCACCTGGTTTTTTTGGTATTAAAGATGGAGCGATTACTTCACAATGAACACCTAAGGTAAGCAACAATCTATAAAGTGGGTATCCAGTTGGACCGGCTTCATAACAGACTCGCAGATTCTTGCTATCTCCAAGTTTTTTTATTAATTGCCTAACTGCTTCTGGTGTATGAGGAATCAACCCCCAATATCTAGGCTCTCCTCGCCCCTCATCCGCAATTGCCACTGCAATTTTTTCTTTTGACACGTCTAAACCTACGTATTTTATGGTATCCTTCATAATAACTAGCTCCTTCCGTAATGTAGCTCTGATTTGGTTTGTTTTTTCCAGTAAACATTCTAACCAAATTAACCTACGATTTTACGAGTAAGGAGCTAGTTTCGTTCATGATAACTCG
>NZ_JBIACJ010000029.1:0-1780 GCF_042865275.1 Cytobacillus mangrovibacter | reverse complement strand
AGGAGCATTCCTGTTAGAAGGATTTTCGGGGACTTGAACAAAAAAGAGCCCTCTTGGTATGATATGGGGTGTCAAATCGTGGCGAAATGACCCCTAATTTGTTAACCAAGGAGGACTCCATAATGGATTTTAAACAAAATCAAAAAATAAATCAAGTCACCGAAAAAACACTCGTAGTCGGTATCGACATTGCGAAGCGTACACATTTCGCTTGTTTTGTGGATGATCGAGGACGAGTGCTCCAAAAATCATTCTCTGTTTCTCAATCTCGTGATGGCTTTGAACTTTTCTATCAACGGATTCTGACAGCGATGAAGGAAAACGAGAAAACAGAAGTCATCGTTGGAATTGAACCTACTGGACATTATTGGCTCAATTTAGCCTATTTTCTGGAGGAACGAGGCATTCCACTCGTGATGACGAATCCGATGCATGTCAAGCGGTCAAAGGAGTTGGACGATAATCTACCAACCAAACATGACCGCAAAGATGCGCTTGTAATCGCTCGTCTTATAAAAGACGGACGCTTCAGCTATCCACGGATTTTAAAAGATGTGGAAGCAGAGTTGCGCGTTGGATCAACGTTTCGAGGCAAGTTAACTGAAGAACTAGGTTCAGTCAAAAACATGATGATTCGATGGTTAGATCGCTATTTTCCTGAATTTACTCAGGTATTTCCGAAGTTCGGAAAAATGGCACTGGCTGCACTCGAATGTACCCCTTTTCCGAGTGATCTTCATCAGAAACAGCCCGATGAATTGCTCATTAGGTACCGCCAAGTAGAGGGGATGAAATCTCCTCAGAAACCGAAAGCTACACGTTTGATTAAAGTTGCAGCTGACTCCATCGGAGTAACAGAAGGACGTGAGATGGCCCGTTTTGAAATCGCCTCACTCGTTCGTCGTTTCAATCAGTTAGAACTAGAAATCGAAAGCATTACACAGCACTTAGTTGAGCTGGTACAAACATCTGTAGAGTACGAATGGCTCTCAACGGTTCAAGGGCTTGGAGATACAACAATTGTTGATTTGTTAGCTGAAATCGGAAGCTTTTCACACTATGAAGATCCACGCCAAATAATTAAACTCGCGGGATTAACGTTACGTGAAAACTCCTCCGGCCAGCACAAAGGGCAAAAGCGCATCTCCAAACGGGGCAGAAGAAAGTTACGCGCCCTTCTATTCCGAGTGATGATGCCGATGATTCGCCACAACGAAGCCTTTCAAAAGCTACACGAGTATTACACAAACCGTAAGGTTAATCCGTTACGAAAGAAGCAATCCATCGTGGTTCTATGTGGAAAACTACTAAAGGTGTTACATGGAATATGTATCAAGCACAAAGCGTTTGACGCACGGCGAATGATGAGGGATATTCCTAGTCTCGCAGAGGCTATGTAAGTTCTACATCCCCTTAAAAGACCTAGACAACAGGATGACACGGAGAAGCTGGCATCATTTTTTCCATTCGACTTAGAGTCCCTATAGGAGCTTCGCTAGCCTCTGCCTTATGACTAGACCGAACGAAGGAATGTAGGCACACAGATGCCCAGAGACATGGGAGGGTACGTCATCATAAGTTACGCAGAGATCCATTGTGCATCGCATAATTCACTAGCACTACTTACCATCTTTTTCTAGTAGTGACCGCGAAGCGTACCCATGTGTTGGAATAGATTCACATAATATGAAAGTAATGTTAGGAAGCGTGTCGAAAAATATTTTTTTGACACCCCACCAACGGGTCAAACCGTTGATAAATCAATATTTATAGAGGGAGG
>NZ_JBIACJ010000028.1:0-1894 GCF_042865275.1 Cytobacillus mangrovibacter | reverse complement strand
TTTATTGTGCGCCCGGCATGGGTGTAATCTCTAGGGTGAAAGTCCCGAGCCGTGAAGGCAGAAGTAGCGGTTAGCTTAGCGCAAGGGTGTCCGCGGTGACGCGGAATCTGAAGGAAGCGGGCGGCAAACTTCCGGTCTGAGGAACACGAACTTCATATAAGGCTAGGTATCATTGGATGAGTCTGCAATACAAGACAAAATCCTTTCTGCCGAAGGTGATATCGAGTAAATGAAGCAGATAGATGGAAGGAAAGATTACACTCTTACCCGGGGAGGTCTGATGGACACGTGAAGTACTCTTCATAACCTGCTTAGTGATAAGCAGCTGAACCATCAGAAGTCAGCAGAGGTCATAGTACGAATCGGTCTAGAACGATTCGGAAGGACCGAACAATTAAGAGAGAATAGCCCTTTGGCATTCAGTGAGTCATGATGAACACAGAAAACGCAGTACCTCACTTGAGGAAGGAAACGGTGAATCCCGTGGGGGATCTCTTGGAGGGTGGAGTGACTACTGGCATAAGAAGATTAGCTATTCACGGAAGGAAGAATAACAATGCTTTTGAATCAAATCCTGTCACGGGAGAATATGCTTCAAGCGCTAAAGCGTGTAGAACAAAATAAAGGAAGCCATGGAGTAGATATGATGCCCGTACAAATCCTACGACAGCACTTAATCGAAAATTGGTTACCTATCAGAGAGGCAATTCTCAAGGGTACTTATGAACCAATGCCTGTCCGAAGAGTCGAAATCCCGAAACCTGATGGCGGTGTTCGGTTACTAGGTATTCCAACTGTGACAGACCGTTTGATTCAACAAGCAATAGCCCAAGTATTATCCAAAATATATGACCCGACGTTCTCCGAACATAGTTATGGCTTTCGTCCAAACCGAAGTGCCCATGATGCAGTAAGGAAAGCAAAAGGATATATCAAAGAAGGATACAGATGGGTAGTAGACATGGACCTAGAAAAGTTCTTTGACAAGGTAAACCATGACAGGCTCATGAGTACATTAGCGAAGAGAATTAAGGAGAAACCTTTACTAAAGCTAATTCGCAAATATCTACAAGCTGGAGTAATGATTAACGGTGTCGTTTCGAGTACAGAAGAAGGAGCACCACAAGGTGGGCCCTTAAGTCCGCTACTTTCTAACATTGTGCTAGATGAACTAGACAAGGAATTAGAAGCCAGAGGACATAAATTTGTTCGTTACGCCGATGACAGTAATATTTATGTGAAATCAAAACGGGCAGGAGAACGAACAAGGGCGAGCATTCAACGATTCATTGAGGGAAAACTTCGTTTGAAAGTGAATGAAAAGAAGACGGCAGTAGACCGACCATGGAAACGGAAGTTTCTAGGGATTAGTTTCACATCTTCCAAAGAGCCAAAAGTTCGCATCGCAAAAGAAAGCCTGAAACGAATGAAGAAGAAAGTACGAGAAATCACCTCAAGAAAGATGCCGTATCCAATGGAATATCGGATTCAGAAACTGAACCAATATTTAATAGGATGGTGTGGATATTTTGCGTTAGCTGATACGAAAACTGTTTTCAGCGAATTAGATGGTTGGGTTCGAAGAAGGCTTCGCATGTGCTTATGGAAAAACTGGAAGAAGCCAAAGACAAAAGTGCGCAATCTTATAAACTTAGGTGTACCTGAGTGGAAAGCCTATGAATGGGGAAATAGCCGTAAAGGCTATTGGCGCATTTCAAATAGTCCTGTATTACACAAAACCCTCGACAACTCTTATTGGAGTGACCGAGGGCTTAAAAGTCTACAAGACCGTTATAAAATCTTGCGTCAATTATCTTAATTGAACCGCCGTATACGGAACCGTATGTACGGTGGTGTGAGAGGTCGGAGGTTAATCACCCCCTCCTACTCAATT
>NZ_JBIACJ010000027.1:0-2893 GCF_042865275.1 Cytobacillus mangrovibacter | reverse complement strand
AGGTTAAGTTAGAAAGGGCGCACGGTGAATGCCTAGGCACTAGGAGCCGATGAAGGACGGGACTAACACCGATATGCTTCGGGGAGCTGTAAGTAAGCTTTGATCCGGAGATTTCCGAATGGGGGAACCCTCTATCCGTAATGGGATAGAATCTTTACCTGAATACATAGGGTATTGAAGGCAGACCCGGGGAACTGAAACATCTAAGTACCCGGAGGAAGAGAAAGCAAAAGCGATTCCCTGAGTAGCGGCGAGCGAAACGGGATTAGCCCAAACCAAGAGGCTTGCCTCTTGGGGTTGTAGGACACTCTATACGGAGTTACAAAGGAACGAGGTAAATGAACAGGTCTGGAAAGGCCGGCCAGAGAAGGTAAAAGCCCTGTAGTTGAAACTTCGTTCCCTCCAGAGTGGATCCTGAGTACGGCGGGACACGAGAAATCCCGTCGGAAGCAGGGAGGACCATCTCCCAAGGCTAAATACTCCCTAGTGACCGATAGTGAACCAGTACCGTGAGGGAAAGGTGAAAAGCACCCCGGAAGGGGAGTGAAAGAGATCCTGAAACCGTGTGCCTACAAGTAGTTAGAGCCCGTTAATGGGTGATAGCGTGCCTTTTGTAGAATGAACCGGCGAGTTACGATTACATGCAAGGTTAAGTTGAACAGACGGAGCCGCAGCGAAAGCGAGTCTGAATAGGGCGAATGTAGTATGTGGTCGTAGACCCGAAACCAGGTGATCTACCCATGTCCAGGTTGAAGTTCAGGTAACACTGAATGGAGGACCGAACCCACGCACGTTGAAAAGTGCGGGGATGAGGTGTGGGTAGCGGAGAAATTCCAATCGAACTTGGAGATAGCTGGTTCTCTCCGAAATAGCTTTAGGGCTAGCCTCATGTAGTAAGAGTCTTGGAGGTAGAGCACTGTTTGGACTAGGGGCCCCCATCGGGTTACCGAATTCAGACAAACTCCGAATGCCAAAGACTTATCCATGGGAGTCAGACTGCGAGTGATAAGATCCGTAGTCAAGAGGGAAACAGCCCAGACCACCAGCTAAGGTCCCAAAGTATACGTTAAGTGGAAAAGGATGTGGAGTTGCTTAGACAACCAGGATGTTGGCTTAGAAGCAGCCACCATTTAAAGAGTGCGTAATAGCTCACTGGTCGAGTGACTCTGCGCCGAAAATGTACCGGGGCTAAACGTATCACCGAAGCTGTGGATGGACATCTTACGATGTCCGTGGTAGGAGAGCGTTCTAAGGGCGTTGAAGCTAGACCGTAAGGACTGGTGGAGCGCTTAGAAGTGAGAATGCCGGTATGAGTAGCGAAAGATGGGTGAGAATCCCATCCACCGAATGCCTAAGGTTTCCTGAGGAAGGCTCGTCCGCTCAGGGTTAGTCGGGACCTAAGCCGAGGCTGAAAAGCGTAGGCGATGGACAACAGGTTGATATTCCTGTACCACCTCTTTACCGTTTGAGCAATGGGGGGACGCAGAAGGATAGGGTAAGCGCACTGCTGGATATGTGCGTCTAAGCAGTTAGGCTGCAAGCGAGGAAAATCCCGTTTGCGTGAAGGCTGAGCTGTGATAGCGAGGGAAATATAGTACCGAAGTTCCTGATTCCACACTGCCAAGAAAAGCCTCTAGCGAGGGAAAAGGTGCCCGTACCGCAAACCGACACAGGTAGGCGAGGAGAGAATCCTAAGGTGAGCGAGAGAACTCTCGTTAAGGAACTCGGCAAAATGACCCCGTAACTTCGGGAGAAGGGGTGCTCTTTGGGGTGTTAAAGCCTCGAAGAGCCGCAGTGAATAGGCCCAGGCGACTGTTTAGCAAAAACACAGGTCTCTGCGAAGCCGCAAGGCGAAGTATAGGGGCTGACGCCTGCCCGGTGCTGGAAGGTTAAGAGGAGGGGTTAGCGCAAGCGAAGCTCTGAATTGAAGCCCCAGTAAACGGCGGCCGTAACTATAACGGTCCTAAGGTAGCGAAATTCCTTGTCGGGTAAGTTCCGACCCGCACGAAAGGCGTAACGATCTGGGCACTGTCTCAACGAGAGACTCGGTGAAATTATAGTACCTGTGAAGATGCAGGTTACCCGCGACAGGACGGAAAGACCCCGTGGAGCTTTACTGTAGCCTGATATTGAATTTCGGTACAGCTTGTACAGGATAGGTAGGAGCCTTGGAAGCCGGAGCGCCAGCTTCGGTGGAGGCATTGGTGGGATACTACCCTGGCTGTATTGAAATTCTAACCCATGCCCCTTATCGGGGCAGGAGACAGTGTCAGGTGGGCAGTTTGACTGGGGCGGTCGCCTCCTAAAGTGTAACGGAGGCGCCCAAAGGTTCCCTCAGAATGGTTGGAAATCATTCGTAGAGTGTAAAGGCACAAGGGAGCTTGACTGCGAGACCTACAAGTCGAGCAGGGACGAAAGTCGGGCTTAGTGATCCGGTGGTTCCGCATGGAAGGGCCATCGCTCAACGGATAAAAGCTACCCCGGGGATAACAGGCTTATCTCCCCCAAGAGTCCACATCGACGGGGAGGTTTGGCACCTCGATGTCGGCTCATCGCATCCTGGGGCTGTAGTCGGTCCCAAGGGTTGGGCTGTTCGCCCATTAAAGCGGTACGCGAGCTGGGTTCAGAACGTCGTGAGACAGTTCGGTCCCTATCCGTCGTGGGCGCAGGAAATTTGAGAGGAGCTGTCCTTAGTACGAGAGGACCGGGATGGACGCACCGCTGGTGTACCAGTTGTTCTGCCAAGGGCATCGCTGGGTAGCTATGTGCGGAAGGGATAAGTGCTGAAAGCATCTAAGCATGAAGCCCCCCTCGAGATGAGATTTCCCATAGCGTCAAGCTAGTAAGACCCCTGAAAGATGATCAGGTTGATAGGTTTGAGGTGGAAGCGTGG
>NZ_JBIACJ010000026.1:0-8022 GCF_042865275.1 Cytobacillus mangrovibacter | reverse complement strand
CTAATTTGCGTTTCACTCGATTTTCTGTACGAGGAAAATCGAAGGTAGAGAACGAAATGGGGCTCGCATTAATGGCAGTGAATTTAAGAAAGTTCACTGCAAACAACTAAGGTAATAGAAGAGTTTAAACGAAAATATAGAAAAAGGTGAATTTGAGTGCGCTCAAATTCACCTTTTTCTATATTTGAAGCTAGTTATGTCCCAGCCTCCTTTTCTTTATTCCTTAATATGAAAGGCGTGATATACTTCCCTCTTACTTAAACCACGGTCACTTGCAGCTTGCTTAATGGCATCCTTGCTAGTCATTCCATGCACTGTCATATACTGATCCACATGTGCTTCAACAGACATTTCCTCCCACCATGCTATTTCTTCCTGTGGCTCCTCTGAGGAACCTTCTATAATCAAACAAAATTCTCCTCTAACTTCTTCATTTGTTGCCCACTCCAATACTTCCTTTACCGTTCCTCTAATAAACTCTTCATATCTCTTTGTTAATTCACGGCAAAGAACAATCTTCCTATCACCCATCTGCTCATCAATAAGCGTCAGTGTTTCTTTCAGACGGTGTGGTGCCTCATATAGTATAGTGGTAGCAGAAATCTTCGCGAGTTCTTCTAGTTCCTTTTTTTTCGACTTTTTCTGCCGATTTAGAAATCCATAAAAGTAAAAAGGCTGTGGATTTAGCCCAGATGCAATTAGTGCAGTCAAGGCAGCATTTGCACCTGGGAGAGGCACAACCGTTAATTGTTCAGCCGTTGCCGCTGCAACCAGCTCATAGCCAGGATCAGAGATCGTCGGCATCCCAGCATCACTTACAAGGGCAATTTTTGCTCCCGCAGTCAATTTTTCAAGAAGCTTTTGCCCACTAATTAATTTATTATGCTCATGGTAGCTTATAATCGGTGTTTCAATCTCAAAGTAATTACACAGTTTTTTTGTATTTCTCGTATCCTCTGCTGCAATGACATCTGCTTCCTTCATTATTCTTATTGCTCGAAAGCTCATATCCTCAAGATTGCCAATCGGTGTAGGAACTAAGTACAAAATCCCCTTATGTTCTTCATTATTAAAGCTTTTTTGCTGCCACATACGAACCACCTGTTTCCTTTACTAAAAAGTCTTCTTTCCTTTTCCGAGTCCATTGCTTAAATTCGTATTCTGCCCGTAATGCATCCCCTTTATTATCATAAGCCTTTGAAAAGATTAGCTCTACCGGGCCTCTTCCCCTTGTATATTTAGCCCCCTTGCCTTCATTATGAAGCTTTATTCGCCTAGCTAAATTATTAGTATAACCTGCATACATACTGCCATCTTTACAGTGGAGCACATAAAAATAATGATTAGGTTCCATACAAGATTTCCTTTATCTCAGGCGTATATTCATTTCCTTCATTATATACAATCAGCGGCGGCAATATTTTTAAATCGGGATTCCCATCCTTTGTCGCTTCAATAAGCAACGTATTTGCTTCCTTCCCTTGCTTAGGATAAACAAATTGGATCTTCTTCGGTTCAAGCTTATACTTCCGCATTAACGTCACAATATCAAGAAGTCTTCCTGGACGATGAACAAAGGCCACCTTCCCGCCCTGCTTCACTAAGTGACTAGAAGCTTGAATTGCATCCTCCAATGTACAGAGGATTTCATGACGGGCAATCGCCAAATGTTCATTCTCATTCATTTCATCAGATGAAGGAGTTGGAAAATAAGGGGGGTTACATGTAACAACATCAAATTTACCATAGCCTAAACGTTTAGGCATATCTTTAATATCCCCATGGATCATGTGTAAACGTTCCTGAAGGTGATTGTATTCAATGCTTCTTGTAGCCATATCAAAGAGTCTTTCCTGAATTTCAACACCTGTTATCATCCCCTTTGTTCTTGCACTTAAGAATAAGGGGATCACACCATTTCCACTACACAGATCAATTAAGTTCCCTTTTTGTATGGGCACATAAACAAATCTTGCTAATAATACAGCATCAAGTGAAAATGAGAAAACAGAAGGGCTTTGAATAATTCGTAAATCCTCGGCAAGCAAATAGTCTAATCGTTCATCTTCCTTTAAAAAGTCCATTCATTTTCCTCCAAATATATAGATGTAGGTACGAGAAAAATAGCCTTCCTTTGATAGGAAGGCCATCATTATTATTTCTTATTAAGGAAAGATAAGCAGAATAAGCAGTCTCCCTCTTTCCGCGGGCTCCCAAAATGCAGATTACATATATGAAAGCCTTCTTGATACAGTCGAGCTAGGTTATCATAACCTTCTCCAATATCAAGTAACTTTTCAGCAGATGATTTTGCTTTTACATTCGCTGATGGATTCTTTTTACTTGGCTTTTCTACCTCTTTAGTCTGTAGCTCTAAATGCTGTCTCAAATGGTTATTTTCCAGCTTTAATGAATTATTCTCTTCAAGTATTTCTGCCAAATGCTGCTTTAACTCACCAAGCTGCTGATATAAATGTCCAATTTGGGCTTCCATACTACTTACTGAGTCAAAGATTTCCTTTTTATCCACGTATTCCACCTCATTAATCTGTGGATTGAACTGATACAGCACCCTGTTTTATTATTTCATCAAGCGTATATTCAAGAATTCGATCCTCAGAGGTCACATTCACTTGAAGTACCCGTTCTAAAATATTCAAACCTACTACTTTACCAGGACCTTCAGGCGTTTCGATCCATTCCCCTACGTCCGGCAACTGCTCTTTTGCAGCCTCATATTCATCATTCTCATACTTTAAGCAGCACATAAGCCTGCCGCAAAGACCAGATATTTTTGTTGGGTTTAATGAAAGATTTTGATCCTTTGCCATCTTAATCGACACGGGGTCAAAATCACCTAAAAATGTTGAACAGCAGAGCATCCTTCCACAAGGGCCAATTCCACCCAGCATTTTCGCCTCATCTCTTACCCCGATCTGTCGCAATTCAATCCTTGTCCGAAAAATTGCCGCTAGATCCTTTACCAGCTCACGAAAATCAACTCTTCCATCAGCAGTAAAGAAGAAAATCACTTTGTTTCGGTCAAATGTATATTCAACATCAACTAGTTTCATATCTAATTGATGAGTATTTACCTTTTCACAGCAAACTTCATAGGCTTCAGTTGCAGCTTGCTTGTTTTCTTCAACAATCATTCGATCCTTTTGATCCGCAATTCGGAGAACCTTTTTCAAGGGAAGCACAACATCATGCTCATCAACCTTTTTTGGAGCTACGACTACCTTGCCGTATTCAACTCCTCGAACCGTTTCAACAATAACAAAGTCATCCTTTGCAATTGTTAATCCGCCGGGATCAAAATAATATATTTTGCCCGCTTTTTTAAAGCGCACACCTACTACATCATACAAATGAAGACCCCTCCTGCAATTTCAATACAAGCTGTTCCATTAACAGCTGCGGATTCATATTTGCCTGCAATTTCCTCTTTGCTTCCAAGATCACTGTCATTTGTTCTGATAGCTGCTTGCTAGAGGAATGCAACGCAAATTGCTCTAAACGTATTTTTTCGTTTAGATAGACAATCTGATCCTGTTTGCCTAGCTTAATATATAATAAATCCTTAAAAATAAGTAATAATAGGTCTAAACCATGATCCACTTGCTCTTTCTCTTTAAAGTGAAAAAACCACTCCTCCTGAAGTGTTACCATTGCTTCAAGTGGATTTTTTTTAAGCACTCCATATAATTTTAACACTATTTTTTGTGCTTGTACAAACCAATCATTTCGACTATATTCGAGCGCTTCATCTAAATTATTGGTAAGCTGGGCTAGTATTGGTGCCATATGCGGTTCTACCCCATTAGATGTCAGTATTTCAATCATTTGATCAGGCGAAAGAGCCTTAAATGAAATCATTTGGCAGCGTGATAGGATGGTAGGAAGAATTCGTTGTGACTGTTCTGTCATCAAAATGGCAATGGTTTGAGGATGTGGCTCTTCGAGAAATTTCAATAGACTGTTAGCCGCATTGACCGTCATTCGATCTGCATGAACAATCATATACAACTTTTTATTCGATTCAACACCTGTTTTAGAAAACTCCTCTTGTAAAGAGTGAATCTGATTTTTCTTTATGGACAGCCCATCTGGTTCAACAACATGTATATCGGGATGATTTCCGCTGTTAATTCTTTTGCAGTTTAAGCAGTCTTCACAAGGGATGTAGCCATCTACTGGAGATTGGCAAAATACACTTTTAGCCAAAATAGTGCTTGCCTCCCGTTTTCCAGCTCCCTTCATCCCTTCAAACAAGTAAGCGTGGGCAAGCCGCTTTTTTAATATCGTATTTTTAAACATTTTCAAAACAATCGGCTGCGTCTCCTGAAGCTGTTCCCACGTCTTAGCCAAAATCATCACCGCTTACATAAATATATTTATTAAAAGACCTTAAATCTCTCTGACTTTATCGCTATAGAGGTTTATTATCTAAAATTGATGGAAACTTTCGATTGGCAGTACAAATACAGTAGCACCACCGACCTCCACCTCTACCGGATACGGTACATATGAATCAGCATTTCCTCCCATTGGGGAAATTGGGGCAACTAGCTGGTCTCTTGACTGACAGTTTTCTTTTATTATTTGTAATGCCTTATCCACACGAATATCCTCTGTACCAATCATGAAGGTTGTATTTCCTGATTTCAGAAATCCCCCAGTACTTGCTAACTTAGTCGCACGAAAGTTATGGTCCACTAATGCCTTTAATAATTTACTGCTGTCCTGATCTTGAATAACCGCTAATATAAGTTTCATATTTTCAGCCCCTTTCATTTTTCCGTAATCTTTCTATCTCCATTATAACAATTAATTAGGGGACAGACATATTAAATTCATTGTTGAAAAATGGAATATTTATAAATCAGGGTGCAAAAAAGCCTTAAAGACAACATCTCTTTAAGGCTTCTTTAGTTCTTCTTGCTGAATGATCTCCATTAGTTTTCTCTTTGCTTCCATGTAAACCGACTCAATCGGCTGGGAAGCATTTATTTTATACATACGTTCTGGATAATCATTGATTAATTTAGTATAGCCTTCACGGACATTTCTATGAAATTCAAGATTTTCCAAATCCAGTCGGTTCACTTCTCTATCCTGATGCTTATTAATTCTTTCTAAACCTAACTCTGGTTCAATATCAAAATACAATGTAAGCTTTGGCATCATTTCTTCAATTGCGAAGCGATTAATGGAAAACACTTCGTCCATCCCTAAACCACGTGCATAGCCCTGATAAGCTAAAGAACTATCTATAAAACGATCACATAAAACAATATACCCTTTTTCAAGAGCTGGAAGAACCTTCTCAACTAAATGCTGTCTTCTTGCAGCTGCATACAAAAGAGCCTCTGTTCTAGCATCCATGCTTGTGTTTCTTTTATCAAGGATTACATTTCGTATCTGTTCTGCAATCTCTATTCCTCCGGGTTCTCTAGTTTGCAGGACTTGATAGCCTTCTTCTATTAACCTTTGTGAAAGCATACCAATAACTGTTGTTTTTCCTGCACCCTCAGGACCTTCTACTGTAATAAATATTCCTTTTTCCATTTGTTAGCCTCCATGCTGATCCAGTAATAATATATTCAGTCAGGTCAAATATATGTTTATTTCGCCATGTTTAAATGTGCTATCCCCTTGAAATCTAGCTCCAGATTCTATAAGCAGATTGATATTATCTATATCCTCCCTGCTTATTATTTCCCCAGGAAATAACAAAGGTATTCCAGGTGGATATGGAATGATAAGCTGGGCGCAAATTCCGCCGACCGCTTTCTCCAATGGAACAACCCCTATTTGAGAAGCTGCCATTTCTTCTGAGTTTAAGGCTAATTTCGTGATAGCAGGCTTTTTAAACACGATTTTCGCCTTTTCCTTTTCTGACATGATAATCGGGTTCAATGCAGCTTCGAAACGGCTAATAACTTCCTTAATTGAATAGGGCATACTAGCCTTCAACAATGGAAATACAAGGACTATATTATAGGGATCAGCCATCTCCGTGTAGATCCCTTCACCCTCAAGTAATCTTTGGATTTCATAACCGCTTAACGAAGTAGTTGATTGAATCGTTATTTTTAAAGGGTCGCCCATTCCCTTTTTATAAGATAATACTTTAATTCCATTTAGTTTCTGAAGTTCACTTCTAAGTTCATTTATCTTCTTCCCTAAGTAATCAGCATCTTCATTAGTAAACGTAGCTAAATAGTATCTAGCCATATCAAGTGAAGCCATGATTGGATAAGAAGGACTGCTCGACTGCAAAATATGGAGATATTGGCTCACAACATTCTCTGACAGCAGCTCACTGTTAAAGTGTAGATACGCCCCCATCGTCATAGCAGGAAGTGTTTTATGGGCAGATTGAACAACAATATCTGCTTTCAATTGCACAGCTGACTTTGGAAAAAGTGCTCCACCTACAAAATGAGCCCCATGTGCCTCATCAATTAAAACAGGAATATTATTAAGATGGGCTAATTCAATGATCCCCTCTATTTCATCCGCCATCCCATAATAATTGGGATATGTAAGTACTACGGCTTTTGCATGGGGATACTTTTCTATTGCCTGTTTAATAGTACTTAAAGTTACCGCCCTCGCAATTCCCCAATCCTCATCAAAAATTGGACCTAAGAAGACAGGTTCAGCCTTAGCAAGATTAATTCCATTCAAAATTGATTTATGACAATTCCTCTGCACAAGGACCGTATCATTTTCCTTAAGCGCAGCCATTATCATTGCTAAATTTCCAACCGTCGATCCATTTACTAAGAAAAAGCTCCTTTTCACCTCATATAATTGAGCAAGCAGCTCTTCTGCCTCTTTTATAACCCCATCAGGTGAATGGAGATCATCCAACCCGGTGAGCTCTGTTGCATCTAGTTTAAGTAATTCATTATAGTAGCCTTTGGCTTCATCTATAAGAATTTCCCCATACTTATGCCCTGGAACATGAAGCGATAAAGGGCTTTGCTCTGCATGATTTATTAATTGTTTAAATAAAGGCATTCTTTTCTGATCCATTTTTTAATCACCAAATATTATTGTTAGAGTCTCATCTATTTTACCAAATACCCAGTTAAAGTGATACTTTCTCAAAAGAATTCCATTATAGACATACAACCAAATTAAGTTTAAATCATACAATAATAATTAGATGGGATTTAAAGGTTGAATTTTCCTAAAATTGTATACAATAATACAAATCGGGATAGACTTGGTGTATGGAGGTGGAGCGATTGGGTATGCTTATGGCAAAGAAGCATATGGAGGAAGAGTGTGTCATTTGCGAGCAAGCAAAACAAAAGGGAATACATCTATACACTTCTTTTATATGCACAGACTGTGAAGTGGACTTAATTTCAACAGACACGAGTAATCCTAAATATAAATACTTTTTAAAACAGTTAAGAAAGGTAACTCATCCAGAGATTTATACTTAATTGGCCCCCGTTGAGGGCCCTTTTGTCTACAAAAAAGAGTACCCGTTGGGTACTCTTTTACTTTGCCTGGCGGCGTCCTACTCTCACAAGGGGACAGCCCCTAACTACCATCGGCGCTGAGAAGCTTAACTGCCGTGTTCGGGATGGGAACGGGTGTGACCTTCTCGCTATCGTCACCAGACTATTTTTTTACCTGAGGTTTTGTTCCCTCAAAACTAGATAATGCAGAAGAAGAAGATAGAGTAATCATTAATCATTTTGTCCAGCTACGGCTCCTAGCTTTTCGGCCGTTTCAATCCATCTCTACAAATCCAAAAGCAGGATTTGCAGTGCTGGCTTTCCAACGTCTCTCAAAGCTGAACAGTCGCCTTCGCCTTTCGTTTTTGGTTAAGTCCTCGACCGATTAGTATTTGTCAGCTCCACGTGTCACCACGCTTCCACCTCAAACCTATCAACCTGATCATCTTTCAGGGGTCTTACTAGCTTGACGCTATGGGAAATCTCATCTCGAGGGGGGCTTCATGCTTAGATGCTTTCAGCACTTATCCCTTCCGCA
>NZ_JBIACJ010000025.1:0-15969 GCF_042865275.1 Cytobacillus mangrovibacter | reverse complement strand
CTCCCTCAGATTCGCTCGACTTGCATGTATTAGGCACGCCGCCAGCGTTCGTCCTGAGCCAGGATCAAACTCTCCAATAAAGAGTTGATTAGCTCATAAATAAAAATTTAAAACGTTGACGTTTTTGTTCGTTCAGTTTTCAAAGATCAATGTCGTTCGCTTCTTTAATAGAAAGAAGTTCTTACTTAACTCTCGTAAGCGACTTAATAAATATATCATTTACAATTTCTTATGTCAACAACTTTTTTAAAGTGTTTCGCATAAGTCATTGTGATGACTTTTAATATATTACCACCAGCAATTCAAACTGTCAACGGCTTTTCAAAAAAAATAATAGGACAGCCTCTAAATGAGATCAGCTGTCCTATTCATTAAATAACCCAAGTTTGAATAGCAACTAATGCAAATAAACCAGGAATCCCTAAAAAGCCAGATACAGTAGAAGTGATTAAGTTTATAGGTACATGGATTCCGAATTGATTACCAAATGCATTAAGAAAGAATAAAAAAAGGGCACCAATGAGTAATTTAGTAATACCTTGGCCAATGAACTTAACTGGTTTTATTGGTGCACCTATAAATAATAACAATACAATTAATCCCCCTAATATGGAGATAACCACGATAGGCTCCAACAAAAAAATCCTCCCCTCTGGATACTTGTACTATCAATTTATGATATTGACGTACAAAATAGACCTAGAGAGAAGGACAGGCATTATTTATTTTCTAATCGTTATCTTTCTTTTCTTTACTTCTTTAAAAAGAAGAAAATATTTTGCTTCTGCAATTTTCGCCTGACAGCCAGCCTCTGCAGACGGATCAAAGCTTTTCTCAACAAGTTCCTTTTGACTTATCCATGTGGCCTTCATTTCATTTGCCTTTTCTAATAGCTGATCATCAAATTCCTTACGAAGCCAGCCCTTTCTGCGAAATAACATTTATTCCGCCTCCATTACTTTAAACTTCTCTTCTTCCTTCTAATGCCTTTGATAGTGTTACCTCATCAGCATACTCAAGATCTCCTCCAACAGGCAGTCCATGTGCAATACGTGTTGCACGAATACCCGATGGTTTTATAAGTCTTGAAATATACATTGCTGTAGCTTCTCCCTCTATATTCGGGTTCGTTGCAAGGATTACCTCTTGTACGGTATCATCCTGAAGCCTCTTTAAAAGGTTAGGAATATTAATATCTTCTGGTCCAATTCCATCCATTGGTGAGATTGCACCTTGTAAGACATGATATAGACCATGATATTCTTTCATTTTTTCCATCGCTATTACATCTTTCGGATCTTGGACCACACAGATAACCGTTCGATCCCTTTTCTGATCTTCACATATATAGCAGGGATCCTGATCTGTGATATGACCGCAAACAGAGCAATACGTCAGATTTCTTTTTGCATTGACTAAAGCTTTGGCGAAATCAAGTACAGTATCTTCCTTCATACTTAATATAAAAAAAGCCAGACGAGCGGCCGTTTTCGGGCCGATACCTGGCAATTTCATAAAGCTGTCAATCAGCTTTGATATCGGTTCAGGATAATGCATATCTATTCCTCCTAGAAAAGTTGACTTAGAACATTCCTGGGAGATTCATCCCTTTAGTAAATTGACCCATTGTATTATTAGTTAACTCTTCTGCCTTCTTCAATGCATCATTTGTAGCAGCTAACACAAGATCTTGAAGCATTTCAATATCTTCTGGATCGACAACCTCTTCTTTAATATTCACTTCAATTACTTCTTTATGACCGGAAACAACAACTGTTACCATACCGCCGCCAGCTGTTCCTTCAATTCTTTCTTCACCAAGCTTCTCTTGAGCCTCAGCCATCTTTTTTTGCATTTTTTGCATTTGCTTCATCATATTTTGCATATTTCCCATTCCACGCATTTCTTTTACCCCCAAATGTAATTTATTCTATTATTTCTACTAAGTTAGAGCCAAATAATTTTTTTGCTTCAGCAATCAGTGGTTCTTCTTCGGTTGAGTTTATCTCCTCACCCGAGTCATCATCACGCTGCGTGAGTAAAAAATCTTCTCGGATTTTTTGCCATTGTTCATCAGGTACTCCTGAAATTTGCATTCTTTTCCCTAATAATTCATGTATTATATTGGCCAATATGTCAAGAAACTTCACATTATCCATAGCCATTTGACAGTGAATTTCATATTTAAATTTAATAATAAGTGCATTTTGAGATGCAGCAACAGGTTCGGCCTCATTTAATAAAGCAGCTTGTGAACGCATTTGATTGTGAACAAGTCGATTTAACATGTCACCCCAATGTCCCTTTATGGCCATCAAGTCCCCTTTTGTTGCCTGCTTCAATATTTCATTTACCTTACCAATAGGTACTTGAAATCCCTTTCGCGAACTTCTTTGCGCCTTCTTTTGAACGACGGGTTGTGCTTCCTCGTTTACGACAAGACCATTACGCTTTAAATTACTTACTTCCTGCTCGAGTTCATTGATCTTTTGCAGTAAAGGCTGTAAATCCCCTGATGATGTTGCTTGTGCTCCTTTGTTCTCTAGTTGACAAAGCTTAACAATCGCAACTTCAAGGAATATTCTCGGATGATTCGTCCACCGCATATCTTGCTGTGCCTTATTCAATACTTCAATTAGTTCATAAAGCTCTTCTGGCTTCACTTTATCCGCAAGTGCCTGGAACTCTTCATCAAGCATAACTCGTTCTAGTGATTCCTCTAGACGAGGAGCCGCTTTAAAAAGAAGCATATCTCGATAATAAAGAATAAAGTCTTCTATGAATCGAGAAGGATCTTTTCCTTGAAAAAGCAGTGCCTCAAGAAATCCTAAACCAGATGCTGCATCTCTTTCCATGACTGCATTAGCCAGTTTATTAAGAAAGTCTTGTGAAACAGCACCAGTGACAGTTAAAGCATCTTCTAAAGTCACCACATCTTTACTGAAGGAAATGGCTTGATCGAGTAAGCTTAATGCGTCACGCATTCCTCCATCAGCCGCTCTTGCTACAATTTGCAATGCTTGTTCGTCACACTGAACACCAGTCTCTTCAACAATCAGCTTCATCCTGCCTACAATTGCCTTTGCCGTAATTCGTTTAAAATCAAAACGCTGACATCTTGAAATAATCGTAAGCGGAATCTTATGAGGCTCTGTTGTTGCCAAAATAAAGATTACATGCCTTGGCGGTTCTTCTAATGTTTTCAATAGCGCATTAAAGGCACCAATGGAAAGCATATGTACTTCATCGACAATGTAGACCTTAAATTTCACTGAAGACGGTGCATACTTCACCTTATCCCTGATATCTCGAATTTCTTCCACTCCATTATTCGAAGCTGCGTCAATTTCAATCACATCTGGGATTGAACCATCTGTAATTCCCTTACATGAAGGACACTCATTACATGGCTCACTTATAGGAGCTCTCTCACAATTAACTGCTTTTGCCAAAATCTTCGCTGCACTTGTTTTGCCTGTACCACGAGGGCCTGAGAACAAATAAGCATGTGAGATCTTTTGCTGAAGCAGGGCGTTTTGCAATGTCTTCGTTACATGCTCCTGTCCAACAACGTCGATGAAACTTTGAGGCCGCCAAACACGATATAAAGCCTGATAACTCATTGACACGCCCCCTTCCTTTATACTCTTCAACTATTATAACGTATCCTTATTCTTTTTTAAAAGAAATCAAATAAAAAACTCATCTCAAGAATGAGATGAGTTTCATTTATAATAATTAAACTGCCGTGCACCTTCCTTCGACTGACGCCCATAAGCGTTACTTAAGCAGTTAGCTCGGCCCAGGCAACCCTGCGGCACATGAGAGTGTCCACTTAATGCTGCTTCCTTCCGGACCTGACATGGTTCATGGATTCCCATTGCGCAGGACCCAGGCGTCAACACCACTTACTTAAGGCAGACCCTACAGGAAATCAGCCTCAGGAAGGGATTCAGTCTCGCTAGAGCGGATTGCGAGTTACAGGGCACCGCTACCTCCCCACCTAGCACGGCAAAATTGAAACCATATTTAGTTGCGTCATTTGATGACACACTCTAAGTATACTCATATCCCATATAAAAATCAATGCCTATTCACTGTCAATTCCTGCATCAATCTCCAATTGTCTCTTTCTTTGTTTCTTTTCTACTTTTTTACGCTCCCGCAACCCTCTAAAAAAAGAGGATAAAAGGGCACCGCATTCATCTGCCAAGACTCCTGACTTCACTTCACTTCGATGGTTAAATCGATCATCCTGGAGCAAGTTCATCAGCGTACCTGCACAGCCTCCCTTTGGGTCACCCGCACCGTATACAACCTTCTTTACACGGGAAAGCATAATAGCCCCAGCACACATAGGACAGGGCTCGAGTGTCACATAAAGAACCGCTTCCTCTAATCTCCATGTTCCTAACGCAGCACATGCTTGATCGATAGCAAGCAATTCTGCATGTGCGATGGCATTTTGATTGGATTCTCTTAAATTATGTGCCCGGGCAATAATTTCACCATTTAGCACAATAACAGCTCCAATAGGTACTTCTTGCAGTTCCTCTGCTTTTTTGGCTTCTTTTATCGCCTCAAACATATACATTTCATCTTCATTTTCATTCAGCACCATTCATTCTCATCCCTTTAATATAATCCTTTATAAATTATATCATTTCTTCTTTCCTCTATTCATAAAATGGTTGTAGTGCTAATTTTCCATTGGAGTTTTCATTATTCAATAAATATACAATCTCATTGTTTTGAAAAAAGGGGGGAATAACTTGCAAATCCATGTTGTTCAGCAAAATCAGTCATTAACAGGGATTGCTCAGGCGTATGGATCAAGCGTCAATGATATTGTAGAAGCAAATGAACTGCCCAATCCAAATAATCTCGTAGTTGGGCAAACCCTAGTCATTCCGATTGTTGGCCAATTTTACTGGGTCCAGTCTGGTGATAGCTTATATTCAATATCAAGAAAATTTGGCATGTCTTATCAAGAACTTGCATCCGTTAATGGAATTTCTATTAATCGTCCGCTCCAGATTGGCTATCGACTTTATATTCCACCTCGCCCAAGGGAAAATGCGGAATTTAATGCGTATGTTGAGCCAAGAGGAACAACGGTTGCACCAAATTTAGAAGCAAGTGCTAGAGATGCTGCACCATATTTAACATATTTAGCGCCCTTTAGCTTCCAAGCGCTCCGTGATGGCTCTCTGAAAGAACCGCTCCTTAATAATTTCCCTGCAATTGCACGTGCAAACAATAATGTATTAATGATGGTGATCACGAATCAGGAAAATGACCAATTCAATGCTGAACTCGGACGAATCCTCCTTAACGATATGCCCATACAAGATCGATTTCTAAATAATATCGTTACGACAGCACAAAAATATGGATTCAGAGATATTCACTTTGACTTCGAATTTTTGCGTCCAGAGGATCGGGAAGCCTATAATCAGTTTCTTCGTAAGGCCAAAGCGCGATTTCGAGAAGAGGGATGGCTGATTTCTACAGCACTTGCACCTAAAACGAGGGCAGATCAGCCTGGAGAATGGTATGAAGCACATGACTACAGGACACACGGCGAAATTGTTGATTTTGTCGTCATCATGACATATGAATGGGGGTATAGTGGAGGCCCTGCTATGGCTGTTTCTCCAATTGGGCCTGTGAGAGATGTAATCGAATATGCAATAAGCGAAATGCCTTCTACGAAAATTATGATGGGCCAGAATCTTTACGGATATGATTGGACATTGCCATTTGTGGAAGGATCAGTGGCTCGTGCTGTCAGCCCTCAGCAAGCTATCCAGATTGCTGCAGACAACAATGTAGCCATACAATATGATTACAAAGCCCAAGCTCCTTTCTTTCGCTATGTAGATAACGCAGGGAAGCAACATGAAGTATGGTTTGAAGATGCCCGTTCCATTCAGGCAAAATTTAATTTGATGAAAGAATTAAATTTAAGAGGGATGAGCTATTGGAAACTAGGCTTATCCTTTCCACAGAATTGGCTCTTAATTTCGGAAAATTTTAACGTTATAAAGAGATGAATGAAAAAACAGCTGTCAATGCGTACAGCTGTTTTTTCATTCATCTTTCTACTATTAATTCCATATCCCTCCCACCTCATAGTGTGTTAAAATAACTTTTGTGTCATTTAGAATGGAATAAATCTGATTGATATAGATTGATAAAATAGAAGAACATTGAGCCGGAGTAGGAGGACAATCTATGTGGGGAACACCTTTTATTACTGTAGAGGGACCAATTGGTGTCGGAAAAACATCTCTTGCCAAAGCGGTAGCCGACCAGTTTCAATTTGCACTACTGAAAGAAATTGTTGATGAAAATCCATTTTTGGGTAAATTCTATGAAGACATTGAAGAATGGAGTTTTCAAACAGAAATGTTTTTTCTCTGTAATCGTTATAAACAGTTAGGGGATATTAACAAGCACTACTTAAATATAAACAAGCCTGTAGTTGCAGACTACCATATTTTTAAAAATTTAATATTCGCTGGACGATCTCTGAATACAGCTGAATACCAGAAGTACTTAAAGGTCTATGACATTCTGACAGCGGATATGCCTAAGCCAAATGTTGTAATCTATTTACATGCTAGCCTTGAAACACTCTTAACGCGTATCAAACTGAGAGGGCGAGAAATAGAAAAAAATATAAGCCCGCTCTACTTAGAGCAGTTGTCCATTGATTATGAGAATGCAATCAATGAATTCGAAGAGAAGCATCCTGACATTCCAGTGCTGCGCTTCAACGGGGATCATTTAAATTTTGTGAAAAATAAAAGTGACTTAACATATATACTAGATACACTTTCCACATTATTAAAAAAGAGGAGCATTCAATCATGAAACTTAGAAACAAATACGAGATTCCAGCAAACTCAGTGATTACCATTGCTGGAACAGTAGGGGTAGGAAAATCAACCATGACAAATGCGCTTGCTAAGGCACTTAACTTTCGCACCTCTTTTGAAAAAGTTGATACAAACCCATACCTAGATAAATTTTATGCTGATTTTGACCGTTGGAGCTTCCATTTACAAATTTATTTCCTTGCCGAACGATTCAAAGATCAAAAGCGCATTTTTGAATATGGCGGCGGCTTTGTACAAGATCGTTCTATTTATGAAGACACAGGGATCTTTGCAAAAATGCATTATGAAAAGGGAACAATGTCAAAGGTTGATTATGAAACATATACAAGCCTATTTGATGCAATGGTGATGACTCCCTATTTCCCACATCCAGATCTCCTTATCTATCTAGAGGGTTCTCTTGAAGACATCCTTTCTCGTATTCACGAAAGAGGCCGTCCAATGGAACAGCAAACACCTGTTTCCTATTGGGAGGAAATGCACTACCGCTATGAAAACTGGATTAATACATTTAACGCATGTCCTGTTCTCCGATTAAACATTAATGATTATGACATTATTAATGATGATGAATCCGTTGAACCAGTGATCGAACGCATTTCTGACTTTTTAAGACAAACCCAATTATTAAAAAAATAGTCGCCAGTTGGCGACTATTTTTTTAAAGATAATAATTTTATAAACATAAAAAAAAATCGTTACAGCTCTTGTAACGATTTTATCTCCAATTTATGCGCATGTTAGATGTCAATTTAAATGGAGGAGGAAAGGGGATTCGAACCCCTGCGCGGTATGACCCGCCTGTCGGTTTTCAAGACCGATCCCTTCAGCCGGACTTGGGTATTCCTCCGTATCGACAAGAAATACTATATCATTTATTTAAAATGAAGTCAACAGGATTTCAAACATTTTTTCTGAGCGGGGTTTGACCCGCTCAGAACTTATAACTATTCAGGCTTAATAATATCCCTGTTCCCCATATACGGGCGTAGAACTTCTGGAATGATCACACTGCCGTCTTCCTGTTGGTAATTTTCCAATATAGCGGCAACCGTACGGCCGATCGCAAGGCCAGACCCATTCAATGTATGAACAGCCTCAGGCTTGCCCTTTGGCTCGCGGCGGAAACGAATATTAGCACGTCTCGCTTGGAAAGCTTCGAAGTTACTGCAAGAAGAAATTTCTCTATACGTGCCATAGCTCGGAATCCAAACTTCGATATCGTACTTTTTCGCAGCAGTGAAGCCAAGATCGCCTGTACACATGCTAAGTACACGATATGGAAGGCCTAATAGCTGCAAGACCTTTTCTGCGTTCTTTGTTAGCTTTTCCAATTCTTCATAAGAATCTTCAGGTTTTACAAATTTCACAAGCTCCACTTTATTAAATTGATGCTGACGAATAAGTCCGCGTGTATCTCGTCCAGCAGATCCAGCTTCAGAACGGAAACAAGCACTAAATGCTGCATAATTAATAGGTAGGTCTTCAGCGCTTAAAATTTCATCGCGATGCATGTTTGTAACTGGTACTTCGGCTGTTGGAATTAAGAAATAATCTTCATTTTCAATAAGGAACGCATCTTCTTCGAATTTAGGGAGCTGCCCTGTACCTGTCATACTTGCACGATTGACTAAGTATGGCGGCAAGACCTCCTTATATCCATGCTCATCTGTATGAAGATCAAGCATAAAGTTAAATAATGCACGTTCTAATCTTGCACCAAGACCTTTATAGAAAACAAAACGGCTTCCAGTTACCTTTCCTGCACGTTCAAAATCAAGAATCCCTAATTCATCTGCAACATCCCAATGTGGTTTTGGTTCAAAGTTAAACTCGCGAATTTCTCCCCATTTCCAAGCTTCAACATTGTCATCTTCAGTCTCCCCAACTGGCACACTTTCATGCGGAATATTTGGGATGCTAAGCATTAAATGCTCCAAAGTCTCCTCAACTTCCCTCAGTTCATCATCAAGCTTCTTGATTTCATCGCCTACTTCTCTCATCTCCGCGATTAAATGATCCGCATCCTGTTTCTCACGCTTTAAGACAGCGACTTGCTGTGAGACCTCATTTCTTTTGCTCTTCAGCTGCTCTGCTTCTACAATTAACTCACGACGTCTTCCATCAAGCTCTTCAAATCTCCCTAAATCACCAAGATCTTCTCCGCGATGCTCTAGCTTACCTTTCACTTCTTCAAAATTAGCTCTTAAATACTTAATGTCTAACATGATTAAACCTCCTTTTATTAATAAAGCTGTCCTCATTTTTTTCCGCAACAACACAAAAAACTCCCGTCCCTATAAAAGGGACGAGAGTTACCCGCGTTGCCACCCTAGTTGAAGGCATATGCCTTCCACCTTAAACTCATAACGGTTTTAACCGAAAGTATTTACTAACCAAACAGGCGTTCCATACTTTGCTCGAGGATGGATTCACAAGCTTCATTCACCGATTTCCACCAGCCACCGGCTCTCTAAAGAACGAATTTCCTGTTACTAGTTCCTCTCATTGCTTTGAACTATTAAAATTTAGTAATTCATAATTTACTACAATTATTAACAATTTGCAACTACATTATGCAAATAATTATGATTTCGCCTCTTTTACCATATTAACAAAGTAGGCTGTAAAGCGATGATCATCTGTTAGTTCTGGATGGAATGAACAGCCAAGAATATTCCCTTCACGAGCTGCTACGATGCGCTCGTTATGTTTGGCTAGAATTTCTACATTCTCTCCCACACGTACGATATGCGGGGCACGAATAAAGACAGCCTGAAAATCTTCTGCCACATCAGCGATATCTAGGTCAGCCTCAAAGCTATCCTTCTGACGCCCAAACGAATTTCTTTCTACCTTTACATCCATGACACCAATATGAGGTTCATCATAACCGACAATATTCTTTGCTAATAAAATCAAGCCAGCACATGTCCCAAACATTGGTTTACCTGACTGAGCAAACTCTTTCAAATGATCCATAAAGTTGTATTTATCAATTAACCGCCTTATAGCTGTACTCTCTCCTCCAGGGAGGATTAAGCCATCTACTTCACTCAGCTGTTCAATTCGTTTAATCACTACCGCTTCAGCGTCACATTCCTCAATTGAACGAACATGTTCCCTTACGGCACCTTGAAGCCCAAGAACCCCTACTTTAACCATTATTTATTCTCCTTACCAGCCGCGTTCCTGCATGCGAGCTTCTGGAGCTAATGAAGAAATTTCAATCCCTTTCATCGGAGCACCTAGCTCTTTTGAAAGCTCTGCAATTAATTTATAATCTTGGAAATGTGTTGTCGCTTCAACAATCGCTCGAGCAAATTTAGCCGGGTTTTCTGATTTAAAAATACCTGATCCAACAAAGACTCCATCCGCACCAAGCTGCATCATAAGGGCAGCATCAGCAGGTGTTGCTACACCACCAGCAGCAAAGTTAACAACCGGCAGGCGTCCTAGGTTCTTAATCTCAAGCAATAGCTCATAAGGTGCACCTAGAAGCTTAGCCTCTGTCATTAACTCATCTTCATTCATGCCTACTACCTTACGCACTTGCGCATTCACTTTTCTAATATGGCGCACTGCTTCAACAATATTTCCTGTTCCTGGCTCACCCTTCGTACGAAGCATTGCAGCACCCTCACCGATGCGGCGTGCAGCCTCTCCTAAATCACGGCAACCGCAAACAAATGGAACTGTATAGTCTCTTTTGTTCAAGTGGTATTCCTCATCAGCTGGAGTTAATACTTCACTTTCATCTATGTAATCTACACCCATCGCTTCAAGTATACGTGCTTCAACAATATGGCCGATACGTGCTTTCGCCATTACCGGAATTGTTACTGCATTCATTACTTCCTCAACAATACGAGGATCAGCCATTCTCGCAACGCCGCCTGCCGCACGAATATCTGATGGAACTCTTTCTAGTGCCATTACTGCAACAGCACCTGCTTCTTCTGCAATCTTTGCCTGTTCAGCATTGACAACATCCATAATGACGCCGCCCTTTTGCATTTCTGCCATCCCTCGTTTAACTCGATCTGTTCCTGTCTTCATCGTGATCCCCCTTTGTCATATACCATCTGCCATGGATGGGTAAATATTAATATAGAAAGGAAAATATCATTAATTCAATCGGAATAATTTACTTTCCCTAATGAAAATAAACAACAAAAAAGGTTTCCTGTCAAGACAGGAAACCCTCATTTTATTAAAACCAGCCCTTTACTGTTGAAGAAATACTTCCCCAAACATTTCCGAAGAAACCGCCTACTCCGCGCATCATAAGTACAAACCAGTTTGCTTTTTCAACAGCCTCAGCAGCTACAACATCAACTTGAATATTTTTTTGTCCATCTTCAGTTAAAAAGTTTAAAGCTTGTCCATCTGCTACTTTTAATGTCAATGTGCCAATCTTTTCTCCTTCTTTAATTGGCGCTGTCAATTCACCTTTATCGTTTAGTTTCTTTTTATCTAAAACGAGTTCAGGTTTATAATTTTCCTTTTCCCCGTTTTTAATAACCATTGAAATAGGTGCATTTGTTTGAATCTTTACCTTATCCTCTTTTCCTTTAATTACAGGTAAGGTTTTTTTCCCTTTTACTTGATAATTCCCAGGGAATAGTTCTTCTTTATTAAAGTTGCTAAAAGCATAATCAAACATTTTTCTTGTTTCATCAAAACGAATTTTTTTATTCGTGTTACTTCCATTCTCATCCTTGGCATTCATAATTACAGTAATATAACGAGTGCCATTTCGTTCAGCAGTGCCCGTAAAGCATAATCCCGCAAATTCAGTTGTTCCTGTTTTTAAACCATCAACACCCTCATACCCATAGACAAGACTTGGAAGCATCCAGTTCCAGTTATCCATTTGTATAACATCATCTGTGCCTTCACGGAACTTCATCTTAGGTGTACTAGCAGTATCTAGGACCTCAGGAAAATCGCTAATTAAATGAGAAGCGAGTTTTGCAGTCGCTCTTGCTGACATCACATTCTCTTCTTCAATATTCCCTGTATGATGATAGCCCTTCAAATCAGAATTATTTAAGCCTGTTGAGTTAACAAACTTATAATCCTGCAATCCTAATTCTTCTGCCTTTTCATTCATCATTTTTACAAAGTTTGCTTCTGAGCCAGCTATTGTTTCAGCAATCGCAATTGTTGCACCATTCGCTGAATAAATAGTCATCGCTTGATATAATTCACGAATATTATATTTTCCATCTCTGCGTAGTGGAACATTAGATAAGTAAGGATAATCCTGAGAAACTTTGTAAACATACTCACTTACAGCATATTCTTGATCCCATTTCACTCGTTTTTCTGCAATTGCTTCAAGAAGTAGATATTCCGTCATCATTTTTGTCATACTTGCAATACCAAGTACTTGATCAGGATTTTTTGCGTAAAGCACTCTTCCTGTTTCCGCTTCTATTAAAATAGCACCATCAGCATTTACATTTAGGATATCTTCTGCTTGAGCCTTATTTAAACCTGTAAAAAGTCCCATTAACATTATAAACGCAAGCATACTAGCAACATATTTACGATATTTTTTTATTTTCAATATAAAGCCCTCCAACATATTAGTACACTTTTGTTATTTTAACATAACTCAACCGTAAAAAATAGACAGATGAATTACCTATTTAGAAAAGCGGAAGTGCCTTGGTTATCGCCGTACAAACTGGAAGGGACAACGACAGCGATATAGGAAACACGGTGAGCGTGAGCGAATCGATGTTGACTTATCGTAGGGAGAAGACCTGAAGTTTGATAGGCGATAGGCATTGGAGCTAGACAATTCTCTAACTCAAAAGTTATACTTTCTTACTTTCATGAAAAAAGCAGAGAAGAAATCTTCTTCCCTGCTCGTCTAGTTAAGATAGTGAATAGTTTGGCGCTTCTTTTGTAATTTGAACATCATGCGGATGGCTTTCCCTTAACCCCGCACCCGTCATTCTAATAAACTGAGCATCTTCTCTTAATGAGATTAAATCTTTAGTACCACAATACCCCATCCCTGAGCGCAATCCGCCTACAAGCTGATAGATTGTGTCTGAAAGTGGTCCTTTGTATGGCAGACGTCCTTCTATCCCTTCAGGAACAAATTTTTTGTTATCCTCTTGGAAGTAACGGTCTTTCGAACCTTTCTCCATAGACGTAACAGATCCCATGCCACGATACACTTTAAAACGGCGTCCTTGGAAAATTTCCGTTTCTCCTGGGCTTTCAGATACACCAGCCAGTAAGCTGCCCAACATAACTGCATGACCACCTGCTGCAAGAGCTTTAACCACATCACCTGAATATTTAATCCCACCATCAGCAATAATCGCTTTCCCATGCTTTCTTGCCTCTGTTGCACAGTCATAAACAGCAGTAATTTGTGGAACTCCTACTCCAGCAACTACTCGTGTTGTACAAATAGAGCCAGGGCCAATTCCCACTTTAACAATATCCGCTCCAGATTCAATTAAATCCTTCGTAGCTTCTGCTGTTGCTACATTGCCTGCAATGATAGCTAAATCAGGAAAGCGGCTGCGGATTTCTTGAACTGTTTCTAATACACCTTTTGAATGCCCATGAGCTGTATCAACAACAATTACATCGACCTGGGATTTAACAAGTAGCTCTACTCTTTTCAATGTATCCTTTGTGACACCAACTGCTGCTCCAACCAATAAACGTCCGTGTTGATCCTTAGCTGAATTAGGAAATTCAATTACCTTTTCAATATCTTTAATTGTAATTAATCCCTTAAGAATTCCATCACCATCAACTAAAGGAAGCTTTTCAATTTTGTACTTTTGGAGGATTTTTTCAGCCTCAGCTAAAGTAGTTCCAACAGGAGCTGTGACAAGGTTTTCCTTCGTCATCACATCTGAAATAATAATTGAGAAATCTGAAATAAAGCGAAGATCACGATTTGTTAGTATACCAACAAGCTTTTGTTCTTCATGATTGTTTACAATAGGGACACCTGAGATTCGGTATTTCCCCATTAGATGTTCAGCATCAAAGACTTGTTGTTCTGGGGTGAGGAAGAATGGGTCTGAAATAACGCCGCTTTCTGAGCGTTTTACTTTATCAACTTGTTCAGCTTGCTGTTCGATGGACATATTTTTGTGAATAATTCCTAGTCCACCCTGACGAGCCATTGCAATGGCCATTTCAGCTTCAGTAACTGTATCCATTCCTGCACTAATAATAGGAATATTAAGCTTAATCTTCTCAGTTAATTGGACACTTAAGTTTACATCACGCGGTAGAACCTCTGATTTCGATGGTACAAGCAATACATCATCAAACGTAAAACCTTCTTTAACAAACTTACTTTCCCACATCTTTTTTACCCCCTAGACTCGAAAATATTATTAGTAGGTTATCAATTGGACAAAATACTGTCAAGATAACTTCAATATGTTAGATTTTTCTAATAATTAAGGAGGAAGCATTTTATGTATAACTATACAGATTGGAATGCATATTTACCCTTTTTTTCTGCAAGCTCCACACAAGTTTACTTGAAAAATTGCTATCACCAACAAAAACTAGAAAAGGCTGAACAAAGCAGTTATGAAAATAGCTATCCTTTTATATATTATCTGGAACATGGACAAATATATTACAAACAGGCACAGACTGCTCCATTAATGATCCAGCCCATACTCCTTTTTTATGGATTTATCCATTTAATAAAGGCCTGCATCTTAACGATTGATCCCAACTATCCTGAAACAACTTCCGTCCTTGCTCACGGCGTTTCTACAAGGAAAAGAAAGAAGCAGCAATATCACTTTTTCCATGATGAAGTAAAGTTTCAAAAGAGTGGGCTTTTTCCTTACATGGCAGAAAGGATGTTCCACATGAAACATTTAGAGGGGGAAAAAGCAACAATGGATGAATTACTTGCTCAAATACCTGAACTTAGCCACTTATTTTTAAAAATGGAACGAAAAAGCACCTTTATTCCTCTAAAGAAACAAGAGGACACCTTGTCCATCCCAACAAGCATTTTAGATAACTATCATATGACTGAAGCTCGCTTTATCGAATATTGGAAAACAAAGACAACGGCAGATATATTATTTAAGGAATCAAACCAGGACTTTATAAACTTTCAAATATCCAACTATCAAATTGATGGACTACTGCCTATCAAGGTAAGCATAGATCATAATCAATATGCCTTTCCATTATCAAAAAGTATTTTTAACACATATCCTGAATTATTAATTCATTATTTACTTCTTTACAATTTAAGTATGATTGCCCGCTACGAAACGGAGTGGTGGAGTGAATTAATTAAGATGATGCCAAATCATGATTATCCTTTTATTCAATCCTTCCTTAATATTACATCACGTAAAGGGCCTTTTTTGATTTACGAGTTCCTAACAAAAAACCAATCTTGAGTTTATGCTTTCAACATTCTCCAAGAGCCTACTGACTATCAATACTTAGTTCGTTATTACTTCGTACATAAAGGCTTGTTCACCTAATCAGACCGGCCATTTCTTTATATACAAAAAAGAGTACCCAACGGGTACTCTTTCATTTTGCCTGGCGGCGTCCTACTCTCACAAGGGGACAGCCCCTAACTACCATCGGCGCTGAGAAGCTTAACTGCCGTGTTCGGGATGGGAACGGGTGTGACCTTCTCGCTATCGTCACCAGACTATTTTTTTACCTGAGGTTTTGTTCCCTCAAAACTAGATAATGCAGAAGAAGAAGATAGAGTAATCATTTATCGTTTTGTCCAGCTACGGCTCCTAGCTTTTCGGCCGTTTCAATCCATCCCTACAAATCCAAAAGCGGGATTTGCAGTGCTGGCTTTCCAACGTCTCTCAAAGCTGAACAGTCGCCTTCGCCTTTCGTTTTTGGTTAAGTCCTCGACCGATTAGTATTTGTCAGCTCCACGTGTCACCACGCTTCCACCTCAAACCTATCAACCTGATCATCTTTCAGGGGTCTTACTAGCTTGACGCTATGGGAAATCTCATCTCGAGGGGGGCTTCATGCTTAGATGCTTTCAGCACTTATCCCTTCCGCA
>NZ_JBIACJ010000024.1:0-37239 GCF_042865275.1 Cytobacillus mangrovibacter | reverse complement strand
CACCCGTCCGCCGCTAATCTTTGGGAGCAAGCTCCCTCAGATTCGCTCGACTTGCATGTATTAGGCACGCCGCCAGCGTTCGTCCTGAGCCAGGATCAAACTCTCCAATAAAGAGTTGATTAGCTCAAAAATAAAAATTTAAAACGTTGACGTTTTTTGTTCGTTCAGTTTTCAAAGAACAATTTCATTAAGCTTGTTTCCGTCGCCCAGAAGCGACTTTATTAATATAACACGCATCCTTATTTTTAGTCAATAACTTTTTTGAAAAAGTTTTTTTAAATGAAACTGTTTAAATTAAGGACGAGAATTAATATAACATGAACAAAAAATGTTTGCAATATAATTTACAATAAATTTTTAATTACTTAATAAAAGTAAAACTCTATATATCAAGATTAAATTACTTCTTATCATATATATACTTTTAAAAAAGGGCTTAGTCTCCCATAATAAGCCCTGATGCGATAGTTTGTCCTATTAATTAAGTTAATACAAGCTCCCTCATCTCTTTAATTAATATAAGAACCGCAATTATTTAGATAGATGTATATTCGAATAATGAGCCAAATCATTTCAACATCTTTGATCCGTAAAGAATACTCCTAATCGGTGATTAACAATAAAGAAATTATTTGTGGAGGTAACCATGACAGAAATCCATATAAAAAGAATCTATGAACCCTATGAACAAGAAGATGGCTATCGAATTTTGGTTGATCGTCTATGGCCTAGAGGTATTTCAAAAAATGAAGCAAAGCTAGAAATGTGGGCTAAAGAATTGGCACCAAGCGATCAGCTCCGAAAATGGTTTGGACATAAACCGGAACTCTTTGACGCGTTTCGCAACAAATATCTCGAAGAACTTCAAAATGACTTTGTCAAATCTCAGCAAGTTGAGAAGCTTTGTTCTATCGCTTCAGGAAATATAGTTACTCTATTATATGCAGCAAAGGATCCCTTTCATAATAACGCATGTGTTTTAAAAGAAGAATTACTTCGTAAGATTAAAGCATTATCTAAATAACAAAGCGATTATTCTATAACTCAAACGGATTGATGCTGTAAAAACTCTTAAATTAACAATTATATTCACATACTTATTAACAATATAAATAGGAAAATGAAAGTAATCCACTGATTTACCCACAACCTGTGGATAAACATATCCCCTTTATCCACAATAAAAGCTCGTAATTCTAATGCCACCCACTGCCATACTTGGTCTTACCTTTAAATAATAAAGGCATAGAACTCACATTTACGACATACGTTCTATTAACTCTATCTTATTCGAAAGGCGTGGTACAACTGGAAACAGGAGCATTACTACTGTCTGTATTTATGGCAGTCTTTTTACTCTCTTATTCATTTATAGAAGGGATTAAAATAGCAAATTCAGAAGAAAAGGTGTATGGCGGCACTTTCATATTAGCAGTAACTGGAGGGTTCATTTTCTTTGGATTATCCCATATATTTATCTAAATGAAAAAAGGAATCACTCTATAGTAGTTAGAGGATTCCTTTTATATGAAAACGCAGTGAGTAGCGATTAATTTTGCTCCATGATGGATTACTCTGATACGGCCTTTTTCCTCATTTCCTTCATTCGCACTCTTCGCTCATCTAATAAAAATAAGGAGACTCCACCAATTACAATTGCTCCACCAAGAGCTTGTGTCCACACGACGGCCTCTTGTAATAAGTAGTAAGCTAGTATCGCTGCACCAACTGGCTCGAACAATATAGCCATTGAAATCGTTGATGTACTGAGCCATTTTAACGACCAATTAAATAATGTGTGGCCAAGTAAATTAGGAATAATCGCAAGAAGAATAAAATAGACCCAATCATTGGTAGCATAAGGAACTAATGGTTCCTGCCTAATAAGCACATAAATTAAAAGGGTAATTGTGCTAATGCTATATACGACAAATGTATAAGTAACTAAAGACAAGCGCTTCCTTACTGATTGACCAAACATTAAATAGGCTGTGACTAATGCACAAGCGATTAAAGCCAAAAAGTCGCCAAAAAGAGCAGATCCGCTAATTTTGAAGTCCCCCCAGCTTATAATGACACTGCCAAAAACAGCGAGCAGCCCACTCAATATCGCTTTCCAAGAAAACTTTTCTTTAAAGAAAAAATAAGTTCCCAGAAAAGCAAACAGCGGCTGCAAGGTCACCAACACGGTTGAGCTCGCAACAGAGGTGTAATTCAGTGACTCAAACCAAAGAATAAAGTGAAATGCTAGAAAAACCCCAGCGACAATTGAAAAGATCCAATCCCGTCTTGTAATAAGACGCAGCTCGGGAACATATTTTATTAAGAATACCGGCAGCATAAACAGGACGGAAAAAAACAACCGATAAAAGGCAATGACACCTGAGGGAGCACTTGATACTTTTACGAGGATCGCTGACGTTGAAACCGATATGACACCTATTGCCAAAACAGCATAAGGATTTACTTTTGTGTCTGACATTGATCTGTTCTCCTTATTTATTTATACTTAAATTCAAAATCTATTCTATTTTATTACTTTTTACTATGCTTTTATAGCCCCTTTTCTAAAATACAACAAGAAGCAGGGATAAATCATGAGCAATATAGAAATAGAAATTTTAATAAAATTAGGCATATCCGCTTTTCTTGGCCTTGTCATCGGTATTGAACGAGAGCTAAAAAGAAAGCCTGTCGGTTTAAAAACAAGCCTCGTCATTTCAATTGTAAGCTGTCTATTAACAATCGTATCCATCGAATCCGCCTATATGTTCCCTGGAAAAGAAGGAGTCAATATTACAATGGACCCCTTGCGTTTAGCTGCGCAAATCGTTTCAGGAATTGGCTTTCTAGGAGCAGGTGTTATTTTAAGAAGGGGAAATGACAGCATCTCCGGCCTAACAACTGCCGCATTAATTTGGGGGGCAGCAGGAATTGGCATCGCTGTCGGGGCGGGCTTTTATATTGAAGCGATGGCTGGAGTGGCTCTATTAATTATCAGTGTCGAGTTCATCCCATTTGTCATTGCACTCATCGGTCCAAGAAAATTACGAGAAAAAGAAATCACTCTCCAGCTTAAAGTAACCAATAAAGAAAATATTGAAGAAATCCTTTCAGCTATCAAAGAGTTAAAGATTTCTATTAAACGGGTCCGCATTAAAGATTTAGAAGAGAAAAAACACCTCATCCAACTTGTCGTAACTGTCAATCAAAAGAAAAGCATTACAGATGTCTATTACAGTGTCTCCCAGCTTAATGGGGTTAAAAGTGTCGAGGTTGAAAGCCTTAGCTAGCTTGGCTTTATTTTCAATACAAAATTCAAAATAAACTCTTGCTAAAAAACCCGGTTGTCGATATAATTTTCTTGTATCCACTTACCGGGGCATTAGCTCAGCTGGGAGAGCGTTTGGCTGGCAGCCAAAAGGTCAGCGGTTCGATCCCGCTATGCTCCATAACTAGAAACCCTTGAATATTCAAGGGTTTTTCTTAATAAATGCATTACAATTTAAACTTTTTCTTCATGGAAGATACTATTTGTACATTTAAAAAGATACTAAGAGCAATAAGAACTCCAATATTTAATATTCCAAAGAGTTTATGTAACCCATCATCTGGCGCTTGGAAATACCACCATACATATTCTAAGAAGAATAATATAAAACTTAAGCCAATGGATTGTGCCAGCGTTTTCCTATAGTTTTTAGTTTTATTCATTCTCACAACTGTAAATGTAGTAACAGTCACTAATATTATTACTGGAACCACAAAAAACAAGAACCCTTCTAAATTCATAGACAAATATAGCCCTCCTTTTTGTTGGTATTAGGTCAATGGATTAGACACAATTTTTATGAATTTTTATCCACAACTGCAGCTATTGCTTGATACCACTTCACTAAAGTACAGAGGTAAATTATACTTATGAGTCTAACACAAAAAGGTGCTATTCCCGAAAAATGGGTAGCACCTTTAAATATTATTTTGTTCTTTTAATGTTTAAAGTACGGCAAAAATTATTCTATGAAATTTCTTGTATCACTTTTTATTTGGGATATTACTCATCATTGATACCATTCTCCATAGCCTTGATTAGAATCTTTGTAGCTCATCTATAATTATTCGATCAAGCCAATAAAAACCCTCGCTTCAAAGGATCTCTCGGATCTACAACAAATTGATGGAATCCAGTAATAAACGCCTGTCCCGATACCTTTGGCACGACAGCATCATAATTGGCGACTTTCGTTAGTGAGAGGACTTCACCAATAAACTGTCCATCTGTAATGCATTCGTGGACAAAGCTTTCCCCTACTCTTAAGCGGCCCTGCTCGACTAGTGTAGCAGCTCTAGCAGAGGTACCTGTCCCACATGGAGAACGATCTACTTGCTCATCGGCAAAAATGGTGACATTTCTGAGGTCTGCTCCTTCATTAATTGGCTCGTCGGAGAAAATAACTCCATAGATTCCCTTTAAGTCAGGCTCAAGCGGGTGTTTGACTTCTATTTGACTCTCAATATATTGTTTTATCTTTCCGCCCCATGTCTGGATTGCTGCTAAATCTTTAAAATTCACTTTTAATCCCATTTCTTTACTATCTACTACTGCATAGAAGGCTCCGCCAAAAGCAATATCAACAGGGAATTCAAGACCTTCAATTTTAATAGGAAAGTCCTTCTTGAAAACAAAAGATGGAACATTTTCAAAGGAAACAGATTCCACTTGGCTTCCATTATATTTTGCGTACGCGATTACTTCTCCTGCTGGGCTATCAATGATAAACTTTTCTTTCCCTCCAGTAAGATCAAACATCCCTGTCTCTATTCCAACTGTCATTACAGCAATAATTCCATGTCCACACATCGTGCTCCAGCCTTCATTGTGCATAAACAAGACACCAAAGTCAGCATGCGAACTTGCAGGAGGGGTAATGATGCATCCATACATTCCATGATGTCCACGCGGTTCATACATGACAATTTCACGTAAATGATCCAAATGTTCCATACAGTAAGCCCGCCTCTCTAACTGCGTATTTCCTTTTATCTCAGGAAATCCGCCAGTGATCACACGCAATGGCTCTCCTGCTACATGCAAATCAATTGTCGTAAACATTTTGCTAAAGTTCATATAGTCAGTCCTCCTATTGAAACTAATTAACTTTACATCAATTAACCGATTCAAGCTTTTACAATTAAAATAGGATAGAATGCAGGCTTCCTTACCTATTGGATAAGAAAGCCTAAATCTTATTAATACAAATTATTTCCCCTCAATAGATGTCCATTTATATGAAGCAAATACGCCGAATGGGTGGGCGACATAGCCTTTAACATAAGGCTTTTTGAGCTGAGCCAAACCTGATTGATACATAGGTGAAATGGCTGCATCCTCTTCGATTAAAATTTTCTCAGCCTCTTGCATATTTTCCCATCGTTTAGCCGTATCTGTTGGATTCGTTTTGGCCTCCATGACAAGATGATCAAATTCTTCATTTGCATAATTTGACCAGTTATATGGCCCATCTGATAAATAGAGATCAATAAAAGTAATTGGATCTTGGAAGTCAGGTCCCCAGCCAGAATAAGTAAGGTCATATTGCATGGTTGATTCAAGCTCAAGCTTCTGCTTATTCGGTTGCTGATTGATTTTTATTGTCAGACCAGGTAAATTCGTTTCTAGCTGATTTTTAAAATACTCGCTCACTCGCTTTCTTTCCTCACTGTCATAGCTTAGAAACTCTAACTCTATGCTATCCACACCAAGTTCCTCTAAACCCTTCTCCCAATACTCTTTCGCTTTTTCGAATCCCTCTTCATTAAACCCTTCGTATTTTGCACGGAAGTCCTTCCCGCTTTCATCAAAGGCAAATTCCTTAGGGACTAGATAATAAGCCGGAACAGAACCATTATTTAAAAGACTTTCGGCCGCTGCTTTTTTATCCCACCCCATATCAATCGCTTTACGTATATTCACATTGCCTAAATATTGATTGTTTTGGTTCATTCGGATAAAGAATACCTCTGGTTTAAGCAGTGTGCTGTAATCTGGCGTACTTGCATATTGGTCAATAAACTCTGAAGTGATTTCTGTTAAGTCTATTTTACCAGTATCATATAGATTCACTCTTGTTGCCGCTTCCTTAACAACCTTTACATTGATTGTATCGAGTTTAACTGTGTTGGCATCCCAATACTTTGAATTTTTCTTATACACCCAGCCAACTTCATGCTCCCATGATTCCAACTCAAAAGGTCCGTTATAAATGAGGTTTTCTACTTCAAGTGCATATTTATCTCCTTGGGATTCAACAAACTCTTGATTTTGCGGAAAAAACACTGGATAAGTAATAAGGCTTAAGAAATACGGGACTGGATGGTCTAATTCCACTTGGAATGTATGATCATCTACTGCTTTAATGCCAAATTCATCCACCTTTCCATACAGACTATCTTCCGAATCCTGTATGGCTGCCGCATTTTTAATATCATTAAAAAGATACGAATAGGTTGATAGTGTTTCTGGATTAATCGCCTTTTTCCATGCGAATTCAAAGTCCTTTGCCGTAACGGCTGTACCATTGCTCCATTGTGCATCAGTACGAAGATGGAACGTATAAACCTTTCCATCTTCACTAACCTCATGACTTTCTGCCATGCCAGGAGTAGGGGCATGAGTGGAATCAAGCCTATATAGACCTTCAAAGATATTATTCATTGTTCGACTAGAAAGAGCATCAAATAATCCAAGTGTATCGAGAGTGGGCAGTTCCCCGCCCTCAACAAGATTAAGCACTTGTTCAGCTAACTCTTCACTAGAACCACCTTCAGATTTTTCCCCTGATGATGATGACTGTTTGCTTTCTCCCCCGTAACACCCTGCCAAAAAGGAACTTACTAACAGCATGAAAGCAATAATAATCGCACCTTTTATTTTCAACTTTGTTTCCTCCTTACTAGTATTTTTTGAGCTATAAAATAATTAATTCCTTAGGCGAATGTGTAAGCACTTCATTCCCATCTTGAGTTATTAAGATATCGTCTTCTATTCTTACACCACCAAGCTTCGGAATATAGATTCCTGGTTCTACAGTTAAAACCATGCCAGACTGCAGACGAATTTCACAGTTTACATTTTTAAATGGCTCCTCATGTATATCTAATCCAATTCCATGCCCAGAGCCATGCCCGTATTGTTTTCCATATCCCTTTTCAGTGATGTAATCCCTGCTAAAAGCATCAGCTTCTTTCCCTAATATCCCGGACTTTATACCAGAAAGCGCCTTAGAAAGCGCTTCAAGAACAATAGAGTAGATGCCCTTTAAATCATTATTCGGTTCCCCAACTGCAACCGTTCTCGTTATATCTGACCGATATCCTTGATAATAAGCACCGAAGTCGAGCGTGACCATCTCCCCTTTTTCGATTTTTTTATTGCTTGCAACTCCATGTGGAAAAGCTGAACGGATCCCTGATGCAACAATTATGTCAAACGCCGATGATGTAGCTCCTTGTTTTCTCATATAAAATTCCAATTCATTTGATACTTCAATTTCTGTTACGCCTGGTCTAATAAAATCTAATAGTTTAGTAAAGGCAGCATCTGCAATTTCTGCCGCAGTTTTTATCGTAGCTATTTCTTCTCTATCCTTTATCATTCGTAAGCTTTCAATTGTATTTGATAGAGGGATCATTTCGGCACTGATTCTCTCGTTATATTCAGTATAAGGATAGTAGTTTACATGATTTTGTTCGAAACCGAGTTTTGCAACCTCAAGTCTGTCTGTTTGCCGAACAATTTCCCCAAGTAATTCAGCTTTTGTACTAACTTCAATGATTGAGAACTCCTTTGCTTGTTCATTTGCTTGATCCACATATCGAAAATCTACAACAAGAAAAGCCTCTTCCTTTGTAACGAGCACGAGACCTGCCGTACCCGTAAACCCTGTCATATATCTGCGGTTTTGATCATTCGTAATTAACATAGCGTCTATTCCAAGGTCATCAAACATGTCTCTTAATTTATCAATTCTTTTCATCGTTTCGCTCCTCCTAAGATAGCCATTTCCATAGTAGTTTTAGTGAATAACCCAGCCTATTCATGCTTAAATTACAGCTGTAAAAAGTGTGAAAACGAATAACACAGCTCCAGAAATAACCAATGGATAAACATATAAATCTTTCAAACCAGTCTTGAAAGTAGGATCATGTATTCTCTCTGTTTGTTCAGTAACATATTCTTCTAACTTAGATGTTCGTTTATAAAATCGCTTAAAGCTGTAAAGTATCCCGTCAAACAGTCCTCCTTTCAGTACAACTAGAATCCCACCAATCATTAATAACAAGAGCGCAATAAAAAAGAGTGAATTAATAAAGAACAGCCATTTTCCATGAGTTGAAAAAAAGGAGCCAATGAATGAGAAAGATAGAGAGAGTACGATGAATAGACATATCCTTTTTATAATCGCTTCTCACTCCTTTCATTTATTTGCTGCTATTAAATAACATCAAAATACTTTTTGAAATCTTCATATTCCTGTTCTGTACATGACACCCAATGTTCTGGCTTCACTTCCCTTAGAACAGGTTCTTCTCCCTCTCCATTCCAACTAAGCTTTTCATCAAATTTTATTCTCTTCCTTGTCTTCTCCGTTTCTGGATCAGGTAATGGAATGGCTGAAAGCAATGACTTTGTATATGGATGCAACGGATTTTGGTAAAGCTCGTTACTTTCAGCTAATTCTACTATTCTTCCTTTATACATCACCCCGATTCGATCACTTATATACTTCACCATAGAAAGATCGTGAGCAATAAAGAGGTAGGTTAAACCTTTTTCCTTTTGCAGCCTTTTTAATAAATTGACAACTTGGGCTTGGATGGATACATTCAGGGCAGAAATAGGCTCATCCGCAATGATAAATTCCGGATCTACCGCTAATGCTCTCGCTATTCCAATCCTTTGACGCTGTCCGCCGCTAAATTCATGTGGATACCGATTCGCATGCTCTCGGTTTAACCCGACCGTTTCTAATAGGTCATATACCTTTTCTAATCTTTCTTTTCTATTTAAGGAGAGTCCATGTATATCCATTCCTTCAGCAATAATATCCGCCACTGTTTGTCTTGGATTCAATGATGAGTATGGGTCCTGAAAAATCATTTGAATTTTTTGATTCAGCTTTTGTGTATCTAGAGGTGATTTTTTATCGCGAATATTTACATTGTTATACAAAATTTCCCCATCCGTGGCATGATACAGCCGGATAATCGTTCGGCCTGTTGTTGACTTTCCACAGCCAGATTCCCCTACAAGCCCAAACGTTTCTCCTTTATAAATATCAAAGTCAATCCCATCCACAGCCTTTATCAAATTTGTACCCGAAGTAAAATATTGTTTTAAATTTTTGATTTCCAGAAGCTTTTCTCTTTGTTCTTTCCTTTTAGCTTGCTTTCCTTTAGGTGTGGTCTGTCGATGTTTTTTTAGAACATCCGGCGGTATAATCTTTGGCGACTTTTCATGCAGAAGCCATGTAGATGCATAGTGGGTATCAGATACCTCAAACATCGGGGGCTCTAGCTGATAGTCAATTTTCATCGCATAGCTGTTTCGGTCTGCAAAAGCATCCCCAAGTGGCGGATTTAGCAAATCAGGAGGTGAACCGGGAATCGTGATTAGCTCTCCAGCATCTTCGTTCAAGTTCGGCATGGCTCCTAATAATCCCCATGTGTAAGGATGCTCAGGATGATAAAAAATTTCATTCACTTTTCCAATTTCAACAATTTTCCCTGCATACATTACTGCAACCCGGTCTGCAATATTGGCAACAACTCCTAGATCATGGGTAATGAAAATAATTGAGGTGCCCATTTTTCTCTGTAAATCCTTTAAAAGCTCTAATATTTGCGCTTGAATGGTTACATCAAGGGCAGTTGTCGGTTCATCCGCAATAAGAATTTTGGGATTACATGAGATAGCCATCGCAATGACTACACGTTGCCGCATGCCACCAGAGAATTGATGGGGGTAGGAAGAAAATCTTTTTTCTGCCTGAGGAATCCCTACCATTTCTAACAGTTCAATTCCTTTTCTCCTTGCTTCCGTTTTTGATACATTTTGATGTTTAATAATACTTTCCATTATTTGCTTTCCGATGGTCATCGTTGGATTGAGCGATGTCATGGGATCTTGGAAAATCATCGAAATTTCTGACCCGCGGATTTTTTGCATTTGTTTTTCGGAATAATGGACTAGGTCTTTCCCTTCAAACAAGATTTCCCCGTTGACTATTCTTCCTGGAGGATTCGGAATCAACTTCATAAGACTTTTAGACGTGACAGATTTTCCAGAACCTGACTCTCCCACAATAGCAAGCGTTTCTCCTTTATTAAGGTGAAATGAAACGCCTCTGACTGCCTTTACTTCCCCTGCATACGTATCAAAGGATACTTGTAAATTATTTACTTCTAGTATTTTTTCCACGTTTTTATCCTCCTATTTGCGCATTTTAGGGTCTAAGGCATCTCGAAGTCCGTCTCCAATTAAATTAAAGCTAATCATAACCATACTGATAATAATGGAGGAAAATGCAAGCATATGCGGATAGATTCGCAATAATTTATAGCCATCATTTATAAGTGTCCCTAATGATGCAATTGGTGGCTGGAGCCCTAAGCCGATAAAGCTTAAAAATGCTTCTGTAAAAATCGCAGTTGGGATTGTAAACATGGTTGTAATAATTATTGGTCCCATTGAATTTGGAATTAAATGTTTCCAAATTAAACGTCGATCCTTAGCACCTAATGTTCTTGATGCCAATACATATTCCTGTTCCTTAAGCTTAAGTATTTGGCCGCGAACAATTCTTGCCATTCCAACCCAACCTGTAATGACCATTGCTAAAGTAATCGAAATAATTCCAGGCTGTAGAACTAAAATTAGGAGAATAATTACGATTAAGCTCGGAATGCCAACTAAGATCTCCACAATTCTTTGCATGATATTATCGACCTTGCCACCGTAATAGGCAGAGATCCCTCCATATGCAACACCAATAATTAAATCAATAATTGCTGCTAGAAAAGCAATATATAATGAAATACGTGTTCCTTCCCAAACACGCGTCCATAAATCCCGGCCTAAATTGTCGGTACCAAACCAAAAACTTTCGGAAATCCCGTTTTCTTTATAACGGTCAACACCTTGAATATCCGTTCCGTTCAGACCAAGCCATGAAACATGTTCGAGAACCGGGATTTTTGGTGGTAGATTTGCTCTCGTTAAATCTTGTTCATCATAGCCATGCTGATTTGCATAAGGGCCAAATATAGCTAAAACAAGAATCAGTGCAATTAAGATTAATCCTACAAATGCAGCTTTATTCTTTCGAAAGCGTTTCCATACCTCTTGCCAATAGGTTATATTCGGACGTAAGATAACTTCTCTAGATTTCTCTGATTCTGCTGGTTGGAACAAATCATCTGTGATTTCTTTATTATTTGGAATCATCATTTTGTCCCCCCAGATAATCTTATTCTTGGATCAATGACTCCATATAAAATATCAACGATTAACACAACGCCGATAAATAAAATGCTATAAAATAAAGTAACTCCCATGATGACAGGAAAATCATTCGTCATGATGGATTTGACAAATTGCTCACCAAGCCCGGGTACACTGAATATTTTTTCTATTACTAAGGTGCCTGTCAAAAGGGACACAGTCATGGGACCAAGGATTGTTATAATCGGAATGGCGGCATTTCGAAGACCATGCTTCATGACAATTGAAAATTGGTTCAATCCTTTTGCCTTTGCAGTTACAATATAATCCTGCCCTAACACCTCAAGCATCTCAGTTCGCATAAATCTCGCAATTGTCGCAATGACAAAAACAGACAATGCAATCGTCGGCAAAATGGAATATTCAAAGCCTTCCCAAAATGCGACTGGAAGCCATTGCAGCTTTACACCTACCCAATATTGTAATAACCCGGCAAATACAAAATTGGGAACGGATAATCCAATTACGGCAATAAGCATTGCCATATAATCAATTGCGGTATTATGTTTAATAGCAGCAATGATTCCTAGAATGATTCCAATTATGCACCCGAAAAGGAGAGACTGCGCCCCTAAAACAGCAGAAGCCCCAATCCGTTCACCGATAATATCTGCCACTGCACGACCATCATATTGGAAAGAAACGCCGAAATCTCCTTTAAAAATATTTGTCATATACTTAACATATTGAATGGGAGCAGGCTCGTCCAAGCCGTATCTTTCATACAATCTTTCTTTTTGCGACTCGGAAAGCCTTTCATCATTAAATGGTGAACCCGGTAAGGTTTGCATTAAAAAGAAAGTAAATGTGGCAATAACCAAGAATGTGATGAGCATATAGCCAATTCTTCCAAAAATATAGCGGCCCATTTTCACACCTCCATTTATATGTAAAATATAAAGCGATTGATCAATTTGATTACCATCCCTTAGAAAATAACTAGATTTTAGAAATAATAGAGTTCATAAACTCGCTATACAATTTCCCCTCCAATCCTGACGAATATAACGGAAGATTCCGAAAATAAATATTGCTAAAATGCTTAAATGAAAAATGCACGTTACACTGAACAAAACGGACAGCCTTTAACATTCATGCTGTCCGTTTGTCCCCAGTTAAAGAATTAATTACAAAGTTTAATAGATAAGTTATTTCAATTTCACCCAAACACATTTCACTTCAGTATAATTATCTAATGCGTAAGAACCCATTTCACGTCCGATGCCTGATTGCTTATAGCCCCCAAATGGTGCTGCGGCATCTTCTAAATTGTAGTCATTGATCCAAACCGTACCTGCTTTTAATTGATTGGCTACTCTATGTGCCGTTTTTACATTTTCTGTCCATACACCTGCTGCAAGTCCATATGGTGTATTGTTTGCTCTCTCGATTACTTCTTCCACCGTGTCAAATGGTAGCACGGCAACAACTGGGCCAAAAATTTCTTCCTTTGCAATCGTCATTTCATCCGTCACATCAGCAAAAATGGTCGGCTTTACGAAATAACCTTTATCAAACGCTTTTTCTCCACCTGCTGCTACTCTTGCACCTTCCGCTTTTCCCTTTTCAATATATCCAAGTACACGTTCCAGCTGCTTTTCTGAAACGAGCGGCCCCATTTCAGACCCACTTTCCATTCCTGCACCTAGCTTGACGTTTTCAGCCATTTTTGCAAGTTCATCAACAACCTTGTCATAATTCTTGCGATGAACAAATACACGAGAGCCTGCACTACAGTTCTGGCCATGATTATACATGATGCCATTAAAAGCTCCTGGAATAGCTTCGGATAAGTCAGCATCCTCAAGGATAATATTCGGAGATTTTCCGCCCAGTTCCAATGTCACATGCTTAACCGTTTCAGCCGCTTGGCGCATAATGTACTTACCCGTTACGGTTGATCCTGTAAATGCTACCTTATCCACATCCGGATGATTAACGATTGCAGCACCTGAAGTTTGACCAAATCCAGGAACAAAGTTAACGACACCATCAGGGAATCCTGCCTCTTTAAAAAGCTGGGCAGAGTACATAAGGGATAATGGTGTTTGCTCCGCTGGTTTTAGTACAATCGTACAGCCAGTTGCTAAAGCCGCCCCCATTTTCCACGCAGCCATTACCAATGGATAGTTCCAAGGGATGATTTGACCTACAACCCCAATTGGCTCATGTCTTGTATAGTTCAGATAATCCTTTGAGATCGGGAAGGTTTGACCTAGAATCTTTGTTGCCCAGCCTGCATAATAACGATAATGTTCTACCGCTGCAGGGATATCATCATCCAGAGCGATTTGATAGGGTTTTCCGTTATCCAATGCTTCTAACTGTGCCAATTCTTCTCTATTTTCTTCTAGTAAATCAGCAAACTTATAAATGAGGCGTGCTCGCTCAGCTGCACTTAAATCTGGCCAGGGCCCTTTTTCAAATGCTTGACGAGCTGCCTTCACCGCTAAGTCAACGTCCTCTTCATCTGCTTCACTTACGACAGCTAGCACTTCTTCTGTTGCAGGGTTATACGTTTCAAACTTTTTCCCACTGACAGAAGGCACGTATTTCCCATTGATAAATAGTTCAATCTTCCCTTCAAGGAACGCTTTTACCTTTGGCTTTAATTCAATTTGAGTCGTTAACAATGATATTCCTCCTTCATTTTTCATTCATCCATTGTTTCTTATACATGAGTGCCGACAGATAAATTTGCTAGAATATCTTTTAATTGCTGGTCTTCATCTGGTGACAATCCTAGACGCGGGAAGCGCGCTGGACCGCCCGCTTGATCTGTAAGCTCCATAGCTCTTTTTACAATTTGCACATACTTTCCTGATCCTTCAAGGAAGGAGCATAGTGGCAGAATGCGGTCATTGATTGCCCATGCCTCTTCCAGCTCGCCGTTTTGGAAATGCTGATACATATCTGTTACAAGCTTCGGCACAATATTTCCTGCTACCGAAATCCAGCCTGTTGCACCAACTAAATACGATTCCATCACAAGCTCTTCTGCCCCACAGAAAACTTCAAAATCTCCTTTTCCTTTTCTAGCAAGATCTCTTACCTTCGCAATTTCTCCGCTTGATTCCTTAATATGTGTGACCCTCTCACAATCCTTTCCGATCTGGAGCATTAATTCCGTACTCATGTTCACGCCAGATGTAAATGGATTGTTATAAAGCATGATTGGCAGATTCACAGCTTTTGAGATTTCTTTATAGTGAAAATAAATTTCATTTTCCTTTGGCTTACAATAATAAGAGTTAATAATCAGTGCACAGTCCGCTCCATGCGCTTCTGCCTGCTTTGTATATTCAATTGTTTCTTTCGTTGTTTCCGCAGCAGTACCAACAATGACTGGAATCCTGCCATTTACTTCTTTTAAAACGGTTTCAACCATTTGAAACTTTTCTTCTTTTGATAGACTGACAAATTCACCTGTACTGCCGTTGATGACGATTCCTGCAACACCTTGATCGACGAAATAATTTACGTTATTTTTGACTCCGCCCCAATCAATCTCCTGTGCCTCTGTCATTGGTGTAATTAATACGGGATATGCACCTTTAATTGCTGTCATTTTAATTTTCCTCCTTTTTTATATTTAGCAATAAACTATACTTTATCAGCTCATTCAGATGATTTTTCAGCTACTTTCGATGGTTATCGGTCACTTTCGGGAGTTATCCGTCACTTTCAATGATTTACCGGCCACTTTCGGAAGTTATCCGTCACTTTCGATTGTTTACCGGCCACTTTCGGAAGTTATCCGTCACTTTCGATCGTTTACCGGCCACTTTCGATAATTACAGGTCAATCTATAAACACTAGCATAGAAGGCTCATTTTAATAAAAAGCCTGCAGCCAGCGGATCTGTCGGATCTAGCACATATGTCTGCATCCCCGTAATAAATCCACGAGCTGTGAATGCAAACTGATAGCTGTCCTCTGATTGGTTAGCTAATTGAATGGTTATGAAGCTATTAAAAATGCTTTCATTTTTAAACGGTTGTTTCATAGTGAATTCACCGTTAAAAAGGAGGCTTGCATAGCATGCTGCAGCTGTGCCGAACCCTGGCGAACGGACAATAAAATGATCTTTTCGAAAGGTAACCGTTTTGATTCGGCCATTTGGCAATAATGAATCATCGAGCAGAATCACTCCTTTAATCGATTGCGAACTCAGAGCTTTGTTTACCTCCCGCCCCCATCTCTGCACCTCAGTTAAATCTTCCATTTGGAGCTCGAAAGGAACATCACTTTTTTTGAAAATGGCATATAATTGATCTACTTGAACAAGGGAATAATGTGTATCTTTATAAGGAATATTCATTTGAACAATTTGACACGGCTTGCTTTCTAGTTTTACTGAAATAACCTCATCATTTTCTACTACTGCTCGAACAGAAATGATGCCGCTAGCTGTTTCCAGTTTGTATTCATTGGATTCTTTTAAAGGCAACTGGCCACACTCCAGCAAAGCGGTAATTACTGCAACTACTCCCCCGTACTGTAAAGGAACCGTTCCTTCATGGTTGAAAAATACAACCGCTGCATCTGCCTCACGGCTAAATGGGGGAACTACTAAACATCCATTTAAACCGGCAAATCCACGCGGTTCATTCAGCAAAAGTTTAATTTCTTCTGCATAAACATGAGGAAATTGCTCATTTAACTGCTTCAAGCTCTGATAATGAATGAATGGGGCATCTTTAATAATGCGAAATGCCTCTCCAGCCACGTGAACATCAGTTGCTGTATATGCCTTCTGAATTTTCATTTCACGTCCTCCATTTCATGTTCCTCCATTGGGGGAATGAGGAGAAATCCTTCTTTAAGCGGATCTTCTTCGTTATAAAAGAATTTATGCATACCCATAAGCCAGGCGGACCCAGCAATTCGTGTCACAACTGCCGACACGCCATTCACATCGGTTTCCTCAAGAACATGGCCACGGAATAGTGAACCAACAATACTTTCATGGACAAATTCTTCTCCGATGCTAATTTCTCGCTTGGAATAAAGCACCGCTAATTTTGCAGATGTACCCGTGCCACACGGCGAACGGTCAATTCCACCAGGGGGAACAACGACCGTATTCTTCACATGTGCCTTTTCATTAGTTGGATCTGCAAAAAATTCAACATGAGTTAATCCCTTAATAAAAGGATGTTCTAGATGAACAATCTCTGTTTTATCATTAATTGCATTTCTAATGTTAATTGCTTTTTCAATAATCGCTGATGCGTTTTCAGGTACTAATTCCAATCCAACTGATTTGGCGTCGATTATGGCGTAGAAGTTGCCTCCATAGGCAATATCAGCATCCACTTGTCCGATTCCTTCCACATCTACTGACACTTTTTTTAATTGAAAAGCGGGGATATTACAAAATGACACTTCGATTGCTTTGCCATTTTCAACCGTAATGTCCACTTCCACTAAACCAGCAGGTGTATCTAAATTAAGCGAAGTAATTGGCTCTTTCACAGGAATTAATCCTGATTCTACTAAAGCCGTGCACACACCGATCGTATCATGCCCGCACATTGGCAAATATCCGCCCGTTTCAATATAAATCACACCAATATCAGCATCGGGATGACATGGATCGGTCAATAGCGCCCCCGACATGACATCATGCCCCCTTGGTTCATTCATTAAAAACTTACGAATCCAATCATACTCTCTTTTCATATGGAGCATTTTCTCGGACATTGTTTCTCCCTTTAGCTCTGGAAGACCACTAATCACTGTCCTTGTTGGATTGCCTCCTGTATGTGTATCGATCGTTGTAAAGACTCTATCTGCTTTCATCTCGCCAACATCCTTTCTGTAAAACGGGTAAAGCTTAGCGGCTCGACAGGAATGCAAGTTTCCTTCTCATTAATCAACTCTTCGATTACTTTCCCTGTCACAGCAGCAAGACTAATGCCATCCCCCTCATGCCCAGCTGCAATATAATAGTTAGGAATATGATCCACCTTTGATACAATAGGCAAATGATCTTCTGTCCACGGACGCAAGCCTGCATAAGATCGAATCACCATCATATCGGCCATTTTCGGATAAAATCGGATCGCTCGATTGGCAATACATTTTATAACCTCGTTATTCACTTTTGTATTGAATCCAACGAACTCCCTGCTGCTGCCAATCAAAAAATTTTGGCTTTCTGTCGGTTCAAAAACAAGTGCCACCCCATACTTTTCCGTTAAAGGATCCACACGGCGCTGCCCGCCAAATTTAGAAATTAAGTAGCCAAACTCCATCACCTTTCTCGAACCGACATGCTGCTGTCTGGATGCTACAATGATATGGCCTTTTCTAGGTTGAATTGGAATAGAGAGTTCAACCATTTCTCCTAATCTAGGTGCCCATACTCCCGCAGCATTAATCACTTTATTCGCAGTAAATACGCCATTCGATGTCTCGACAATAAATGTGCCGTCTCCTTCAACCTTCATTCCCTTAACTTCCGTTTTTTTATAAGCCTTTGCACCAAACTTCTTTGCCTCCTCCAACAGGGAAAAAGCTAGGAGATACGGATTAACCGTTGAGTCTGTCGCACACTCTAAACCACCTAATAAATCATCCGCAAAGAATGGAGATTCCTGACGTATATCTTGTCTGTCCAGCATTCGAAACGGCAACCCAGCAGCCTTTTGACGATCCACCCATTTTTGCGCTGCCTCCATTTCTTCCTCTGACTCGCAGACAAGAATACTTCCTGGCGCACGATATTCAAATGTATGAGGGATTTCCTTACTTAAATCCGCAATCAATTGCTGACTAACTAATGACATTTGACTGTCAAACCCGGGATCTTTATCGATAGCCAATATGTTCCCGTCGCATCTTGAGGATGTTCCGCTTACAAATTCCCCCTTCTCGAGAATGGTTACCTCTTTTCCAGATTTAGAAGTATAGTAGGCAATCGAACAGCCAATAATTCCGCCACCGATGACCAATACATCGCTATGTATCAAACAAAGTCCCTCCTTATAAAGATTACCTACTATCATTAATGCAAATTATGTGCCAAATAAATGGTTACTCAACCAAATGATTCTTTTCCGTTCGATCACTCATTAGTTAGATTTTAAGTTTACTTACTATTTGTCTAAAAATTAAGAATCGTTTATAATCCAGTGTATAATAATCTATACAGTGTCTATATTTTTTTACACATGGAGGAGGGGATCCCTTGTTTGATTTACCAACGGTTAAGGATCTAATTGAAAATGAGCTAGTTGATACAGCCATTACCGAGCATATTGTTCAAAAGGACGGGAAATTTCATTTAAAATTATCAGATTCTCCAGTTTTAGTCATTTCGATCAATGATCCTTTTGATTGTTTACTAGAAGCCTTTCATTATCAGTCGGTAACGATTGTCATTGATTCAGATGGCTGCCCGATTGGAAGTCTTTCTGCATCACAGGTGCTCCGCTTTTTAAGTGATTCATATAAAAAGTTACAGGCATTTTATGAAACAGTCATTCAAACAACAGACGCATCCGTAACAGTCATTGATAAAAAGGAGCATGTCCGTACATGGACAGATGGAGCAGAGAAACTCTTTTCAGTTAAACAAAGGGAAATAATCGGCCGTCCGATCACAGACTTTTTCAAACGTGAAGACCTTGAAATACTGCAAACCTTGCATAAAGGGAAGAGTATTTCACGTCATCATCATCAGCCCCGTGCTGACTTATTTGTCCTTATTAACTCCAATCCCGTCTATTTTAATGAGCAAATTATAGGTGCAGTCGTATCAGAAACAGATGTGACCAACCAAGTGGTTCTCAATGAAAAATTATTTAATATGTCAACCGAGGTACATCGATTAGAGCTAGAAGTTGCCAAGTATAAGGATCGTGTTGACCCTTTTAGTCTTATAAAAGGAACAAGCGCTAAATTACAAAGAACCATTCAGTTAGCCAAAAAGGTTTGCACCGTTAAATCAACGGTATTAATCCTCGGTGAAAGTGGTGTAGGGAAAGAAGTATTTGCAAAAGCCATACATGAAGCTAGTGAAGAAACGAAGGCCCCTTTTATTTCAATAAATTGTGGTGCGATCCCGTCCTCCTTATTTGAGAGTGAATTATTTGGATATGAACGGGGTGCCTTTTCTGGGGCGGACCCTAGAGGGAAGAAGGGGAAAATAGAACTGGCAAAAGGCGGAACCCTTTTCCTAGATGAAATTGGTGAAATGCCCCTTGATATGCAAGTGAAGTTGCTGCGGGTTTTGCAAGAACGAAGGTTTTACCGAGTAGGCGGGGAAAAGGAGATAGAGACGAACTTCCGTGTTATTGCTGCTACAAATCAAGATTTACATAAGCAGATGAACGAAGGGCAATTCCGTGAAGATTTATATTACCGTTTAAACGTTGTTAGTATCCATATCCCTCCACTAAGAGAAAGACGCGAGGATATTTTTGAAATGACACATCACTTCCTAAATGACTTTTCATTCCGTTATCAAAGGCCTATTCATCAGTTCTCACAGGAAGTCATGCAGGAAATGCTGCGTTACAACTGGCCTGGGAATGTCCGGGAGCTTCGCAATGTTGTTGAGCGTCTCGTCGTCTTTGCAACAGATGGTGTGATTAGAGGTGAGTACTTGCCATTCAATTCAAATTCGACTGATGTTGTTCTAGATGAGTTCGAAATACCTAGCCTTACTAAAGAACAAGACGACACTCTTTTATCATTAAAGGATGAAATGGAGCAGCACGAAAAAAAGGTGCTTGAGAGAGCATTAAATATAGCAAATGGCAATAAACTTGATTGTGCGAAAAAGCTAGGTATCACAAGGGCCACCCTCTATAATCGGCTGAAACGGCTTGGTTTATCATAGGAATATACCTCTCATTTGGTACGATTTTTGCATGGTACTTTAATAGAACTGGCTGAAGCTGGATTTTATACAAGTGGAGGAGGATTCCAAATGAGCAACAATGAATCAGTGATTATCTGCCGTTGTGAAGAAGTGACTTATGGCCAACTTCTGTCTACTGCGGAAAAACACCAATGCACAGCACGGGAATTAAAGTTAAGAACGCGAGCAGGAATGGGCTTTTGCGGAGGGCGAACTTGCAGAATGACAGTGGATCGAATCGTTGAAAGTGTCATTCCAAATACAAGCCAGGCTGAAATTCCATTAAAATACCAGCCACCAATCCGCCCGGTATCATTTGGAACAGTAGGTGAAAACAATGAATAGAATTATTGATCATCCGATATTAGGAAAATTAGAAGATAGAAAGCGCATATCCTTTACATTCAACGATAAAACATATGAGGCATATGAAAATGAAACCATTGCTGCTGCCTTATTAGCAAATGGTGTTAGAACACTGAGAGTTCACGAGGAAAGTGGAACACCAAGAGGATTCTATTGTAATATCGGCCATTGTATGGAGTGCCGTGTGACCGTCGATAATCAGGTAAATATCCGTGCATGCCTAACGATCGTAGAAAATAACATGACCGTTGAGAGCGGAAAGCAGCATCCGAATATTGTTAAAAGGATGGTGGAGCAGCAATGACTGATGTTATTGTGATTGGTGCAGGGCCAGCTGGCTTAGCCGGAGCCATTGCCTGTGCTCAATCCGGGCTAAAAACGATCGTTATTGATGAATTTATCAAGCCAGGCGGGAGATTAATCGGACAGCTCCATGAGGAACCATCAGGCGAATGGTGGAATGGCATAAAAGAATCAGATCGTCTAACAAAAGAGGCACTAAAGCTCTCTATCAATATTCGCTGTGGTGTTTCTGTATATAATTTAGAGAAAGAGAATGACGAATGGAATGTACATACAAATATAGGCACATTGTCGGCACCATTTGTGTTAGTTGCTACAGGGGCGGCAGAATACCCCATCCCCCTTTCCGGTTGGACACTTCCAGGGGTTATGTCCATTGGGGCAGCACAGGTCATGACAAATGTCCACCGGGTGCAAGTTGGCAAAAAAGGCATTATTATTGGGGCTAATATTCTTGCCTTTGCGATCTTAAATGAACTACAACTAGCTGGGATTCAAGTCGATCGGATTGTCTTACCAGAAAAAGGTCCACTTAGCGGAAAAGCTGGTGAGCCTGATGAGGTTATGAAATCTCTTGCAAATGCATCCAAATTGGCTCCATCATCGTTTTTGCGATTTGGAGGCCGTTTAATGAAAAGTAATTGGTTTCGAAAAATGGGGATCAATTTTTTCCCGAAAAATGGAGTGAAAATGAATGGTACCCCACTGCTCCTTCGAAAAGCAGCAGTGGAAATTATTGGGGATCAACAGGTAGAAGGCGTACGAGTAGCTGATACTGATGCGGAGGGAAATATTATCCTTGGATCAGAGAAGATTTATGAAGCTGATTTTGTTTGTATTGCTGGAGGATTATACCCGCTTGCTGAGCTCGCTGCTGTCGCTGGCTGTCCATTCCAGTACATACCCGAACTTGGCGGGCATGTTCCACACCATTCAGAAATAATGGAGACACCGCTTGATGGACTATTTGTTGCTGGAAATATTACTGGCATTGAAAGTGGGAAAATCGCGATGGCTCAAGGAACAATTGCAGGCTATTCCATTGCAAAGCAGGCAGGAAAAGGTGGGGTAGTTAATGATCTTCTTCAGCAAGCTGTCCAAAATGTCCGTATAGTCCGTGAACAAGCTGCGATTCAATTTCATCCTGAAATTAATAATGGCAGAAAAAAAATATATGAACTATGGGAGGAACTTTATACTAAAAAACAGAATGAATATGATGATGTCAAGATTGGCTAAATTTACATTCAAAATAGCCAAATACAAAATTCAATGGTCTTCGCTATATTCATTGGTGAAGACCACTACAACTAAACTCTCTTCCCTCATACAAATCCATCCCTGTTAAAAACAAAATTCAATTCTAGCAATTTAACCATGATTAGTAATACTAAAGAAACACATAGGTACTAAAGCAATTTACCGTTTCTTAAGCACGTAACTGGAATGTCCTTATCTTGTCTAAATTACGCCTATTAATATCTGAATATTTTATACTATTAGAATAATTAAATTTCTATGATTTCCCCTGTCCTTCAATCCCATTATACCTTGAAAGGAGGTGATAGATTAGCAGCAGCCTTACTTATTTAGCCTATAACAAAGGTTGAACGAACGTATTGTCTTAGAGAAACCATTATTAGGGGGTATTTCATTTGAAAAGATATTCAATTGTAACAATCGGTTTCATCCTATTCCTATCTCTTCTTCTAAGTGCTTGCTCAAGTGACAGCAGTTCTGGAGGAAAAAATAGTGGCAGTGAGATTTTGGTCGGCGTTCTATTACCTGTTACTGGAAATAACGCTACAGACGGGAAAGACATGTTAAATGCGATGGAGATGGCAGTAGAGAAAATCAATAATGATGGCGGTGTATTAGATAAAAAGCTAAAGCTAGAGGTCGCTGACGATGCTTGTGATCCACAAACAGCTACAGCTGCAGCAAATAAGCTTGTTTCTAAAAAGGTTGTTGCAGTTGTAGGAGGCTACTGCTCAGGCTCCACCCTACCTGCATCAGGTGTTTTCCATAATGCAAACATTCCAATGATTGTTGCTGCAGCCAATTCATCTGAATTACCGGAGCAAGGTTATGATAGTTTATTTTTGATTAATGGACTTGTCCCTGACCAAGCAAAAACAGGCGCAGACTATTTCAATGACAAAGGGGCAAAAAATATTGTTCTTATTCACGACAACTCTGCTTACGCTAAGAATTTAGCAGATTTTGCACAGAAATCAGTTGAAGAAAATGGCGGCAAAGTCATTGGCTTTGAAGCAATTAACCCTGAAGAAAAGGACTTCGGGTCATTAATGACCAAGCTTAAATCACTTAATCCGGATGGAACGTATTTCACTGGTTATTATGCAGCAGGCGGATTAATGCTAAAGCAATTTAAGGAAAAAGGAGTTCCAGGCTTCTTCATGGTTGGAGATGGCAGCTATTCTCCAGATATTATTTCGATCGCTGGTGCTGAAAATGCAAATGACTTATTAGTTACAGCCACACCTACCGCTAACTTTATCCCTGGAGCAGAGGCATTTGTTGAAGAGTATAAGAGCAAATACGATTTATCTCCTGGACCATTCTCTGCTCTATCAAACAATGGGGTAAACCTATTAGCAGATGCTTTAAAAAGAGCTGACTCAACAGAATTTGAAGTATTGAAAAAGGCATTGAAGGACACTAAGGGCTTTGAAGGAATCGGCCAGGTCATCGAATTTAGCGAGCAAAATACATTAAGTCAATCAAACTTCCATATAATGAAAGTCGTAAATGGCGAATTCACTTTAGAAAAATAGGATTCAAGCAGTTTTTTGCGGCCGCTTAAATAGACTTTTTAAGCGGCCTCATCGCTGCTCGTGCATCGTTAACCTCCCCAATATCTAACAGCAAGCATACAAAGGAGAGTGATAATTAATATGGAAATCTTTTTTCAAGTACTTATCGATGGGCTGGTAATTGGGGCTTTTTACAGTTTAATCGCATTGGGCTATACAATGGTCTATGGAATTATTAAACTATTAAACTTTGCACATGGGGACTTATATATGATTGGTGCTTTCGTCGGGTTTACGCTCCTTTCTTTATTTACTGGTGATGGGGGCGTCAATACAGGCATATTGGGTCTTGGCGTTGTTTTTATCGGCACTATGATTATTGTCGGCTTTCTTGGAATGGGAATCGAAAGAATTGCCTACCGTCCTTTGCTGCTCGCTCCAAGGCTTTCTATTCTCATTACCGCTATCGGTGTTTCTCTTTCACTGGAGTATTCTTCCATGATTGGATGGGGTGCATCCTATAAAGTGTATCCTATTAAACTGCCAAATGACGGTATACAACTATTGGGCACCCAAATCTCTTTTGCACAAATGGGAATGATCGTTCTTTCCGCCTTATTAATGCTTGGACTTCGGTTATTTATTGATAAAACCATTTATGGAAAAGCCATGCGTGCAATTGCACTTGACCAAACAGCCTGCAGCCTAATGGGAGTCAATGTACACCGCATCATTGCCCTCACTTTCTTCATTGGTGCATTTTTAGCAGCAGGGGCAGGCATTATGTCAGGAGTTTATTATGGAACTATCAATTTTTTAATGGGTTTTACCATTGGGTTAAAAGCATTTACAGCAGCTGTTCTCGGCGGAATTGGAAACATTACTGGTGCGATGCTTGGCGGACTCGTTCTTGGTATCCTAGAAGCTTTCGGTACTTTCTATATGGGTGGCTCTTGGAAGGATGTTCTCGCATTTGGCATTCTCATCCTGTTTTTAGTATTTAAACCTACAGGGATCCTTGGAGCCAAAGAAATGGAGAGAATGTAAATATGAAAAAGTATAAGAAGCCTTCCCTTTTTCTACTTGTCATTTGTATGTTCATCCTGCCATTTCTTTTAAATAGCTATTGGTTGGATGTGTTAACACTTGTCCTATTTTATGTTGTTCTCACGCAAGGCTTAAACATAGTTGTTGGCTATACTGGTTTGCTTGATTTGGGCTATGCGGCATTTTTTGCAGTTGGTGCATATACAACAGCCATTTTAATGACAACCTTTCACTGGTCATTCTGGTTAACTCTTCCCGTCGCTTTTCTGTTTGCTGCAATCGCAGGGGTTATCATTGGTACACCTACCCTTCGCTTAAGAAGTGATTACTTAGCCATTGTTACACTAGGCTTTGGTGAAATCGTGAAAATATTGGCAACTAATTTAGAAATTACCGGTTCCGCTTCTGGAATCTATGGAATACCTAGACCCGCGATTGGCAGCTATATTATGTCATCACAAAGGGATTTCTACTTTTTAATACTGATTGTTGCTATTATTTCCATCATTGCTGTTTATCGATTAGGCCATTCGCGGATTGGTCGGGCTTGGGTTTATATTCGCGAGGATGAAGATGCTGCTGAAGCAATGGGCATTAATCGAATCAAACTTAAGCTACTCTCTTATGCGACAGGTGCTGTCATTGGTAGCTTTGCAGGCTCCATCTTTGCTGTCAAGATGAGTGCAATTGCACCATTAAGCTTTAGCTTCCTACAGTCCGTTATGATTCTACTTGCTGTTGTGTTAGGGGGACTTGGCAGTATTCCTGGAGTAGTTATAGGTGCAGCCCTTGTCATTATTCTCCCTGAACTTTTGCGAGGAGTAGAGGATTGGCGCTATTTAATATTTGGTATTTCTTTAGTCATCATGATGATTTTCCGTCCTCAAGGCATTTGGCCAACGAAGAATAAAACAGAAGATGTGGATGATATTGAAACAGAGGATCCCAATCAATCCATTTCTATATCTAAGTAATTTGCGTTCGAAAGAGAGGGGAAATGCATGTCTTTATTAACAGTTAATCAGTTGAAACTGCAGTTTGGCGGGTTACTTGCTGTCAATGATTTATCATTTACGGTAGAGCAAAACTCGATTTCTAGTATCATCGGTCCAAACGGCGCTGGAAAAACGTCTGTATTTAACATGATTACAGGATTTTATCGGCCGACGAGTGGAGCAATTGAATTAGACGGCATCAGTTTGGTCAATCGGAAACCTAGTCAGATCACAACACTTGGAATGGCACGAACCTTTCAAAACCTTCGTTTATTTCCAAATCTATCTGTATTAGATAATGTCAAATCAGGTATGCACTGCCGAACAAAGCAAGCGGTATGGGGCGCTTTGTTTCGAACAAAAAGCCAGAAGGAAGAGGAAAGATTAATAGAAGAAGTTGCACTGGAATGCATTGATTTTGTCGGCATTCGAAAGTATACGAAAAGGGCCGCGAAAAACCTGCCATATGGTGCACAACGTTATTTGGAAATTGCCCGTGCCCTCGCAACCAGGCCTAAGCTTTTACTTTTGGACGAACCGGCTGCCGGGTTAAATTATGAAGAAAAGCAATATTTGATTCAGCTGATCAGGCGGATTCGCGATGAATACAATATTACAGTATTAATGATTGAACATGATATGGGTCTAATCAAACAAATCTCTGAACAAATTTCTGTTATTGATTATGGCTGTAAAATAGCGGAAGGCAGCCCTGAAGAGGTGCTTAATAATGAAAAAGTCATTGAAGCCTACCTAGGGAAGGAGGATGCCATTTGAAGCCATTGTTAAAATTAACTGATGTCAATTCCTATTACGGAAAAATCCATGCCTTAAATAATATTAATATTGAAATCTATGAAGGGGAAATCGTTGCGCTATTAGGCAGTAACGGCGCAGGCAAAAGCACGACCTTAAAAACAATTTCAAGCATTATCCGGCCAAAGTCAGGACAGATTGAATGGAATGGCAAAAGCATTGTTGGTATGCCTCCACATAAAGTAGTCGAATCTGGCATTATCCATATTCCGGAGGGAAGAAGGATCTTTAGCGGACTAACGATCATTGAGAATTTAGAATTAGGGGCATTTACATTTAGAAAAGATAAGAAGTGGATAAAAGAAGGTATCGAACGTTCTTTTGATCTTTTTCCACGCTTAAAAGAACGATCCAAACAACTGGCTGGCACTTTAAGCGGCGGAGAGCAGCAAATGCTTGCCATTAGCCGTGGACTGATGGGCAATCCAAAGCTTCTCATGCTTGATGAGCCTTCTATGGGACTTGCCCCGATAATCGTCCAGGAGATCATGCGGATTATCAAGGAAATTAATGAGCAAGGCACAACCATTCTATTAATTGAGCAAAATGCCAAAGCTGCCCTTCGCTTAGCAAATAGAGGCTATTTAATCGAGATTGGCAATATTGTCATGCATGATTCTGCTGAAGTCTTGCGTGAGGATGATAAAATTATTAAGGCTTATTTAGGGGCTTAATTAGAGAAAAACAGCATCATCGATATGCTGTTTTTCTCTGTTTCATTAATATCCGATACGCATTAATTCTGTTGGAAAGGAAGTTAGAACCTTCCCCTTTCCGTTTTCATCAATATAGACATTTTCTTCAATGCGCACTCCACCATATCCCGGGATATAAATGCCAGGTTCCACCGTAAATAATAAGCCGCTCTCTACTAAAGCGTGATTATTTTCATGTATAGAGGGTTCTTCATGCACATCCATCCCGAGTCCATGTCCTACACGGTTATTGAAGTATTGTCCATAGCCAGCATCTTTAATGACATTTCGGGCTGCGATGTCAATTTGTCCAATGGGAATGCCTGCTTTTGCCGCTTCTACTCCTGCTTGAGTCGAGTGACGGACGGTATTGTAAATCTCTCTTTGCTTAGCCGTCTCTTCCCCTATAACAAACGTACGAGTAATATCTGAACAATAGCCATTAACGATGACACCCATATCAATTAATAAAAAGTCTCCTCTATTAATCGTCTTACTCCCCGGTTGTCCATGCGGTAAGGCAGCATTAGCACCTGAAAGTACGATAGATGAAAACGATGGACCTTCTGCGCCAAACTTCCTCATTAAATATTCTAGTTCTGCTGTAAGTTCTTGCTCAGTCATCCCTTCTTTCACTTTTTTTATTCCCTCTGCCATAACCTTTTCAATGATATGGATCGCATGCTGAACTTTATTGCACTCCTCTTGCGACTTTTTCATTCGCTGACTTGAAATAAACTCACCAATGTTTTGATAACTGAATTGCCCAAAGAATTCATTCAGCTGCTCCTGCTGGAATAATGAAATTACCTTTGTCTCAAGTCCGAGCATTGTAATGCCATCGCCTATAGCATCTTTCAATACTTGATATGAATTTACCTCGTCGGATATTGGAACAATTTTTTGAATACACGAATCTCGCTCAGCCATTTCCAAATCTAATGAAGGAACAAATAAATATCTACTTTGCTTTTTAAGATCAATCACTAATGCCATAAACCGTTCATGTGGATCAGAATAAAAACCCGTATAATAGAAGACATTTTTCGGATCTTTAATGATTGCCAAATCTACCTGTAGAGTTTCCAAATAATTTGTTAATGAAGCTAATCGGTTTTGAGAATGTTCATTCATATAAAATCACCCTTTAGCGTTAATTTGTTCCCTGGAATCTATGAACCTTTCAATTTCCACTCCTTCCTTTTATTGTTCATAGTTTAATTATGCAATATTTATGCCAGGAATAGATCAACTTTAATATGAAGCTTGGCTTTCGCTAGTATTTTTATGGTTGCTGTATTCCCTAATCACGATTAAAGGGATAAGACGGACTGTAGATCCGTTATATTGGTAAACAAGGGTGATTTTTAGTAGATAACGGACTATGGTTCCGTTATTAATCAAAATGAGGGATAATTCTTATGATTTTTAGCAAATAAGGGATTCAGTGTCCTTTAATACGCTCAAATGGATGAATTTTGTAGTAATAACGGAATCTCTGTCCACTGAGAGATTAAGATTTATTTAATCTTATAAGACCTTGCTCGCTCTTTCCCACTCGCAACTGTGATAATTTGTAAATCGACCAGTTTATGCAAAATGCGTCTAGTATGACGATCACTTATCCTGAGATGATTGGCAAACTCTAGAGGAGTTATTGGACGTATCAATCGGCGTGCAAACCGCACTGCCTCTGCTTCAAGCCAAGGCAATTGCGATTCCACATCAGTTGAGATAAACTTTCCAATAAATGCAAGAATAAGCTGCTGACATCTTTGTGGCTCATCTTTTATGGATAAATACGCTATAGGTAAAAACGTCCAACCATCAAGCGCTAATAAAGAATGCCTCCAGCATAAATCCTTAAATCGCCTTACGTCAAGATCTCTAGCATGGGGGCCGAACCCTTGAATTTCAATACCCCCTTTCGCTCCCCCGGGCATATAAGCAAGATCAAGGTAACGGTACCCATTATTAAAATCACGCACTTCCCATTCAGGATACAATTGATCGAAATTCCCAACAGTCGGGAACCATACCAATCGTAGAAATTCTATAGTTCCATGACCTAAGCCCCTTTCAAGAATTTCTCGTCTTCTGTGATTTTTTTCATTTGATATATTATCCTCCATCCATTCTTCAAATTTTTGTTCAAAACGTAACGCGGACATTACAAATGCTCCTTTCCAATTTATGTTTAGTAAAAAAGCCACCTCAATGCAACCACCATTATGTTGATACATGGTGTTGAAATGATTAAGCGGCTTTATTGATTATTTTTGAGTTCGAGTAGACTCTTTCTGAAATGATAATTTTGAGAGGTGGGGCATAGGGGGTATCTAGAAATAATTTCTTATCTGGAAGATAGAAATAATTTAGTATCAGTTAACAATTCACTATGATAATTAAACCTTAGTTCTACACGCATTGGGCAATGAATCCAGCATACGTAAATTCACTCATGAACGATGCTTTAATGTGTAAACATCCTCCTCTAATTTGATCAATTTATCAGTTATGAAACCTAACTTCGTCTCAGGTATTTTCATTTCTTTAATTTTTTTATCGACTTCATCGAACTTTTTATCTTGATCAAGAAAACCACCCCGCACAGCAGAAAATGTTTCACTGAGATTCTTTTCTACGGAATCAAATCTTTTATTTACTTCTGTAAAACCTTGATTCATTTCCTTTCTTACTTCTGTTAAACCTTGACTCATTTCGCTTCTTACATCCGTTAAACCTTGGTTCATTTCTTCTCTCACATCTTTAAATCTTTGATTCATTTCAGTCATTTCTTGTTTCATTGCTATAAGCATGTCCATAATTTCTTTTTCCAATTTATTCACCTCGGTTAGTTAGTATTTATTATACAGGATTCTAATTGAAAATTTTAAACAAAAAAGATTGGATTAAGGTTTACTTTGAACTTAGAGTTTATTCTATAGGGGTTTAGTTAGTACAAAAGAAGTATTGGTAAATATTACGTTGTGATCCCGGAGATGAATCTTTCTGTAATGTTAGCTAGGGTTTGATACTTATGTTTACTATTGAGTATTTTCATAACTTCATTTTTTCACCTTAAATTATCATACCCCTTTCTAAATTTATATGATTATTATAACACAAAACAAACGTACGTTCTATAAAGCGGACCAACATTTACATACTTGGTTGTGAGCAGATGCTTTTAAATATTCTTTACAAAAAAAAGGACTCAGCGAGCCCCCCAGAACGATAAATTATTTATTATATAACTCCTTATAAGCAATTACTTTTAAGGCCAGTATCTCCTCATCCGATAATTTTTCTTGAATGTCTTGAAGGATTTCTTCCTTAGAGGCAGACCCCTCTTGTACTTTCACTCGAATATCATTAAGCTCTGAAATACCCACTTTTTTAATTAACACTCTTGTCGCTTCTTCTTTCGTTGTAAATGGAAGCTTTTCAGTATCTGCTGCTTTTGCTTCTTCTAAAAATGATTGGAGTTCAGGGTCACTTTCAACAGTCTTCTTTATATTCTCGATTTCACCACTGTTTTCTAATTCAGTCGTTACTGTTTCCATTAGCTTTTCTGAAGCCATATTTGTTCCAAAATAATAAACAGCATAACCTGCTGCACCTAACAGTACGATCGTTATTATTAAGAATTTAATGAATTTCATCTAACCCACTTCCCTTCATTCATAGAATAAATGATACTACAAATGAAAGAGAAGATGAATTTTTTTGATGATAAAGATAAAGCTTTATTCATATTTAAACTTAGAAATTAATTCCCTTAACTCATCAGCCATAATCGAAAGAGATTTTGCGGAGGCGGAAATTTCCTCCATTGAAGCCAATTGCTCTTCCGTAGATGCTGCGACATCTTCTGAAGTTGAAGCATTCCCTGTTGCTAGTATGGTTAGCTCTTTCGTGGTAGCTGTTACTTCTTGAATAGCGGATGACATCTGTTGAACGGTTGCAGAAACCTCTTCCATTTGTGGAGTGATCTCTTTTGTACTCTGAAGAATTTGGTTGAATTTATCTATGGCTTCAGTTGCAATTTGCATTCCATTTTGTACATCACTAGTAACTCGTGCCATAATTTGAACAGAGCTTTCAGTATCCTTCTGAATTCCTTGCACAATTTCATGAATTTCCTTAGCTGATACCTGGGATTGCTCTGCAAGCTTCCTTACTTCATCTGCAACAACTGCAAACCCTTTGCCATGTTCACCAGCCCTCGCTGCTTCAATTGCTGCATTTAATGAAAGCAGATTGGTTTGTTCGGCAATTCCTGTAATTACGGCCAAAATAGTACTTACCTCTTTAGAGTTTTCGTATAAGGATTGAATCATCTTATTCGACTCTTCTACAGAATCATGAATAAAATTCATCTGATTAACAGTATTTGTTACTGCTTGACCGCCAATTTCTGCTTGTGTAGTTGTAAGTAATGCAAGTTCAGAAACCTTTAAAGAATTTTCTTCAATTCGAGTGACACCTGCAGAAACTTCAGCTAAGACTTGAGCATTTTTGTCCACATCATTCATTTGTTTCTCTGCACTGCTAGCCACCTCTTGGATTACTGCTGATACATGTTCCGTTGCACTAGTTGTATGCTCTGCACTTGCTGTTAATTCTTCCGCAGATGCTGCAACTTGTTCAGCATTTTGCTCCACCTGCTGAACTAAGCTTCTTAGGCTTCCTTGCATTTCATTAAATGCAATCCCTAATTGGCCAATTTCATCATTTGACTGTACATCTATATGCTCTGTTAAATCCCCTTTACTAATGGTCAGGGCCTTATTCTTTAATTCTTTAAGCGGTTTAATGATTGATTTTATAATAAAGAAGACGACCACTGCACCGATAATGAAGGCAATTATTATCACTATTACTGTATTATGAAAAATAGGTGCTGCCTCATCAGTAATTTCTGAAGCAACCATGTTCCCTCCTATTTTCCAGCCAGTTATTTCGTTAGTGACAAAACTCATTACTCTCTTATCACCTTCTAAGGAAAACTCATAGCGTCCCTTTTCCTGTGAATACAATTCATTATAATCTTCAGTCGCATCGCTGCCTGGAGTACTAGTTGGGTGGGAGATATACTTCTTATTTTCATCTAAAAGAACGGCAAATCCCGCATCACCAATCTTTACCTGATTCGTCAGCTCTTGCAGATAGCTTAAGTGTATATTAACTGCTACAACGCCTGTCCCATCCTCTGTTGTACGAGAAACCGTGATAACCATCTTGTCAGTACCTGCAGAAACATAAGGATCAGATATAACTGTCTCTCCTTTTTGGGCCATTGCTTCTTTATACCAATCTCTTTTTCTAGGATCATAATTAGGAGCCATCTTCACTTGCGGTTCTTGAATAAATAAGCCAGTGTCCGTTCCTACAAAAACACTTTGAGCTTCAGGATGCAATTGAGCATACTGACTTAAACGCTGCCGTAGTTCAGGACTGCTATCTCCTTCATAGAGTTGAGAAATTGCACCTTTAGAAAGATAATCAATATCGTGTATCTTAGGCTGTATTGTTTTATCAATAGTTGAATTTAAGAAAGAAATATTATCATCTATTCCAGACAACATTTCATCCTCTACTGTGTCTTTTGCAGTTAAGTAAGCCAGTGATCCAATCGTGACTCCAGGAATAATCAATATAATAGCAAAGGCAAAAATTAACTTCGTTTTTATATTTCTAAAAAAAGACAAGATACTTTTCATCAAACTTACCTCTTCTCTAAATTCTTTAGACCATTCTTACAAAAGAAAACACTTTCCTAGACTATTATCTAAAGGTAAGTGTCATTTAAAAAAAGCTATTCTAGTAACATAGAATAGCCAAAGGACTCCCACTTTCAATCATATTCAAAATTTGTAACATTCGTCATAGTCTAAAGATATCTAGCAATTTATTATCTTTATTCTAACAGATTCATGGCTTATTCCCTTGAGTATTCAATGCTTTTAACAGTCTTAATAGTACAAACTAATCATAAATCTTATTTAAACATAATTCAACACAATTCTACATATTTTGCGATGGTGTTATTTAATTTCAAATAACCTAAGATTGGTAATAATCCCTTTAAGGACCCATTTTATTAAAATGAACCAAGCTGTTGTAACTTTTGATATTTGAATATTAATTCATCAAGTTCTTGGCTGGCCGAAATCGTTTCAAGGTGTTCAAAGCCTTTTTGCTTCCAAATCTCAATTAGTTCAGCTTTTGACATACTGATCAAACTTAATGTTTTTTCTTCAAAGTATTCCTTGATAAGCACATTTAACTTGATTGATTGTGAAATATAGTCTGAACTCGCTGGCCCCTTTTGCATATATAGCTCTCTTAAAGTAAGTTTAAGATTAAATATTTCCATTAAGAGTTTCATATTTTCACTTTGAAAATCATTTTTTGTTTTCATTTCATGCCTCACTTTTATTTGATTTATCCCTTTTGAAATGGTTACAGTAACAAGTATTCCCAAAACATTACTGATATTAACATAGAGCACTATTCTTGTGAATGCGAAAAATAATAGTGGCATTTTTCAAAAAATAGTCAAATAATAGTGGAATATTAATAGTAAGCTACTAAATCATTACACATACTCTTGGATATTACTCATCTCCATCTTGAAGAATATTTCCATAAGAGCAAATCATTATATTAGTAATAAGATCAAAATAAAAGTAAATGTATTCAGATAATTACAGTAATTAAAATTATCGTATTACCCTATATAAATAGAGTTTTTTTAAGACTTTTTACTAACCTCAAATGTCTAACAATGAGAACGAAAAAAGGGGAGAGTCGAATTGGAAGTTAAGGAACTTATTAAACTGGCAAAAAAGGGGGATGATGGTGCCTTTTACGAGCTGATGCAACTTCACAAGGTTCGCTTATTAAAAATAGCAATCTCCTATTTACATAATGAAGTCGATGCATTAGAAGCACTTCAAGAAGTAACATTTAGATCCTATCGTTCGATTAAGAAGGTGAAGCAGCCTGAATATTTCTCAACCTGGCTTATTCGTATTATGATCAACTACTGCCATGACCAAATTCACAAGAAAAAGTCAATCGCAGATACAAGTTTATTAGACAACATTGCAGAAACAGTGAATTATAACCAGCCCTTAGAGATTGAAGAAGCGTTAGAAAAAATTGATGCACACCTTCGAGAAGTCATTATTCTAAAGTATTATCATGACCTAAAAATAAAGGATATCGCGGAAATTCTAGATAGTCCTGAAAGTACAATTAAGACATGGTTATATAAAGGATTAAAAGCACTGCGGGATCAATTAGGAGAAAGAGGTGGGATAAATGTTTGAAAAAGAAGAGAGAGAATTGGAAAGGTCAGGAGAGGCGTTCAACCATCTATCCATCTCAGATGATCTAGCTAATCGTGCCATCCTTGAAGGAATGAGTCGTGCAAAGGATTTAAAAAAGAAAAATCACCTTCCAATTAAAACACTTCTTGCAGCAAGTATCATTATTATAGGTTTTATTTCGTCGATCAATGTATCCGATCCAATGGCAGACTACTTTTCAACAATACCAGGCATGGAAAAAGTAATTGAGTTCGTCCGTTATGATAAAGGATTATTAGCTGCTGCTGAGAATGACTATATTCAAAAGGTCGGAGTTTCAAAGACATATGGTGGAATAGAAGTTAAATTAGATTCGATTGTCCATGATGAAAATTCATTAATTGTATTCTATGAATTCCAAGCTTTAGATGAGGCAGATAAGATCTTTCCTGAAAATATTATGTTGATAGATAAAGAAGGACAAGAGCTCCATTATATGAGTTATCAGCATCCAAACTCGCAAACAAATGATGATTCTCTAATTGAAAGAAGATATACCTTACCTGAAAACGAGAGCCTCCCAAAGGATCTCATACTTTCTTTTCAATTTAGCAAAAACGGGGTTCTTATTGATAAAACCATTGATGTCCCCTTTACTTTAAATAAAGAAAAATTTGCTTCGAAGAAAACATTTCAATTAAACAAAACAGTTGAGGTAGAAAATCAAAAAATGACGATTAAAAAGATAGAATTATTCCCAACTAAAACAGCTGTGCATATTACATATAACCCAGAAAACACAAAAAAGATATTTGGATTTACTGATTTACAGCTAGTGGATGAGAATGGCGTTGCCTGGGGGATGATGAATCTAGATGGTCTTCCTGATGGAAAGGAGCCAACGATCATCTATTTAGAAAGTAATTATTTCTCTAATCCTAAAAAACTCTTTTTACAATTCAACTCCCTTCGTGCGCTTGATAAAGATGATATATGGGTAGAAGTTGATCCGATAAAGGAAATTATATTAAAAGGGCCAAAGGACGGAAAGATATCTGAAGTTTATAGAAGAAAAGACGAACTTGCCATAAAACTTGAAATCAATCCTAATAAATATAACACGCAAATCTTCATGTATGCAGTTGATTCGAATGGAGACACCATTGCTTTTGGAAAATCATTCGGAGCAGGGATGTCACCTGTTAATAATTACATTACGTATTATATTCCTTATTTACCCGAGGAAGCTGCTCCTGGGCCAATCAAAGTTGAACTTTTAGATTACCCAACAACCATCCAAGAAAATGTAAAGATAGAGATTAAATAGTAGAAAGCGTTGATCCTTTACAAATAAAATAGATTATTTTGAGAGGAATAGGTAAATGAAGAAAATAATAATAGTAGGAACAATTATATTTGTTACATTCACTGCAGGCTGTTCTAATCAAAAAGAGAATGCAGAAGTAGAAACAAAAAACTTCGCAACCCATGAAGAATATAAAAGCTGGTATAACAATGAAACATTTGGAATTGGCTCACTAAATTTTACGGGTGAGATAGGGAAATTTGCCTTTGTAAATAATGAGGTTTTTCGCGTGGAAACAGAAAAAACATATACTTGGTATTATTGGGCTGATGCACAAGGACTAATAGGAAAAACAGTAGATATTTACGGGATAAGCGAAAAAAATAAAGGTGAAGAACTCTTAATAGCGACAGGGGAAATTCAAGAAGCAACTACTGAGGAAAAAATGATCCCGGATTCAGATAACTTAGTAAAGATTGTAGCAAATATTAAACCAATCAGAGAAGGTAAATGGAAATTGAAGCCTTATTTAGAGGAACAGTTATTAGGAATTACCGTGGTAAATGTTTCAGAAAAATAGAGACTTATTTGTTATATATGGGAGTTAAATAATTACTCCCTTTATTATTTTAATAAACCTTTTGAAGAAAAGTTAGAGATTACTGTAATAAAAAAGGGTATACCAAAATTGTATTTGGCATACCCTTTTTGCCTGGCGGCGTCCTACTCTCACAAGGGGACAGCCCCTAACTACCATCGGCGCTGAGAAGCTTAACTGCCGTGTTCGGGATGGGAACGGGTGTGACCTTCTCGCTATCGTCACCAGACTATTTTTAGTTGAAGGATTATTCCTTCAAAACTAGATAACAGACAGACATCATTTTGTCCAGCTACGGCTCCTAGCTTTTCGGCCGTTTCAATCCATCCCTACAAATCCAAAAGCGGGATTTGCAGTGCTGGCTTTCCAACGTCTCTCAAAGCTGAACAGTCGCCTTCGCCTTTCGTTTTTGGTTAAGTCCTCGACCGATTAGTATTTGTCAGCTCCACGTGTCACCACGCTTCCACCTCAAACCTATCAACCTGATCATCTTTCAGGGGTCTTACTAGCTTGACGCTATGGGAAATCTCATCTCGAGGGGGGCTTCATGCTTAGATGCTTTCAGCACTTATCCCTTCCGCA
>NZ_JBIACJ010000023.1:0-46142 GCF_042865275.1 Cytobacillus mangrovibacter | reverse complement strand
GCGTACCCATGTGTTGGAATAGATTCACATAATATGAAAGTAATGTTAGGAAGCGTGTCGAAAAATATTTTTTTGACACCCCACCAACGGGTCAAACCGTTGATAAATCAATATTTATAGAGGGAGGTAAATACCTGTACAACTTAAGAGGATGTATGTAAATATTCTAAAAATCTGCTGATTAATCCTCTTGAATATAATCTGCCCAATTACTAGCCCAATAAATACCAATGGCATTGCATAAAGGCTGGATACCCATATTATTTGGTCCGTGCCACTAAAGATTATTTGGGTTATTAAACTAATAAAATATATAAACAGATAAAAAGCTAACGTAGTTGCTCGTAGCTTTCCCTTTTCGGTATCCGTCCCTGTGAAGTAAAGCAATAATGGAGGTCCTGGCATACCGATACTTGTTGTTAATAGACCAGATAACCCACCAATTACAAAATCCCTATATGGTGTTTGTTTAACCTTGAAATTTCCCATCAATAGCAATGTTAATATTAAAAGTAAGATGCTTACGGTTATTTTAAAAACGTTTATATTAATGGAAATAAAGATTAATATCCCAAAAGGGACACCAACTATACTTCCTAAAGTAAATCTTTTTAGTATGACAAAATCAATGTCCGATCTTATTTTCCAAATGAGTGACAAGGAAATAATTAAAGATAAAATAATGTTAATTTGTATGGCTTCTTGTGGCAAGAATAACATTAGCAAGAAAGGCGTAGCCATTATAGAAAAGCCAAAACCTGTACTTGTTTGCAGAATAGAGGCCACTAAAATAATACATATAAAAATTAATTGATCCCCCAAAACAGACCTCCTACTAATTTGGGACTTGTAGAGAAAAAATATTCTCTGTTACTAAATGAGCTTAGAATAAACAATCATTGTTCCAGGAATAGTGAGAACCATGATGGAAAAAAGCACAGCCAGTACTTGGGTCGAATCAAGTGTTAGTGACCCAAGGGGACCAGTTAGCCTAAAAAGAATAAGCATTGTGCCGAATAACACAAAATAATTGACCATCATTGCTTTTCCTTTAATTTCTTTAGAACGTTCATCGTTTGGAAATAAATGTGGTGAAAGATAGGCAAACATTAGCTGACTTAATCCTAGAGCTAGCAGCATGATTGAATTGGGAAATTCCCCATTGAATAGATCCTGGTAATTTAAATAAATACCCATCCCAGTTAGAAAGATACCTAGAAAGAAATAGATCATTTGATTTTCTTTGGTTTTATTTCTTCTAGCCATTCGTCAGTCCTCCTCATAAATAAAAATATCTTCAATTTGACAGTGAAATACACGAGAAAGTTTAAATGCTAACGTAATAGATGGATTGTAGCGCTCCTTTTCTAGTGAAATGATCGTTTGCCTTGATACATTCAACTGCTCAGCTAATTCATCCTGAGTTAAATGGTGTACCGCGCGCAAAGCCTTAATATTATTTTTCATATGATCACCTACTCGAGGTAAATTTTACTTTACGTTAAGTGTACTTTACAACTCTTCTTTTTATAAGTCAAGTTCACACGGATACAAATGTATTAAAAAGTGGGACAAGGAATCTGTCCCACTGTCCCACTTCTTATTCTTTAACCTTCAATAATCGGAGTGAATTGAAAACCACAATGAGTGTAGCGCCCATGTCTGCGAAAATGGCCATCCATAAGGTGAGCCAGCCTGGAACGATTAAGATGAGTGCCAGTAATTTGAGTCCGAGGGCGAATATAATATTTTCTTTAATGATTCTTAATGCCCTGCGGCTTAATTGAATGGTATAAGGTAATTTATTTAAGTCATCAGCCATTAATGCAATATCAGCTGTTTCAATGGCTGTATCGGTTCCAGCACCGCCCATGGCAATTCCAACCGTTGCAGTGGCCAAGGCTGGTGCATCATTAATGCCATCTCCTACCATTGCCACTTTCCCGTATTGTTTCCTTAATGATTTAATGGCTGCTAATTTATCCTGCGGCAATAATTCGGCCTTTACCTCGCTTACTCCGACCTGCTTGGCTATTGCTTGACCTGTTGCCTCATTATCTCCAGTTAGCATAATAGTCTTTTGAATACCAATAGCTTGCAATTTTTGAATCACTTCAGAGCTGCTCTCACGCACCTGGTCGGCAACAGCAATTAACCCAATAATCTCCTCAGTGGTACCTACTAACATAACGGTTTTTCCTTGAATCTGTAATGTGTTCACTTCTTCATGTACAAAACTAGAAAGAGGAGTCATTTCTTCAAAGAGCTTCGGACTCCCTATATAATACTTCTGACCATTTACGAAAGCTTTTGCACCTTTACCTGTAATGGAATGAAAATCATCAGCTCTATAATCATTTAGGGAAATCCCTGCTTCTTCAGCTTTGCGAATAATCGCAGAAGCTAACGGATGCTGTGAAAATTTTTCAATGGCCATTGCAATCGCTAATAATTCATTCGTATCATGCCCGTCGATAGCTTTCATATTTGTTACTTCAGGTGTTCCTTTTGTTAACGTACCTGTTTTATCAAAAGCAATGACCTTTAATCTTCCTGCTTCTTCTAAATGAATGCCGCCTTTAATTAAAACGCCTTTCTTTGCTGCATTCCCAATCGCTGTAACAATAGCAACAGGAGTAGAAATGACTAATGCACAAGGGCAACCGACAACGAGGACAGCAAGGCCGCGGTAAATCCATTCAGACCAATCGCCTCCTATAAAAATTGGAGGAATAATCGCGATTAATAAAGCAATTAACATAATTGCAGGTGTATAGTATTTCGCAAACTTATCAACAAAAGCCTGAGAAGGAGCTCTTTCGGCCTGTGCTTCTTCTACTAAATGAATGATTTTTGCAAGGGTTGTGTCTCTAACGCGCTTTGTTACCCTTACTTCTAATGATCCCTCTTCATTTAATGTTCCCGCAAATACCTCATCACCAATCGTCTTTAAGACGGGGATGGATTCTCCAGTGATGGCTGCTTGATTGATCGAGGATTGCCCTTTTATTACTTCGCCATCCATGGCTAGCTTTTGCCCTGGTTTTATGATTAAAGTATCGCCTAATTCAATGTCTTCAACAGCTAATTCTAATTCTTGCTGCCCGCGTCTAATGAGTGCTGTCTTTGGTGCAATATCCATTAGCGAGCGGATCGATTCGCGTGCTTTATCCATTGAATAGCTTTCTAATGCTTCGCTTAAGGCGAATAAGAAAACAACGACTGCTCCTTCACTCCATTCACCGATAATGGCAGCACCGATGATTGCGATCGTCATGAGCGTTTTCATATCAAATTGAAGTTTTGTCAGATTTCTTAATCCTACTATAAATAAGTTATAACCACCGATTAGAATAGCTAAGGCAAAAATTAATATGGTGGCCAAATGCTCTTCTCCAAGTGAATATATGGAGATGTAGCCGAAAAGGAGAAAAATAAGCGAAGCCATTGTTGTCCGATTTTCTGCCTTTTTCCAGAAAGGTATTTTTATCTCTGGGACCTTTTGATTCTCAGGAAGTACTTTAATACCATCGAAGGCGCCAGCTTTTTCTAGCTGTTCAACTGTTGCCTCTCCGATCACAGTTAGCTTTGAAGCGCCAAAATTTAATTGAACATCATTGACGGTTTCAATCTCACGAACATTCCTTTCAAATTTTGCTGCACAGTTGGTACAGGAAAGACCTTGTAAACGATATATTTCTTTATTATTTTCGATTGCTTTCCCCAATATGGACACCTTCTTTGGAATGAATGGATGCGATAGACACTAGTTGATGTACATGTTCATCTGCAAGGGAATAGAAGACAAGCTTTCCTTCTTTTCGATGCTTGGCTAATCCCATATCTCGCAAAAGCCGTAAATGATGGCTTGCTGTAGCTGTTGATGAGCCGATAATATTTGCTACATCACAAACACATAATTCTTCTTCTATTGTTAGGGCAAATGCAATTTTTATTCGGGTTGCATCAGCCAATGCTTTAAAAAGTAATTCTACACCACTTACTTCATCTACCCTCCTTTTTACGCGATTGACCTTTTCCTCATCAAAGCAAAATGTTTCACATGTATCATTCGTACTTAAATATTTATTGTTTTTACTCACATTCGCACCTCATTCAAATGATCATTTGATTGTATTTAATTATAGTCTATGTGGTAAAATCCAAATTGTCAAAATATTATTTGGAACAAATATGTTGATTGATTGGAGCGGAAGGTGCGAGACTCCTGCGGGAGTAGTGGGACAGGTGAGATCCCGCAGGAGCGTAAGCGACGAGGAGGCTCAGCGCCCACCCCGCGGAAAGCGAGCGGCCTGGAGCGGAAATCAATCTGTACAAACTAGTGCTAATTAGCAACAATGTTTGCGAAAATAGCCTATTTTAAAAAAAGATGAACGATTGGCCATCTTGAACGGTCTAATATGTAGCAGGGGGTGGGAGTGTGGATTTAGATTTGGCGAAACAGGCAATAGCAGGTGATGAACAAGCATTATTAGAACTATTAAAGCTGCATGAAGATATGCTCTATCGAACAGCATATGCCTATTTGAAAAATGAGCATGACGCGATTGAAGCCATTCAAGAGCTTACGTATCGGACATTAAAAAAGATCCATACTGTAAAAGAACCGACATATATAGGAACATGGCTTGTACGAGTATTAATTAATATTTGTTTAGATATGAAAAAGAAACAAGAGAAACTCCTCTACAATTATGAACATGATATCCCATCAACAAATGATCAACGATTAGAAATGGCAGATATAATCGCACGCCTTCCAGTAGATCAACAGGAACTCATTTATTTAAAATACTTCCAAGATTTAAAGAACGGAGAAATTGCGCAGTTGAAGCAAATTCCAGAAGGCACCGTGAAATCAAGATTACACAAGGCGTTAAAAAAGTTACGTGTACTCATTGGAAGGGGGGAAGTATAATGCCAAACGTTAATGAACGTGATTTGATGAAGCTAGAAGAAGAACTGGAAAGTATTGAAGTGCCGAAAGAGGCCTTACACCAAGCACGTTTAAGAGCGGCAAACCAGCATCGTTCGGAGAGGAAAAGAAAGCATCGGCTGTACTCGGTCATAAGTGCAGCAGCTATTTTTATATTGCTGTTTGTCATGTCGGTTCGTGTATCTCCAGCTTTTGCGCAGACTGTTGCGAAGATCCCCGGACTTGCTTCTATAGTTGAAATGATTGCCTATGATAAGGGAATTGAAGATATTGTCGAAAATAATTACTTTGAGGAGCTCGATATTGTTGTAAAAGAGGGAGATTATACACTTACTTTACAAGGTGTAGTAGCCGATTATTCGGGAATGATAGTATCGTATAAGCTAGAAGCACCATTTGATCTTTCAAAATTGGAGAGTAATGAGGTGTTCGTATCCCAGCAAGGTACTCGACTGAATGCCTCAAGTACGTATAGTGGACCTCCTTCAGACGAAACGAAGGTAATAGAACAAAAGATTGAAATTGTCTCAAGCGAAGGGCTATCATATGGAAATAAATCATTTGAGTTCAATCTTCTCCTAAGTGATGCGGATAAGACTAAATTTACTGTACCATTTACACTAACCAAACCAATTGAGCAGCCAAAGGTTTATGAGGTCAACCAATCCACTGTCGTGGACGGTCAAAAAATTCATATTAAACAACTGAAAGTTTCGCCATCACGGGCAGAGATTCAACTAGCGATAGATGAACAAAATAACATGCAGATATTAGATTTCACCTCGATTAAGTTGGTTGATGAAAAAGGGGAAGATTGGGGTAAAATTCAAAATGGCATTGTTGGGTTCGGAACCGTACGCGACGGGGAAGTAAGCATTTTTATACAAAGTAATTACTTTAGAAGGCCAAAAAAACTCACATTAATTATGGAGAAGATCGAAGCACTTCCGAAGGGTGAGGACTATATAGAAATTGATTTTGCGCAAAAGAAGGTTTTAACTGTGCCGGATGGATTGGATATTGATATTGAAGTGATGTCGAGTCATTCTATAAAAGTACTACACCCAATAGCAGATTCCAAACATTTTAAAGCAATGTTCTCATATGGAGTAGATCAAGATGGCAATAGGTATTATCCCGGTCATTTAGCACAACTATCAAGTGAAGCAGATCCATATCTAGAATCAACCCACACATTTGATTTTGAAAAGGAAATGAATCTGCTTCGTATGTATATCAGTAACTATCCGCTCTATTTAGATGGGAAAATAGAAGTTGACATCCCACTAGATTAATCTGCTGCAGTTTTAAATAAGCTTAACTTGGCTGGAGCAAGAAATGTAACCACTTGTCCAGCTTCTTCAAAGATTAGATTTGAGACAAGGGGATTATTTCGTCCCCTTGCCTTATTATCTTTTCTTCTTTTTTGAGTTGTCTACAACCGTTTTGCCTTTGTTGACTTTTTCTAGAAGAACTTGTACGTGGTAGTTTTTATTGTCTGAGCTTTTTACACTTGAAATACTCCCTTTACGTCCTTTAATGATTACATTTTCACCGACAGATGGAACACGTTTAAGCAGCTGGCTTAATAACAGGTTTTTGTTTTCATAAAAATAAACAACAAACATTTTCGTCTCACCTATTTCATTTAAAATGTGATATTCTATCTCTCTAATAAAATATATAAATTTCGTTACTTATAGACCAAAATAGATGATAAAAAATATTATCTGACTGTTGACAATTATCGGATAAAAATGGTAATCTTCAAGAACACTAAATAAATTTTTCAGGGAAAGGAGGAATGGGCAATGAGAGATCGCAAAGTGTGCACCTTAACAATTAATTTCATACATTGTCCATACCTCTTCTCTGTGTAATTGCGAATTCCAAATACAAAGAAAGGCATAGGCGCGACTTCTATACCTTTCCTAAAGATGTATGCTCTTTTTAGGGTATGCATCTTTTTTTGTTTTCGGAATCATTAGTGAACAAACCTAAAAGGAGAAGATGACAATGTGGAACAAACAAAGAAGATTGATTTTCAAAAAGGAGTTGCTAGATTGTGGGTAGCCATTGTAAAAGCTTAAGCAAGGAAGAAGGTATGATATATGTTTGATGTTTTAGGGAAGTTAGGCTGGTTTTTTAAACAGTATTGGAGACAGTATACAATAGCGATTATCTTATTATTGCTCGCCACTTTATTGGAAGTGGTTCCGCCATATTTTCTTGGTTCGGTTATCGATATTTTAACAGCAGGAGAAATGACTAAAGCAATCTTAGGCCAATATATTCTTATATTTATTGCCATTATTGTCTTTGGCTACTTTTTGAATTTCTTTTGGCAATATCGCTTATTTGAAGGGGCACTGAATCTTGAAAAATTAATGCGCCGTAAGCTAATGCGTCAATTTTTAATAATGACACCGACCTTTTACGAAAAAAATCGTACAGGTGACTTAATGGCACGTGCAACAAACGATCTAAATTCCGTTTCTTTAACGGCGGGATTCGGGATCATGACATTAATGGATTCTACATTATTTTTGGGCGCAATTATTTTTGCGATGGGCTTTATGATTTCATGGAAATTAACGTTCTTTGCGATGCTGCCAGTGCCGATTATGGCCGTGTTGATTCAGTATTTAGGCAAGCTTGTCCATGAACGATATATGAAGGCACAGGATGCATTTGGTGAATTGAACGATAGTGTTTTAGAATCGGTTGCAGGTGTGCGTGTGATTCGTGCTTACGTACAAGAGAAAAAAGATGAAGTAACTTTTGCTGATATGTGTGAAGAAGTATACGAGAAAAATATGCATACAGCAAAAATTAATGCCTTTTTCGGGCCAATTACAAAGGTCGGAACAGGGATTAGCTATGTTGTGGCACTTGGTTATGGCGCAGTCCTTGTATCCAATGGGGAAATGACTGTTGGCCAACTCGTCACGTTTAATGTTTATTTAGGGCTTGCCGTATGGCCAATCTTTGCGATAGGTGAGTTAATAAATGTCATGCAGCAAGGAAATGCTTCACTTGATCGAGTGCAAGAAACCCTTGACTATAAAGCAGATGTGCAAAATACGGAGAAGCCAGTTGCAATAGCAACTCCTAGTGCTATTGGATTTGATGACTTAATGTTCCAGTATCCAACAAGCCAGGTGAAAAATTTACAGCAAATTTCCTTGTCGCTGAAAAAGGGAGAAACCCTTGGGATTGTAGGGAAAACAGGGGCAGGCAAAACGACCTTCCTAAGACAATTACTACGTGAATATCCACTTGGTGAGGGCCAATTAAATATTAGTGGAATTGATATAGCCTCACAAACAAAAGAACAGATTCTTGATTGGATCGGATATGTACCACAGGATCATGTGCTATTTTCACGTACGATCAAAGAAAATATCTTATTTGGTAAAGAAGATGCAACAGATGCTGATTTGGAGAAGGCAATTCACCTTGCTTATTTTAAAAAGGATTTAGAGAATTTACCGATGGGACTTGAAACCCTTGTTGGAGAAAAAGGGGTTTCATTATCAGGAGGACAAAAACAGCGGGTGTCAATTGCACGTGCACTTATTAAGGATCCTGAAATACTCATTCTTGATGACTCACTATCAGCTGTCGATGCCAAAACAGAGGCTAGTATCATAAGGAATATTCAAAATGAGCGTAATGGCAGGACAACGATTATTACAACCCATCGTTTATCAGGTGTACAGCATGCAGATCAAATTATCGTGCTGGACGATGGGCAAATTATCGAACAAGGGACGCATGAAGAACTTCTGCAGCAAAATGGCTGGTATAAAGAACAATTTGACCGTCAACAGTTAGAAGGAGGCGGGGCATGAGTACGAGTAAACGGCTAACGAAATATGCATTACATTATAAAGGGACTATTTTTCTTGGTCTATTTTTCTTAACACTTGCTGTATTTACGGAGCTAGCGGGTCCATTCATTGCCAAATATATTATCGATGAACATATGACCATTGGAAAAATAGAAGTTGAGCCAATTGCTTGGCTGCTTAGCTTATTTTTTATTTTAGCAATTGCCACTGCGATCTTACGTTATTTTATGTATATTTACTTGCAAATGGGCGCAAACCGGGTTGTGCAAAAGCTGCGTCAGGATGTATTTGGGCATATTCAGACATTGCCTATTCAATATTTTGATCATCTTCCGGCTGGGAAAATTGTGGCACGTGTGACAAATGATACTGAAGCAGTAAGGAATTTATATGTGCAGGTGCTTTCGAATTTCGCGACAAGCTTCATATCTATTGCGGGTGTGTATATTGCGCTGTTTATTCTAAATTGGAAAATGGCGCTGATTGCCCTAGTCATGATTCCGATTGTTTATCTTTGGATGATTTTATACCGAAAATATGCTTCACAATATAATGAAGTCATTCGTACAAAAATTGCTGATATTAATGCCATGATTAATGAATCTATTCAAGGGATGACAATCATTCAAGCTTTTCGCCGTGAAAAGCAAATGACGAAGGAATTCGATGAGATGAATGAAGAGCATTATGCATATGGGCGAAAACTATTGTTTCTAGATTCAGCCACATCATTTAACCTTGTCAATACACTGCGGCTTACTATGTTTACGATCTTCATCATTTACTTTGGAACACAATCGTTTACAACGGTTGAGGTTGTTTCAGCAGGAACACTTTATGCTTTTGTTGATTATTTAACGAAATTATTCAATCCGATAACGAACGTCGTTAATCAATTTTCGCAGCTCGAACGCTCACTAGTTGCAGGGAAGCGTGTATTTGAGGTATTAGATACAAATGGGGAAGAAGTATCTCAGGAAACGATGCCAAGGTATGAGGGACATGTCGTTTTTGAGGATGTTTCATTTGCTTATAAAGACAATGACTATGTTCTGAAGAACTTATCTTTTGAAGCGAATCGTGGAGAAACAGTAGCACTTGTCGGCCATACAGGTTCAGGGAAAAGCTCGATTATGAACTTGCTATTTCGCTTCTACGATCCATCGAAGGGGAAGATTTCTATTGATGGTGTAGATGTAACCGCTGTGCCAAGACAGTCGATGCGTCAGCATATGGGGATTGTTTTGCAGGACCCATATTTATTTACCGGAACGATTGCCTCAAATGTAAGCTTGAACGACCCAAGTATCACACGAGAAAAGGTAGAAGAAGCCTTGAAAGCGGTTGGAGCAGAGCGTGTACTTGGGCACCTTGAAAAAGGGATAGATGAACCAGTTATTGAAAAAGGCAGTACACTTTCTTCTGGGCAGCGTCAGTTAATTTCCTTTGCACGGGCACTTGCCTTTGACCCTGCGATTTTAATATTAGATGAAGCAACATCTAATATTGATACAGAGACAGAAGAAATCATTCAGCATGCGATGGATGTTCTAAAGAAAGGCCGTACAACATTTATCATTGCTCACCGCCTTTCAACGATAAAAAATGCTGATCGCATCCTTGTACTAGAACGCGGTGTCATTAAAGAACAAGGCACTCATGACGAATTACTTGAGCAAGGCGGCATCTATGAGCAAATGTATCAAATGCAAGCAAAATCACTGCAGGTATAAATGCGGGATTAGAATATACATAAAAAGCCATCTGACTGGGATCAGATGGCTTTTTATTATAGGCTCTTTTCATAAACTTTCGTTCTAACTTGGATCTTGTTGAAGCCTGTACTTTTTGCTATTGGAGTCTTGGACATTGTTCATTTAACAATTGGGAAAGTAATTTTAGCTATCGTCCCTTTATTGACCTCGCTTTCATATTCAATCGAACCATTCAGCTCCCGGATAATTTTGTTTGTCACCATGCTGCCAAGCCCTGTCCCTTTAGATTTTGTTGTGTAATAGGGCAGGCCAATTTGCTTTAACTGTTCGTTTGTCATACCTTTCCCATTATCTTTGATCCTTATTTCTATAATATTGTTAGAATGGTCATGATCGATATCAATAAAAACAGTTCCTTGATTCGATATGGATTCTACTCCGTTTTTTATCACATTCATGATAGCTTGCTTTAAATGAGGCTCGTCCCCGTGAATGTAAAATGGCTCTTTATTTTCAAAGTCGATGGTCACATTAGAATAGGTGGCAAGTGGCCTCATTAATTGAACACAGTCATTAATTACATCATTTATGGAAATAACTGATAATTGAAACGGTTCAGGTTTGGAGACTTTCAAATAGTTTGTAATAATATTGTTGGTACGATCTAGTTCTTCCAAAATCAAGGGTGAAAATTTCTTCAATTGCTCATCTTTAGTATCGGTACTTAGAAATTGGATAAATCCTCTAACAGTTGAAAGCGGGTTTCTAATTTCATGTGCAATAGAAGCTGTAAGCTGGCCAACCATCGTCAACTTATCGACATAAACCATTTCCTCAAATTGCTTATTAATCTTTATCAAGTTTTCAATGACAAAGATTAGGGCTATATTTGTAAGATATAAGATAATAAAGTAAATGATATAAAAGGATAATTTTAAAAAATTTAAACTAAAATAAATGATTGTAATATAGATTATAAAATAACAAATAACGACCAGTGACCCCATCAGAAGTCTAGACTTCGCGTTAAGAAAATATCTCCTTAAAAAAATTGTAACTAAGAAGGCAGCGATGGATACCATGATTCCAGTTATAAAGAACTGTCCGCCAATAAAATAGCGGACCAAACATACGCTAACTAAAACAATGCCTCCAGGAAGCCAGCCTCCATACAGTGACAGGATGATGATGGCGCACATCCTTAAGTCAAAATTTGTGGCACCTAAGGTTTCAATTGGATAAAGCATACAAAAGAATGCACCAAAGGATCCAATCAGTCCATAAATTACTTTTTGCTTTAAAGAGATGGGGACTTTCGTTTGAAATGGGAAAAATAAATTCGCATTAAAGGTGAAAGAAAATAATATTGTGATATTAACTAACAGTGGTTTGATTAAACTAAGCAAAAAATCCCTCCCACTTAAATTAGAGCTGATCTTCTATATGCATCCTATCTAGGGATATAAATGAATGTTCAATACTAGGAAATTAGTCTACTATGAATGATACCCAAATCCTAGAAGCATGTACACCCTTCCTTCATGAAAAATGTGGGACATGAAACTTCTCCCAATAAGCAGAAATACTTTTAATTAAAATAGTTTAGTGCTAAACTATATATGAAGTTGAATGTAAGGGGGATGTTTTGGTTGGGTAAATTACAAGATAAGGTTGTCATTATTACTGGGGGTGCCGGCGGGATCGGCAGTGGAATGGCAAAGGCCATGACGAAAGAAGGGGCAATCGTAACGATTGTAGATTTAAATGAAGAAACTGGAACAGCGATGGCAAAGGAATTACAAGCCATTTCTCCCAAATCAATGTTCCTTCAAGCGAATTTAATGGATCGTGAAAATCTTGGTCAAATTATCAAAACTGTCGTAGAAAAATACGGTAGATTAGATGTATTAGTAAATAATGCACATGCTTCAAAACAAGTAACCATTGAAGAAACCACACAAGCGGATTTAGATTTATCATTTGGGACAGGGTTTTATCCAACATTTTATTTAATGCAAGCGGCACTTCCTTATTTAAAGGAAACAAAAGGGAATATTATTAACTTTGCTTCTGGTGCTGGGTTAGCTGGACATGAAACCCAAGGTGCTTATGCAGCAGCGAAAGAAGCCATTCGTGGACTTTCACGTGTAGCTGCCAATGAATGGGGCCGATTTGGTATTAATGTTAACTTAATTAGTCCGATTGCCTATTCACCTGGTGTGGAAGCCTGGTCAAAAGCACAGCCTGAATATTACGAAGCAGTGAAGAATAAAATTCCATTAGGACGCTTTGGGGATGTAGAAAATGATATCGGCCGAGTGGCTGTGTTCTTAGCTTCTGAGGATTCACAATATATTACTGGCCAAACCATCATGGTTGATGGCGGCTCAATCATGCTTCACTAATACTCTAGTTTTTTAGGAGGAATTTTTTGAACCAAACAAATATTTTTAAGCTTATTCAAGCCATTGAACAAATGAACAATGAGAATATCATGAGATTTACGAAGGCATTTCCTTATCCACTTGGCATTTCACCTATTTTAGTATTGCATGAATTGCGTAAAAAGGGGCCTCAGAAGCAGGTAGAATTAGCAGAAACGGTCGGCTATACAAAAGGGGCCATGACAAATATTGCAACGAAGCTCGTTAATCTAGGGCTGGCTGAAAGATTGTATGATGAAAATGACCGTCGCACCATTCAGCTAAAGATAACTGCTGCTGGAGAACAAGCACTAACAGAAGCTCAAAAAATTGGCCAAGACGTTTTTACACAACTTTTTGAAGTGTTGAATGAAGAAGAAATTAATCAATATTTAAAGATTCAAGAAAAGTTAGTAAAGGGCATACAAGATAGAAAAAACTAAAAAATTTTAGGAGGAATTAACATGGGTAGATTAAATGGAAAAGTGGCTATTATTACAGGTGGGGCACGTGGAATGGGAGCATCTCATGTACGTTTATTTGTTAAAGAAGGCGCAAAAGTAATGATCGCTGATATTCTTGAACAAGAAGGACAAGCACTAGCTAATGAATTAGGAGAAAATGCGAAATTCATGAAGCTTGATGTAACAAAGGGAGCTAATTGGGAAGAAGTCGTTTCTGAAACTGAAAAGGCTTTTGGTCCTGTCAGTGTATTGGTCAACAATGCGGGCATCAGCATGAACAAATCAATTGAAGAAACATCAGAAGAGGATTACAGAAAAATTCTTGATATTAATCAGGTTTCTGTATTTCTTGGCATGAAGTCAGTTATTTCTTCAATGAAAAAGGGTACTGGTGGATCAATTGTTAACATTTCATCTATTAACGGCCTTGTTGGTGGTGCGATTGGCTATACGGATACAAAATTTGCAGTAAGAGGAATGACAAAAGCTGCTGCACTTGGATTAGCTCATTATGGCATTCGTGTAAACTCAGTTCACCCAGGTGTTATTGAGACGCCGATGATTGTACAAGAGGATTCCAAAGAAGCGATTAAAGAGTTTGCGAAATATATTCCAAACGGCAGAGTGGCAAAGCCTGAGGAAGTATCTAATCTTGTTTTATTCCTGTCTTCAGATGAATCAAGCTATAGCACGGGTTCTGAGTTTGTAGTAGATGGTGGATTAACTGCACAATAAGAAACGGTTTAAATGGAGATCCTAATAGGGCTCCATTTTTTTATGTTTTTTTTAAGCGTTACAATAAAATGATTGACTCTATAGTTACTATAGGGTTTATATTGTTTGTTATACGTTTTTGTATGGAAAGTGAGAAGACATACGATGAAAAATCAAAATACAACATTATTCATTTTATTAGCAAATTTATTTATTGCGTTTTTAGGCATTGGTCTGGTTATCCCAGTTTTGCCGACAATCATGAATGAGCTGGATTTATCAGGTTCGGTTGTTGGTTATATGGTTGCAGCGTTTGCTGTTACACAATTACTTGTATCCCCGCTTGCAGGCCGTTGGGCAGATATGTTCGGCCGAAAAAAGATGATCGTTCTTGGCCTGCTATTTTTTAGTGTTTCGGAATGGCTATTTGGCGTGGGGAAAACAGTTGAAGTACTCTTTATTTCTCGTATGCTTGGCGGGATCAGCGCAGCGTTTATTATGCCTGCCGTAACAGCCTTTATAGCTGATATTACGACAATTGAAACACGTTCAAAAGCGCTTGGCTATATGTCAGCAGCCATTTCTACAGGTTTTATTATTGGACCGGGAATCGGTGGCTTTTTAGCTGAAATTGGACCGCGTCTTCCATTCTTTTCTGCGGCGATCCTTGCGTTCGTAGCAGCCGTATTATCAATAATTACACTTCGTGAACCAGAACGAAATCAAGAAGAGGCAATGGATAAGCAGAAGTCAGGCGTGAAGCGAATTTTTGCACCGATGTATTTCATTGCCTTTATGATTATTCTCATTTCTGCATTTGGTTTAGCCTCCTTTGAATCATTATTTTCTCTATTTGTAGATCATAAATTTGGTTTTACACCGAAGGATATTGCGATTGCCATTACAGGCGGGGCGATTATAGGAGCCATTGCACAGGTTGCCTTGTTCGATCGTTTAACAATGGCTTTTGGAGAAATCCGTTTGATTCGCTATTGTCTAATTTTTTCAGCTATACTAGTTTTGATTATGACTGTAGCTAGCTCCTATTTCAGCATTCTAATTGTCACTTTTGTTATTTTTGTGGGCTTCGATCTTATGCGGCCAGCCGTTACATCGTATTTGTCGAAAATTGCAGGGAATGAACAAGGTTTTGTTGGTGGAATGAACTCAATGTTTACAAGTATCGGAAATGTATTTGGCCCCGTTATTGGTGGAATTTTATTTGATATCGATTTTAATTATCCGTTCTATTTTTCAGCAGTCTTTTTAGTGATAGGTATCGCGCTATCCCTTGTTTGGAGACAGCCGAATCAACTGCAGAAGGGAAGTCCTCAAGAAGTAAGATAGACAAATGGGCAATAATAAAGCTAGCTGTTAAAAGGGAATGATGTAATGGAAGAAGCACTATACACAATTGGAGAAGTAGCAAAATTAGCGAATGTCTCAATTCAGACGCTTCGGTATTATGATCAAATAGGATTATTTAAACCTGCTTATGTCGACCCAGAAACCAATTATCGATATTATAAAGATTTGCAGCTCTATCACTTGGATTTAATTAAATCACTCAAATATATTGGTACATCGTTAGAGGATATAAAGAAGGTTCAGCAGTTAACAAGAGAAGATCTATTGCTGTTTATGAACGAACAAGAGAAGATTATTGAAGGGAAGCTGATCCGTTTAAGAGAGATTCAACAAAATGTTGTACATGCGAAGAGGCGTATTCAAAAACAGTTGAACTATCCTGTTTTTGGTGAGGTGGTTATTCGGGATGAGGATGAAATGCGCATTATACAAGCTGCCGCCAATAATCTGACCCCACTTGATCTTTTAAATGCATCATACAGTAAATTAAAACGAATTGTTGAGGAGGAAGAAGGCGTTATTAATAATAGCTATGTGGCCATTATTACTAATCAGCCATATTCCTATATTGAGGAAATTACCTATACGAAAATTTTCACGCCAATCTTAACAGATAAACGAATTTCCACGATTTCTACTGAGATAGAGGTTTCGAAAATACCAGAGGGCCGTTATGCTTGTATTTATTATATCTTTTCTCCAGAAGTATACTTCTCTAATTTAAAAAAACTAATGGATTATGTATCCAATCATCATCTGCAAGTAACAGGGGATATATATGAACTATTTACATCTAGCAACTATTCTCCCAGTGAACAGGAATACATCGTTGAAATGAAAATCCAAATAGCTGATTAACAGGGACGAGGGGCAGGAACCTCGTCCCTGTTTTTTGTAAATAGCATTTCACCTATACCAGCTTTAATTTTGTTTATTTTGTCTGTTATTTCAGGGGTAAGAGACCCGCCCCATATACAGTTAAATTTGCATATATGGCTGAAAGTACAGGGGCTTCGATTCCTTTTTCCGCTGCGTGCTGGAGGAAGTAGCCGAAGAAGTGATCGGCTTCTGTTGGCTGTTGTTTCTCCATATCTCTTTGTAGAGAAGATTTCATTCCGTAGCTGAGTCCTATTATTCTTTTCAACTGTGTTTCTTCAATGTTGATATCAATTGGGGCCTTAATCTCCTTCATTATTGCAGCTGTTTCATTTAGGAGCTTTTGAATGGTTTTTAAACCGTGCTCCTGCTCAAGAATTGGCCCAATTGGCGAGCGGAATAGGGAAGTAATGCCAGCAACAGTTGTGATAAATAAATATTTATTCCACATCTCCTGTTCGATATTTTCAGAAAGAGTAAAGGACGCTTTAGTTCCAGAAAAAGAATCCTGAAGTTTAAGAATCCGTTCTGTCTTTTCTCCTGAACGTTCACCAAAAACTAAATCATGAGCAGGGCTTGTTTGAAGGATTTTTCCACTGCTATCAAGTGTGGCCTCAATAAAACATAAACCTCCAAGGACACGTTCTTCCCCAAATTCACTAAGTAATTTATCAAGATATGCATAACCATTTAAAAGGGGGAGGATCATCGTGTTTTCACTTACATAAGAGCGAAAACTTTCCATCGCACCATTAAGCTGATATGATTTTGTTGAAACAAGAATAACATCAAATGAGCCTGCATTTTCTCCGCTCAAAAGGGTCTTTGGCTTCAGTTTCAAATCCCCATAGACGCTTTCAATTACTAGCCCATCCTGATCAAGCTGCTGCTTTCTTTTTTCTCTAACTAGAAAGGTTACATCTTCTCCCTTCTCCATCAGACGGCCGCCAAAATATCCTCCAATGGCTCCAGCTCCTACGACTAATATTCTCATTCGGATTGCCTCCTATCTTAATTTAAAAGTGCACGTCGAAACGTGCACCTTTTGTGTCTGACTATACTAAAATAACCGTTATTAAACCTCCCGCAATGACAATGGCTATAATGATGATTTTTATAAATAAAGAGAGAGAATCACTTCCCTTGAGATTTACATTTTCTTCTTGTTCGTTCACTGTTTTTCGATAATTAGGGTTGCAGCAGCCCATTAGGCTGCCTTTTTCCAATTAGAAACATCATCTTCAAGCGGTAGGGAAAGTGCTCGATTCTTTTTAGCGGTATGGAAAAATAGAGCGACAAGGATAACTGTTCCAATGGCAGCACCAATCCATGAAGTTGTCATCGGCAAGCGGAACCCAATTTGAGCATTTAAAATATACGCTAAAACCATAACTAGCATGAAAGTTCCGGGTATGAGTGAAACCCAGTAATTTTTCTTTGCAATATATAGATACATCGCTCCAACAAATAAAGCAATGACAGCCGTGGATTGGTTGGCCCAGCTGAAATATCTCCATAAAATATTAAAGTCAATTTGTGTTAATGCTAGTGAAATAACGAATAATGGAACAGCGATCCATAAACGGCTTGATAATTTTTTCTGTGCAAATTTAATGTAATCAGCGATAATCATACGTGCACTTCGGAAGGCAGTATCTCCAGAAGTAATTGGCAATACAACAACACCAAGTACTGCAAGTGTTCCACCGATACCCCCAAGCATCATCTTAGATACTTCACTTACGATTAGCCCTGGTCCCCCGGCTGCCAATACATCACTTAACCCGTTATATCCATCGAATAGGCTCATAGCAGCTGCCGCCCAAATCATGGCAATGATTCCTTCTGCAATCATCATTCCATAGAAAATTTTACGTCCTTGGTTTTCATTTTGTGTTGTCCGAGAGATAATGGGTGTTTGTGTAGCATGGAAGCCTGAAAGAGCACCACAAGTAATGGTAAAGAATAGTAATGGAAAAATAGGTGCATTAGCAGGGTGGAAATTGCTTAAAGAAATTTCCGGAATTTTAGCGCCTGTAACAAGAAGTCCGACAAATACACCTACAGCGCTTATTAATAATAAGGCACCAAAATACGGATATAGACGTCCAATGATTTTATCAATTGGCAAAAGTGTAGCTAAGATGTAGTAAAAGAAAATGGCTCCAACAATAAAAAATAGCGCTACTTTGCCATCCATTAGTACATAAAGGAGATCGGCAGGTGTGGTAACAAAAACGGTTCCAACTAATAATAGAAGAAGGAGAGCAAATGCGTTAACGACATGCTTCATCGCTTTACCTAGAAACTTAGTAGCGAGTTCAGGTAAATGAGCACCACGGTTACGAATGGAAATCATTCCTGTTAAATAATCATGAACAGCCCCAGCGAAAATACAGCCGACAACAATCCAGATAAATGCCACGGGTCCATAAAGGGCTCCCATGATTGGTCCGAAAATAGGACCGGTTCCAGCGATATTAAGCAGTTGGATCAATGAATTCTTTTTTGTGCTCATTGGAATATAGTCGACACCATCCGCTTGAGTGAGAGCAGGTGTTGGGCGTGCTGCTTTCACACCAAACATTTTTTCAATGTACTTTCCATAAGTAAAATAACCAACAATTAATAGTACGATACTGGCCAAGAATGTAAACATAACAAACCTCCTTAGGGAAAATGAATACGTTTACATGAAGTATAAGAGAGTTAGATTCATTTGTGACCATTCTGTGACTAAAATGTTAGAATGACAGATTAAAAGACATTTTAAGCAGATTAAGATGCAAAGTAGTAGTCTGTATTATCTGATAACTATCAGATTTCTAATCGTGCTCTTAATGCCTTCACATAGTTTCGGCTGACAGACAGCATTTCCTTCCGATTCTCCATTTCTACTTGGTAGGCTCCATTAAACCATGGGGTTAATCGAGTAACATATTCTAGATTTACAAGATAACCTTTATGAATCCGAAAAAAGGAGAATGGATTTAAACGGCTTTCCAGTTCTTTGAGCGATATTTTTGTTTCATAGCTTCCGGATTTAGCAATGATTCTAGAAACCTTATCATCCCTAAACAAATAGATAATATCTTTTGGTTCAACATAAATGATTTCTCCATCCTCTTCGATGGCAAGTTTTCCAGTTGTTTTAATCGTTTCATGTCTATTTGCAGGCAGCAATTGCTTTTCAATTCGTTGAACTGTTTGTCTGACCATTTCTTCGTCATACGGTTTAAGTAAATAATCGGTTGCTTCATAACGAAATGCTTCTGCTGCAAATTGCGGATAAGCAGTTGCAAAAATGATTAGCGGAACCCGCTTCAGTGCCATTAATGATTTAGCAACCTCCATCCCATTCATTTTTGGCATCTCAACATCGAGAAAAACAGCATGGGGCTGAAGATGGACGGCCTTCATAATAGCTGCCTCCCCGGATTCTGCTTCACCAATGACTTGTAACGAAGGAAACGCTTTTAGTAAATGTTTTAGTTCGTCCCTACTGTAACGTTCATCATCAGCTATTAACACTTTGATTGTATTCTCCATTTATTACTTCCTCCGATTGTGGAATGGCAAAGCCGATTGTGGAACCTTTGCCAAGCTCACTTTTGATGGAAAGGGCTGAATTGGTTCCGAACATCATTGTCAGCCTTCGATTGACATTATAAAGTGCGAGTCCTGAGCCTGATTCAGATTGAATCGTTTCTTTACCCATTCTTTTTACTTTATCTTTGTTTATTCCGTGTCCGTTATCTATGACTTTCACATAGGTCATTGCCTGTTGTTTTTTAATAGAAACGACAATAATGCAATTGTGATCCCTGTCTTTAATCCCATGCTTGATGGCATTTTCCACAATAGGCTGTAAGGTGAGCGGAGGGACTCTTTCAAGAAGAGTATTCTCATCAATTTCATAGAAAACCTTTAGTTTATCAACAAAGCGTGCCTCTTCGATTGATAGGTATGCCTTCGTGTGCTTAAGTTCTTGTTCAAGAGTAGTCGTGGTGACGGTCGTTGATGTTAGGTTCTGCCTTAAAAAGTTGGAAAGGGAAACGAGCAGCTTTCGAGCTTTATCGGGATCGATTCGAATCAGGGAAACTATGATATTCAACGAATTAAATAAAAAGTGAGGGCTGATCTGTGCTTGCAGTGCTTTAATTTCTGCTTCTTTTGCCAGCTGATAGGCCTTGTCTGCCTCGGAAATTTCAAGTTGGTTACTGAGAAGTGCACTGAGACCGGAAATCAGTTCAATAGCTAGGCTAGTTACTTCTTTGTCATTGCTGAAATAGAATTTAAGCGTGCCGATTGTTTCGCCGCGCTGTTTTAACGGAGCAATGACTGCTGCACCAAGCGGACAACGTGATACTCGGCAATGTATTGTTTGATCGTTTGCGACAATCAGCTTTCCGTTTTGGATGACGTCTCTTGTTATCTGAGTCTGAATTGAGCTGTTTGGCTTATGATGGTCATCGCCAACACCTACATGTGCGAGAATATCAGTCAAATTCGTCAGAGCAACAGCTTTTGTTTGGATTTCGTTATGTAGGATTGTACAAACAGCAAGAGCAGATTCCGTATTAAGGCCTTTACGCAAATAGATGAGTGTTTGATCAGCGATCCTTAGCGCCAATTGTGCTTGTGAGGCTCCTGCTTTTTCTTCCTCTTTCATGACATTTTTGATGATAAGCAGGAAAAGAGCAGAGCCTAATCCATTGGCAAGGATCATAGGCAGCCCGATAATTTCAACTAATGTAACAGCTTTATCGAATGGACGAGCAATGAATAGGATAATAAGCATCTGTATACTTTCTGCCAAAGCTCCTATAAAAAAGGCAGTGGATAACTTGACATGCTGATTTTTCCAATGGAAAAACCCTGCAAGGAGGCCGGAAATAATCGTGGCTAATCCACAAGCAATACCAGTAAATCCTCCGAGGGTAAAGCGGTGAATTCCTGCGATTAAACCAGCTCCAATCCCAACTTTGTATCCCCCAAGTAATCCTGCTAGTACAACCCCAATGACTCTTGAATTAGCAAGGGCCTCATTTGAAGAGAGTTCGGTTGCCCATCGGTTAAAACTTTGAGTATCGGTATCTAAGGAAAGGCCAGAATAGGTGCCGATAATGCCGAAAAAACCAAAAAACAGAATAGCTGTATATTGCTGATGTCTGTTTAATTTTTCACCATAAATCATATCCCTGAAAAATTGAAAACGCGTTAAAATAAATGCAATCGTCACGATAATGCCAAGCCGTTCAAGCATAGTAAGCAGCAGTTCAAACATGCGAATTCTCCTTCTGAAAGATACCATTTGATGTTTAATCCTAGTTTACTAAAGTATTCAATTTTTAGAAATATCTAATATTAACGAAAAATAAGAAAGGCAGAATGCACGTATGCACTCCGCCTTTCTTATTTTTCAATCTCATAATTTCTATATAGTAAATAAGAAACCCATTTACAATGAGGATGATTGCGAATATTTTCAAGCAAGCCTTTAACAATGACTGGGCTTAAAGTTGGTTCTAGTAACTGCTCCTTTAATAGAAATAAAGATTCTTTTACGATTGGCTCCTCTATTTCTTTTCCTATTTGTTCAATCATTTCGATAATCTGCTCACTTGTTATTTCTTCTTTTATTGGATGCTTAAGCATTTGGAAATCTTCATGTGTGATAAATGGAACAGTCGTATGCCTCGCTAATAGATTTGTTTTTTCTACAAGTGATTGGCAGAGTAAGTCTCTGTCCAAAGGGGCATTATTAAATAAGAATAACGCAGAATAACTGTTCATTAGGCCTTTGATGCAATAAATTAAATCATATTTTGTATGCTTGACCTTTTCCCCGTATAAACGCTCAATTAATGATAATATAATCCCTTCCATTAATCGGTCGTAATAATGAATTTTTACTATAAGATCCTCATTAAATGATTGTGATTGTTCTTTAATAAAGATTTTAGCAAAGTCGGAATGCTTATGAAAAGAATCGAATGTTGTGTAGTAAAAGGTATATAAAAGTTCTTCATCATTACTCGTGTTTTTGACCATATAGTCAATATCGGCGATGATTTGTATCATGAAATGGTCAATCAATGCGAGGATCAGCTCGTCCTTTGACTTGAATGATAGGTAAAAGGCACCTTTTGAAATACCGCAATAATCAGTTATCTGCTGAACAGGAGTTGCTTCGATTCCTTGCTTTGCAAAGAGTTCTAACGCTTTCTCCATAATCAATTGTTTTTTAATCATCTATATAATCGCTCCTAGGCCTTTATGTTGACAAATGACTCGTTAGTCATTATTATAAAAAAATGAGCTTAATAAGTCAATTAAGGGTAGGTGTAATAGTGAAAGGATTAGTCAATTTTGTCCTGAAGAATAAACTAGCAGTATGGTTGCTTACGATAATTATTACTGTATCTGGTATTTATTCAGGTACTCAAATGAAAACGGAGACGATTCCGGATATTTCGATTCCATATTTAATGGTAATGGGTGTATATCCTGGAGCAACTCCTGAACAAGTGATGAATGAAGTATCCATGCCATTGGAGAAAGCGGTAGAAAATCTTGAAGATGTGAAATCCGTTTATTCAAATTCATATTCAAACATGGCAAATCTTCAAGTGGAATATGAATATGGGATTGATATGGATGAGGCAAAACGTGCATTAGAATCTGCGATCGATGCAGTCAAATTACCAGAAGGTGCACAAGCGCCGACGATTACAGCGATTAGTATGAACATGATGCCAGTCGTTGCATTAAGTGTAAGTAGTGAAACAGAGGATATTGTTGAATTAACATCAACAGTGGAGGATGTCATACTTCCAAAAATCGAAAAAATTGATGGAGTGGCATCTGCGACGATTACAGGTCAGCATATTGAAGAAGTGCAGCTGACTTATGACGAAGCAAAAATGGCTGAGCTTGGTTTAACGGAAGACTCGGTTAAACAAATGATTCAAGCAAGTGATTTAGCCGTTTCATTAGGTCTTTACGAATTTAAAGAAGGTGAACAGGCTGTAGCAATTGACGGCAAGTTCATGACAGCTGATGAATTAAAGGAAATGCTTATCCCTGTCACACCTTCTGCAACACAACCATCTCCTTTTGTGAAGCTCAGCGATATTGCTTCTATTGAGGTAGTGGGTAAAGTACAATCTGTTTCACGTACGAACGGTGAGAATGCGATTGCGATTCAGATTGTTAAAGGACAGCAAGCAAACACAGTTGATGTTGTAAACAGTGTGAAGGATTTAGTTAAAGACGAAGAGAAAAAGATCGATGGTCTTGTTATTGATATATCGCTTGACCAAGGGAAACCAATTGAAGATTCTGTATCAACGATGGTTGAAAAGGCATTATTTGGCGGCGGAATCGCTGTATTAATCATCCTTCTTTTCTTGAGAGACTTTAAATCAACAATTATTTCGATTATCTCTATTCCAGTTTCTATTTTTATGGCTTTATTGCTATTAAATTGGATGGACATTACGTTAAATATTATGACACTCGGTGCGATTACTGTGGCGATCGGCCGTGTAATCGATGACTCGATTGTAGTAGTAGAAAATATTTATAGACGTTTGCATTTAAAAGAGGAAAAGTTAAATGGCCGTGCGCTTGTACGTGAAGCGACGATTGAAATGTTCAAACCTATTCTGTCATCTACATTAGTAACGGTTGCGGTATTCGCTCCGCTTATCTTTGTTGGCGGGATGGTCGGTGAACTCTTTATGCCATTCGCATTAACGATGACGTTTGCACTTGGAGCTTCGTTAATTGTAGCGATCACAGTGGTGCCTGCATTATCCCACTTCTTATTTAAGAAGAAGTTATATGGTGAAAAGACAGAAAGCAGTCATAAAGAAGCTGGCAAATTAGCTAAATCGTACAAAGGAATTCTGAACTGGACATTGAACCATAAAGTGATCACGTCCATTATTTCTATTGCATTATTAGTTGGAAGTTTGGTTTTAACGCCATTAATTGGTTTTAGCTTCATGGGCAGTGAAGAGGAAAAAGTGATGTACTTAACGTACACGCCAGAAGCAGGAGAATTAAAGGAAGACACATTAGATAACGTAGCAGCAGTAGAAGAAGAGTTATTAAAACGTGGTGACATTGATATCGTTCAAGTTTCTGTAACAGAAAGTGGCGATGAAATGTCTGCCATGATGGGCGGAGGAGCTGGCGGTGCATTAATGTACCTTATCTTTGACCCTGAAATGAAGGACTTCCCAGAAGTACGTGAGGAAATTGAAGACTATGTGTTTAACATTGGTCAGACTGGCGAATGGAAGAGCCAGAACTTTACGTCTATGTCGATGTCAACAAATGAAGTGAGCTATACTTTCTACAGTGAAGATTTAAATAAACTAAATAATGCTGTGGAAATGGTTGAAGATGTCATGAAGGAAACGGATGGTTTAGAAGATGTTTCCTCAAGTGCAGAAGATGCTTATGTTGAGTATACGTTCAAAGTAGAACAAGATGAGTTACTGCAGTATGGTCTAACAACCGGTCAGATCGTTATGATGTTAAGTCCACATAAAACACAAGATGTATTAACGACCGTTGAAAAAGAAGGCGATACACTAGAAGTCATCGTTCAGCAAGAACAAGCAGAACAGCCGAAATCGGTTGATGATATTTTAGCAACAGAAGTACCAACAGCACTTGGTACGACGATGCCACTTTCTAAACTTGTAACTGTTGAGAAAGGGACAACGTTAAATACCCTTGCACGTAGTAAAGGGGAATACTATGCAACTGTTTCTGGAACCATCATTGGTGATGATATTTCAAAAGCAACATCTAAAGTAGATAAAGCGATAGATAAATTAGATTTACCTAAAGGTGTAACAGTTGGTGTTGCTGGTGTTCAGGCAGATATGACTGAAACATTTACACAGCTTGGTGTAGCGATGCTTGCGGCAATCGCGATTGTCTACTTCATTCTTGTTGTTACTTTCGGTGAAGGTGTCGCACCATTCTCGATCCTATTCTCGTTACCATTTGCGGTTATTGGTTCATTTGTTGGTTTATTAATCGCGGGCGAAACAATTTCTGTATCGGTTATGATGGGTCTATTAATGTTAATTGGTATCGTTGTAACGAACGCAATTGTCCTTGTCGACCGTATCATTCATATGGAACGTGATGGAATGACAATGCGTGAAGCGATCCTTGAAGCGGGTGCAACGCGTCTGCGTCCAATCCTAATGACAGCTATTGCGACAATCGGAGCTCTAATCCCATTAGCAATTGGCACAGGGGGCGGCGGTCTTATCTCGAAAGGCCTTGGTATTACTGTAATCGGTGGTTTAACAAGCTCAACGCTATTAACACTAATCATTGTACCAATCGTCTACGAAGTATTATCCAAACTATTTAAGAAAAACCGTAAAGAAATTCAGGAAAACTAAAGGAACATGGGGACGGATCCCTTGTTCCAAATATAAATGAAATGTGGCCTACAAGGTGGAAATCGCCTTGTAGGTTTTTTATGATGGCGATTAACTGAAACTTGTTGGAAATATTCTGAATAATTATGTACAAGTTTATCTCTTTTGGGTTATATTATTGATGAAAGAATAGCATACTATCATTATTTAAGATGGGGTGAAAAAATGGGATTGCAAGCGAGACAGCTTTATCTAAATTTGCCTGTGAAAGATCTAAATAAGTCTGTTGAATTTTTTACACAAATAGGATTTGAATTTAACCCACAGTTTACAGATGAAAATGCAACGTGCATGGTAATTAATGAGAATACATTTGTGATGTTATTGGTAGAGGACTTTTTTAAGACCTTCACGAAAAAGGACATTTCGGATGCGACAAAAAGTACAGAAGTAATCGTAGCATTATCTGCTGACAGCAAAGAACATGTAGATGAGATTGTAAACAAAGCGTTAGCTGCTGGTGGAAAGCATTCCAATGAACCAATTGACCATGGATTTATGTATGGATGGAGCTTCCAGGATCTTGATGGCCATCTATGGGAAGTTTCCTATATGGATGAAAGCGCGTTTAGCCAAGAGGGTTAATTTGAATACTTTAGGGAAATACAAAATCCGCATTGATTTATTTTTTCAATGCGGATTTTGAGTCAAAAGACAAATTGGTACCCGAACAAGAGTAGTAATAGAGGAAAGGGTAGCCAATAAGAGTGATTGGCGACCGAACAATAGAGAAAAAGGAGTTAAAAGTATCCAATAAGGGTCATTAGCGACCGGATAAGGAAAGAAAAAAGGAGCTGGGTAGCCAATAGAGGTTATTAGCTACCGTAAAACAAAAAAAGTGGATATATGAGTATCCAATCAAATTATTTTCAATTAAACTCCTGAAGTTTTCAAAAATGGATTCACTCATAATAGGACCATTGGCCATAACCTATAGCTTGATAATTTTGCCTTAATATTCTCCGAATCATCTTTTTAGACTCTACTAGTTGGCACCAATCATAAATCCCGTTAGTCGTAACCTTTTTATCTGGAAAAAGCAGCTTGAATTCCTCGACACTACGAATGATAGCCTCCTGTGTATGTTCCCAATGCCCGCATTGATCGCAAACTACTCTTCTTTCGTCAACAGTAAGAATAAATGATTGGCAAGCCACACAAATTATCCCCTTCTGCAGCTGATCGTAGTGATAAGCAGGTAACCGTGTGTAAGGCGATTCTGAGATATGCGCCTTTATTAATTGGTCAGCTAATTTTTGGTGCCAGCCATTAAGTTTTGATGGTTTCATATTTAAGTTTTTTACAAATTGATTTAATTGTGGCGGGAAGATCATTTTTTCATTTTGAGGTGCGTTATATAAGAAGAACTCGGGGTTAACAAAGGTGAGATAACCCTTTACAGAGAGGTTGAATCCATGCTTTTGAAGAAAATGACGAAGCAGTGTTTCCATTCGATTTAATTGATGCAGTGGATTCGTAATTTCTTTCTCAGTGGTACAAGTATAGAAATTCCCATCTTTGTAATAGTAATTGCCTTCATAGTTTTTTACTTCGCATGGGATAAGCGCATCTTGTGTAATAATCACAGAATCAATTTGATAGATTGTATTGTTGCTTTCAAGAAGCAGGTCATTCAATATGAGAAATTTACTATGAAGATTGGCTAATAATAAATCAAACTTTATTTCTCCTTCATGGCCTTTCTTTAGGTTCAAGTATTGCTGCTGTTGACTTGCATTCAAGCTCATTCTGGCATTTAGCAATCTTAGAATCAGTAATTCCATCGGTTCCCTTCTATTTTTTATAAACATACTTCACTTCCTTTCCTATTAACTTCATTCTATTAAAAATAGAGTGAGAAACTTATGGAGAAATCATGAACTTTAACAGCGCCTTTTCATTAAGTATTAGTTAAATTTAGTATAGAATAATGAGTGAATAGAATAATAAGGAGGCTACTAAAATGAGTGAGTTATTATATAAAAATATGGAATTAACAAGGGGGTTCTTTTTAAAAAATATTACTGGCTTAAATGAAGAGATGGTAGAGGTTCAGCCCGAAGGCTTCAACAATACGATCAAATGGCATATTGGCCATGTGTTAACTTCAGCAGAGCAATTTATGTTTGGATTTCCTAAAAATTCAACAAGCATCCCTGCGAATTATATGGAGCTATTTGCAACAGGCACAAAACCTTCAGATTGGCAGGGTGAGGTTCCTTCTGTTTCTGAACTAACAGCACAGTTAAAAGATCAATTAATGCGCATGAAAGAGATCCCAGCTGAACGATTTAGTGATAAATTGCAAACGCCGTTTTTAGGTCAGGAAACGTTCGGAGAGATTAGTAACTTTTCATTATTTCACGAATCCATGCATTTAGGACAAATTCAAGCAATGAAACGTGTAATAGAAGCAGCACAAGCAAAATAAATTAGTAGGGGGGAGCAATGAAAATGCGTGCTCTCTCTTTTTTATAATGCAAACGCTTGCATACATGTTGTTTAAATATTAAAATAATTCCAATGGGTTAGAATAGGATTTGGATTTGAAAGGAGGCAGCAAAGTGAAAAAAATAGCAGGTGTTGATATCGGAGGAACAAAAATCCGTTTTGGTGTTGTGGGTGAGACAGGAGAAGTACTAGCTGATTGGACGATACCTACAAAGACTCCGCTTTATCCTTATTTAGAAGAGCAGATTATTAAGATAAAAAAGAATTTCCCTGATCTTACAGGGATAGGAATTGGGACAAGAGGAATGGTAGATGCCGAAACAGGTGTCGTTACCTTTGAAAAGGAGCTTGAGGGCTGGCAGGGAACTTCCGTAAAATCCCAGTTAGAAGCTGCAACGGGACTGCAGGTTGAAATTAATAATGATGCGAACTGTGCGGCTCTTGCAGAAGTACGATTAGGTTCAGCACAAGGTTATCGAAGGGTTGTTTGTTTGACAGTTGGGACAGGGCTCGGAGGAGGCCTAATTTTTGATGGGAAAATCATGAATGGATCCCATGGAGGAGCTGGAGAAGTGGGCCACATGATCCTCTATCCAAATGGGCTGCTTTGCGGATGCGGAAGAAAAGGCTGCAGTGAACAATATGTATCTGGTACGGCATTGAGAAGGCTGATTCAAGAGGAACATGTAATCAATCCTGGAACAGGTGAAACAGCATTGCCACAAGATCTTTTCCGATTAGCAGCAGAGGGAGTGGCAGGCGCCATCACGGTTCGCGAACGTTTTCTTTGTGATTTTGCTATTGTGATTTCCAGTCTGCAGGCCGTACTGGACATGGACTGTGTTATAATAGGCGGAGGAGTAGCCGATTCAGCGGACGATTGGTGGGAACTCCTTCTTGAGAAGGTGGAACCGTTAAAGCTTAAGCCATTAGAGTTGAAGCGGGCTGTTTTTGGCAATGAAGCAGGCATGCTTGGTTCAGCAATGCTAATCATCGATTAATCTAGGAAGAAAATTGAAATCTGAATCCCAGAAATAATGTGCGTTTTAGTGACCGAATGCCTGGAAATTTTTTTAAAAATAAAAAATACCTGTCGAAAAAAATAAACAGAATTTTTCATAAATTAGTTGTAACCGCCCATATGATTGTGATAGGATAAATTTAAATCTAAAATGCGCAAACGCTTTCACTAGCTTTGCTCTTCTTTTTTGACAATTTGCGCAAACGTTTTCATAAAATAATTAATTTTGGGGGAAAGAAAAATGAAAAAGAAATGGCGAGCAGGAATATTAGCAGCTTCAATCGGTTTAGCTGGGTTTTTGACCGGTTGCAGTTCAGATGAAACAGGAAAGTCGAGTAACAATTCGAAAGAAGAGCAAGTTGCATTAGATATTTTTCAATTTAAAGTAGAATTTAAAGATCAATTCGAGGCGGTTGCAAAAGCGTACGAAGAAGAGAACGAAAATGTAAAAATTAATATAACAACTGTTGGTGGAGGAGAAGATTACGGTGCAGCACTCCGTTCAAAGTTTGCATCCGGAAATGAGCCAGCTATTTATAATATTGGAGGACCCCAGGATGTAGAAGATTGGATGGATAAATTAGCAGATTTATCCGATTCAGTAGCAGCCGATGCAGCACTAGATGGAACGCTTGATGGAGTCACAGTAGATGGGAAGGTGCTAGGACTTCCGTATAATCAGGAAGGCTATGGATTTATATATAACAAAAATATATTCGAAAAAGCTGGAATCGATCCTTCGACTATTGTTGATTTTGCTTCTTTAGAGGCAGCGGTTAAAGAACTGGACAGCCAAAAGGACAAATTAGGTCTTGAAGCGGTATTTGCTCTGCCAGGGAAGGAAACATGGGTAACTGGATTGCATTTATCCAATACGTTTATTGCTCCTGAGTTTGATCACAACGTCTTAACAGCTTTTGATTCAAAAAATATTGAATTCCAATATGGGGATGCATTCCAAAAGGTCCTTGATCTGCAGAATGACTTTTCTGTGCAGCCGACTGTCAGCCTTGATTATTCGAAACAAGTAGAAGAATTATTCTCTTTACAAAAAGTAGCAATTATTCAACAAGGTAACTGGGTGTATGGATCAATTGCAGGAATTGATGAGGAATTTGCAAGTAATGGGATTGGATTATTGCCGATTCCAGTAGAAGGATACAAAGGAGATCATATTCCTGTTGGGATTCCAATGTATTGGGGAGTAAACAGCAATGCAGATGAAACTGTTATTAAAGAAGCAAAGAAATTCTTAGATTGGCTTTACACTTCAGATACAGGAAAAGAAACGGTGTTAAACGATTTCAAATTTATTCCGGCTTACAATGGCTATGATTCTTCGAAAATCTCAGATCCTCTTTCAAAAGCGGTATATGAATACGCAGAAAATGGTAAAACAATTGGCTGGACATTCATGGGCTATCCAACTGGATGGGGACAGGATGAATTAGGTGTTGAGATTCAGAAATACTTAAGTGATGAAGCGAGCTGGGAAGACGTGATCGATGCTACGAAGAAGGCATGGGAATCTTCTCGCCAATAAGCATACATCTAAATTAGAAACAAAGTAGCATTCGTGCTACTTTGTTTTGTGAAATCGAATCTTTCACTTAGAAGAGAGGTGAACAAATGCGTAAACGAGATTTATCCTACTGGCTATTTTTAATGCCGGTGCTAGCTGCGTTGCTGTTAGTTGTCATCGCCCCTTTATTACTTGGGATCTATTATTCTTTTACAGATTGGAATGGCATTCAGACGAAGGGATTCGTAGGGTTTGATAATTATATCGCATTATTCCAGGACGAGCGGTTCATGGATTCACTATGGTTCACGGTAAAGTTTTCAATTGTTTCTGTGATTCTAATTAATCTAATCGGTTTATCACTTGCATTAATCGTTACAGCAAAATTAAAAACAAATAAAGCCATGAGGACCATTTTCTTTATGCCAAATTTAATTGGCGGATTGATCCTGGGATTTATTTGGCAGTTTATTTTTACTAAGGCATTTGCAGGCTTTGGTTCCATTGTGGGAATTGAGAGCTTACAAGGATGGCTTTCAACGCCAGGAACTGGGTTCTGGGGACTTGTTATATTGATGAGCTGGCAAATGTCCGGGTATATTATGGTGATTTATATCGCTTATTTAGAAGGTATTTCGAAAGAATTAATTGAAGCAGCTGAAATAGATGGTGCGAATGCTTTCCAGCGTTTCCGCTATGTCGTGTTTCCGTTAGTGGCTCCAGCTTTTACGGTAAGTATGTTTTTGACTTTGTCGAATACGTTTAAGCTGTATGATCAAAACCTCTCTTTAACGGGAGGGGGGCCATATAATTCAACACAAATGGTTGCCATGGAGATTTTTAACACTGCATTCGGCCGTTATGATATGGCCTATGCACAGGCCAAAGCGGTTATCTTTTTCATCATTGTAGCAGTTATTGCTTTATTGCAAGTCTATCTTTCTAAGAAACGTGAGGTGGAAATGTAGTGCGGAAAAAGCATTTAGTCCCTCTAGAGGCAGCTGGGATATTTTTAGCACTTATTTGGCTGGCACCTTTTTATTTAATGATTGTAAACTCGCTGAAAACCAAACGGGAAATTTTTGAGGACACATTAAAGCCGCCTAGTACTGTTACATTTGAAAACTATGTACAGGCATTTTCAGAATTGGATTTTTTAAGAACCTTCGCCAATTCGGTTTTGATTACCGTGCTTAGCGTAGTCATTATTGTTATTTTTTCATCGATGGCAGCATATGCCCTTTCACGTGTAAAGAGCCGTCTAAGTACAATGATCTTCTTTGTATTTGTAGCTGCGATGCTTATTCCATTCCAATCTGTCATGATTCCTCTCGTGACAATTTTTGGGAAGTTTGAAATGCTCAATCGCGGCGGATTGATATTTATGTATTTGGGGTTTGGAGCAAGCTTATCAATCTTTTTATATCATGGCGCCCTATCTTCCATTCCAAAATCATTAGATGAGGCTGCTACAATTGATGGAGCGAACAAATTTCAAATTTTTTGGTACATTATCTTCCCAATGCTCAAACCGATAACAGTAACTGTGGCCATTTTGAATACGATTTGGATATGGAATGATTACTTGCTTCCATCGCTTGTTATAAACCAGAAAGGGATGGAAACAATTCCGTTAAAGATGTTCTTTTTCTTTGGTGAGTATACGAAACAATGGCATCTAGCATTGGCTGGATTAACATTGGCGATCATCCCAGTCATTATCCTGTATTTCTTTGCTCAAAAAGAAATAATAAAAGGTGTGTCAGAAGGAGCCGTAAAGTAAAATGTAAAAAAAGGAGGGTGTTTGAATGGCTGTGACAATCATTGATGTGGCGAGAGAAGCCAATGTTTCCCCATCTACCGTTTCGCGTGTCATTGCAGATAGTCCGAGAATTAGTGAACAAACTAAGCGTAAAGTGAGAGAGGTAATGGAGCGTTTAGCATATCATCCAAACTTTCAAGCAAGAAATTTAGCTGCAAAAAGCACGAAAACCATTGGCGTAATAATGGCACATTCAACTTCACTGGCATTCCAAAATCCTTTTTTTCCAGAAGTTATTCGTGGAATTTGCACAAGTGCTCACTCAAGCCACTATGGAATTTATTTATCGACAGGCGGCACGGAGGAAGAGATTTATCAAGAAGTTGTGTCAATGGTACAAGGAAGAAAGGTAGACGGAATTATTCTGCTTTATTCTCGTATGAGTGACCGGACAATGAACTATTTAAAGGATTCAGGCTTCCCATTCACAATGGTAGGGCGTCCGTATCAATACGAGGATGAAATTACATATATTGATAATGATAATAAAAAAATAGCACATGAGGTAGTTGATTATCTTTGTAGCTTAGGGCACGAACAGATTGCCTTTGTTGGAGGAAATCTTGACTATGTTGTATCGTCTGACCGCTTGGAAGGATACAGGCAAGCATTAATAGAAGCAGGTCTTTCCTATTCAGATGCATATTTTATCCATGATGATGGATTTAAATCAAAAGGTAAAAGCGCTATTCACGACTTAATGAAGCAAGAGATTCCGCCGACTGCCATTGTTGCGCATGATGATTTAGTTGCCTATGAGATTATACGTTATTTAGAAGAGCTTTCCATTCAAGTCCCTAAGGATGTCTCTATCGTTAGTTTTAATAACCATGCGCTGTCGGCATATGTGAAGCCGCCCCTGACATCTGTTGATATTTCAATCTTTGAACTAGGATTCGAAGCAACGAACTTTTTATTAGAGATGGTTAGTAATCCTGAGGCGGAAGTAAAATCCCATTTTGTTTCAACTGCTTTAATTGAAAGAGAATCTTGTAGAAGAATGAAATGATTAGCTGTAAAAAATGACAGAAAGATAAAGAGGGAGAATATGGAGAAAATTTGGTGGAAGGAAGTAGTTGCTTATCAGGTCTATCCACGAAGCTTCCAAGATTCGAATGATGATGGGATTGGAGATTTGCAGGGACTTCTTTCTCGATTAGATTATATACAAGATTTAGGGATTGATGTTATCTGGATCTGCCCCATGTATCAGTCGCCAAATGATGATAATGGATATGATATAAGTGATTATCAAGAAATTATGAGTGAGTTCGGTACAATGGAGGATTTTGATCAGCTCCTTCAAGAAGTTCATCAGCGCGGCATGAAGATTATTATTGATTTAGTGATTAATCATACGAGTGATGAGCATCCTTGGTTTATTGAATCTAGATCTTCAAAAACCTCTGAAAAACGTGACTGGTATATATGGAGAGATGGGGTGGAGGGGAAAGAGCCAAATAACTGGGGAAGTATTTTTAATGGGTCGGCATGGGAATTTGATCATGAGACAGAGCAATATTATTTACATTTGTTTTCAAAAAAACAACCAGACTTAAATTGGGAGAATAAGAATGTAAGAGATGCTTTGTATACGATGATCAATTGGTGGCTAGATAAAGGAATTGATGGATTCCGTGTGGATGCAATTAGTCATATTAAAAAAGATCCCACTTTTGCAGATATGCCAAATCCAGAGCTTCTTCCATACACCCCTGCGTGGGAGAAATATATGAATGTTTCTGGTATTATGACTTTCCTAGCGGAATTAAAGCAAGAGACATTTGCGAAATATGACATTATGACTGTTGGAGAGGCAAATGGTGTCAGCACGGAGGATATTCATGACTGGGTGGATTGGAAAGATGGAAAGTTCAATTTGATTTTTCAGTTTGAGCATTTAAGCTTATGGGATGCAGAGACGAAGCAAAAGATCGATATTCCAGAACTTAAACGTGTGTTAACGAGGTGGCAGAAAGCGTTAGAAGGAAGCGGGTGGAATGCTTTATTTATAGAGAATCATGATCAAGCTCGTTCTGTATCTACTTGGGGGAATGATGAAGAATTTTGGAGGGAAAGTGCGACGTCACTTGCAATGATGTATTTCTTTATGCAAGGAACACCATTTATCTATCAGGGACAGGAGTTAGGAATGACCAATGTAAACTTCCAGGCCATTGAAGAGTATAATGACGTCGCTACGAAAAATTTATATGCTCACCGAATAAAACAAGGGGAATCCTCTGAACATGTGATGAACATTATTAGGAAAACGAGTCGAGATAACTCGCGAACGCCTATGCAATGGTCTGCCGAAGAACACGCAGGATTTACAAAAGGGAAACCATGGCTCGGAGTAAACCCGAACTATACTAAAATTAATGTAAACACCCAGAAAAAAGACCCGTACTCCATTTTAAGTTTTTATAAAAAGATGATACATTTGCGTAAAACAAATGAGCTGTTTATTTATGGGACATATGATTTGGTAGTAGAGGAGCACCCGTCGCTGTACGCTTATACCCGCACACTTGGGAAAGAGAAGGCAATTGTATTGTGTAATCTATCAGAAAAGCTAGTGGATGTAGACCAGGTGGAAGGTATAACCTATAAAAAGGAGAATCTGATGCTGGCAAATCTTAAAGTAGAAGAACATCCAGACGTTCAAACGATTCAGCTTGCACCATATGAAGCAAGGATTTATAAATTGTAAACACAAAAAAGATGTCCAATATGCTGGACATCTTTTTTGTATATATTATATGTTTTAAATAAGAAAAATGATGAGGTGTTCATATATGAGTAAATTCCATTTAGATTACATGATTACAATGAAAGATATAGTGAAAGAAGGAACGGACGTATTACGAATAAAAACGAAGGAAGTTGATATCCCACTTTTAGAAGAGGATAAAGAAGCACTCCTATGCATGCTGCAATATTTAAAAAACAGCCAGGATCCCTCGATTGCAAGAAAATATAAATTACGCCCGGGCTCCGGGTTATCCGCCAACCAAATTGGTCTTGATAAACGAATGTTTGCATCCCTTTTTGTGAATGAAAGAAATGAAGATACGGAATATATGATGATCAACCCGAGAATTGTCAGCCACTCTGTTAATATGATTTATCTGCCAGAGGGGGAGGGCTGTCTTTCAGTAGACAGGGATGTGAAGGGATATGTACCAAGATATGAACGAATTAAAGTAAAAGCGTATGATATCAATGGAAAAGAAGTTGAATACAAATTGAAAGGCTATGGTTCAATCGTTACTCAGCATGAAATCGATCATTTAAATGGCATTATGTTTTATGATCGCATCAATAAAGACAATCCATTTAAATTGCCCGAAAATGTAGAAATACGAAGCTTGTATTGACGAGTGAAAGGAATGAAAGGCCCTTATGAAAAAGAATTCAATACCCAATCACTTACGTTCAGATTGTGAAAATTGTTTTGGCTTGTGCTGTGTTGCCCTTCCCTATGCGAAATCTGCTGATTTTGCCGTTAATAAGGAGGGCGGTACTCCCTGTTCCAACTTACAAGCAGATTTCCGTTGTATGATTCATAATCAGCTTAGAGAAAAAGGATTTCGAGGGTGTGTTGCCTATGAATGCTTTGGTGCAGGGCAAAAGGTATCGCAGGTCACATATGGAGGAAAAGATTGGCGTGACTATCCAGCAACAGCTAAAGAAATGTTTGAAATACTCCCCCGTATGCAGCAGCTTCATGAAATGCTCTATTATTTAAATGAAGCCGTCGGTCTTGATGAGGCAAGTCCGATATTTGAAGATTTACAGGCAACTGTGGAGGAAACAGAATCTCTTACAAACCAAAGCTCAGAATCTATTTTGAGTCTAGATATACCAGCCCATAGAGTGAAAGTAAATGAATTGCTTCTTCGTACAAGTGAACGAGTACGGGCTAAGGTTAATTTAAAGAAAAATCAAAAGAGAAACAACAAAATAGGCAAGGGAAGCGATTTAATCGGGGCAAAATTAAGAGGGGCCGATCTTAGAGGTGCCAATTTAAGGGGAGCTTTGTTAATCGCAGCAGATCTAAGAGAGTGTGATTTGAGAGCGGCTGACTTAATTGGAGCTGACTTCAGGGACGCTGATTTAAGAGGAGCTGATCTCTCAGGAAGCATCTTTCTAACCCAAGCGCAAGTTAACGCGGCAAGAGGAGATATCCATACGAAATTGCCAGTCTCATTGAGAATGCCATCCCATTGGCTTAATAGCGGAAAATAAATGATGAGGTTTCTCAGTTATGAGAGCCTCTTTTTCTATATATCTTTCAATATGTGTTGGAAAATATTTTAGATTGAAGAGCCCTGCCACTATGGTTAAAATAATAAAGCACTAAAAAATTGGAAGTGAAGTTCCAGTTTACTATAGGCTTTGTATAACTAGGCAATGGGGGAAAGGTATGTTTAAAAAGTTAAAATGGAAATTAGTATTTACCTTTGTGATACTTCTCACAATCATTGTGGTTTCAACACAGCTTGTTTCTACTATCATGATAAAAAAAGATGTAGTAGAAATGGCATTACAGCAAGGGAAACAAACAACAGAGAATTTAGAAAGTGATGTGGTTACAGGGCTGCGAAATTTCACAGATACTTTAAAAATCTATAGCCAAAATGACCAGTTGATTCAAATTGTCCAAAAGGCTGATGACAAGAAGTGGGAAGAGTTTAATCATGAATTTGAAAATTATCTTTCTATTACACCTGAAGTGACTTCTATATATTTTGGGACAAAGGATAAACGAATTTATTCCAATCCCATGCCTGATTTAGGAGAGGGCTATGATCCTACAGCCACGGCATGGTATAAGCTTGCGTTAGAGGATCCGGGTAAAATTTTGTGGACGGAGCCGTATAAAAATGATGAAGATGGTGAATTTGTTATCACTGCTGTTAAGGCAATTCAATCTAAAGGTTCTAGTGAAACAATCGGTGTAATTGCATTAAACTTTAATCTCTCTGTTATAGAAAACATTGTTAATCAGAGTAATGTAGGTAATGGCGGATATGCATTTCTTTTTGACAAAGATGGTTTTGCCCTCGCTCACCCTACCTTAAAAGGTGAAAATGTAAAGGATATCGAGGTTGTTAAAAAGGTCTATGAAAAGGATGCTATCTCACAGTTCATTTCCTATAAACAGGACGGAGCAGCTAGAAAGCTTTACTATACAACACTTGATGAATTGGGCTGGAAGCTTGGTGTTGTCTATGATGAAAAAGGTTTGTATTCAATGGCAACAAATGTCCGAAATATTAGTATAATACTCGGATTAATTGGTATAGCAGTAACTATCGTTACGGTTATTTTTATGTCTGCGAGAATTGCAAAACCCATTATATTGTTAAATGAGAAGGCGGAAGAGGTAGCTAATGGGAATCTCAGTATAGATATCCATTCAAAAAGCAGAGATGAAATTGGCATGCTCACACGAAGCTTTAATCAAATGATTGAACAGCTTAGGTTAATGGTTTCTTCAATCAAACTCTCTGCGGGTGAAACATCTGCTTCTGTTGATAGTTTAAGTGCTGTTACGGAGGAAACGATTGCATCGAGCAGTGAGGTTAAAAAGGCGATTGAAGACATTGCAAGAGGTACGGAGCAGCAAGCTGAAGATGCAGAACATACGAAAGCACTGACGATGTCCTTTGCAAGCCAGCTGCTTAATGTAAATGGAAAAATGGAAACAATGAATCAAAAGTCAGCAGCTGCTGAAAAGTTAGTGGATCAAGGTACAGTAGCTATCGAACAATTAACGATTCTGTCACAGCAATCACAGCATGAGCTACTGACTGTAGAAGAAGTAATCAATAATCTACTGACTAAATTGCAAAATATTGAAGAGATCATTGGTACAATTACTGATATTTCTGATCAAACGAATTTACTTGCACTAAATGCAAGTATTGAAGCAGCTCGTGCAGGGGAAAGTGGAAAAGGCTTTGCTGTTGTGGCTGACGAAGTGCGAAAGCTTGCTGAACAAACGGCAATGGCTACTGCAAAGGTACAATCAACCCTAATTGAGTTAGAGGAAGGCTCAAACAAAGTCATTCATTCAATGAAGCAATCAAAAAAAAGCAAGGATTTAGAGAATGAGGCGGTTGCTTCTACTAAGACAGTCTTTGAAAATATAAATGAAAATATTCGATTGTTAATGACCTCTATTCATGAGGCAGCTAATGAAGTAATGGCGATGAATGAAAACAAAGATCGAGTAGTAGGGGCGATTTCAAATATTTCAGCAGTTACGGAGCAAGCTGCGGCATCGATCCAAGAAATTAATGCTTCTATAGAAGAGCAGGTTACGGCGATAGAGACAATTGGGTCTTCATCCCTTCAATTAAGTGATATGGCAAATGATTTAAGTAAGACGGTGAAACGTTTTAAAATTGAGGAATAGCTAGAATTTCCTTTGTGAGAGGAAAAGAACAATGATGGAGCGTATTTTGAATTATTTCAGAAATACGCTCCATTTTGCTTTAGGGGATGAAATCAAGCAAGTGAAGAGTGTGAATAACATTAGCTATTGAGTTCTTGAATGATTTCTGCCAGTCGAATAAGCCCCTTTTCTAGTTGGACCATCGTGGCAAAAGAATACGATAAACGTATATGTTGCTGGTTATTTCGATCATATACATTTCCCGGATTTAGTAGAATCCCTGCTTTTAAGGCTTTTCTAAACACTTGATGAATGGAAATCTGTTTATTTATAGAAAGCCAAATATAAAAGCCTCCTTTCGGTACATTCCAAGTGGCAATCTCCTTGAAATATGTATTTAGAATATTGATAGTAAAATTTCTGCGTTCAAGTAATTCAGTGCGTATCCCCGTTAAATGGTCCTCATAAAGCCCACTTGATAGCCACTCTGCAACTGCAAATTGTGATAAAGAGCTTGACCCATAATCTGTTTGCATTTTTATATCTGATAAACGATCAATGACAGGCTCAGGACCAACCATCCAGCCAATTCTCAGTCCTGGCCCAAGAGTCTTTGACATGCTCCCTATGTATAAAATTTGCCCTTGCTCATCCATTGATTTTAATGGATTTGGTGGTGGACTTTCGAACCAAAGGTCTCCATATACATCATCTTCAATAATAGGGATACTTTCTTTCTTGCACGTATTTAGCAGCTCCCTGCGTCTATCAATAGACATTAAAATCCCTGTTGGATTATGGAAAGAAGGGATTGAATAAAGTAAAGCGCCATTGTGCTGCCTTTTTAAGCGGCCAATTGAATGGGTTTGAATGCCTTTATTGTCCATAGGAATACCGAACAAGTTCATTCCTGCAGACTGGAAAACATGAACTGAATTAAGATAAGAAGGGGTTTCGTGAAATATAGTGGAGCCCCTGTACAATAAGCCGACGGAGATCAATTGTAATGCTTGCAGTGCGCCAGACACAATCATAATCGAAGATGGGGAGGCGTTAATCCCTTTAGATTTGATATATTCACTTACCATTTCTCGTAAGTGCAAACTTCCCTTTGGTTCCGAATAACCCAAAGAAAGCGAATGGGCTCTATGAAAGATTTGTTTTATTTTTTGTGAAGGTAAAAGTTCAGGAGAAAGCTCTCCAGTACCGAGACGTATGATGGCAGGATCTGCTTCTGCTGCATTAATTTCTTGAATGATTTGCATATTTGGATGATAAGCACCTGATTTTACATAGCTGATCCAATCGGGAGGTGGAGAAGCTGTAAGTACACTCCATGTGTTATTTGCTACAATTGTTCCACTCCCTACTTTTGAAACGATTAGTCCATCTGCACACAGCTCTCCTAATGCATAAACGATTGTACTGCGATTCACCTGGAATTTTTGGGCTAGTTTCCTTTGGGGAGGGATTTTCGTTCCAACTGGCCATTCCCCATTGATTATTTTTCTTTTGATGAAATCGTATATTTGTTGATGAAGTGGTAGCGAAGATGCTTTATTTAGTTTCCATTCTTCCGACATAAAAACACACTCTCTATTTTTACCTTTATTATAAATGAATTGGTTGGGGTTAAATACAACCAATTGGATGGAGAATGACCCATTTAATTTTTATACAATGGAAGCATTAAGAAAAGTGGGGGATGTAATTATGTTAGCAGCAACTCTTCATGGGTTTATCTTAGCATTTGGATTAATCTTGCCATTGGGTGTGCAAAATGTATTTGTTTTTAATCAAGGTGCAGTTCAGCCCCAGTTTCGACGGGCGCTGCCAGTAATTTTGACTGCCTCTCTTTGCGATACGCTATTAATTTCCTTAGCTGTTTTAGGAGTGTCGGTTGTAGTTCTTGAGTACATTTGGTTGAAATCCATCCTTCTCATTGCAGGTAGTTTATTTTTAATCTATATGGGTTTTGTTACTTGGAGAAGTAAGCCTGCAGAAAATGAGGAGAAAACAATCGTTTCTTTTACCCCAAAGAGACAAATTGTATTTGCGATGTCTGTCTCGTTGCTTAATCCACACGCGATTCTAGATACGATCGGTGTAATAGGTACGAGCTCATTAAAGTATGCAGGAAATGAAAAGGCGGCATTTGCTGTTGTGTGCATCCTTGTTTCCTGGGCATGGTTTATGGGGTTAGGCATTGCTGGAAGAATAACAGGGAAGATGGACAAATCAGGAAGATTGCTTACGACAGTAAATAAAGTCTCGGCGATCGTCATGTGGGGAACAGCTGTTTATATTGGGTATTCGCTTATCATATGAACCTCGTTAAAAGGAATTTCACAAAAATAGACGAAATAGTTAACTATCCCTTTTATGAAGGAGTTTACTAGGATGCTTAAAAGTAAGGAAGATATCATTGCAATAATTGAAGAAGATCAATGGATGATGGAGCTTTTACGGACTGTAAAGGAACTGAATTTGCCTGATTGGTGGATATGTGCAGGGTTTGTACGATCAAAAATTTGGGATGAGCTTCATGGATTTAGTGAGAGAACGAGAATACCAGATATAGATGTAATCTATTTTGATCAGACAAATCTGAATGAATCGGCAGAGAAAAGGCTTGAAAAAGAACTTCATTCACGTCTGCCGGCTATTCCTTGGTCGGTAAAAAACCAGGCGAGAATGCATGTTATTAATAATTTTCCTCCGTATTTATCCTCTGTTGATGCAATTTCGAAATTTCCTGAAACGGTTACTGCACTAGGAGTTAAGCTTGATGATGATGATAATCTGATTTTGACTGCACCTTGTGGAATTAGGGATGTATTAAAAATGGAGGTAAATCCTACCCCTTTTTTCAAAGAAGCGAGAGAACTGACGTTAATTTATGAGCAGCGGTTGAAGAAAAAGGACTGGAGCTCTGTTTGGAGTAAGGTTACAGTCATTCACCCTCCATTTTTAATATTTATAATTTTTATAATTGAAATAAAATTACTTGTGATATTGAAGTGAATTCGTTATAACTATATAAAACGCTGAAGGGTGAGACTCATGAATCCAATACTACTTGATTTTCCAGACGAATTTGAAACAGAGAGATTGCTAATACGCACGCCCCGACCAGGAGATGGAAGGGCAGTATGTGATTCTATTAAAGCTTCAATCACTGAGTTGAAGCCATGGATGCCATTTGCTCAGAAGGAACAGTCGGAAACGGATGTAGAAATCAATATTAGAGAGTCATATATTAACTTTTTAAAGAGAGAAGACTTGAGGTTACTTGTCTTCTTAAAGGAAACAGGTGAATTCATCGCTTCCGCCGGTTTACATAGAATCGATTGGGCGATTCCGAAATTTGAAATAGGCTACTGGATCGATACAAGGCATAGCGGCAAAGGATATATGACAGAGGCTGTTCAAGGAATTATAGACTTCGCAGAAAAAGAGTTAAAGGCCCGAAGAATAGAAATACGATGTGACTCAAAGAACCTGAAAAGCCGGGCAATCCCGGAAAGATTAGGTTTTAATTTGGAAGGCATCTTAAAGAATGAAGGGTTATCTGCAGATACGGATGAACTAAGAGATACTTGTGTATATGCAAGAGTAATATAATAATTGAAATATAGGGCTGTCGAAAGGCGGTCTTATTTCGTTATTAATGATTTAATGAAACTGCTTCTAATTGTCGAACACGAAGAAGAAAGGAATCATCAGAAACTATGAATTCTCTGCAGCAAGTTCAAGTCAAAAAACCATTAGCAAAAGTATGGATGGTCCTCATATTAGGCTCCTTGACAGCCTTCGGTCCATTATCGCTTGATATGTATTTACCGTCCCTGCCAATTGTGGCAGATGACTTGCATACAACAGCTTCTCTTGCGCAATTAAGTTTAACCTTTTGTTTATTAGGGCTTGCATTGGGGCAGTTATTTTTTGGGTCATTAAGTGATATACAGGGAAGACGTAAACCATTAGTACTGACATTAATCATTTATTCGGTTTCATCTATTTTATGTGCTTTTAGCCCAAATGTATGGATCTTGGTTTCCCTCCGTTTTGTTCAAGGTCTAACAGGGGCGGCTGGAATTGTGATTGCCCGAGCGACTGCTCGTGATCAATATTTTGGCAAAGACTTAACGAAGTTCGTTTCGCTATTGGCCCTTGTTAATGGCGCTGCGCCAATTCTAGCGCCTATATCAGGTGGTGTAATTTTGCAGTTTGCTAGTTGGCAAACCGTCTTTATTATTCTAGGACTCATCGGATTGGTCATGTTTCTCGTAGTAGCTCTTTTTCTGCCAGAAACCTTGCCTGAAGAGAAGAGGTCTGAAAGCGGTATGCTTGCTACACTGAAGACGTTCCGTAATCTTATTAAGAATCGCCTGTTTATGGGATTTGCGTTGACGCAGGCATTTATTTCTACAAGCATGTTTGCCTATATTGCTGGATCTCCATTCATCTTGCAAAACCTTTACAATGTAACGCCACAGCAATTCAGTTTATTGTTTGCGCTGAATGGAATGGGAATTATTCTCTCTGCTCAAATCACAGGGCGCTTAGCAAGTAAGATTAATGAAGTAAAATTATTAATGAGTGGGATTGTTATCGCAGCTGCGGGAAGTATATGCTTGCTTTTTGTTACCTTTCTACACCTTCCGTTATTTGCAATGGCTTCCGCATTATTTCTAGTTGTCTCAAGTGTCGGGATTGTATCGACAACCTCTTTTTCGTTAGCTATGCAAAGTCAAGGAAGGTCAGCCGGAAGCGCTTCTGCACTTCTTGGATTATTGCCATTTATAGGGGGAGCTATTGTTTCTCCACTGGTAGGTATTGCTGGCGAACAAAGTGCTGTTCCGATGACGATCATTATTGTGGTTTTTAATCTAGGTGCTCTGCTTTTGTATAGTTTTCTTTTACATAAGCGAAATAGATCATAATTAAATAGCGGAAATTACCATTTGCTTAATTAAGATTTAGAATCTCTTTGAGAAGGAGGGAACAATATGTACCCAAAACTAAAATTTGCCCTTTCTATGGCTATATTCGGTTCCATTGGTCTTTTTTCCATAAAAACAGGTCTCCCCTCCATCGAATTGGTTTTTGTGCGCTGTGTTTGTGCAAGTGTTCTTCTGGGATTAATCTGGGGGTTCCATTCATTAAAAACAAGGAATCAGACAAAGGTAGTAATTCCTCGCAAGGAGTACCTCTCAGCTTTACTTTGTGGTGTATTTCTTGTCGTTAACTGGGTATTTTTCTTTCGTTCATTCGAGGTAATGCCCATTACTGTGGCGGTGTCTATCTATCATTTAGCACCCGTTATTGTTCTTCTTCTTGGCACTTTCATCTTTAAAGAAAAAATAACTAGTTTAGGATTATTGTTTTTCTTTATATGTTTTTTAGGCACATTGTTGGTTGGGGGAATTCACCAACAATCATCTATCGCTGATTTCTTATCGAATGGGGTTCTTTGGGCATTTGCAGCAGCACTCTTCTATGCGCTAACTTCAATTACGGGTAAGGGAATTCAAATTCTTAGTCCATTGGCGACAACAATCATTCAAACGACGTTGGGGATTATTTTATTGTTACCGCTAGTAGACTGGTCAAATTTCATGCATCTTTCTATTGAAAATTGGTTTTACATACTTGTTACGGGGTTTATACATACGGGATTTGTCTTTTACTTATTTTTCAGCAGCTTACGTGAATTAAAGGCACAAACAATTGCTATATTAGTGTTTATTGATCCGATTGTTGCTATCTTACTAGATGTTCTTATTTTGAATTATCGCCCGGATACTTTTCAATTAGTGGGAATTCTTCTTGTGTTTATGGGGATTAGTTATTCTCCAAAAAGGGCAAAGAAATTGGAAAAAGTAGCTACTAGTTAGCGGGTTATTTTGAAGGGAAGGTTAATATAGATAATAAGGTAAGTTATTTCATATCAACGGTAGAAAAATAGAAAGTGAGATGGAAATATGTCTCTTCACATACGTGAAGTTACAGTAGACAATTGGCGTTTAGTGGCAGGTTTATCGGTATCTGAACAACAAACTCAATTTATTGAAAGCAATACTTACTCTTTGGCGGAATCAAAGTTTGAGAACAAAGGAATTTCTGTGGGGCTATATAATGATGAAACACTTGTTGGTTATGCCATGTATGGATGGCCGTCAAACGAAAATCAAAGTGTATGGCTTGATCGCTTTATGATTGATAGTCGATATCAAGGAAATGGATATGCTAAAAAATTTTTGCCTCTTTTAATTCAACGTATTCAGAAGGAATATGCTTGTCAAAAAATTTATTTAAGCCTTCATCCTGATAATAAACTTGCTCAGAGATTATATGAATCATTTGGATTTTATTTAAATGGGGATGTGGATGAGAGTGGACTTGTTTTTGGTGTTGTTATGGAATTAGAGATAAATTAATAATGGATGAACAGTAATCGGTCATTTGGAGCCAATTTCACGTGCGTATTGCTGAATGAATATGTGCAGAACCCTGTCCGTAATAGAAACGAGTATCTTTAATAAGATAGAATAGGCATTTCAATTTATTATGTACAAGTGAGGTGAACGCGACTTTATGCCGTTTAGGATAAGGTCGCGTTTTTTTATTTAGGGATCTATTTATAAAAAACAAAAAAATTTTTAAATTGCTATTGATTTTCTATGAAAATGATTGTAATATAGTAAATCTCAGCTGAAAGATAAATAAGTAATAAAGCAAATCTTATTTTACTTTATCTTTAGTTGTTGACAAATGGTCATTTACTTTGATAATATATAAATCTGTTGTTAATACAGAGAAGTTATTTTAAAAAAAGTAATTGACAACAACTTGTTAGAATGGTATGATTTAATCCTGTTCTAAAAAATAGTTCTTTGAAAACTAAACAAAGCAAAAACGTCAACGTTTTAAATTTTTATTTATGAGCTAATCAACTCTTTATTGGAGAGTTTGATCCTGGCTCAGGACGAACGCTGGCGGCGTGCCTAATACATGCAAGTCGAGCGAATCTGAGGGAGCTTGCTCCCGAAGATTAGCGGCGGACGGGT
>NZ_JBIACJ010000022.1:0-46648 GCF_042865275.1 Cytobacillus mangrovibacter | reverse complement strand
AGGGCTTAAAAGTCTACAAGACCGTTATAAAATCTTGCGTCAATTATCTTAATTGAACCGCCGTATACGGAACCGTATGTACGGTGGTGTGAGAGGTCGGAGGTTAATCACCCCCTCCTACTCAATTTTGGCTGTTTTCGCAAACATTGATGCTTTCAAAGTGAATTCGTAAAAGTTGATTTCCTCTTCAGGTACTCGCTTTCCGCGGGGTGGGCGCTGAGCCTCCTCGGAGCATCCGCTCCTACGGGGTCTCAGCTGTCCCACACTTCCCGCTGGAGTCTCGCACCTTCCGCTCCAATCAACAACCTTTTTTGTCAACAGTATAACTTTTCACAACCTATACAAAAACAGCAATCTTCAAGAAAAGAGTCTTACTTTTTAATATAACCGCTTTGAATAGCTTTCTTCTAATGCTGCTTTTATGGTTTCGCTGTTGATATCTGGCATATTGATGTGGTCAGCTAGAATTTTTGGCGGATAGGGCAGGGCAGATTGTTGAAGCCAAGAATCAGGCTGCCATAGTTTGGAACGCTTAAATGCTTTTGCACAATGGATGTAGCATTCTTCGGCTTTTATAGCGATACCAAGTAAGGGCGTTTTTCCATGAGAGGTCATTTTTTCTAGGATATCAGCATCTTTGATAATCTGTGCCGTTCCGTTAATTCTCAAGGTTTCTTCTAGTCCTGGAATGACGAAAAGAAGGCCAATATGCGGATTAGCTACGATATTTCTTAGTGAGTCCATTCGTTTATTCCCAGGTCTTTCAGGAATGACAAAGTGATGATCATCGATGATATGTATGAAGCCAGGTTCATCTCCGCGTGGTGAAGTGTCGCATTGTCCGGTTGTGTCTGATGTGGAAATGAATACGATAGGAGACTTTGAAATAAATTCTTTACAGTGAACGTCTAAATGATGAATGGTTTTATTCGCTGCTGTTTTTCCAGGTGTGCCTAGTAATGAGCGAAGTTCGTCCTCGGAAGTAACTATCTGTTTAAAATGCATGGTTATTTCTCCTTTCATATGAATTAATGGATTTTTTTGCAAAAATTATTGCTAATGATTTGTGGTAGAAGTTGATTTCTGGGAAACTATTTCTTTATTACCTTATCATAAGAAAAAGTCAGTGACAAAATTCACTGACTTTTTCCTTAATTTCTATTATTCTCCTAAGTAGGCATTTAACATCCAAATATGCGTATCTAGTTTCACCAATAGTCCAACTGCAAGGTCATTGATGACGTCATTTTCATTTTGTTCCGCAAGCTCAGCTAGTTCTTTTAATTCTGCTTTTAGGTGCTTGTAGTCAGTGATCAGGCTTGCGACCATTTCATTCGCATTTGTTTCACCTTTTGTTTCTTCAATAGTTGCGATACTTAGATATTCTTTCATTGTTGCAACTGGCTCACCGCCAATAGCTAATAGTCGTTCTGCTACTTCATCTACGACACCTGCAGATTCATTATATAATTCCTCGAATTTTTCATGAAGTGTAAAGAATAATGGACCTTTTACAAACCAGTGATATCGATGCAATTTTGTATAAAGGACGCTCCAGTTAGCAACTTGTACATTTAATGCTGAATATAATTTTTCCATTCCTAATTCCTCCTCATATTATCTTTCTATCTCTATTATAACAAATATAATATTAAAATCAATACTTAATTATAATTATTATAATTAAGTATTTAATATAAAATAGATATTATAAATAATTTAATAATAAAAGCAGAGTAGAGAAAAATATCTTACAATAGAAAGAAAATGTACCAGGTTAGGAGTCCTTATGGAATTGATTTTATTTTTCTTATTGGGTGGATGTATAAGTGTCTTATCAGGCTTCTTTGGTGTTGGTGGGGGGTTCATTCTCACACCTATTCTAATGTTAATCGGCTTTTCACCGCTTGAAGCGATTACGACAAGCTTGTTATTTACAATAGGTACATCATTGTCTGGAATCATAGCGCATATTCGGATGAAAAATATCCTTTGGAAGGAAGGGCTTGTTCTTGGATTAAGTGGGATGGCAGCTACACAAATTGCCCGGCCATTTGTGCTTTTTCTAGAGAAGAATGGGTGGGATGAGTTAGCGATTCCGATCTTCTATATTCTTCTGCTTTCCTATTTTGCTGTAACAATGCTTAAGCAAGGAAAAAGAATGCACGCAAATGAACAGGCTTCAGAAAACTCGCCATCAATTTTTAAGATGATTCTTATTGGCCTGTCTGCAGGATTGATATCCACGACACTTGGGGTAGGCGGCGGTTTCATCATTGTGCCCCTTTCCATTGCCTTTTTAGGGATTATGCCTAGGAAAGCTGTTGGTACAAGCCTGTTTGCTGTATTACTAATTGTTTCTGTTGGCTTTCTTTCTTATATTTCTACAGTTACAATCGATTTCCGAATTGGCTTATTATTAGTGTTTGGGGGATTAATTGGCTCACAATTTGGGGCAAGGTTAATAAACTTTTATGAAAACAAGGAGATCAGCCTGCTGCTTGGTGGATTGTATATCGCAACATTAACAAGTGTAGCATTGAAACTAGTTGGTTTAAATTATGTAGGGCTCAGTCTCCTAGCTATTTTTATCGGGGTCTTTTTTATAAGGTCAATAATGAAAATCAGGGTAAAAAAAGCAGCAAAAAGTTAATCATTAAAAGGGGGCATCCGGTAGTCTATTTTAGACTATCGAATGCCCCTTTCCCTTTTGGGACAGGCTCTTTCTTAGCTAGACTTTTTTGCAACATAGTTAGCTTCGGAAGAAAACATATAGTTTTTCTGATGATATTTAATCCCAAATACTAGACCCATTGCCATCATATTTCCCATCAGGGAGCTGCCTCCATAGCTGATAAAGGGAAGTGGTATCCCAGTTATCGGCAATACTTGTATGGTCATCCCGATATTTTGGAAAACGTGGAAGGTGACCATGCTTATGATCCCAACACAAATATATGTGCTAAAGGGATCCTTCGTATCAAGAGCTGTTCTTGTTAAATGATAAATAAGCAGGAAGTACAAACTAATCACAATGCTGGCACCGATAAAACCATATTCTTCACCAATTACGCTGAAAATAAAGTCGGTATGGCTATCGGGGATATATACTTGCCTATCACCAAATCCTTTCCCAGTAATAAGCCCTGACCCCACAGCTAGTAATGAATTGTATAATTGCATGCCTGCATCCTGTTTATGACCAACCGGATCTAGCCAAGAATAAATCCGTAAGAATTTGTATTGTTCTACGCCTAAATACTTTTCCAAAATCTCTGGGGACCAGATAACTAAGGAAATTAGCGCTCCAGCCAGTACGCCTCCAAGTCCATAAATAGGGACAATAATTTTCCACGAGATCCCTGAAGCAAAAATCATTCCAGTTAGAATAGCAATAATAACCATAGCTGTACCTAAATCATCGACAATGATAAGACCTAGTGGAACGGAGGTTACGATCCCGAGTTTCAGTAATAAAAATAAATCGGATGAAGTTGTTTTTTGGACAAGTTTTTCATGATGATCCACAATTATTTTGCTAAGAGCGATAATAAGAAAAACTTTAACAAATTCAGAAGGCTGAATTTGTCCGAGTTTAGGAATGACATACCAAAGGGCGGCTCCCTTTTTAATTGGAACGATGCTTTCTGGCAGAACAAATAATCCAATTAATAAAAGGACACCCAAACCGTATAAAATCCAAGAAAGCCTTTTTATTTGCTCACTATCAAAATAAATCACAACAATAATAATAAAAATCCCGACAGCATAGTTTTTTATTTGACCTAATACGAAGTTTCCTTCGTATTGTCCAGAGGCTTGGCCACTATATATGGCAATACAACTAATAAGAAAAAATAAAAATAAAAGCAGACATAATGTCCAATCAAATCGTTCTGCAACTTTTTTGGGTTTATTCATTGACCATGCACCTATTTCTGTTCAATTCCTTTGTGTTTTCATCGTAACAAAGAAAAATTACCCTTTCAATGTATTTTCATCATCCTTTTAATTGCAAATATTTACACCTTATAAGACGTATAAAGCGGGTGAATGGTTTCTAAAAAAGCACGGATCATACATCCGTGCGTGCGTTACATTAAGTGGTTAATAAAAATAGTGGCAATGCCAAAATAGGTGACAAGGGAGAAAATATCATTCAATGTCGTAATAAGTGGTCCTGAGGCAACTGCAGGATCAATATTCAGGCGGTATAATATGAGTGGAATAATCGTTCCAGCAAGAGTCCCGATGATCAGGGTCAGAAAAAGGGAAAGGCCGACAACTGCACCTAAAACGGCATTTCCTTGCCAAAAGAAGGCAATAAGAGAAATGAGAATTCCGCAAACAAATCCAATTATTAAACTTACTCCAAATTCCCTCATTACTAGTCGCATGATCACTTTTTTATCAATATCATTGGAGACCAGTCCCCTGACAACGACGGCAAGCGACTGTGTACCTGTATTTCCAGTCATCCCTGAGATCATTGGCATAAAGAAGGCAAGTGCAACAACTTTTTCTAGCGTTCTTGAATAGCCGCTAATTATACTCCCAGATAAAATGCCGATGAATAAGAGTAAAATGAGCCATGGAAGTCTTCGGTAAGCTGCAACAAAAGCCTTCGTTTCAAAGTCAATGGATTTTCCTGTAGCTGAAAGCTTCTCAATATCTTCGTTCGCTTCTTGAATGACAACATCAATAATATCATCAACGGTAGCAATTCCCATTAAAACATTCTCTTCATTAACAACAGGGATAGCGAGAAAGTCATATTTCTCAACAAGTCTTGCAACCTCTTCTTGGTCTGTGGTTACAGTTACGGCAATAACACGTTCATACATGACATTTCTGATCTCTTCACCCGGTTCAGCTATCAAGAGGTCCCGATAAGAAACAACCCCTACAAGCTTTCGATCCTGGTCAATGACATACAAATAATTGATTGTTTCTGCAAATTCGGCAAAAGACTTCAACTTTCCAACGGCGTCGCTCACTGTAAAGTAATCCCTTATCCATACGAAACGGTTTGTCATGATTCTTCCTGCCGTTTCAGGCGGATAATTCATGATATCTTGTACAATAGCAGATTCGCTTTTCTTCATTCCGGAGAGGAGGGAAGTAATTTTCTCAGGTGATAGATCATCTAAGAGAACAGCTAAATCATCATTGTCCATTAAATCAAGGACTTTACCTGTTTTTTCAATCCCAAGTTTATTTAACACATCAAGCTGTATTTCTTTGTTCAGCTCTTCCAGCAAGTCTGCGAGCCGATCAGTATTCATAAAGAGCAGAAAGCGGGTTTTATGCTTTTCTGGCAGGTTTTCGTAAATATGAGCGATATCGTAGGGCTGCAATTCATCAAGAATTAGTTCAAAGTCAGTTTTTTTATTTTCTTTTAATGTTTTTATGATGTGAAGAGTAATCTGATTTTCGGTCATGCTTTGAATCAAACTTCTCACACTCCTTCCATCGGACTCTATATCTATATTATAATGCCACGATAATGATAAAAAATTTTGTGGCTGAACGAAATGTGTTATGGTTAATGTAAATGAAATAAACAGGAAAAGCTAGCAATACTTTGATATGATTGAAATAAAAGAACCAAACCAGTTATCTAATGTTCGGAGGTTTCACCATTGAAAAAAAGGAACCAAGTTATTCGTGATATTATTTATATTTATATAAATGAACGTGAGCACTATACGATCACATACGGAATTGAATTTGAAGAGTTTGCTCAAGCCTTATTCCAATCATTAAATCATCTTCTATTGTTGAAGCATCATTTTGAGGATGGTGATTTTAATAGGCATACATTGCATGAGTTTGTATCAAATGACAAGCTGAAGAAGCTTATGGATGATGATGTGTATGGATATGGTGATTTCTGCTGGATTGATTTTGAAGAGGAAGAGGCTTTAAATGAATTGCCAAGCCAGGCAATCGCGGAGCTGCTTTACTTAGGCCATTTGAAAGAGCACCTAAAGCTGCCTTTTTATAATCATCTAAGCAACAGGTATGTCTATTTGGCACATGATGATGGTTGGTTTAATAAGACATACTATCGTGATTTCAGTGATTTTTACCGGATGATGGGAGAGGTCATTCCAGGGAAATTGAGTCAGACAAAAGTTGAAAAGTCATTGCTTGGGATGAAGAAGAAGAGGACATATCCATCCATTTCAAGTGATATTCTTCGTCAGTTAAAACCATTGCTGAGGGAAGGCGTTATTCTCTCAATTAAAGATATTGAACAAAGCCGTACAAATATTGAAATCCCAATTTGGACGATTGGGGACTTTTCGAATATGGATGATATGTATGAGGAATACTTGAATATTATCAAAGAACCATGTGATGCGAAGCTTGTTATTGATAAAAAGTCACGAGAATGGAAAGTTTACGGCCGGTAAATGATAAATTATCGGCTCTTTTTTTATTTAATCCCCTTGCTATCAGCTGAATGATCAACTAAATTCACTAAGGATTACATACGTCCTCAGGTAGTATTGGACAAAATCTACATTTATACGTCAATCCGGAAAATATTAAATATGAATACTCCATTTTGAACATAATCGTGTATAATCGGAATTAGCGGAAAATTTCATACATATAAAGATTAGGTGTCTGACAAAAAGTATTTTTTTGAAGACTTAAAAAGGGAAGTTGGTGTAATTCCAACGCGGTCCCGCCACTGTAAATGGGAGCTAACTGCATTTGCCACTGTACAAGCATGTATGGGAAGGCGCAGGAAGGCAATGACCATAAGCCAGGAAACCTGCCAATCTTTACGCACCATAAACCTACGAGGATAGGAGGTGTTTGACTGGATTCATATTTTTTTTTCGAGCGTATGACTATTCAAACATCTCCATTTCAACTGTGGGGATGTTTTTTTAATTTAGGGAGGAAAGATAAGATGAAAAAATTATATTCATTATTATTCGCAATGCTTCTAGCTGTCGGTGTATTGGCAGGCTGTGGTGGAAATACGGAAGAGCCAAATGAAAATGCGAATACCAAAGATAAAGAAACGCAACAAGTCAAGGAAGAGTCTGCCTTTCCCGTTACAATAAAGGACGCTCTCGATAATGAGGTTATCATCGATGCAAAACCGGAGAAAATTGTTTCTCTTATTCCAAGTAACACGGAGATTGCATTCGAATTGGGATTAGGTGAGCAAATTGTCGGTGTAAATGATTTTGATAATTATCCTGCAGAAGCAGCTGACAAGGAAAAAGTCGGCGGACAGGAATTTAATGTTGAGAAAGTGATTTCATTAAGCCCGAATCTTGTTCTTGCACATGAATCAACTGCTGATGCTGTGGAAGTAGGGCTGCAGCAGTTAAGAGATGCAGGAATTGCTGTGTTCATCGTAAATGATGCGGAAAACTTTGATCAAGTATTTGAAACAATTATTACGATTGGTACGGCAACAGGAAAGAAAGAGGAGGCTGAGAAGCTAGCAGCGAACATGAAAGAAAAGCTTGAAGCAATTATAGCCAAAGCAGCAGATATTACAACAGAAGAACGTAAAAAGGTTTTTGTTGAAGTATCACCAGCACCAGAAATCTTTTCAGTTGGATCTGACACTTTTATGAACGAAATGCTCCACATCATTCATGCTGATAACATTGTGACTGAAGAAGGATGGGTGCAACTGGACTCAGAAGCAGTTATTGAGCGGAATCCAGATGTTATTATTACGACTCATGGGTTTTATACAGAAGATCCTATTGGAAATGTTCTGGGCAGAGATGGATGGCAAGACATCACTGCTGTGAAAAATAAGCAAGTGGTCGATGTAGACTCTGATATGGTTACCCGTACAGGCCCAAGGCTTGTTGAAGGAGTAGAGGAACTTGCAAAAGCTATTTACCCTGAAATATTTAAATAATAAAGGGATCGCCTATTTAATTGCAGCTATCTTTCTATTGGTTGCGATGCTGCTCGGGATATCAATTGGAACGGTTTCCGTTTCTGTTATAGATATTCTGAAAATAATTGGCGCAGAAATTTTCCGCCTGTCACCAAATGAACAGATTGATCCCATGTATACGAATATTGTCTTAAATATTCGGCTGCCAAGGGTTATTTTAGCAGGGTTAGTTGGGGCGTCTCTCGCAATTGCAGGAGCCGCCTTTCAAGGTTTATTAAGGAATCCGCTCGCAGATCCCTATACACTAGGTGTCTCTTCTGGTGCATCAGTTGGTGCGGTATTAACGATGTTTTTTGGTATTTCGATTCCTTTTGTTGGGCTGTTAACCTTACCATTGCTTAGTATCTTATTTGCTTTTATTACGATCTTTGTCGTTATGCTATTTGCCCGTCAAATCGATCGATCGATGAAAGTGGAAACGATCATACTAACAGGGATCATCTTTAGTTCCTTTTTAGGATCAATTATATCGATGATGATTGCGCTTACAGGAGAGGAGCTAAGACTAATTATTGGCTGGCTTCTCGGCAGTGTTTCAATGAGGGGCTGGGCATATATTAAAATTATTCTTCCATTCTTTATCATTGGCTCCTTTCTTCTTCTTATAAACACGAGAGAATTAAATGCGATGTCTTTTGGTGAAGAAAGAGCACAGCATATCGGTGTGAATGTCCAAAAGAGAAAGAAGATCATTCTAATTGCTGGTTCAATTTTGACGGGGGCGGCGGTTGCTGTATCAGGAACAATTGGCTTTGTCGGGCTCGTTATCCCACATTTAACAAGACTTCTATGGGGACCGGATCATAAGCATTTATTGCCGCTTTCCATACTAACAGGAGGAGGCTTTCTCATTTTGGCTGACCTAGTAGCCCGTACGCTTATTTCTCCTTCAGAATTGCCGATTGGTGTGATCACAGCCTTAATTGGTGCACCGGTATTCGGGATTATTTTAATGAATAGAAGAAAGGAAAGAAGAGGATAGATGATGCTAAGTGTACAGGGATTAACAGGCGGATATTCCGGGGATGCCATTGTAAAGAATGTCTCCTTTGAATTAGAAAAGGGTGAATTGTTCGGAATCTTAGGGCCGAATGGCAGTGGGAAAACAACCTTATTAAAAATGCTTAGTGGGATTCTTCCTTTTTCAAGTGGAGATGTTTTCTTAAAAGGAAAATCCCTGAAGATGTATACACCGAAGGAATTGGCGACAATCATCGCAGTTCTATCTCAGCACTCTTCACAATCATTTTCTTATACAGTTAAGGAGACCGTTTCGCTTGGTCGGTATGCCCATCAGAAAGGCTGGTTTCAAACATGGTCTGATGAAGATGACAGCATAGTCATGCAGGCAATGGAACAAACAGGGGTCGCTCACTTTAAAAATCATTATATTCATGAATTGTCTGGTGGAGAAAGGCAGCGGGTTTTTCTTGCACAGGCACTTGCACAGGAACCGGAAATCTTGCTGCTTGATGAGCCGACAAACCATCTGGATCTATCTTTTCAGAAAGAGCTGCTCGATTTATTGAAAAGCTGGACAAGGGGAAGAGGGCTGACCGTTATCTCCATTTTTCATGATTTGAATTTAGCAGGGCTGTATTGTGATCGGCTGCTTCTTTTGGAAAATGGCAAGATCAACATCAATCATATTCCGAATGAAGTCCTGCGCGAGGAAAGAATTAAGAAGGTCTATCATACGAAAATACAAAAGCAGCCACATCCAAAAGTGCCGGCGCCACAGATGGTTCTCCTCCCAGAGGCATTTGATGAAGAAACAGGGAGTCCTATGATTGATGAATCCCTTTTAACATTTACTGATGAGTATATTGCCCTCCAATGCCCGATTCCACTTCGTACAATGTCCTCAGGCGTTGTTGGTCCTGGAACAGGCTGGCATCAGATTTTTGTCAATCGGCATGTAAATAAGGATTATGATTGCAGCGACCATCGCAAGGAAATGGTGGACTATTTAAAAGATCACGGCTTTGAACCAGGTGAAACGGTCGGAATGATGACAGCGGTTGTGCTTGAGGATGTAAGCTTTCAACTTTATAAAGAGGAGGATTTCTCTGTCTTTATTGTTGTAACAGCTGGTGTAGGAAATGCGATTGATGCTTCTAGAAGTGAGGAGCATTCCTTTCAGATGACGCCTGGGACAATTAACACATGGGTGTTTATTAGTGGAGAATTAAATGAAGAGTCCTTCATTCAGAGTATTATGACTGCTACTGAAGCTAAGACAAAGGCTATGTACGACCTTGAAGTTAAGGATGCGGTCACGGGAACGATTGCAACAGGTACTTCCACTGATAGCATTCTAATAGCAGCTACTCAAAAAGGACAAAAGCTTGATTATGCCGGAACGATTACTCCACTCGGAAAAGTAATCGGCAAAGGGGTTTATGAATGTACGAGGGAATCGATCCAAAAGTCTAGAAAAAGGATAAAGAAATGATCATTCATCATCTTATTGCCATCACACTTGCCTATGTACTAGATCAAATGATTGGAGACCCTGAGAATTGGCCGCATCCTGTTCGATGGATGGGTTCATTGATTTACAAGCTTGAAAAAAGCTGGAATAAAGGAAGTTCTAAGAAAATTAAGGGAATAGGTATGCTTCTAGCCGTATTAGCTGTAGTCGGAGGAATTTCTGTACTAATTGTTGTTCTATTTTACCTGATTCATCCAGTGGCTGGGATTTTGGCAGAGGGGATTTTGATCTCGACAGCAATTGCACAGAAAAGCTTAAAGGAAGCAGGGATTACTGTTTATGTTCCATTAGAGAAGGGGGACATGGAAGAGGCTAGAAGAAAGCTATCTTATATCGTTGGAAGAGATACAGATCAGCTGGATGAACCGGAAATGGTCAGAGGAACGGTTGAAACAGTCGCTGAGAATACAAGCGATGGGATTACTGCTCCATTATTCTGGGCGCTGATTGGCGGAGCTCCTTTTGCCATGATGTATCGAGTGATTAATACTTGTGATTCAATTGTTGGTTATCGTAATGAGAGATATGAAGACTTTGGCTGGGCCTCTGCCCGTCTCGATGATATCGTGAATTGGATTCCCAGCAGATTGACATCCCTCTGTATGCTGGCAGGGAATCGACCTGAATATATACATATGTCTCAGGCATGGAGAGTTGTTTGGCGTGACGCGAAGAAGCATCCAAGTCCGAACAGCGGCTGGGGAGAAGCAGCTGTAGCAGCCATCCTCGGTGTGCAGCTTGGTGGAATTAATTACTATAAAGGCATCATTTCTAACCGGGCGACGATGGGTGACCCGCTCGTTCGTTTAGAAAAAGGTCATATCCTTAAAACCAATAAAATTGTGACTCGCACGATACCTATTTTTCTATTATTGCTATGGTTAGGAGGAATGCTCATTGAAATGGCCAGCACATGGATCAAATCCGCAATATTTATATGAGGCGATGGAAGTCACGATGCCAGACAATAAGGTTGATTTCAGTGCGAATATCAACCCGTTAGGTCCTCCGCCATTATTAAAAAAGAATTGGCATCAGCTTATGGAAGTAATCTCAGATTATCCAGACCCGAAAGGCGAACGATTAAAGCAAAAGCTTGCTAAAAGGGAGGGGATCTCTAAAGATCAAATCCTTATTGGAAACGGCGGGGCAGAGCTCATTTCCCTGCTAGGCAGAATGCTTGCTGGAAAAAAGGTCTTGATAGTCCAGCCAGCCTTTTCAGAATATGAAGAAGCGTGCTGGATCAACGGTTGTACAATCGATTATCATCAACTAGAGCCTGATAGCTGGGAATGGGAGGATGATGGCTTTTTAACCAAGCTTCAAAAGGCAGATGCCCTATTTTTCTGCAATCCGAGCAATCCAACAGGTGTTTTTTACGATCAATCTTTAGTCTTCCATCTCCTGCAAGCGTGTAAGGAAAATGATTGCCTTATTATCATAGACGAGGCTTTTTATGATTTTCTTATCGAATATGAATCAATCGTTCCATACATAGAGAAATGCTCCCAATTGGTTATTATTCGATCAATGACAAAAATGTTTGCCATTCCAGGCTTGCGGCTTGGCTATATAATGGCTCATCCGTCAATTATTGAACAGATGTCAGCACTCCAGCCGCATTGGAGTATTAATGCCCTTGCATTAAAGGCTGGTGAATGGTGTCTCGAAAGCAAAACATATATAGATGAAACAAGGAAACTTATTCAATCAGAAAGAGAAAGGTTATTTATTTTCTATAAAGAGTGGAATTTTCAAGTTTCTCCATCCCAGATTAACTTTTATTTATTAAAGGACCCATCTTTAAAAGATCAGCTGCCATTGTTTCAATTTTTAATCGAAAGGGGCATCATCCCTAGACATACGATGAACTTCAGGGGACTTGAAGGCGGATGGCTGCGCTTTGCAATTAAGGGGCCAGAGGACAATGATCAATTGATGGAGGCGATGACGGAATGGCGAAAGATCAGTCGTCTCTCATCTTTATAAGTGGGGGCGTTCGCAGCGGGAAAAGCAGTTTTGCGGAAAAGCTTGCTGCAGATATGGCAAGGCAGACGTCAGGAAATCTTCATTATATAGCTGCTGGTCAAGCAAGTGATACTGAAATGAAGGAAAGAATTGTCCGTCATCAAAAGGATCGCTTGACGAGTGGCCTTCGTTGGAAAACATGGGAACAGCCTACAGATATCATGGCGCTTTCTGAGGCTTTTGGCAGGCAGGATATTGTTTTGCTAGATTGTTTAACGACACTATTAAACAATGAATTTTTCGCTGTGGATGGACAGTGGAAGATGGCTAGCTTTCAGGAGCAGGTTATGTGCTCAATTATGAAGGGAATAGAACAAATAACTAGGTGCTGCCAAGCCTTAATTGTAGTAAGTAATGAAGTCCTTTATGAATCAATTGGGGAGAATGAGCTTGTATTTACATACAGCAGAATGCTGGGGCAGCTTCATCAGCATGCAGTAGCAAATGCAAAGCAAGCTTATCTCGTTGAAGCTGGGATTCCTATATTAATGAAAGAAGTGGATGTTATATGTTAGGAATCATGATACAAGGGACGGCATCCGATGTAGGGAAAAGCTTGGTTGCGACCGCCATTTGCCGGGCTTTTGCCAATGAAGGAATTCGGGTTGCGCCGTTCAAGTCACAAAATATGTCCAACAACTCCTATGTCACTGTAGATGGAAAGGAAATTGGCCGAGCACAAGGCATTCAAGCAGAAGCGGCAAAAACAGCAGCAACTGTTTGGATGAATCCGATTTTGCTAAAGCCAAGGTCTGATCAGCATGCAGAGGTTGTTTTATTCGGCAAAGCGACTGAGACACTGTCTGGAAAAGGGTACCGGGATTCGTTTTATGAAAAGGGGCTGGATGCGATTCAATCGGCCCTCGATCAATTAAGTCAGGAATTTGATGTTGTTGTCATGGAAGGTGCCGGGAGTCCGGTAGAGATTAATTTGAAAGATAAAGAGCTTGTGAATATGAAGGTCGCCCAAATGGCGGATATTCCTGTTATTCTAGTAGCGGATATTGACAGAGGCGGCGTGTTTGCTAGTATTGTTGGCACATTGGAGCTAATGACCCCTGAGGAAAAGTCACGAGTAAAGGGGCTAATCATTAATAAATTTCGAGGGGATCTTTCTCTGTTTGAGGATGGGATTAAGTGGATTGAGGAGAGAACGGGAATTCCGGTGCTTGGCGTCCTTCCTTATATCGATAACCATATGATTGACGGAGAGGATTCATTATCCATGCCTGCCTCTTCAAGAAAAAGGGGAGAGAATCTTCTTGATCTTGTTGTCATTAAACCGCCCTACATATCGAATTATAGCGATATTGAGCCTTTTTACTATGAACAGGATGTCTCCGTTCGGTGGGTTAGCCATCTATCAGAAATGGGAGAGCCAGATGCCGTGATCTTGCCTGGTACAAAAAGTACGATTAAAGATCTGCAGTTCTTTAAAAAGGCTGGATTGGCTGAATGGCTGCACACATTTGCTGATAAAGGCGGTCATATTGTCGGGATATGTGGCGGGTACCAAATGCTTGGCCAGTTATTAATTGATCGAGAAGGCTTTGATACTGGTATTTGTCATACAGAAGAAATAGGTCTCGGTCTCATCCCAGGAACAACTACGTTTTTGCGAGAAAAGGTTACAGTTCGGGTTGAAGGTAGCTTGCATCCAAGAACCGGCAGTCAAAAGCCTGTTAGCGGCTATGAAATTCACTTAGGTGAAACGGCTCTGGATGAAGGGAGAGAAAGTAGTTTTCTTCTTTTAAATAACGGCGATGAGGAAGGCTATTTTGGAGAGGGCGGCAAAATTATCGGTACGTATTTGCATCATCTTTTTCATAATGATGAGTGGAGAAGCGAGTGGTTGAACGGATTACGGCAAACAAGAGGACTTCCCTTACAGGAAACTGTCCATATTAGCCGTTTGAAAGATCAGAAATATGATGAATTGGCTGCACATCTGCTTGCACATCTTGATTGGGGAAAGCTGAAGGAGATTACGTTTAACTGGGGAGCACATCATGAAATGGCTTAAAGGTTTATTAATTAATCTGCAGTTTTTCACTGCAATCCCAGTGCCAATGGCTTTGCCAATGGATAAAGTACATCTTGAAAAGGCAATTAAGACCTTTCCGCTCTTAGGCTTGCTGCAAGGTGGAATATACGCGTTTCTCTTTTATGCGTTCCTTCATTGGACTCCATTCTCTGCCTTAACGGCTGCTTTCGTGCTATGGCTGGCAGGAATTATTTTAACGGGCGGGATTCATCTTGACGGCTGGATGGATGCAAGTGATGCCTTTTTCTCTTATCAGGATCAGGAAAAAAGGCTTGAAATTATGAAGGATCCGCGAGCAGGTGCTTTTGGTGTTCTCTCAGTCATTGTATTGCTAGGTACGAAGTTTTTCTTTATATATGAAATCACTCAAATGGTTCATTCAACTACTCTTCTTTTTATTGCGGTTATTCCTTTTTTTAGCAAAATGATTATGGGTGTTCTGCTGTTAAGGGTAAAGGCGGCTAGAAAAGAAGGGCTAGGTACATTATTTAAAAACGCATCGAATGAGCGAACGCTTATTATTTATCCCGTTTATGTGATCTTACTTCTTGCTGCAGCTGGCATATGGTGGAATCAAATGCTAGCAGGGGTGATTGTTTTTATTATCGTTTCTGTATGTGCCCTATTTATTTTGCCGAGAAAAATCATCAGCTGGTTTGGCGGCATGACAGGGGATGTACTTGGTGCGAGTGTTGAAGGGATGGAGCTCTTGCTATGGATGACACTGTGGTTATTGCATTATTTCGCCATGGGCTGACAGAGGCTAATAAGCGTCATGCCTATCTCGGCTGGACGGATTCACCGCTTTGTTCTCATGAAAAAAAGAATGTCGTTACGTCAGAGAGCTATAAACGTATCTTTTCAAGTGATTTAGGCAGATGCCTTGAAACGGCCAAAATCCTTTTCCAAAATGATGAACCAGAACAATTAAGTGAGCTGCGTGAGATGCATTTTGGTGAATGGGAAGGGAAAACCTTTGATCAATTGAAGGGGGATACACTCTATCAGAGTTGGCTAGCTGCTCCCTTTGCAGTTAAACCGCCAATGGGGGAGTCCTTTTCGGAGTTTTCACGGAGAGTGGATAGCGGATGGGAAAAGGTCGTAGCAAGAATGGCAGAAGTAAATATCCGGAGTGCAGCAGTTTTGTCCCATGGAGGGGTTATTCGTTATCTATTAACAAGATATGCCTCTCATGTGAAAGACTTCTGGGATTGGAAGACTCCACATGACAAAGGCTATGAGCTGGTTTGGCATTGGGATGGATGGAGGAGGGGTGAGCGATGCACTTTGTTACGGGAGGTGCCTTTAATGGCAAATCCAGATGGGTTAAAGAATACTACGAACTAAATGAAACTCCATATTTATGGATTTCTGCCTATAAGGGGGATTCTGTTCCCGAGCATACAGATAACTGGATGGACGTCATGATTCTTGAAGGGCTTGAAAAATGGGTTCAAGAGTGGAGCAGTCAATTAGATAGTCATGAGATAAGGGAAAAGTGGCGCAGATTGTTGTGTAGTTGGCTAAAGTGGGAGAAAGAAGCAGGGCATAGAAAATTAATTTTAATTGGAACGGATCTATCAAAAGGAATTGTGCCGATGCGTGCCGAAGAACGTAAGTGGCGGGATATAACTGGCTGGACCTATCAGGATGTGGCAGGCATGGCAGAGAAGGTTGACTTAATCTGGTATGGAATCAGCCAAAAAATAAAATAAAAGGGGATAAGACAAATGAAAATTTATACACGAACTGGAGATAAAGGAAAAACAAGTATTATTGGGGGAAGAGTGGATAAGGATGATATTCGTGTTGAAGCATACGGGACAGTTGATGAAGCAAACTGTTTTGTTGGGCAAGCGATGACACAATTAGATCCAGCAACTTTTCAAGATGTTCTTGAGGATTTGGAGAAAATCCAGCATGAGCTTTTTGATTGTGGCGGCGATTTAGCGAATGTAACAAAAAATCGTCAACTGAAGTTAACGACGGAAGCAGTGGAGTATTTAGAGAAGAGAATTGATCTTTTTACTGAAGAGGCTCCAAAGATTGAAAGATTTATTCTTCCAGGTGGGACTCCAGCATCTGCTTCTATTCATATTGCCCGAACAGTGACTAGAAGAGCGGAAAGATTGATTGTTTCCCTAGTAAAGGCTGATCCTGAAGTTTCTGAAACATCGTTAAAGTATATTAATCGCTTATCTGATTACTTCTTTGCTCTAGCGCGAGTGATTAACTTCCGTATGAATCAAAAAGATGTTGAGTATATCCGCAGTGCTAAGGTTTTTCGTGAGGAGAAGCGTAAGGAGGATAAATAAATGAAATCAAAGAAAATGGCTTTTATCAGCCTGCTCGTTGCGCTGACAGCCATTGGAGCTGCGATAAAAATTCCGTCTAACATCGGAAGTGTGGCATTAGATGCGTTCCCAGCTTTGCTTGCGGCTGCTTTATTAGGAAGCCAAGCCGGGGCAATTGTCGGGGGAATGGGGCATTTGCTGTCTGCACTTCTAGGCGGCATGCCGCTCGGTCCGCTTCATTTTGTAGTAGCCATTGAAATGGCGTTTTTAGCTGTTGTCTTTGCTCTTCTCTATCGAAACGGGAAAAAGTGGCAAGCGGGGCTTCTTTTTGTGCTGGGGAATACATTCGCTGCACCACTGCCATTTTTATTTTTGATGGGGAAAGCCTTTTATTTGTCGATTGTTCCATCGCTTTTTGTTGGTTCAGTTATAAATACGATCATTGCTTTAGTTATTATTCCGCGTCTATCATCAGTTGTAGAATTAATGATTTCTAAGAAGAAGGCGAGCCGATGAGGGATGTCCTTCATATCCCTTTTAATAGGGAGGAATCCATTGTCATTGCGAGTGATAATAGCGGGGCAATCGGATTGAAAGCTGAAGATGTTGTAAGGGTGCCATATGAAATGGTTTCTTATTACTCTTTTCGAGTGGCAGTAATGGAATGTATGGCAGCGGGAGCGGAGCCGTTTGCAGTTACATTGCAGAATTTTTGCGGGGAAGAGGCCTGGCAGGCGTTGATAGATGGGATTGAGAATGGACTGGCTGAACTCGGACTGGATGCGGTTTCTATTACTGGGAGTACAGAAAGTAATTTTTCATTGAAGCAGTCAGCGATGGGGATTACAGTTCTCGGGAAAACTAGGGGGAAAATGAGTGAGCCTAAGTACTCAGATCAAACGAAGATAGCTGTAATCGGTGTTCCATTAGTAGGGAATGAATTAGTTGAAAGAGAAGAGGAAGCTGCGCCATTGTCGTTGTTTAAGCAAATTTGTTCACTGACAGATGTTGTTACAATACCTGTCGGGTCAAAGGGAATCTTATCCGAATTGAATGGTTTATTTTTGAATAAAGTGTTTAGTGCTTCTGAAATTCATACGAGCTTGGACCTTCTTAAATCGTCTGGTCCATCTACTTGTTTTATTGCAGTTTATCCTGATGGGAAAAAAGATAAAGTGATGTCTCTAGCGGGTCGACACTTTTACGAGTTAAGAGGTTAGTATGCTACATTTATATATCATTAGGCATGGCGAAACAGAATGGAATACAGAAAAAAGAATGCAAGGGCGTCTCGATTCGGATTTGACGGAGAAGGGCAGGAATGCTGCGCTGTTATTGGGCGAAAGGCTGAAGGATACGGTCTTCGATCGGATTATTTCATCGCCTAGTCAGCGAACGATGGATACAGCACAGCTTGTTCGTGGGAAAAGGCCCATTTCGTTCGAAACGGATGAGCGGTTAATGGAAATTGCTTTGGGTGATTGGCAAGGAAAAACCGAAGATGAAATTAAGGCACTATTTCCTTCTCAGTATGATCTTTATTGGAACCATCCAACTTTGTATGAAAATCCTGAAGGCGAGCGATTTATAGACGTGATGGAACGGGTTGCTAGCTTTTTAGAAGAACTAGTAAACACAACTCCATCAGGCAATGTGCTGGTGGTTACACATGGAGTTGTGCTTAAAACACTCTATCTCCTCTGCCGGAATGCGCCGATTGATCAGCTCTGGGATCCGCCTTTTATGCATGGAACAAGTCTTACTATAGTTAAGCTTCATGAAGGAAGGAAAGAGCTTGTTCTGGAAGGGTGCATGGCTCATTGTCGTTAGACTCCTCGTTAGTAAGGCGAGTCTTTTTTTTTATAAAAACTGTTGGCGACCGGCGAAAGGTAGAGAAGGGAGTTGCGGTAGCCAATAGAGTAGATTGCCTCCCGTAAAAGTAGAAAAAGAGAAGATGCGGTAGACAATAGGGTGGATTGCCTCCCGTAAAGGTAGGAAAAGAGAAGATGCGGTAGCCAATAGAGTAGATTGCCTCCTGTAAAAGTAGGAAAAGAGAAGTTAAGGTCGCCAATAGAGTAAATTGGCGACCTTAAAAGTAGAAAAGAGAAAAAGCCTTATCTAATGCAGGAATTTAGTTTGATGTCTGCAGTGTTCATTGGAAAAGGTAATTATCTCTTTTCTATATGCAAAAACAATCTATTCAATCAATTGTGTTACTCTTCCCATTCCTCTCTCAAAATCCCCATTCGAATAGAATCATAGTATTCTCCATCATACAAACGGCATTTTCTCAGGCGGGCTTCAAGCTTCATCCCGATTTTTTCAGCTGCGCTCATCATTCTTTTGTTGCCTGACCATGTCGTAAGCCCAACCCTTACAAGTGGAAGTGAAGCAAAGAGGTGCTGAACCCAGAGGGTTAGGGCATCCGTTCCGTAGCCGCCATTCCAATACTGTGGATCATAAATAACAATTCCTACCTCCAGCCAATTTGATTCACGATGCTCCCAATAGTAGCCAATTGTTCCAATCAATTTTCCACTGGCCTCTATCACCATTCTTGATACTGGATCATCATTGTCAGGATGCTTAACAAAATCCTTTTTAAAAACTTCAAATTCTTTAAAATCTAGAGGGAAATAGGGGGCATCCCACTTTTTCCATTCTGGATTCTTTGTTCCATAAATATAATCCCATATTTGCTTTAGATCATCATCCAAAATAGGACGAATCGTTACTTTGTTTCCTGTAAGCATTTTTGTCATGTAATCTCTCCTATTATTTTGTTTGTAAACCTATTATATCAACATTTATTTGAATGTTATAAATATTTATATCAACTTCTCTTTACCGAACATACATTCCTATGGTAGTATAGAGAGTATACATAGACATAGGAGGAGTTTTTATGAGCTCTTTAAAAGAAGTTGACTTGCAGCTTTATAAATCTGAGTACCTTGAATCATTAAGTAGATTTGAGTTGCCTGAAGATCAGGAACAATTTACTGCATTGCCTATTCATTCGCTAGAAATGACACATGAAAGGCATCCGATTGTTATTTTAAGCAATAATGAACCAGTTGGATTTTTTGTACTCCATTCAAGTGAACGGGTAGAAGAGTACTCTGATAACTCGAATGCCATGTTACTTACGGCATTATCAATTAATTATTCGCAACAAGGAAAAGGGTTTGCGAAAAAGGGAATGGCGCAAATAAAGGATTTTGTAATTGAGACTTTTCCGGAATGTAATGAGATTGTACTAGCAGTAAATAAAAGAAATATTGCTGCCCAAAAGCTGTATGAAAAGGTTGGTTACAAAGACACTGGCCGCAGGAAGATGGGGCGGATGGGAGAGCAATTCATTTTCAGCTTTCCGGTTATGAGGTGACAGTGTGAATGTAAAAGGATTGAACCATTTACTATTTTCCGTTTCCAATTTGGAGCATTCAATCAAATTTTATCAAAGTATTTTTGATGCAAAGCTATTGGTAAAGGGAAGAAGTACAGCCTATTTTGATCTGAATGGAATGTGGCTTGCACTGAATGAAGAAAAAGACATTCCGCGTAATGAAATTAGCTATTCCTATACTCATATCGCTTTTTCAATAGAGGAAGATGAATTTGAGAGGGTGTATGAAAGATTAAAACGATTACATGTACATATTCTTACCGGTCGTGAAAGAGATATAAAAGATAAAAAATCGATTTATTTTACCGATCCAGATGGTCATAAATTTGAATTCCATACAGGTACATTACAGGATAGACTGGCCTATTATCAGCAAGAGAAAAAGCACATGGAGTTTTTCGATTAAAACTGTCCTAACAAAGCATAAATTGACAGGAAGCAATACAGTACGGTTGTTATTATTTCTATAGGGAGTGAACGTATGGGCTGGGTTGAATCGTTGCAAAAGGCTATTGACTATATGGAAGAGTTCATATTGGAGGACATTACAATAGAAGGTATTGCGAAGCAGGCAAATACTTCTGAATTCCACTTTCAACGGACTTTCACTATTTTAACTGATGTCTCTGTTGGTGAATATCTTCGACGAAGACGATTGTCTTTAGCCGCACAAGAACTATCTGATACGGATCACAAAATCATCGATCTAGCTTTTAAGTACGGCTATGATACTCCCGAGGCTTTTAGTAAGGCATTTCGCAGGCAGCATGGAATAACACCTAGTGAGGCAAGAAAGAATATTGGAAAGCTGAATTGTTATAACCGCCTGGTCATACAGGTGAATCTGAAAGGAGCGGAACCGATGAGGTATAAAATTGTAGAAAGAGACAGTTTTAAGGTAGCAGGGATTAAAAAAGAGTTTTCCCTTAAGAACGAGGAGAATTTAAAGGGAATTCCTAAAATGTGGGATGAAGTGAATGGGGATGGGACGGTAGACAAAATAGCTCGGTTAAATAATGGAGAGATTAAAGGTATTCTAGGGGTTTGCGTGGATAAAAGGTTAACACACTCTGAACAATCTATTGATTATTGGGTGGCTGCAGAATATAAAGGAGAAGCACCGGATAGTTTTTTAACTCTTGAAATCCCTGCATCGAAATGGGGCGTATTTGAGGTTCATGGACCAATGCCAGATGCAATGCAAAAAGCATGGAAGCAAATTTTCTCAGAGTGGTTCCCTTCCAATCAATATGAACCAGCTGGGACGCCTGAATTGGAAGTTTATTCTGATGAAGATCCTTCAAGTGCAGATCTTTATTCCGAGATTTGGATTCCATTAAAATAATCGCTGCTTTTTGAATCTGCGGATGTAATGAAATGATTCTGGTTGAAGAATTTTGCGGACTGTTGTTCCGCTATTTCATAAAAAGGGTTTATTTCTTAGAATTTGCGGACTCTGGTTCCGTTATTAGGGTTTGAGAGAATAAATTTTGTATGATTATGATCAATTAACGGAACTGTTGTCCGCTTGCGTTGCAAAAATAGTAGATATTATCTAAATAGCGGAATGGTTGTCCGTTAGATTTCTGGGCGGACCAGGGTTCCGTTATTGTCACCTATCCTAGAATGGGAGAGTATATTTTATTAATTATATAGTATTAAGGAAATAGACGGAGAAAAATGTAGTAAGGGGATTAAATAAGCGTTTTCATTCCGCCTTGCCATTCTCATTAAATATGTTATGATTTTATATGTTTTTAACGGCCCCGACTTTGATGCGAGTTCAAAGTCCTTTTTTTTTGAAAAAAATTAAAACGAGGTGTTTATTTGAAGGTATTAACAATGAAAGAACAGTGGTTTGGCAATATTAGAGGAGATATTCTTGCAGGGATTGTTGTGGCGTTAGCTCTTATTCCAGAAGCGATTGCTTTTTCCATCATTGCTGGTGTAGATCCAATGGTGGGATTGTATGCCTCTTTCTGTATTGCTGTTACTATTGCCATCGTAGGCGGAAGACCTGGAATGATATCGGCTGCAACTGGAGCAATGGCCTTGTTAATGGTTACATTAGTTGCCGATCACGGGATGCAATATTTATTTGCTGCAACGATTTTGACAGGTGTTCTACAAATCTTATTCGGTGTTTTTAAATTAGCCAGATTCATGAAGTTTATTCCTAGGTCAGTCATGATCGGCTTTGTTAATGCATTAGCGATTTTAATTTTTATGGCCCAGCTTGAGCAATTTGTTGGTGCAACTTGGGTTATGTACGCAATGGTTGCCGGAGCATTAGCAATTATTTATCTTTTTCCGAGAATAACGAAAGCAGTTCCATCTCCATTAGTGGCCATTATTGTTATCACTATTATTGCCATAATGACGAAGAGTGATGTGAAGACAGTTGGGGATATGGGAAATTTAACTTCAGCACTTCCAACATTTTTCATTCCGGATGTGCCATTTAATTTAGAAACTTTGAAGATTATCTTTCCTTACTCAATTGCTCTTTCTATTGTAGGCTTGTTGGAGTCATTATTAACTGCATCTATTGTAGATGACATGACAGACACGGCAAGTGATAAACATCGTGAAACCCGCGGTCAGGGAATGGCGAATATTGTTGCCGGATTATTCGGCGGGATGGCTGGCTGTGCAATGATTGGTCAATCGGTTATTAATGTAAAATCTGGTGGAAGAGGAAGATTATCTACTATTGTCGCTGGATTATTCCTGATGTTTTTGATTCTTGTATTAGGAAATATTGTGGTTCAGATTCCGATGGCTGCACTAGTTGGTGTGATGGTTATGGTTTCTATTGGAACGTTTGATTGGGCTTCAATTAAAGGTTTAGCCAAAACGCCTGTCACAGATTCTATTGTCATGATTGTGACAACAGTAACCACTGTGTTCACTCATGATCTATCAAAGGGTGTATTTGCCGGAATTATTTTAAGTGCTATTTTCTTTGTAGCAAAAATCTCAAAGGTTCATGTAAGCACTCAAATGGAAGGCGATAAGAAAATATATGCGGTTAAAGGCCAAGTATTTTTTGCTTCAGTCGAGGAGCTTGTTGCGGCTTTCGATTATAACGGAGATGTAAAGGAAGTAGATATCGATTTCACCCATGCACATATTTGGGATGACTCAGGGGTTGCGGCAATTGATAAAATCGTATTAAAGCTAAGAGATCAGGGAGTGTCGGTTCATTTATCCGGTTTAAACAAACCAAGCTCTCATTTAATCGAGCGACTAGCTGTTCATCCTAAAGCTGGTGCAAAGGTTTCAGGTCATTAGAAATTGTATCCATCCATTTGGTTTTCTAAGTGAATTTGGATATTTATTTCATATCTAGGGCATAGATGTAAATTGATCAAAATGGTTCATTTTTTTAGTGAAACATGATATATTGTTTATCGCGGTTAAAATGATAAATAAACATAATTAATATATAACCTTTCTTTGAGTTTACGGTTTATTAATCTCAGTCACATTCGTATGACAAAGGCAAAGAATAGGAGAAGGTGTAAAAATGAATAAACGATTTTATAAAGATCAAAATGTGCTTAATAAATTTGTGATCTTTTTCTTTTTAACAGTAGTCCTTCTTTGGATGAAAACATATATTGTTCAATCAACACAGTTTGACTTAGGGCTAGAAAATTCCCTGCAAAGGTTTCTATTATTCTTAAATCCATTAGGGTCGTCTTTATTATTCTTGGGACTAGCATTCTTCTTTAAAGGCAGAAAAAAATATATTTGGCTGATGATTATTGATTTTCTTTTATCATTTCTTTTGTTTGCCAATGTTTTATTTTACCGATTCTTTAATGATTTTATTACATTGCCAACTTTAACACAGACGCAAAATTTTGGAGATGTTAGTGGAAGCATTAGCTCTCTGTTAAAACCATATGATTTCTTATTCTTTATTGATCTCATTCTTTTGATCGGCTTGCTTTCTTTCAAATTTGTAAAAATTGAAGTGAAAGATATTGGCCGCAGACAGGTAGCTGCTTTATTATGTTTAGCTTTAGGGATTTCAAGTTTAAATCTTGCTTTAGCAGAAGCAGACCGTCCGCAGTTATTGACAAGAGGTTTTGATCGTAATTATATTGTGAAATATTTGGGTATGTATAATTACACAATCTATGATGCCGTTCAAAGTACGAAGGCATCAGCACAAAGGGTTATGGCAGACAGCAATGATATTACTGAAGTCATTAACTTTACTCAATCCAATTATGCTGAGTCAAACCCAGCATATTTCGGAAAAGGTGAAGGAATGAATGTGATCTATTTGCATCTTGAATCGATGCAGAACTTCCTAATTAATTATAAGCTGAATGGGGAAGAGGTCACACCGTTCCTGAATTCCTTGACAAGTGAAGAAAACACGCTTTACTTTGATAATTTCTTCCATCAAACAGGACAAGGTAAAACGGCTGATGCGGAGTTTATGCTAGAAAACTCATTGTATGGATTGCCTTCAGGTTCAGCGTTTACAACAAAAGGATTGAATACATTCCAAGCTGCACCAGCAATACTTGGTCAACAAGGCTATACATCAGCAGTATTTCATGGGAATTCCGGAAGCTTCTGGAATCGAAATGAAATTTATAAATCATTTGGCTTTAACAAGTTTTTTGATTCGAGCTATTATGATATGAAACCTGAAGATTTAGCGGATTATGGTTTAATGGATAAGCCGTTCTTTGAGCAATCGGTGCCGCTTTTGGAATCATTGCCACAGCCGTTTTATACAAAGTTTATGACGGTTACTCATCATTATCCTTACCCGATTAAAGAGGAAGATGCAACGATTGCCCCACATACAACAGGGGATAAATCAGTTGATCGTTATTTCCAAACAGCTCGTTATGCAGATGAAGCACTAAAGCAATTTTTCGAGGACTTGAAGGAATCAGGCCTGTATGATAATTCAATTATTATCATGTATGGGGATCATTATGGAATCTCGGAAAATCACAATAAAGCGATGGAAAAAGTACTTGGAAAAGAAATTACGTCTTTTGAGAGTACTGGTTTACAACGAGTTCCATTTTTCATTCGCGTGCCTGGCATGGAGGGCGGAGTGAACCATGAGTACGGTGGACAAATGGATATTCTTCCAACTCTGCTTCATTTACTAGGGACTGAAACAAAGGATTACGTACAATTAGGAACAGACCTATTATCTGAACAGCATGATGATCTTGTACCTTTCCGAAATGGCAACTTTGTAAGTTCAACGATTACTTCTATTGATGGCAAATTCTATGATTCTAAGACAGGATTGCTGTTAGAAGAGGAAAGAATGCCTGAAGCAGAAAAATTACAGGAAAGTGCAAGCCATAAACTGTCTCTATCTGATAAGGTTGTGAATGGGGATTTATTGCGATTCTATACGCCAGAGGGCTTTACTCCGGTTGACCGTTCACAATATAAATATAATGAAACAGAACCAGATGAATCGGAGAAATAAATAGTTAACAGGCTGTCTGAGAAATCAGGCGGCTTTTTTCTTGAAATTGTTTAGCTATGTAGCCATATATTAAATAAGGAAATTAGAAATAATATGAAGAAAAGTTTCCTTTCTCCCAAATGATTCATACATATATAAATATGGGCGAAGACAGTTAGAAAAAAATTCCTTAATAATCGTACATGTAACACTCCCTTTCTTAATTAAGGAAGTGGTAAAATAGGTAGGTGCAATTTCAATTGGAGGTTTATTTAAATGATGAAAACAAAAATTGGTCTTTTATATGGCGGGAAATCCGCAGAGCATGATGTTTCAATGCAGACGGCAATGGCCGTAATAAAAGCATTAGATCTAGAGAAATTTGAAATTCATCCAATATATATTTCAAAAAGTGGAGAATGGATAAAAGGGCAGCAATTATTAGGACCTGTAGAAAATGTAAAAGAATTAGCATTTTCAAATACTGAAGCATTGCCACAAGCAGCTTTAGCACCTACCTTATTCCAAGCATCTGAAAAGAGCGGTCCATTTGATGTGATTTTTCCATTATTACATGGCCCTAATGGGGAAGATGGTACAGTACAAGGATTACTGGAGTTAATGAACCTGCCTTATGTAGGTAATGGTGTTCTTTCTTCTTCAGCAGGCATGGATAAGGTCATTATGAAAAACGTCTTTGCACAAGCAGGTTTACCTCAAGTAAAGTATACGTGGCTAATCCGCAGTGAATGGGAAAATGCAAAAGACGATGCCTATATTAAAGTGGAAAATGAGCTTGGCTATCCTTGCTTTGTTAAGCCTGCTAATCTTGGTTCAAGTGTTGGGATTAGTAAATGTACAAACCGTTCAGAGCTTGAGCGGGCATTTAAAGAGGCCTTTCAATTTGATCGTAAAATTATTATTGAAGAAGGAGTCACTGCAAGAGAAATCGAAGCGGGAGTTCTTGGAAATGATTATCCTGAATGCTCCGTTGCAGGTGAAATTGTTCCGAAAAAGGAATTTTACGATTACAAGGCAAAATATGAGGATGGCAATACCGCATTAATTATCCCAGCTGAAATTACTGAGACACAATATAATGAGTTGAAGGATATGGCGATTAAAGCCTTTAAAGCACTTGATTGCTCTGGGCTAGTGAGAGCGGACTTCTTCCTTACTAGAGAAGGCAAGTGGTATATTAACGAAATTAATACAATGCCAGGCTTTACGCCGTTCAGTATGTTCCCATTGCTTTGGAAGCATACGGGCGTTGAATACCCGCAGCTGATCGAAAAACTAGTCAATCTTGCAACAGAAAGACATGCAGAAAAACAAAATATTAAACATACGATGGAATAACGAAAAGCGGAGGCGGCTTGATCATCGCCGTACAAACTGGAAGGGCCGCGACTGAGATATAGGAAACACGAAGAGCGATAGCGATTCGATGTTGACTTATCGTGGGGAGGGGACCTGAAGTTTGATAGGCGATAGCCGCCGCAGCTAGACAAATCGAAAAGCGGAGGCGACTGATCAGTCCCGACAAGCATAAGACGAACTGGATGGAAGGTTGTACTTTAACCATCTAGCCAGTTTGACTTATGACCTCGAGGGACTAGGAGCCGCAGCTAGACAAAGAAAAGCGGAGGGGGCTTGCCCAGCCCCCGCAGCTAGACATTACAAAGAGACACGGCGATCATTTCGTCGTGCTCTCTTTATACATATAGACACATCAGGTTCTAAATGAATGCTGTCTGAAAAGGAGGTAAATCGATGATTAAGCGAACGTTTCATGAGATTACACAGATGATAACAGTCGAGAATGATGTTACAGCATTTAAAGATACAGCCATTAGCGGTGTCAGTATCGATTCTAGAAAAATAACGAAAGGTAACCTGTTTGTCCCTTTTAAGGGGGAAAATTCTGACGGGCATCGATTTGTTGAAGATGCCATTAAAAAAGGGGCAGCAGCAGCCTTTTGGCAAAAGGATGTTCCAAATCCTCCACTGCATTTGCCGATTCTAGTTGTAGAGGATCCTTTAATCGCTTTACAAGAACTGGCACGTAAATACCGCGATGAATTAGATGTCAAAGTAGTTGGAATTACTGGCAGCAATGGAAAGACGACGACAAAGGATATAACAGCAAATCTTCTATCTTTGAAATATAAAGTTCAAAAAACAGAAGGAAATTTTAATAATGAGATTGGTCTTCCTTTAACAATACTTGGACTAGAAGAAGATACGGAAATGGCTGTACTAGAAATGGGGATGAGCAGCAGGGGGGAGATTGACTTCCTTACTCGCTTAGCACGTCCAGAGGCAGCTATTATTACAAACATCGGTGAATCCCATCTCCTTGACTTAGGTTCAAGAGAAGGAATTGCGGAAGCAAAGCTTGAGATTGTTAATGGCCTGCAAGAAAACGGGTTACTCACTTATTATGGAGATGAACCTTTATTAACGCAGCAATTGGAAAGAAGCACGGGGAAGATAGTTAAAAAGACATTCGGAAGAAATCCGAAAAATGATCTTTTTCCAGTGGAAATTGAACAAAATGATACAGGCAGCTCATTTGCCATCAATGCTTCAAAAGCAACATTCTTTCTTCCTGTCTTAGGAACACATAATGTATTAAATGCGATGGCAGCCATGACTGTTGCCAACTTCTTTGGTATTCCATTTGAAGAGATGAATGCCGGCTTTGCTGGACTAAAATTAACAAATATGAGAACCGAGCTTCTTGAAGGAAAAATGGGCGAAAAAATTATTAATGATGCATATAATGCAAGTCCAACCTCGATGCATGCAGCAATTGAATTAATTGCTCAGCTTCCTGGTTATAAGAATAAGATCCTTGTTCTTGGTGACATGCTTGAATTAGGTCCAGAAGAAGAGTCGTTTCATCTGAAAATGGGAGAGTCTATTGATTCAAGGGAAATTGATTATGTCCTTACATTCGGTAAGCTTGGGAAATGGATTGCTGAAGGAGCGAAAGTCTCATTACCTGCAGACCGAATCCTTGCTTTTACTGAAAAGCAGCCACTTATAGAAGCATTGCAAAAGCTTGTAAATGAAGAAACAATCGTCTTAGTCAAAGCTTCAAGAGGAATGAAGCTTGAGGAAGTCGTTTCGGCATTACAATAGAATTTTAAAAAGCCCCCTGTTTCAGTGTATGCGATGAAAACAAGGGGTTTTTTATTTTGAGTTTCTATCAATGGTATTGAAAAAGGCAGTTGGTGTAAAATAAAACTAAATAAACTTAATTTGGCGGTGAATAAGAATGATTGGCTGCATGTGTATACATGGATTTACAGGTGCACCTTTTGAGGTGGAGCCCTTAGCTAGCTATTTAAAGGACCGTACGGATTGGGAAATTGTTGTGCCAACTCTGCCGGGGCATGGCGACAAACTTGAATTAAAAGGAATTGAATATAATAAATGGATTCAACATGCAGAAAATGAACTGCAAAGGCTGATCGAAAAATGTGAAACAGTATATGTTGTTGGTTTTTCTATGGGAGGATTAATTGCTAGTTATTTGTCTGTTCATTATCCCGTTGCAAAATTAGTCCTGCTAAGCGCGGCAGCCTATTATGTAAACCCGAAACAACTATTCAAGGATATTGGTGAAATGTTCAGGGATGGTGTAAAGGGAAGATTAGCGGAAAATGAAATGTTTGTCAGATATAAGAGAAAAATCAAAGCTACACCTATCACAGCTACCATTCAGTTTCGAAGGCTAGTAGCTGTGATTCGGCCAATCTTACATCAAGTTACGATCCCGACTTTAATTGCTCAAGGTGAAATTGATGGAGTTGTTCCTCCGAAAAGCGCACAATATTTGTACAATCGGATTGGAACTAATTCCAAAAAGTTAATTTTCCTAAAGAAATCCAAACATTTAATTTGTCATTGTGAGGAACGTGAAGACCTATTTGCGGAAGTGCATCAATTCTTAAAACAGCTGGGAAATTAGCCTTCTCCAATACATGTATCAGATTGCAATTATGTATTGAAAATGTTAAAATTACCAATAAAGAAACATGAGAAACCCGGACATGCTCCAACTGGAGAATGTCTTTTTTCACTTTTATACTGCATTATGCAGGATGCGGACCACTCATTCATTTCGTGAATTTGTATATATAGTTTTGGGGTTGAAAGATACCGTAGCCACATCCTTCCTCTCAAGTGGGTTTCATGTATAGATACACATTATTTAATAGATCGTATCTGCATTACTAGAAAATATTTATTGAAGATTAGAAGGAGAATGAACACATTGACTAAGTTTCAGGATTTGGGCATAAGCCCCGCAACGATGAAGTCTATTAAGAGAATGGGGTTTGAAGAAGCAACTCCTATTCAAGCTCAAACAATTCCCTTGAGCCTAGCACAAAAGGATTTGATTGGACAAGCGCAAACAGGTACAGGGAAAACAGCTGCCTTTGGAATTCCAATGATCGACAAAATTGATTACACCAAAGATGTGATTCAAGGAATTGTCATCGCACCAACTCGTGAACTTGCTATTCAGGTTTCAGAGGAGCTATACAAAATTGGTTTTGGAAAAAGAACGAAAGTGTTAGCGATTTACGGTGGCCAGGACATTAACCGCCAAATTCGTGCTTTAAAGAACCACCCTCATATTATCGTTGGTACACCTGGACGTTTGCTTGACCATATTAATCGGAAAACGCTGCGACTAGAGAATGTAAATACAGTGATTCTTGATGAGGCTGATGAAATGCTAAATATGGGATTCATTGAAGATATTGAGGCGATCCTTGCGCAAATTCCAGAAGAACGCCAAACTCTTTTATTCTCAGCAACCATGCCAGGACCAATCAAAAAAATCGCTGAACGTTTTATGAAAGAGCCACAAATCGTACGTGTGAAGACAAAAGAAGTAACAGTTTCGCAAATTGAACAGTACTATTTAGAGGTACAGGAAAGAAACAAATTCGATATCTTAACAAGATTGCTTGACATTCAATCACCTGAACTGGCGATTATCTTTGGACGAACAAAGCGGCGGGTTGATGAATTAGCAGAAGCGCTGAATCTGAGAGGCTATAATGCAGAAGGAATTCATGGCGACTTAAGCCAAGCAAAACGGATGTCTGTTCTAAGGAAATTTAAAGAAGGCTCTATTGATGTACTTGTTGCGACAGATGTTGCTGCACGTGGATTAGATATTTCTGGTGTAACACATGTATATAACTTCGATATTCCACAAGATCCAGAAAGCTATGTACATCGAATTGGACGTACGGGACGTGCGGGGAAATCAGGAGTAGCCATGACGTTCATTACAGCAAGAGAAAAATCTTATTTACAGGTAGTTGAGCGAACAACGAAAAGAAAAATGGAAAGAATGAACCCGCCTACACTTGATGAGGCCTTAGAAGGACAGCAAAAAGCAGTGATCGAGAGAATTTTACAATCGGTAGAATCGAATAATCTGCAATATTATAAACAGGCGGCTGATGAATTATTAGAGCAGCAAGATGCCGCAACGATTGTTCAGGCAGTATTAAAAATGCTAGTAAAAGAGCCTGACACAACACCAGTTAAGCTTACGGAAGAAAAACCATTGCCACATAAAAGGGATCGCAGACCTGATGACCGGAATAAATCCTATGGCGGACAAAGAGGAAGACAAAATGCTCCTGTAAGATCACGTCAAGGTTCTCATGGGAAACGACCAAGTGGCAGCAACCGTACAGGTTCTAATAGTTATCGCTAAGTTATGAAGAGAGCATGAGATGCTCTCTTTCTTTTTTATATTATGGATTTTACATTCAAATGTCTTTCTTATTAGATTTTTTGAATAATTTTTATCAACATGCTTAAAAAATGAATACATGTCTATTTCTAGTCATGTATACTATGAAGTGTAATTAATGGATCAGGAGGTACTTCATGATTTTGGAACCGCAAAAGAGAATTTCTAAGAAGGGCTTGACCGTTTGGAGAATATCCGGTGCCATTCATTCATTTTTGGTCTTTCTCGTTGCAGGAGGGGCAATCACTCTGACATTTGTCTTCGACTGGCCAAAATGGATTATTATTGTTGCCTTTATGACTTTTGCCTTATATGCGTATCTTTTTATAATCCTCATTCCAACATTACGGTGGAAGCGCTGGCGATATGAAGTGCGAGAGAATGAGATTGAGCTTCAACATGGGGTCTTTGTGATAAAAAGAACATTAGTCCCGATGGTTCGTGTTCAACATGTTGATACCCAACAAGGACCTATTTTGCGTAAATATCAGTTAGCAACAATAACGGTATCAACTGCGGCTACAGTTCATGAGATTCCAGCGCTGGAAATGGATGAAGCGGAAGAACTTCGATTTTTTATTTCGAAATTAGCAAGGGTGGCTGATGAGGATGTCTGAGCCTAAGAGACTTCATCCGATATCGGCAGTCATTAGTTGTTTAAAGCAAATAAAGGATTTAATTATTCCCTTTCTTGTTTTTGTTGTATTTGGAAGTAAGAATGGTATTTTTCAGCTGATTATCTCAGCAGTCATTATTGTCATTGTCTTAGTTATCGGCATACTTACATGGCTAAGGTATACATATCGTTTAGAAGAAGGAGAATTACGAATTGAATATGGCGTTTTTGTGCGCAAGAAACGATATATTCCATTTGAACGAATACAAAGTCTAGATTTGTCTGAAGGCATTTTACAGCGTCCATTTGGTCTTGTAAAGGTGAAGGTGGAAACAGCTGGATCAAGTGGAGAGGCTGAAGCTGTATTAACGGCTATTACGAAAGCTGATGCAAATCTTATTCAACAAACTCTCTCTGCTGCCAAAGCATCTGTTCGTACAGAGAATGTTGAAGAGCCAAAGGAAAATATTATTTATAAGCTATCAACGAAGGAGCTATTGCAGCTTGCCTCCACATCTGGAGGAGTAGGTGTTGTTCTTTCCGCTGTTATTGCGTTTGTATTCCAATTTGAGGAAATTATCCCTTATGAAAGAATTTTCAGCAGCCTAGGGAATTTTATCTCTAGCGGGATAATGACTGTTAGTATTCTGATATTTGTTGGCTTTTTGGCTGCCTGGGCGATTGCACTAATTGGTACAATGGTCAAGTATGCAGGGTTTACGGTGAAGAAAACGGATGATGACTTAGTCATTACGAGAGGTTTATTAGAAAAACGGCAACTTACCCTTCCGCTATATCGAATTCAGGCGATTCGAATAAGCGAAAATCTAATCAGGCAGCCTTTAGGACTCTGTACTGTATATTTAGAGAGTGCAGGGGGATCAGCGAAAGATACTGAAAGTGCACGAGTCATGCTTTTGCCGATTACAAAAAGGGATGCAATCTCTGCTATATTATCACCTTATTTTGAAGATTATCACTTAGAGCCAGCCATTTTGCCTGTACCAAGAAGGGCCATTAGAAGGTATATGTTTAGAGGACTTCTATTTGTTCTGCCTATTATTGCTGTTTCTGTGCTATTTTTTAGACCATGGGGATATTTATCGTTTGTATTAGTCCTACTTTCGCTCTTATGGTCTTACTTAAATTACAAGGACGCAGGCTGGAAAGTAGAAAATCAACAGCTGACACTGAGATATCGTACGATCATAAAGAATACAGTTTTCATGAAAAGAAATCGAATCCAATCCCTTAAGACCCAAGAAAGTTATTTCCAAAATAAAAAAGAATTAGCTTCAATTGAGGCAAAAGTCATGTCTGGTTCAGGTGGAGCTGGCGGGACAGTCGTTGACCTGGCAAAGAAGGATTGTGAAGCCATTTATGAATGGTATTCATACACCAATTGAAGTAAAAAATCGAATATTATCTGATTCTTACTTGAAATGAATAAAAGATTATAAAAAATAGCCGATAGTAATAATGGACTATTCTTTTGAATAAAGGCTGAGTTAAAACTAATTGTTAATTTGCACCCTGTTGATTGGAGCGGAAGGCACGAGACTCCTGCGGGAGAAGTGGGACAGATGAGACCCCACAGGAGCTTATGCTCCGAGGAGGCTCATCGCCCACCCCGCGGAAAGGGAGTGCCTGGAGCGGAAATCAACAGGCCAGTTTGACAGAGCTTAAAATAAAAAGCCCCTCCGAGTGACTTTGTTCAACCCATTTCGGTTTTTGGGGGAAGGACCTTATAACAAATAGATAAACGGTCGAAGTGGAACGAAAATATGGACAATGGAGTGACTATCAATGTTTAAAACAAAGAAAATAACTAATCAGTTACAAGAAGAGAATATAGAATTAAAAAATCGCTTAAAGCTGTTATTTGAAAAATCTCAACAAAATGAGGAGTATCTTAATAGTTTTATTGAAAACTTTAACAAGGAAATCAACATTGCGATCGAACAGCATGAGATGGTAAATGGGCAGCATAATATTCTTGGTGACTTAGTTGGAAAAATTATGGAACGATTTGATAAGGTGAATGTAATTAGCCAAAAATCATATGATAAATCAATTGGATTACATGAAAAGGGTCAAAACTTAATTGAATCCACTATTGACATGGTTAAAATATCAGAAGAAGGAAGAGATTCAGTAAATAAAGTAGAAGGCCTTATTGCAAATCTCGGTGAACAATTGCACGAAACCTCTGTGAAAATGAATCAATTAAATGAAAGATCAAAAGAAATAGAAATGATCGTTAAAGTAATTAAAGAAATTGCTGACCAGACGAACTTGTTGGCGCTTAATGCTTCTATTGAAGCTGCCAGAGCAGGGGAGCATGGAAAGGGTTTTGCAGTTGTTGCTGAGGAAGTAAGGAAACTAGCTGAAAATACAGCTGAAAGCACACATAATATTAGTGTTCTGACTCAGAATATCCAGAAGGATATTGATGGTTCCTTGCAATCTACAAAAATGAGTACAGGCCTAATAGAAGAAGGCATTCATTTAAGTACAAACACAACAAGAACGATTGATTATATTTTATCAGTGATAAATAATGTCCAAACTGAGGTGAAGGACGTTATTAGCACAATTGCAGAACAACGTGATTTCTCGAATGATGTGATGAATGAAATTAAAGAAACAAGATCAACTTTTGATGAAGCAAATGAAATGATCTTAAGACATATTAATGATGCAAGTGTTGTAGATGAGAAGCTAGAAAGCGGAATACGCCAAATTGCAGAATTAAGCAAGCGAGGCAATAAAGACCTTTGGGATGAGAAAGAATAAATATGTAAAGAAAAAGGGCTCAAGTGAAGAGCCCTTTTTCTTATCGAAGGATTTTGCTAAATTATATTGTTGGTGCACAAAACCGCCATTGGTGTACCCGCTCATTAAGTTATTCATTCGAATAAAACCCATTCGCGAATACACCAATAGCTTTTTATCAACAACCTGTACCCTAACATAGCCTATCTAAATAGAAAGCCTAATAAGGCCAAAATGACAATGCTGCCCCAAAGGATTAGTTTTGAAGGAGAAACTCCTTTTAATGAGGGACGTTGTTTTCTAGAATATCCTGAATTTGATTGGTTGATGAATGCAGCCAGCCTTTTTTTATTCGGAAGCAGGCCAACCCCAATTAGAAATCCAGCGAGTAGTCCGAATAAATGGGCGATGACATTAATGTTAGGTTGTAAGAAAGTCATGATGACTCCAATGATAGTAATCGTTAAGATTAGTTGAGAATTTGCATAAGAAATCATGTCCTTTCGGAACATAATGACAGCAGCAAAGAAACCAAATAGACCAAATATTGCTCCGCTTGCTCCTACATGAATATAAGTAAGTGGCTCTAACAGCAATGTGGCTAGATTTGCGGCTATCCCAGCAGTTAAATAGACAAAAAGAAATTTACCCTTTCCTAGCATTTGCTCTAAAGCAGGTCCGAATAGTACAAGTGAAAAACTGTTAAAAAGCATATGTGGGAAACCGTTATGCATAAAAATAGGTGTAATCAGCCGCCAGTACTCACCTTCAATAATATAAAGATTAACCCCAGCGAAATGTTCAAATAGCCATAAATTCGGAAGAAATGGAAGGACCGTAAGAAAATAAAGTACAATATGGATGGAAACGATGATAGAAACGATTGGAAAGTGACGCAGAAATTCTTTGAAGCTCTCCGTTCTTGTAAACATAAGGATCTCCTTTTATTTTTTATTTGATGTGTTGCTTTTGCGACCGCAGTTGCAAATTAATATGTAGTTGGTAAAGGTTGATTTCCGCTCCAGGCTGCTCGCTTTCCGCGGGGTGGGCGGTGAGCCTCCTCGGCGCAGGACGTTGAATAGGCTTCTTGAATTGACACCGCACGAGGAAATGCGGATGCATTTTCGAGGAGTCTCGCACCTTCCGCTCCAATCAACCGACCTTTTTTGTCGACCGTTTTCATGTACATAACTTATTCAAAAACAACAACCTTTTAGAAAAGAGACTTTGTTATCTAGTGTATCTCTAATTTCAATGGATTTATATCAAATTGTGTTATGTTTCTTCTTTATTGTTTATGCAGAGGGAAATTTAAATAGAAGGTGGGTATCTAATGATTTCTGGTATTGGTATAGATATTGTTGAGCTTGATCGGATTAGAAACATTTATGCTAAGCAAAGTAAGTTTGTTGATCGCATTTTAACAGAGAAAGAAAAGGCGGTTTTCTTTACGCTGTCAGAAGAAAGAAAGATCGAATATTTGGCAGGACGGTTTGCTACAAAGGAAGCTTTTTCAAAAGCTATGGGTACAGGATTAGGCAGCCATTTGTCTTTCTTAGATATAGAGACCGAAAAAGATGAGAGTGGAAAGCCTTTTATTGCTAAACCAGTAAAAGAAGGGGTTCACCTTTCAATCTCCCATAGTAAAGAGTATGCAGTTGCACAGGTTGTCATTGAAAAAAAAATTAAATAAGAAAAATAAAAGCATGTCTCTTCCCCTAGCATATTCTTAAAGGTTGTCTCATATATTCATAGTGCAATAGGAGAGACAAGGCTAGACGATGATTATGTCAATCCATATGAAAAGTCTGTCTTCCTCTCCTCCACGTTAAGCGCAATCAAAGTCGATTCTAACGAAAAGGTTTTTTAGTTAGGCAATTGGCTTAGTGCTGTGGCTGGACAATACACTGAATCGAGACTAAAGGGGTTGAAAGAATGAGGAGAAAGTGGTTGATGCTGCTAGCCGGGCTGTTGGTTGTAATTGCATTGTCTGCATGTGGAACGAAGTCCCAAGGCGATGTAACAAAGGAGTTGAGTGAGAAGCTCGAGGAAATAAAGAGCTATAAGTCAAAGGCGAAGATGACTTTGCAGATGGGAACGGAGCCTCAGACGTACGATATTGAGGTTTGGCACAAGGAACCAATGTATTACAGGGTGGATCTCAAGAATGCACAAAAGGATCAAAGTCAAATGATCCTTCGAAATGATGAGGGGGTATTTGTCCTCACACCAGCACTCAATAAGAGCTTCAAGTTTCAAAGCGAGTGGCCGAAAAATAGTAGCCAGGCCTATCTATATGAATCATTAATTAAGGATATTATTGATGATAAAGAGGCTAAATTCCAAGCAACCAAGCAACATTATATTTTTGAAACAAAAACAAAGTACCAAAATAATCAAATGCTTCCTACCCAAGAAATTACACTGAAAAAATCAGATTTATCTCCTGTCAGTGTTAAAGTAATGGATACCGACCGGAATGCACTTGTAACGGTAGAATTTACGGATATGAAATTTAATGCTTCTTTAGATAAAAAGGAATTCGATATGCAAAAGAGCAGGACGAGTGCACAAATAGAGGTTCCTGTTATGACAGAAATAGCGGATGAAGAATTTTCAGTGAAATATCCTGCTGAGATTCAAGGAATCGATTTAATTGACCAGAAAGAGATTAAAACAGAGGATGGGAAACGAGTCGTTCTAACTTTCGGCGGCGAGAAGTCATTCACTCTTATCCAGGAAAAAGCAGAAGTGATGCCTGCTTCTTCATTAACAACAATGAGCGGGGAGCCTGTTGATTTAGGCTTTACGATCGGTGCGCTTTCGAATAATTCAATCACATGGACATACCAGGGGGTTGATTATATGATTGCATCGAATGATTTATCTGAAGAAGAAATGACTTCAATTGCTCGTTCAGTACAAGGGAATATAGTAAAATAAATTCTTTTTCCGAGACTCTGTAACAAGAGTCTTTTTTTTGTTTGCTTTAATATAAAAATATTCCGACAAATACGAAAATCATTTGACAAATTCGGTCTAGGAGTTTGATAATCATAATAATTAACTTAAGGAATTGTTTAAAGGATGGGGAAGTAAGTGGTATGCCAAACGACTTTTTACAGAGATACATGGGTAGAAATAAACTTAGATCATATATCATATAATATCAAGAACATAAAGAAATATATAGGAAATGAAGTAGAGATCTTCGCGGTAGTTAAAGCAAATGGGTATGGCCATGGTGCAGAAGAAGTTGCGAGAGAAGCATTGGAATCCGGTGCTTCCTATTTGGCTGTTGCTTTTTTGGATGAGGCACTTGCGCTTAGATCAAAGGGGATTTTGGCACCAATACTTGTTCTAGGTGTGTGCCGCCCAGAGGATGTGAAAATGGCAGCTGAACATCATATAACGCTAACTGTTTTTCAGGCGGAATGGCTGGAAGAGGCCATAAAGCATCTTCCTTCAGATGCGAAGTTAGCCATCCATTTAAAGCTAGATACAGGAATGGGAAGACTAGGGATCCGCAGCAAGGAGATTGTAAATCAGCTTGAATTAACTGCAAAAGAAGATTCCCGCATACATTTAGAAGGCGTATATACTCATTTTGCGACAGCAGACGAACTGGACCTGACTCACTTTGAACAGCAATTGGATCGTTTTCATGAAATGATTTCCTGGCTTGAAGAAACACCAGAAATCATTCACTCCAGTAATAGTGCAGCGGCATTAAGATTCCCTAAAGTCCATCTTAATGCGGTAAGGACGGGAATATCTATGTATGGATTAACACCATCACAAGAGATCGAATCCATCCTGCCATTTCAGTTGAAACCTGCATTATCTCTTCACACCAAACTTGTTCACGTTAAAAAGATTCAAAAAGGAGAAAAGCTTAGTTACGGAGCTACTTATGAGGCAGAAGAAGATGAATGGATTGGGACCTTGCCTATTGGATATGCTGATGGATGGATACGAAAATTGCAAGGGCAAGAGGTGCTAATAGGTGAACAAAGAGTTCCAATCGTTGGCCGGATTTGTATGGATCAATGTTTGGTAAAGCTTCCAGCTGAATTTTCCATGGGAACAATTGTTACGCTTATCGGGGAGCAAGGAGAGGAACATATTTCTGCAGATGAAATTGCAGAAAAACTTGATACTATTAATTATGAAATTGTTTGTATGATAGCCGGAAGAGTCCCAAGAGTTTATAAAAAAAATGGCAAAGTGACTAGAGTTATTAATAATCTAATTTAGTTCATTGATAAAAATTTAATAATATTATGCATAAAAGTTTATTTTTCTAGCCGATAATACTGAAGAATTGATAAACCCTCTTTGCATAAGTTGTGAATGATGATAATATTAAAATTGGTAGATATAAAATGGTGTGTAGTGATGGTGGAGGTGTTTGTTTGTGGCTGAGTCCAGCGCAACAACTGAGATAATGGTTAAATTACCGCAACATCTATTAACCGAGTTAGATGGATTTGCTAAGCAGGAAAATGTTAACCGAAGTGAGTTCATTTATCAAGCAACCAAAATGTATTTGCGTGAACGGAAAAAAAGACAAATTCGCGAATCCATGCGCCGTGGCTATATGGAGATGGCGAAAATAAACTTGACGATTGCATCTGAAGCATTTCAAGCAGAATTCGAGGCAGAACATACAGTTGAACGTCTAGTAAGCGGAGGGTAACCCCTTGATTGTCAAACGTGGTGACGTTTATTTTGCAGACCTATCCCCAGTTGTTGGTTCAGAACAAGGTGGAGTCCGTCCAGTGCTTGTCATCCAAAACGATATCGGGAATCGGTTTAGTCCCACAGTAATTGTAGCAGCGATCACTGCTCAAATTCAAAAAGCTAAGCTGCCTACTCATGTTGAAATTGATGCGAAGCGTTATGGTTTTGAACGGGATTCGGTCATATTACTAGAGCAGATTCGTACGATTGATAAACAGCGCTTAACCGATAAAATAACCCATCTCGATGACGAAATGATGGAAAAAGTGGATGAAGCCGTGCAAATTAGTCTTGGTCTCATCGAATTTTAAATTGATACACTCTTTTTTGAGTGTTCTTTTATTAAATTGACCGGCTTTATGAAACGAAGATGGCATAGAAAGCCACCATTTTTATAAATAATATTGTCTGCCTTGGGCAAGCACTGGATGCTTGTCTTTTTTTATCGAAATAATATTTTTCACTATTCTGTGAAATAGGAAAGCTCATTTTTAAAAATAGTGACTGAAAATATGTTTAGTTCAACGGAGATACGGGTAATTAATAGGCAAATTGACGTGTAAGAAGGTGGGTCAGTTATGAATATATCAATAGAGATGAAAGAAAATGAGCAAGTAACTAAAGTCCGTATTAGTGGTGAGATTGATGCTTATACTGCACCGAAGCTGCGGGAAAACCTTTTCCAGTTATCTGAGAAGGCGGGAGCTGTCATGGTGATTAACCTTTCAGATGTTACCTATATGGATAGTACGGGATTAGGGGTATTTGTAGGTATTTATAAAAATATTTGTTCAAACAATGGAAAATTGCAGCTGTTAGGCTTGTCTAATCGTTTAATGAGGCTTTTTGAGATTACTGGTCTAACCAACATTATGGATATTTCAAGCGAAGATGAAGGTGAAGCGAAATGACTCAATCGTTTGATTATATTGAATTGAAAATTCCTGCTAAACCAGAATTTGTGAGCGTTATCCGGCTCACATTATCAGGAATAGCGAGCAGAATGGGATTTGCCTATGAGGATATAGAAGATTTGAAAATTGCTACAAGTGAAGCCTGTACAAATGCGGTCCAGCATGCATATAGAGAGAATGAACAGGGTGAAGTAGTCGTAGGATTTGGTTTATACGATAATCGCTTAGAAGTGATGGTAGCTGATAATGGAAAGAGCTTTGATTTCCTGTCAGCTAAGCAAGGAATTGGCCGTTACGAAGAAACAGATTCTGTTGAGTTTTTGCGTGAAGGAGGCTTAGGTCTTTACTTAATTGAATCGTTAATGGATGAAGTTCGAATCCATAACAAAGAGGGTGTGACGGTCTTCATGATCAAATACCTTGAAGGAGAGCGGGTGGAGAGGGATGCCAAAACAATCTCAACCTAAACAGAAAACAGCAGAAGAAATAAATGATTTAATAAAAGCATATCAGCATAATCAGGACGAAGAAGCACAGAGGATTCTTGTCCTTCATTACCGAAACCTTGTTGAATCGATAGCCCGTAAATATTCTCGAGGCAAATCTTTTCATGAAGATATATCACAGGTTGGACTTATCGGTTTATTAGGTGCAATCCGCAGATATGATGAAACATATGGAAGGAATTTTGAAGCTTTCGCAGTTCCAACAATTATTGGGGAAATCAAACGTTTTTTGCGTGATAAAACTTGGAGTGTTCACGTCCCGCGAAGAATCAAGGAACTAGGGCCAAAAATAAAAAAGGCGATTGAGGAGCTCACAACTCAGCTTCAGCGATCCCCGAGGATGGACGAAATTGCTGATGTGGTAGGTGTTTCAGAAGAGGAAGTAATAGAGGCAATGGAAATGGGCAAGAGCTATCATGCACTTTCTGTTGATCATTCGATTGATGCCGATTCTGAAGGAGGCACAATCACGCTACATGATATCGTCGGAAACATTGATGAGGGCTATGAGAAAATAAACCAAGTGCTTGTACTTGAGAAGATCCTGCATGTGTTAACAGAACGAGAAAAGGAAATCATTCAATATACGTATTTAGAGAATATGAGCCAGAAGGAAGCAGGAGAAAGGTTGGCGATCTCTCAAATGCATGTATCACGACTTCAACGAAGAGCCATAAAAAAGTTAAAGGAAGCCATCCATAAGGAAACAATTAATCCGGAATGTCCAACTTGATTGGAAGTAGAATGTTAGAAGCTTATCTTAATCATTAGGTAAGCTTTTTGTTGTATCACAGTATGAAACATCAGCAAAATTTTGATAAGATAAAGATATGACCTAAAAGCTGGAGGGTAAGACTTTGGAAAAAACAATCAATAAACAAGATCAAATTCTAGAGATGATCGCACAAGAACTTTCTATCTCATTAAAGCAAGTGAAAAATACCATCAAGCTTCTTGAAGAAGGGAATACCGTTCCTTTTATTGCCCGTTATCGAAAAGAACTAACAGATGCTCTGGATGAGGTGCAAATTCGCGATATTATGGAGCGCTGGCAATACATACAGAACCTTGAACAACGTAAAGAAGAAATCGTTCGTTTAATAGATGAACAAGGGAAGTTAACAGATGAATTGCAAGTTCAAATTCAAAAAGCAATCAAGCTGCAGGAATTAGAAGATATATACCGCCCTTACAAACAGAAGAGACGTACAAAAGCAACAGTAGCTAAGGAAAAGGGGCTGGAGCCATTTGCTGAGTGGCTGCTTACATTTCCGCTATCAGGATCTCAGGATGAGAAAGCTAAGGAGTTTCTGTCTGAGGAAATGGAAGTACTCACGGTTGATGATGTAGTTGCTGGAGCGAAGGATATTATTGCTGAATGGGTATCAGATGATGCGAATAGCAGAAAGTGGATTCGTGAAGAAACGACAAGGACAGGCACAATCGAGTCCTCTGTTAAAGATGGAAAAAAGGATGAAAAGAAGATTTTTGAAATGTATTACGAATATGAAGAACCCATTTCGAAAATTGTTCCGCATCGTACTTTGGCATTAAACCGCGGTGAAAAGGAAGATGTTTTACGAATAAGCGTGAAACCGAATGTGGATTTTGTATTGCGATATCTTCATAAAAAGTGGGTTAAGGATGAACGATCTTTCGCTGCCTCCATTGTACAAGAAGCATATGAGGATGGTTATAAACGTTTAATTCAGCCATCAATTGAAAGAGAAATTCGTAATGAATTAACAGAGAAAGCAGAAGAACAAGCAATCATGATCTTCTCTGAGAATTTACGAAATTTATTATTGCAGCCACCGTTAAAAGGCAAAGTTGTTCTAGCAGTCGATCCCGCCTATCGAACAGGCTGCAAGCTTGCGGTTGTTGATGAAACGGGTAAAGTTCATAAAATTTCTGTTATTTATCCTCACCCCCCTGTGTCAAAGACAAAAGAAGCAAAGGCTCAAATTATTGATTTATTAAAAACCTTCCAAGTGAAAATGGTGGCAATTGGAAATGGAACAGCTTCTAGGGAAACAGAACAATTTATTGCAGATATCTTAAAGGAGCTTCAGGAAGAGGTTTTCTATCTAATCGTTAATGAGGCTGGTGCTAGTGTGTATTCTGCATCAGATTTAGCGAGAGAGGAATTTCCTGAATTGCAGGTAGAAGAAAGAAGTGCAGTCTCGATTGCGCGCCGTCTGCAAGATCCATTGGCAGAGCTAGTAAAAATTGACCCGAAATCTGTTGGTGTAGGTCAATATCAACATGATGTTTCCCAAAAGAAATTAACAGAATCATTAGGTTTTGTAGTTGAGACTGCCGTTAACCAGGTTGGGGTTAACGTTAACACGGCTTCTTCTTCATTATTACAATATGTTGCAGGTCTATCAAAAACAGTTGCCAACAATATTGTGAAAAAACGTGAGGAAGAAGGGAAATTCACTAATCGCAAGCAGCTTAAAAAGATTCCGCGTCTAGGTGCAAAAACATATGAACAAGCAATCGGTTTCTTGCGGATTGTAGATGGGACAGAACCGCTTGACCGCACGGGGATTCACCCTGAAAGTTATCCAGAAGTAATTAAATTACTAACTAATCTAGGCTTCTCCACAAATGATTTAGGAAGTCCGGCTTTAATGGAGTCCCTCTCAAGCTTAAATATTTCTCAGTTAGCTGAGGAGTTAGGGATGGGCGAATTGACATTAAAGGATATCATTGATGCACTTGTGAGACCTGAAAGGGATCCGCGCGATGATTTACCTAAACCTTTGCTAAAGAAGGATGTCCTTCAGCTAGATGATCTTACTGCTGGTATGGAGCTTCAAGGAACTGTTCGAAACGTAGTTGACTTTGGTGCTTTCGTTGATATCGGAGTAAAACAGGATGGACTCGTTCATATTTCGAAATTAAGCAGAAAATTTGTCAAGCACCCACTAGATATTGTTTCGGTTGGGGATGTTGTTACCGTATGGGTAGACTCCGTTGATAAGAATAAAGGGAGAGTATCTTTGACGATGCTTACGCCTAATGAATAAATAATAATAGGAGCTTGATTTAGATCTGCTCCTAGCATATGAAAGCCCTTGCGAATGGAATTATTTCTTTTGCAAGGGCTGTATTTGTTCTTTGAAGCTTTTCTATTTGTCTAACTCCAGCGCCTAGCCCCTCGAGGTCATAAGGGAAACTGGCTAGAAGGTTAAAGAACAACCTTCCATCCAGTTTCTCTTATGCTTGTCGGGGCTGATCAAGGCGCTTCCGCTTTTCTATTTGTCTAGCTCCGGCTCCTAGTCCCTCGAGGTCATAAGCCAATCTGGCTAGAAGGTTAAAAGACAACCTTCCATCCAGATTGGCTTATGCTTGTCGGGACTAACCAGTCGCCTCCGCTTTTCTATGAGCAGTGTTTTTTTGTGTAAAAAAACCAGCATTGGTTTAATAATTTTATTTGATAACGATCTTTTTCTAAAAAAGCGCGTTGCATTTGGTTTTGGAACCATACAGGCATTTGAATACCTCCCCTGATCAAAAGGTATAGATAATGTATGCTATAATAGGTTGTCATGTTCATAATATTTCTGAGGGGAAAAGATCAAGATGGATGATATGGAATTACAAAGACTGGTTGAGGAGATCTCTATTGAAAGTTTCGGTAAACCATTTCAACATAAGGCATACTTCAATTCAAGGCTTAAAACAACTGGTGGACGTTATATGTTGAATACCCATCATATTGAGATCAACAGAAAGTATTTGGAACAGTTAGGGCTATCCGAGCTATTTGGTATTATTAGACATGAACTCTGCCATTACCATTTGCATATTGAAGGTAAAGGGTATAAACATCGTGATCAAGATTTCAAATTATTAATGAGAGAAGTGGATGCTCCTCGATTTTGCACTCCACTGCCAGATCATGTTAAAAGAAAAACAAGCAGAAAAATAATTATATATATTTGTAAGAAATGTGGTCAGAATTATCAAAGACAAAGAAATATAAATACGCAAAAATACTTTTGCGGAAAATGCGGCGGGAAACTAGCTAAGTTAAAAGAGGGGATTATAAAATAAAGCTCAAAAAATATTCTTGACTTTTTATAGACAGGTTTTTATAATAGGAAGAGTCGAAAAGATGACAAGTGATTCTCTTAAGAAGTTAATGAGTAGAGAGGAACAGTCTTTTCTGAAGTATAAATAAATATTGTTCCGCAGTAGCTCAGTGGTAGAGCTATCGGCTGTTAACCGATCGGTCGTAGGTTCGAGTCCTACCTGCGGAGCCATTATATGGGGAAGTACTCAAGAGGCTGAAGAGGCGCCCCTGCTAAGGGTGTAGGTCGGGTAACCGGCGCGAGGGTTCAAATCCCTCCTTCTCCGCCAGTGTTTTATTTATATGTATATGGCCCCTTGGTCAAGCGGTTAAGACACCGCCCTTTCACGGCGGTAACACGGGTTCGAATCCCGTAGGGGTCACTTGAAATATATTATGGTCCGGTAGTTCAGTTGGTTAGAATGCCTGCCTGTCACGCAGGAGGTCGCGGGTTCGAGTCCCGTCCGGACCGCCATTTTTTCAAAAACATGATATAGAAATGAATTTTTATTCGTTTTTCATATATCATAATTAATCTCGATGGGCTATAGCCAAGCGGTAAGGCATCGCACTTTGACTGCGACATGCGTAGGTTCAAATCCTGCTAGCCCAGCCATTTTTTCGAGCCATTAGCTCAGTCGGTAGAGCAGATTGCAGTCCGGAGCATCGCTTCCTTGAATAGCAATCTGTGACAAAGAACGCAGAGCTTTGGAACATCTGTATCACTGTTATCGAAGTTTAGGAAACAAAACTTCATTTCGAGCCATTAGCTCAGTCGGTAGAGCATCTGACTTTTAATCAGAGGGTCGAAGGTTCGAGTCCTTCATGGCTCACCATTTTAATATTGCGGGTGTGGCGGAATTGGCAGACGCACTAGACTTAGGATCTAGCGCCGCAAGGCGTGGGGGTTCGACTCCCTTCACCCGCACTTATTGATTAGTTAGCTTTTTTACAAATGTTGATACGATTAATTTTGTCTCTTCTTTATGCGGTCGTGGCGGAATGGCAGACGCGCTAGGTTGAGGGCCTAGTGGGGGCAACCCCGTGGAAGTTCGACTCTTCTCGGCCGCATCAAAAAAATGTTGACAATCAAATGAAAATGATTTATATTTATAAAGTTGCTTTAATAAATGCGCCCGTAGCTCAATTGGATAGAGCGTCTGACTACGGATCAGAAGGTTATGGGTTCGACTCCTTTCGGGCGCGCCATTACAATTTTTATCTTATATCTAAGCCGGGAAGTAGCTCAGCTTGGTAGAGCACTTGGTTTGGGACCAAGGGGTCGCAGGTTCGAATCCTGTCTTCCCGACCATTCGATTTTATACATGATAATATTGCGGGTGTAGTTTAGTGGTAAAACCACAGCCTTCCAAGCTGTTGTCGAGGGTTCGATTCCCTTCACCCGCTCCAAAATTGCTCTTTGAAAACTGAACGAACAAAAACGTCAACGTTTTAAATTTTTATTTATGAGCTAATCAACTCTTTATTGGAGAGTTTGATCCTGGCTCAGGACGAACGCTGGCGGCGTGCCTAATACATGCAAG
>NZ_JBIACJ010000021.1:0-48100 GCF_042865275.1 Cytobacillus mangrovibacter | reverse complement strand
ACCCGTCCGCCGCTAATCTTCGGGAGCAAGCTCCCTCAGATTCGCTCGACTTGCATGTATTAGGCACGCCGCCAGCGTTCGTCCTGAGCCAGGATCAAACTCTCCAATAAAGAGTTGATTAGCTCATAAATAAAAATTTAAAACGTTGACGTTTTTTGTTCGTTCAGTTTTCAAAGAGCAATTTTATTTAATGTCGCTCAAGACGACTTTTAAATACTATCACATTTCACTACTTTAAGTCAACAACTTTTTAAAATCTTTTTTGTTTAAGTTGATGTCTCGCAGCAACAGATATTAATATACCACCATCTCTAATCGGTTGCAACATGTTTTTTAAAGATTTTTCTTTTATAATTAAAGAAAAAATATTCATGCAATTCAAAGGAATAATAAAAGGGGTAGCAGCGCTTTACCCCTTTTATTAAATATTAACGATGACGCATTAACGGGAATAACAACACATCTCTAATAGAAGGAGAGTTTGTTAAAAGCATAACTAGACGATCAATACCGATTCCAAGTCCACCTGTTGGAGGCATTCCATATTCTAATGCTTCAATGAAATCATCGTCCATCATATGAGCTTCATCATTACCCTGTTCACGTTCTTTAAGCTGAGCTTCAAAACGTTGTCTTTGATCGATAGGATCATTAAGTTCTGTAAATGCATTTGCATGCTCACGCGCAACAATAAATAACTCAAACCGGTCCGTAAACCGTGGGTCTTCATCATTTTTCTTTGCAAGTGGAGAAATTTCAACCGGATGTCCAAAAATAAATGTTGGCTGAATTAATTTCTCTTCTACCTTTTGTTCAAAAAACTCATTGACAATATGGCCATAAAGCATATGTTCAGTAATTTCTACCCCATGCTCTTTCGCTAATTGCTGTGCTTCTTCCTTGCTCATCTCTTTCCAGAAGTCTACCCCAGTATATTCCTTAATCGCATCTACCATATGAAGTCTTTTCCACTCAGGCTTGAGATTCACTTCATACTCACCATATTGAACAGTCGTTGTTCCTAATACCTCTTGTGCAATATGTGCAATAAGATTTTCTGTTAAGCTCATGATGTCACGGTAGTCTGCATACGCCTCATACAATTCGATCATTGTAAATTCCGGATTATGACGTGTTGAAACACCTTCATTACGGAATACACGGCCAATTTCATATACCTTCTCTAATCCGCCAACAATCAAGCGCTTCAGATGAAGCTCAATCGCAATACGCATATACAATTCCATATCAAGCGCATTATGATGTGTAATAAACGGACGCGCTGAAGCCCCTCCAGCAATCGAGTGCATCATAGGCGTCTCTACTTCTAAATACCCTTGGCTATCAAGGTAACGGCGCATAGATTGAATGATGCGACTACGGTCTATGAATGTCTTCTTGCTTTCCTCGCTCATAATTAAATCCAAATAACGTTGACGGTAACGCTGTTCAACATCTTTTAAACCATGGAACTTATCAGGAAGCGGACGTAAGGATTTCGTCAATAACTCAAAATCTTGAACCTTAATTGAAAGTTCGCCTACTTTTGTTTTAAAAAGTATTCCTGAAACACCTACAATATCTCCAAGATCTACTGAATCAAAAATTTCGTAATTTTCGTCACCAATTGCATCTTTACGTACATAAATTTGAATTTGCCCTGATAAATCTTGTACATGAGCAAAGCCCGCTTTTCCTTTTCCTCGCTTGGTCATTATACGTCCAGCAAGGGTTACAGAAATGTTTTTCTCTTCGATCTCTTCTTTTTCTAAAGCCTCGTACTGTTCTATTAATTCCTTTGATTGGTGTGAACGGTCAAAACGTTTTCCAAATGGATCTAGCCCTTTGTCTCTTAGGCTATTCATTTTTTCCCTTCTTACCTGTAATTGGTCATTTAATTCTTCATGACTCTGACTCACTTGTATCATCTCCATTATTTTGTAAATCTTTTTATGTAAAACCTATCTGTGAATAAAAGATTCCTCATACTTATATTATTTTACACAAAGTGGACAGCACAGACATCAATATTATGATTAAATCGAATAAAAACTGCCAGTAAGTTCACTGGCAGTTCTCTCTGTACCAAAATTATAGTGAAAGAAATTTTCAATGTCAAACCGATATACCGTTAACCAGCTTGGATTTGACTACGTTCCTTCTCCTCTTCTTCTAAGACAAGCGCATTTAATAACATAACAAGTTCTTCTCTTGTTTGGCATTCATTGACCGCATTTCGCGCTTTCGCATTGCCACGAATTCCTTTTAAATACCAAGCAGTGTGCTTTCGCATTTCGCGAACAGCAATATTTTCATTCTTCAAGGCAATTAAACGATCCAAATGAAGAATACATACGTCAATTTTCTCACGGATACTTGGTGGTTCCATTAATTTGCCTGATTCAAGATATTTAACCGTCCGATAAATCATCCACGGATCTCCTAGTGCAGCCCGTCCAATCATAACGCCGTCACAGCCTGTTTCCTCAAGCATACGCTTCGCATCCTGCGGTGTTTGCACATCGCCATTTCCGATCAATGGAATGTTGATGCTTTGCTTTACTTCACGAATGATATCCCAGTTTGCTTGACCTTCATACATTTGCACACGTGTACGTCCGTGCAGTGAAACAGCTTTTCCTCCTGCTCGTTCAACAGCCTGCGCATTTCGCACTGCATAAATATGGTCTTCGTCCCAACCCATGCGCATTTTCACTGTAACTGGTTTTTCAACCACATCTGTTACTGCCGAGACCATTTCATAAATTTTATCTGGATCAAGCAGCCATTTTGCACCAGCATCACATTTTGTGATCTTCGGAACAGGACAGCCCATATTAATATCTATAATATCTGCATTCGTATTTTTATCAACGAACCTAGCTGCTTCCACCAATGTTTCTTTTTCACCGCCAAAGATTTGCAGGCTTAGAGGCTTTTCTTGTTCATCGATATAGAGCATGTTCATTGTTCTTTCGTTTTTTAAAATAATGCCCTTGTCGCTAACCATTTCAGCACAAACCAATCCAGCACCGAATTCCTTGACAGTCAAACGAAACGCGGAGTTACACACTCCTGCCATTGGTGCAAGAACGACACGGTTTTTTAATTCGATATCACCGATTTTAAACACGGTAAACCTCCTAAATTGTATTGCAAAACACCTTGATCAGAGGCGCTGTCGTTAGATGACAATCTAACCCTTAAATACCAAATAAATAATTATCTATTTTCCTCTGGAGGAATCAGATCCTCCACAGTAATCTTTAACATATAGGCAGCCCGCTCTAGAAAATCAACAGCAGGCATTCTGTTTCCTCTTTCAATTTCACCAAGAATCGAAACAGATACACCAAGCTCCTTAGCGAAACTCTCTTGGGTATAGCCTTTTAATTTACGAAAAGCGCGAATACGTCTTCCCCATTTTTCCGCTTCCATATTCGTACTCCCTCTCTATCAGGTATATCCTCTAAAATTGCTTGAAGAGGTATTTCCATCGACGGAAGCTTGATGTTCGGCTGAATCTCTAGCAGCGGGATGATAACAAAAGCTCTCTCTTGCATCCGAGGATGAGGAATAAATAATTTCTCTGTTTTAATATTTTCTTGATTATACAATAAAATGTCAAGGTCTATAGTTCGCGGCCCCCAGCGGATATCCCTTTTTCTCCCAAGTTCCTTTTCAATTTCTAAACAAACATCAAGTAACTTAAAAGGCGTGAACCCCGTCTTTACTTGTATGACCATATTTAAAAATTGTTCCTGATCCTCATAGCCCACAGGATCTGTTTCGTAAACGGAAGAAACACTTACCAAATCTACTTCAGATATGGCCTTTAAGCATTCTATTGCTTGTTTTAGATTTTCAAAGCGGTCACCAATATTAGAGCCCAGAGCAATATATGCCTCATTATTCATTGCTGTCTACTCCTTATAATTTCAACTGCAACTGACTCATAATGGCCAGGGATAGGAGGATCCGGCTTTATCACTTTGACCGTCACCTGGTGAATAGCGTCGTAGCGTCCAAGCATTTCCCTGGCAATCTTTTCAGCGACCGCTTCAACAAGCTTAAACGGTTTCCCTTCCACAATCTCTTTACAGACTTGATAGATCTCTCCATAATTAATGGAGTCCTCAAGATGATCTGTTTCCCCCGCTTTTTGTAAATTGGTTTCAACTATTAAATCAATCACAAAGCGCTGCCCAAGACGAGTCTCCTCTGGGAAAACTCCGTGATAGCCATAAAAGGCCATTTTATTAAGTATAATTTTATCCATGATTTTCACCCTTACCTATTAATGCATCCATCATTTTTGCCATTCGAGCCATTTCCTTCACATCATGAACTCGAATGATTTGACACCCTTTCTGAATGCCATAACAAACAGTTGCCCCTGTACCTTCCATCCGTTCATCGACAGGTAAGTCTAACACGCCGCCAATCATTGACTTCCGAGAGGTTCCTAGTAAAACTGGGTATCCAAGCGAGACAAGCTTATCCAAGTCTCTCATCATTTCTAGATTATAATTCAGATCCTTAGCAAAGCCAATTCCTGGGTCTAGGATAATATTTTCATCCAGAACACCAGCATGCTTTACCTGTGAAATACTTTCATATAAATCATTCACGACATCACGGTAAAAAACGGTATAATCTTGATTATTCCGATTATGCATTAATATAATCGGCACTCGAAGGTCAGCAGCAACATGAGCCATATCAGGATCAGCTTTCGCACCCCAAATATCATTAATGATATGTGCACCTGCTTTAATCGCCTGTCTAGCAACTTCTGCCTTATATGTATCAATAGAAATTGGGATATCTACTTCCTCAGCAATCTTATTGATGACAGGGACAATTCTTTCTATTTCCTCTTCAGCCGATACACGTATAAATCCAGGCCTTGTTGATTCCCCACCAATATCGATAATATCTGCACCATCTCTCACCATCTGCAAGGCCCGCTCCACTGCCTGATCCAAATGATTAAACTTCCCACCGTCGGAAAAAGAATCGGGAGTGATGTTTAAAATCCCCATTATGAGTGTTCTTCGGCCATAATCTAATGAATGGGGGCCGCATTGAATGACATTAGACATTCACTTTTACCTCCTTAAAGTTCATCTCTACTCCATACATAAGTAGTATATTGCTTATATTGAAGCTGCAAGTCGTTCACAATGACCCCTTGATTCCCTGGCTTCTGTTCTTGGTCAAATAATGAAAGAGGGACAATTTCCTGAATGGAATTTGTAACAAAAACCTCATCAGCTACTTTAGCTTCATCTAATGTAAAAAATCCCTCTTCCAACCTCATTCCTCGTTTACTAGCAAGTTTCATTACAAACTGTCTTGTAATTCCATCTAGAATACCCGTTTCAAGTGCTGGAGTATAAAGCTTTTGGTCCTTTATCCAAAACAGATTCGAGACAATTCCTTCAGCTAAATAGCCATCTTCTGTCAAAAAGATCCCTTCACATTCCGGATGATCGCCTATTTCTCGCTTCGCCAAAATATTATTTAAATAGTGATGTGACTTTAGTCGTTCAAATCCTTCAGGGGTATTTCGCTTCAACTGAAGAATAACGGACTTCTTTTCCTGCAAACCTTTTGCTGGCGGCAACGGCTTTGCGAAAATAATTAAATTAGGATGCACATATGGCTCTGTTTGCAATCCAATCTCACCAATACCAGCAGAAACATTTAATCGGACATATGCATCTGTTAACTCGTTTATCTTAAGTAGTGGGTGAAGGATCTCCAGTATTTCATCTCTTGTATATCTAGTCTTTATATTCAACACTTCTAGACTGTTATTTAAACGCTGCAAATGGTCATCTAGCAAAAAGGGATGCCCATTATAGACTCTAATTGTCTCAAAAAGACCCATTCCGTATAAAAAGCCATGATCAAACGGGGAGATGACTGCATCTTCTTTCCTAACCAGATCGCCATTCAGATAGATAAACATCGTTCATTACCCCTTTACTACTTCAAAACTTGAATAAGTATGGAGGAAATTCTTCAGTAAATCCTTCCCTGCAGCTGTCATAATCGATTCAGGATGAAACTGGACCCCCTCTATCGGCAGCTCCTTATGGCGAATTGCCATGATTTCCCCTTCCGAAGTCCATGCGGTCACCTCTAAACAGGAAGGCACCGATTCCTTCTTGACGATTAAGGAGTGATACCTTGTTGCCGGAAAGGGATTGGGTAAGCCTTGAAAAATCGTTCTCCCATCATGGTGCATTTCTGATGTTTTTCCATGCATTAAACGTTCAGCTTGAACAATCTCTCCGCCAAAAACTTGTGCAATCGATTGATGCCCAAGGCACACTCCGAATATGGGAATCTCACCCGCAAAGGCCCGAATTACCTCAAGGCTGATTCCCGCCTCATTCGGGCTGCAGGGTCCTGGAGAAATCAATAAAAACTGAGGAGCTAATTGACGGATTTCTTCAATGGATGTTTCATCATTTCTTTTCACCAGCAAATCTTCTCCTAATTCACCAAGATATTGCACAAGATTATATGTGAATGAATCATAATTATCGATTATGAAGATCATATGTTATCACCCTTTTCTTGTTCAGCCATTTCTTTCGCCTTCCATAATGCGATGGCTTTTTTCAATGACTCTTTATATTCATTTTTTGGATTCGAATCAATTACAACACCTGCTCCTGCCTGAACATGAGCTTGTCCTTCCTTCACCAGCATGGTTCGGATAATAATATTCAATTCGAGATCTCCATTAAAATTAATCCATCCGAACGAACCCGTATACGGTCCTCTTGTTACAGGCTCCAGCTCTTCAATAATCTCCATCGTCCTTACCTTTGGCGCCCCCGTGATGGTTCCACCAGGGAATACGGCGTCGATTAGATCAAATCCATCTTTCCCATCTGCTATTTCCCCTCTCACATTAGAGACAATATGCATCACATGGGAGTATTTCTCAATCACCATAAATTCATCCACTTTTACAGAACCAAACTTACACACACGCCCGAGATCATTTCTTTCTAAGTCAACAAGCATCACATGTTCTGCCCGTTCTTTTTCATTTTCAATTAATTCATTCGCCAGTTCAAGATCTTCAGCAGCATCCCTGCCGCGTGACCGTGTTCCTGCTATTGGACGAGTGCTGACTTCTTTCCCCTTTTTCTTAATCAGAAGCTCTGGAGATGCACTGACAAGCTGATAATCAGGAGTATGGATAAATCCCATATATGGTGAAGGGTTTAATATCCTTAATTGCTCATAAACATCCATTGCCGGAATGTTAATTGGCTGACTTTGACGTACAGATAAATTTACTTGGAATACATCCCCACAAGAAATATATTGCTGAACACGCTGGACAGCCTGAATAAATGCCTCTTCACTCATCGAAACATTTCTTTGACTATTAACGTTTATTGCCTTTTTCGACTTAGGAGCGGAATATTCCGCTTGCCAACGCCCCTTCCATTCTTCCATCTTCTTTTCTACAGTAAGCATATCTTCATGCTCACGATAAAGAGACATAAGCCACAATATTTCTGACTCATGATCAAATACAAACCACTCTTTAAAAACAAAAAAATGTATATCCGGTATATGTAGATCATCCTCAGCTAAACGAGGGAGACGCTCAATATAACGGCCATAATCATAGCTGATTAAGCCGATTGCACCTCCTTGAAAGTCAGGCAGGTCTTCAAGCCTTTCCATCTCATATTGACTAAGCCACTCTTTCAATAAGTGTAAAGGATTTCCTTCAAGGATTTGCTTCCCATCCCTATGTATAATTTCCAACTTTGAGTTTTTCCCAATGAGGACAGTTTCAGGGTCAAAAGCAGCAATGCTGTAACGGCCGCCTCGCCCGCTTTCTAATAAAACATGATGCTGTTTCCCAGCCGAAATATGCTGGTATTGCTTAAAAAAAAGGCTATAAGAAAAAGGAATTTTTTCGGCATATAATTTATATTTCTTCAACGGCATGTCACCCCACATGTTTTCTCTGTTTTTATCATACATGAAGAATGCCTTGCTTTCATTTCTTAAATTAAAAAGATTAAAAAAACAACAGCCTCTGTTGACTGTTGTTTCTAAATTTATTATTCTTCTTCAAATTGATATAATGGTGTGCTTAAATATCGTTCTCCATTACTAGGAAGAATAGCAAGTACCTTCTTGCCTTTTCCAAGTTCTTTAGCGATCTTCAATGCAGCGAAGATGGCTGCACCTGATGAAATCCCTCCAAGGATTCCTTCCTCTTTCGCAGCGCGACGGGCGTATTCAAATGCTTCGTCATTTGTTACCTGTATCACTTCATCATAGATTTCGGTATTAAGAATATCTGGAACAAACCCTGCTCCAATTCCTTGAATTTTGTGTGGACCAGGCTTTCCACCTGAAAGGACTGGTGAATCAGTTGGCTCTACAGCATAAATTTTAATATTTTCGTATTTCTCGCGAAGGACTTCGCCTGCACCCGTAATCGTACCACCCGTACCGATCCCAGAGATAAATGCATCAAGCTGATCGCCCATTTGCTCAGTAATTTCTTTCCCCGTTGTTTTGCGGTGGATTTCTGGGTTAGATAGATTTTTAAATTGTTGTGGTAAGAAATAGCCTTGGCTCTTAGCTAACTCATCCGCCTTACGAATAGCCCCATTCATCCCTTCTGCTCCAGGAGTTAGAACAAGTTCTGCACCATAAGCACGCAGGAGGTTTCGACGTTCCATACTCATTGTATCCGGCATAACCAAAACTGCCTTATAACCTTTCGCTGCGGCAATCATTGCAAGCCCAATCCCTGTATTTCCACTTGTCGGCTCAATGATTGTGGCTCCTTCTTTTAATTCTCCACTTTCTTCTGCCGCTTCAATCATCGCAAGAGCAATACGATCTTTCACACTGCTTCCAGGGTTCATATACTCTAATTTCAAATATACATCTGCGCTGTTCTCATCAATGATGCGATTAAGTTTCACAATTGGTGTCTGACCTACTAATTCTGCGATCGAATTTGCTACACGTACCACGTGATCCACCTCTTATTCCGAGTATTTGTATTGGTTTAATTAAAACTTATCAATTCTAGCCTATAAAGTCAATTGCTTTGTCTGGAAAAATTAGTTTTTCAAACAATTTCATTCTTTTGCCTAATTTCCTCCCCTTATATCATACTCAGGAGAATAGGTAATTCTTCGCTTCTTTTGAAAAAAAAACACGGACAAGTCCGTGTTATTGTGCCTCTAGTTCCCCATAGAACCATTCGATATCAGTTTCACTCCAGAGCGGCTTTGCAGATACAGGTATATCCATCTGCTCTAATGCAATCTGCCTTCTAATCTGATCCTTTACTTCTTTGTATGCGTATTCCTTACCTTCGACAAATTCATGGACTGTGACAATAGCATAACTATCCTCCAGCTTGATTGGTTTACTCCATTTGCCTGGCTTTAGCTTCTTTATCGAATTGATGAATTCCTTCGAATAATGCTCACTTTCTTCATTTACATAACCAGCGTCTCCACCAAGATTCGCTGTGAATTCATCAATCGAGCGTTCCATTGCTAATACCGAGAAACTAGACCCCTGCTCTAATTCCTTTAATGTTTGCTCTGCTTCCTTTTTGGTTTTGACGATAATTTTGGATATATGATAGGAATCAGGCAAACGAAATTGCCTGCTATTTTGCTCGTAATAGTTTTTCATTTCTTTCTCTGGCACATTTACATCCCTTGTAAGGAGTTCTTCTAGCATTAGATTATTTTTGATTTGCTGCCGCCATTTTTTCTCATCAGCTGATTGATATCCATTGGATGAACCATACATTGTTTTAACGATCATTAGTTCACGTTCAACTGCGCGGTCAGGAATCTTTATTCCATACTTTTCCCCAGCTGTTTCAATAATTTTCTGATCGACTAATTCACTTAATATTTCTTTGCCATATCTTGATTCCATTTCACTCAGCCAATCCTGACGAGTAATCTTTTCCTTACCGACTTTCGCTACAACCTCATTATTTCCCGTATCTCCTTTAGAAAGAAAAAAGGCCACGGTTAGGCAATTCATTAAAATTAGTCCAGCAATTACAATCCAAAGCTTTTCTCTTTTTAGCCTCTCCTTTTTCACCTTTTCCTCCCCCTACAAGCTACCAATATCACCTATAAATTTACTTAGCTTCTCGTTTTAGTTCTTGTAGCTCTTCTTCCGAATAATGATATAATTCATTACAGAAATGGCATTGTGCCTCAGCCTTGCCTTCCGTCTTAATCATATCCTCTATTTCATCTTCGCCGAGACTTATAATAGCAGCCCCAAATCTTTCTTTTGAACATGTACATGAGAAAGCAACAGGTAGCTTCTCCATAATCTTCACATTTTCTTTTCCTAATAACTCCATTAATAATTCTTCTGGCGTAAGTCCTCTCTGAATTAATTTCGATACAGGAGGAATCGCCTTTAGACGGTTTTCTATATCACTAATTGTCTCCTCATCTGTTCCTGGCATTAGCTGCAGAATAAAGCCACCTGAAGCAAGAATTGTATTATCAGGATTGACTAGTACTCCCACACCAACGGAAGATGGTGTTTGTTCAGATATAACGAAGTAGTATGTGAAATCTTCTCCTAACTCACCTGATACAATTGGAACCTGTCCAGTAAAATGTTCCTTCATTCCAATATCTTTCACAACAGTCAATGTACCTGTTGTCCCTACCGCACGGCGGACATCAAGCTTCCCTTGTTCATTTAAATCAAAATGAGTTTGTGGATTTGTCACATACCCACGAACTTCACCTTTTGTATTACTATCTACTAAAATAGGGCCAATAGGGCCTCCACCGTCAATTTTGATCGTGATCTTTTCCTCACCTTTTAGCATGGCACCCATCATGACACCTGCAGACATTGCTCTCCCAAGAGCAGCAGAAGCAGTTGGCCATGTATGATGCCGACGCTGAGCCTCCCCTACTGTTTCTGTTGTTCGAACTGCATATGCTCTCACTTGACCATTAAAAGCAAGTGCTTTAATTAAATAATCGCTCATGTGTAAACTCCTTTCGATAGTCATTCTATGATGTTTGCTATTTTATCGTTTCCATATTACGTTTATAAATAATTTGCAGACCCTTTAATGTTAAAAATGGGTCAACAATATCAATAATTGCCGATTCTTTAGAAATAAGAGTTGCCAATCCTCCTGTTGCAATGACGGTAGGATTTCCCTTTGCCTGGTCTTTCATTCTTTTAACAATTCCCTCTACTTGTCCAACATAACCAAACAATATTCCTGCCTGCATAGCAGCGACTGTGTTCTTTCCAATAATATCATCAGGACGGGCTATTTCAATTCTTGGCAGTTTTGCAGCTTTTGAGTATAAAGCTTCTGTCGAAATTCCGATCCCTGGAGCAATTGCACCACCCATATATTGTTTATGCTCATTCACATAACAATAAGTAGTTGCTGTTCCAAAGTCAACAATAATGAGTGGACTGCCATAATCGTGAATGGCTGCAATTGCATTAACAATTCGATCTGCCCCTACTTCTCTTGGGTTTTCATATTTAATATTTAGCCCTGTCTTCATACCTGGTCCGACGATAAGCGGTTTAATGTGGAAATATTTATGGCACATTCTTTCGAGTGCATTCATAATTGGCGGAACTACAGAGGAAATGATAATCCCATCTATATCAGCAAATGTAAGTTCCACGTGATCAAACAGCGATTTGATCAGCATTCCATATTCATCTTCTGTTTTATTACGGTTTGTTTCAATTCTCCAATGGTATTTCAGTACATCTCCATCATATACACCCAAAACCATATTCGTATTCCCTATATCAAAAACAAATATCAATATACTCACCACTTTATTTATTGTAGGAAAGGCTGTTTTCGTAAACATTGGCCATTAACATGAATGAGTAAAGGTTGATTTCCGCTCCAGGCCGCTCGCTTTCCGCGGGGTGGGCGGTGAGCCTCCTCAGCGCTAAAGCGCCTGCGGGGTCTCACCTGTCCCACTACTCCCGCTGGAGTCTCGCACCTTCCGCTCCAATCAACTAACTTTATCCATCAACGGTTTCCATTTACACAATTTATTTAGAAAACAACCTTAAGAAAAGACATTTTTTTCACTGAAAATATCATAACATAAGTAGCTAACGACCAACAATTTTCCACACAGAAAAAGCGCTCAGTTATGAGCGCTTTTCAAATTATTCTTTATGATCTTCCTTTGTTTCTGGTGTTTCTTCAGGAAGTTCTTCTTTATTTACATTAATATTAACTTTTACTGTCTCAGTGGATAAATCATCCGTTTTCACAGGACGCTCAGGCAATGTGCCATGATCCACTAAATGTTTAATTTGTTCTGCATCTAGTGTTTCCACTTCAAGAAGTGTATTGGCAATAAGATCTAGCTTATCACGATTCTCTGTAAGGACTTTTCTTGCCTTCTCATAACATTCTTTAATGATTCGTTGAATTTCTAGATCAATCTCGTATGCGATCGCATCTGAATAGTTCTGATCATTATTGAAATCTCTTCCTAAGAAGACTTGGCCGCCTTGTGACTGACCAAATTGTAATGGTCCAAGCTTGTCACTCATTCCAAATTCCGTCACCATTCGTCTTGCAATACCTGTTGCACGTTGGAAGTCATTATGTGCTCCAGTACTTACTTCACCAAAGACAACTTCCTCTGCCACACGTCCACCGAGCAAACCAACAATTTTATCAAGAAGCTCCGGCTTAGTCATAAAGAAACGATCTTCTTTAGGAAGCATAACTGCATATCCACCAGCCTGCCCACGAGGGACGATGGTTACTTTATGAACGATTTCCGCATCCTCAAGAACAGTACCAATTACGGTATGTCCCGCTTCATGGAAAGCAACAATATTTCTTTCTTTCTTCGATATGACACGACTTTTCTTCGCCGGACCAGCAATTACTCGGTCTGATGCTTCATCTAAATCAGTCATGTCTATCTTTTTCTTATCTCGGCGAGCTGCAACAAGCGCTGCCTCATTCAATAAGTTTTCTAAATCAGCTCCAGAGAAACCAGGAGTACGCTGTGCAATAGCTTTCAAGTTGACGCCTTCATCTAATGGCTTATTGCGGGCATGTACTTTAAGTACTGCTTCACGGCCAATTACATCTGGACGGTCTACTGTAATTTGACGGTCAAAACGTCCTGGACGCAGTAATGCAGGGTCTAGAATATCTGGACGGTTCGTTGCTGCCACAATGATAATTCCCTCGTTTGCTCCAAACCCATCCATCTCAACAAGCAATTGGTTAAGGGTTTGCTCACGTTCATCATGCCCACCACCTAAACCTGCTCCACGCTGACGTCCAACCGCATCTATTTCATCAATAAAAATAATACATGGTGCATTCTTCTTCGCATTTTCAAATAAATCACGAACACGCGAAGCACCCACACCTACAAACATTTCAACGAAATCAGATCCACTAATGGAGAAGAATGGCACACCTGCTTCACCAGCAGCTGCACGTGCAAGTAATGTTTTACCTGTACCTGGAGGTCCTACAAGCAAGACTCCTTTAGGAATTCTTGCTCCTAGTTCAGCAAACTTTCTAGGATCCTTTAAAAATTCAACTACTTCAACTAGCTCTTGCTTTTCTTCATCCGCTCCAGCTACATCTTTAAAGCGAACCTTCTTTTTACTGTCATCGTAAAGCTTTGCTTTACTTTTGCCAAAGTTCATAACACGGCTTCCACCGCCTTGAGCTTGGTTTAGTAAGAAGAAGAATAAAATAAAGATAATAATAAAAGGTATAATTGAAGTAAAGAATGTTACCCAGCCACTCGTTTCTTTAGCAGGCTGGAAATCTACCTTGCCATTTTGCGCTGCAAGTGCATCAATCCGTTCAAGGATACTATCACTATTTACAACATAAGTGATGAAGTATTTACCCTCTTCATAACCTTCTAGTTGGCCTCTTACTTCAAATACGCCTCTTTCAGGCTGCATGGTAATGGATGTAATTTCTCCACTTTCCAAGTAGCTAACAAATTTATCATAAGAGACTTGATCAGTTGGTTCATTATTCCCATTAAAAAAGCTAACGACACCAATAATTACTAAAAATATTAATAAATAAAAGATGGTATTCCGGAAGATCCGATTCATCCCTTACCTCCTCCCACGGTAAACAAACTATAATGTATAGTATCATAGAAAAACATGCCAATACAAGGAATTGCACTTGACAAAACTCAGTCACCTCATGCTGTAGAAAGGGTTATACTTGGATGTCATTATTCACTTAATTATTATTGCTATATACTTCAGGCTTAAGCACTCCAATATATGGGAGGTTTCGATACTTTTCAGCGTAATCCAGACCATATCCAACAACAAATGCATCAGGTACAATAAATCCTACATAATCCGCTTGAATATTTGCTTTGCGGCCAGTTGGTTTATCGAGCAGTGTAACAATTTTGATGGATTTTGCCTTTCGATAACGGAATAACTCAACTAAATAGCTTAAAGTTAACCCACTATCGATAATATCTTCAATGATTAAGATATCTCTGCCTTCAACAGAAGTGTCAAGGTCTTTCACAATTTTGACCTCTCCAGATGAAACAGTCGATTTTCCATAGCTGGAAACATCCATAAAGTCCATTTCCAGGTAGGTATCCATACGTTTTAACAAGTCGCCCATGAATGGCATAGCTCCTTTTAAAACGCCAATTGCTAGAGGAAAGCTATCTTTATAATCCTCTGTAAGCTCTGCAGAAAGAACCTTTATTTTTTCTTGAATTTCTTCTTCTGTTATTAACACTTTTTCAATATCGTTTTTCATCATATTTAGTAAGCCCCCTAGAAGATCATTGCCTTATGTACGTTAAAAGAATAAAGCTTGAATTAGATTGTTGCCTTATTGAGTAATGAGATTTTTTTAGTCCTGGCACCCATAATATTTGGCCATTGCTATCTGTTACGATTGGCCAAGTATTTCTCTTTTGCAAAGGTACTTTCAGATCAATAAAAATATCTTTCACTTTCTTCGTACCCTGCATTCCTTTCAATGTCATGCGGTCTCCCGCTCTTCTTGTTCGTATAACAAGAGGAAAGATAAGATCATCACGATTTAATAGAAAGGTGTTAGATTGAACCATACCCGTAGGATCGCTTATGAATTCCATCATAATACTATCACCGTTAGGCAATTCAACTTTTCCGGGCTTGATCATTTCGAAACGATAGGATTGTACTTGTTGAAGACGAAAAAGGAAATGACATTTCTCGTATGAGCGTACAACATATAAACCGTTTGGGAAATGAAGTGTTCCGGAAGGATGGGGACTGCTCATTAATGAAATAACTTTCTCAATATGTAAGGCAGATAAAGAAGTAGGTTTTTCCTGATAAAGATAGTTTAATATTAGTTGAATACCTCTCCTTTGTAAAGGTATTGGCATTGCTTGAAACGCGTTAATACTTATTATTATTTCCCCAGGGGTATTCTTTTCCATTACCTTATTCATTTTTTGAACTGTTAATTCCTGCAAAAAAGCTTCATCATTTTGAATTTCCTCACTAAATCGTAAGAAATGTTCATGAACAAGCGGATTTTCCCTTTTTAAAAAAGGCATAACTTCCTTGCGAAACCGATTGCGGACATATATCCCCTTTTCATTGCTTGGATCTCTTCTAGGATCCAACTCATGCTTTAAACAATAGTCTTCAATTTCCAAGCGATTGATGCATAAGAAGGGGCGAATGATTTGCCCGCTGCCAAACGGTCTACTAAAGGCCATCCCCCCTCTAGCTTCTCCAGTGCTTCCTCTTGTTAACCGCATAAGAATCGTTTCAACTTGATCATCTCCATGATGACCAAGAGCAAGATAATTCAACTCATGCTTTTCCATCATTTCTTTATAAAATTGATATCTGCACTCTCTTGAAGCAATTTGTGAACTTTTTCCGGTTTCTTCTATATAGTTAGGAACATTTATTCGGGTCATTTCGAAAGGGATCTTCCTATCTTCACAAAATCTCTGAACAAACCTAGCTTCTTCAAAGGATTCTTCTCCTCTAAACATATGATCCACATGTGCAGCCACTATCGAAAGATTAAATACTTGTTTCTTACCCCATAAATAGTGGAGAAGCGCCAATGAGTCTGGCCCGCCTGACACTCCGATTAAAAGCCTCATATTGTTTAATTCTATGCCTTTTCGTTGCAGAAAAGCACTGACCTTTGCATCTAGCATATGCTTCTTCCTTATCATCATATATTGTCTTTATCCATTCTTCCTTGAGCATAGCATATATTAATAGAGGAGAACTATTCTTTTCCCTTCTTATATTAACTGGCCATAAATATAGAACATATAGAGGAGAGAGATAATGATGAAAATGATGGTAGTTTCAAAAATACCGCCTCTTTTTTTCCTTTTTGCATAGGTTTGTCTACTTACATTCCCTTTGCTTTGCCTTGTTTTGGACGGCCCCTTTTGCGGCTGAGCTGTTGAGTGATCCGGCTGAGGCTGGCTGCACTGCAGCAGGGATGACCTCATGTCATTTGCACTCATAAACTTCCCTTTTAGAGCATTTAATAGGATCCCCTCATATTTCTTTAATTCCTTTTTCTCCTGAATCATGGATGTAAGCTGTTTTAAATCACCTGATGTTTTATTAAAACGTTTAGGATAAGCAATATTGATTAGAATCATCGCAACGGCAAAAAGATCATAGCTGGGGTCAGCCTTCCTTGTTCCAAGCCCCCAATACCCGCGATCAAAAAACTCTGTGAACTCCTTTATTGCCCTTCCTTGAATGGTCGTTCCACCCACATCAATACAGCGAATACGAGCAGGAGGGCCCGTTACAATTAAATTCTCTGGTTTAAGGTCACCGAATACCCACCCATTTTGATGTAGGGTGTGCAAGTCGTTTAGAAGCTGTAACATGAGGACTTCAGTCCATACATGTCCATTCTGCTGGATAAATGTTAATAAATCCGGGCCTTGAATATACTCCATCACATAGAAGGATATCTGCCCATCTCTTTGTGGCCAATCATCGACATCAAGTAAAGAAGGCCCGAGGGCAGACCCTTGGACCTTTGCAAAGGATTTTAGGACATTCACCTCAGAGGTAATAGAAATCCCATTCTCACTCATTTTCAGCGCTACCTGCTGATTGCCGGATCGAGCTAAATAAACAATTCCATTTGCTCCAAACCCAAGCTCTTTAACAATTGTATAGTGATTACGATGCCATTTCCCTACAATCACCGTGCCTGGATGAACATTAAACGGATTCTTCAAAGAATGATTCATCATCACGAGAAAATAAACTCCTTATTGAGCGTTTCTTCTTAAAATGGCTTAACGCTACACGAATTGCGGGGCCAGTCGGTGTGATACCACCAGTTGTTAATTTACTAAATACACTTGTTAATGAGCCGAGGTTTGGCGTCCAGTCTAGAATGTTTTCCACTTCTTTCTTTCTAGCTGGGAAAACAAACACAGAAAAGTGATTATCACCTGATCGGGCATTTAAGCTTAAGGATAGATCGAGCAAGGCTTCCTTTACGGTAGGAAGCTTCTTTTCCATACTTGCACTTGTATCAACTAATATTAGTACTTCCAGCTCCACCGTTTCACCAAGTTCATCAACAACTTCCATTACTTCTCCCCTTTGATCAGGAGGGAGATCCTCCACTTGTTTGTTGCCGCCGAGGATTTGCTGCAATTCTCGATTGACTACCCCCTGCAGGGTTTGGGTCATTGCCTTTCTTGTAACCATTTGGACGGTCTGTGACAATTGCTTAGCATAAACAACCTGACTGACCCCTCCACCTGAAAGGGCAATGTTTTCAATTTCTCTCATACCCTTCTCATCTATCACATCATGTTCCATTACACCGATGACATTAACAGTAATCCCTTGTTCTTTTGCCAAAGCTGCCATCGCAATAGGATCCTCCCCTTGGTTTGAACAGCCATCAGTAATTAACAAAATTTGCTTTAACGTTCCCGTTTTCATGAAACTCCCCTCCATATCTTTAGTTGCTACCATTTTCGTCTATATGTTGAGGAATTATACATATTGTAAGCTTATTAGGTTAAAATAACTAATTAGCCTTTTGGCGAATTTTTTGAACAGGGATACTCGTCCACTTCGGTGTATTATGTTTAATTTTTGCTACAATGACCGTCATATCATCTTCAATATATCCAGATCTTGAACGAATTACTTCTTCCATTATCAAGTCAGCTACAGCTTGTGGCTCCTCTGTTTTTAATTCAACAATTTTTCTCTTCATCCATAAGTCAAAATTCTCGACATGCTTCGGTCCTTCGAAAATTCCGTCACTCATCATTATCAGTAAATCACCTGCTTTTAACTGTTCACTGACCACATCCACCTCAAATTCCTGGATAATGCCCATTGGCAAATTACTAGCTTGGATTTTGATTACCTTATTTCCTCTTTTAATAAAACTTGGTGTTGAACCAATCTTCAAAAACTCAGCTCCTGCATTTTGCAGGTCAATCATTGCCAAATCTAATGTTGAGAAGATCTCATCGGTTGTCCGTAAAGATAATACCGAATTGACTGATTTAATGGCTACCTTCTCCTCAATGCCTGACTGAAGAATCTTTTGCAGTAATTGAAGAGTCTCTTTACTCTCTATATGAGCCCTTTCGCCATTCCCCATCCCATCGCTAATCGCAATCGCGTACTTTCCACATCCAAGCTCCATCGTCGAGTAACTGTCGCCAGAAAGAAATCCACCGTCTTTTGCTGCATGGGCAACGGCACTATCAACAGTAAATGCCTTTGCTGAACGGAAGGTAACATGACAGAAGCCATTCGGGTAGGCTGAACATTCCTCTAAGTTCACAACCACTGTTTCTTTAAGTATATCGGACAGCATTGGGGCAATTAGTTTCTCACATTCTCCATGTCCATTACAAAAGGGAATCGACATATCAATATCTACATTTCCTTTTTCTAAGCTATAAATCTCGACCTGTTCAATATGAATGCCGCATTCCTGTAATGCTTCAAAAATTAGCTCCTCTTGTTTGTGATGGTTTTCCCTTTCTCTTTGAATTTCCTTTGCAAAGTCACCCATCACCTCTGACACACCTAATAATTGTTCCGCTACTAATCTTCTACTCTCCTGTACTTGTTTTTTTAGCCTTTGGTTCGCATGATAAAATGTTAGCTCCTGTTGGATTGTATCTGTTACCTTTTTCGAACGTCTACAATGCTTGTCCCATTCCTTTGAGAGTCTTGATGTGATTTCACCATGATTTTCATCCATTTCATTCATAATCTCTTTCATATAGTCATATGTTGTATCAAAGTTCCTTGTCCAACAATGATCCTTCTTAAAGCAAGTTTGACATGTTTTTTCAGTCACATTGCTTAGAAAATAATCTAACTCCCTCGTTCCATCGCTCTCCTCCCATTCGGATGGTTCATCATAAGATGAGAAGCTTTTCGAAAGGGCTTGAAATACGTTAGAGAATTGTGCAACCCTTTGGGCCGTAACATCACGCATTTTCCGCATATATTGCTGCTGCTCTGCCGCATATTCAGATGTTCCCGGAATATGCTTTGCTAGCTTCGAAAGCAATACATGTGGAGTAAGTATAAACAAAAGAATAGCCGCAGCTGTTTCTAATAAGGTTTTCGTAAGATTGCCTCCCCCTTCTCCATACATCCCTATTAAGAGGGTAGCAATCAGAAGGCCGGCGGCTACACCAATTTTCCTTCCTTCTTTTAATAAACCACCGAGCAATCCTGCAAAGGCGAGTAAGCTCATATGATAGAAACTTGTTACATTGGCAAGGCTAAAGATCAGCCCGGTCACTACACCCACTGTTGAGCCAACTGTTGCTCCAGCGACAAACGCAAACAATAACACTAAATATCTCGACATGATATGTTCAACGGAAAGCTCGTAAACAGACCAGCCGATTGTTCCAGTCATAACAGAAGCCAGCATAATGATTAAACAGACAATTTCTTCAACCTTTAAAGACTGTCTTCGTTTACTAATTGATAATAAAGGGAGGCTTTGTACAAAGATAAGCGTAAGGATAAAACCTAAGCTTGCCTCCACACCAGCCATCATTCCATCATAAAGAGTAAGTTGCTGTGATAAAATAAAGTCCTCTAATAGTTTTCCGGCAAGTAATGTAAAAAACACAAAGAATGGCAAAGCCCTTATTTCATTATGCAGCCATTTTTTTGCAATTCGAAAGGCAAATAAAAATAGAAAAGTAATCCCAAATGCGGACACCGCATTCGAAATAGATAATGTCGCTGCACCAGCAACCAATCCAATTAAAGCGATTGGCGCTTTATCCTTTCTAATAAAGTAGACAGCCGCAAAAAACGGGAGACTAAAAGGAGTAAGCTGTGCCAAAATCAATGCTCTTCCAAGTAAAAAGCCAATGAGCAAAAGAAGGTAGCCTTTTTTCAGAAAGAAGGTTTCTAACCCTAGTTGAAATTTATTGAAACCTCTTGAAAGTTCTAGTTTAGGTTTGCCAAAATTTACTTCTCCGAGCGGTTCGATTACATTCCTCTCTGCATTTGCCATGTTAACTACACTCCCTCATTTTATAATTAGATAACATCCCCCACTAAAGTTAGACATTCGTCTAGTTCCGTTTCCAAAGGGATTGATTCCATGTTGTCAATCATTATAAGTTTGAATGAGATAGAAGTTTGTCAAAATGGTGGACAAGCTTACATTTTTTGTTCGACGCTTTTCCCTGTAATACCCAAAAAGAGAACAAAATACAAAAAGAGATGGATGATATTATGACACTCCATCCCTCTTATATTTAAAATAAATGTGGAAATTGACCAATTCATACGAATGATTGCTTTTTTTGCATGAAAAGATTGGCGAAACAATGAAAACAGATACGACATGATCCTTTAAAAATTTCATTGAAAACAAAAAAAGACAAGTCCTTTAATAGACTTGTCTTTTTACTATGGGAATAATAAACGATAAACCCTGCTATATAAATTAACTAAGCAGCAAGTTAACCTCGTCTAGCGCCTCTTCCCCCACGTTTTGATTCAGTATTACGTTTTAAAGATGATAAACGATCTTCACTATCCTTTAAGAAACGAGCCATTTTTGATTCGAAATTCTCTCTAGTAGGACGGTTATCGTTTGATCTGCCTTGACGTGGACGTTGAGATTGTGATTGTCCCCTTGACTCTCTTCTGTCGCCTCTTTCAGGACGCTCTGTTCTTTCAGGCCGGTCTTTCGCCTTTTTAATGGATAAACCAATCTTTCCATCCTTTTCGACATTAATGACTTTAACCTCAACTTGGTCACCGACCTTAAGGTGATCATTAATATCCTTTACATAATTGTCTGCGACTTCACTAATGTGTACCAGACCTGTTGAGCCTTCCGGTAACTCCACAAACGCTCCGAAATTTGTAATACCTGTTACCTTACCCTGTAACTTGCTGCCCACTTCGATTGACATAAAAAGAAATTGCCTCCTTGAATGATATAAAAAATCAAACTTACTCTATATTATACAGAATATAAAAAAAGAGTTCAATACAAGGTCTAATTAGTTGATTTTTCCTTTTCCTCATTCTTTTCCTTTTTCTCTGGAATATTAAAGATTACTTCATCATTTTCAGAAAGGAAATAATCCTTCCTGGCAAGCTTAGCGATGTACTCATCATCATTTAGTTTCACAATTTCTTCTTCTAAAATAACTTCCCTCTGCTTTAATAAAGCTAACTCCTGATCAAGCTTCTCTTTTTCCGCCCTTTTTTCATCAAGAGCAGAGGATTGCGAAACGAGTGTGGAGATCATGAGAACAGAAAGCATAACAGCCCCTATAAAAAAGACCGTTAATCTTCTGTATAGACGCTTTTTTTTACTGCCTACATTGATCTCTGCTGCTTCTTGCTGCTTGGCATAGCTTGTTTGTATTTTGGCTACATTTTTCTTCTTGATGGCACCCACTTCGCACCCCTCCTTACTTTTTATCTTTTTTCCATCTTGAAATCCGTATATGAAAGTAATTCTTTATTTGTTTGAAAATTCCTGCCATTTTATTATAGATCTTATCGACCAATTTTTTAATACGTTTCGGCAAAAGTTTCCAAATTAGTCTAAAAGTCCATTGTACAGGTAGTAAAACGATCTTCAATATAAATAATAATAGTTTCCATACTACTTTTAACAGTGATAAAAGACCTTTTCCTAGCATTATTATAAGAGAAATAACTGCAGCAACTAACATGTAGATCGGTTTATAAATAACAAAGTGGAATACTTTCAGCATAAAGCGATAAAAAGAAATAACGATAGAGATCAAAATCTCTAATATTCGGAGATATACCCCTTTAAATAAACTTTGATACGCCGCAAATCCACATAAGAGAGCGATAAAAATATAAAACCTCAGTTCTCCGCTATTCACTAAAAATAATATATAAAAAATCGCCAGCCCTTGCACGATCCAGAAAAGGATATCGTTCATAAAGACTAGCAAGCGGTTTCGCTTCGTACGCTTTAGGAATCGATTATACGTATCAAGGGCAGCGCCAAAAACACTTCCCATGCCAACCATGGCCAGCATAGTCATAAACTGCGTCGTTAATGTCATCGGAATAACTTGCTAAAGAACCCTTTAGCTTTATCTCCATGCTGATCATCAAGATAGACAAGATCAAAGATTTTCCCTTTAATCGAGACAACACCCTTATCTACATCCAGGTTTTTCATTTGTAAATTCTGACCCTTAATTGCTAGAAAGCCCATCACTGTATCTAGTAAAAACTCCTCATTATCAAAGCTTTCTACTTGCTTAACCCCTGTAATGTCTAAAAGTCTTCTGCTTCGCATAATGACATCATGTTCCTGAACATTCGTTTTCGCTGTTGAATTTGTCTCATAATATTGACTCATTCGTTCATCCCTCACATTCACATAGTACAAGCTTTTTGTACATGTTTATGAAAATATGAGGTGAAATAGAACACTGAAATGCGGAAGGCGCCTGGAGCTAGACAATAAAGAAATGCGGAAGCGGCTTGCCCAGGGGCGATAAGCATAAGACAGATCGGCAGGGAGGTTGTCCTTTAACCTTCATGACGAGATGGCTTATGACTCGAGCCCCTAGCCGCTGGAGCTGGACAAAGAAAAGCGGAAGGGATGACCCTTACGCTTCTGTTTCTACCTTTTCTTCTTTGATGATCGTATACATTTCTGCCGCCTCTTCTTTCCTTGTTGTTTCCTGTAAACGATCAATTTTCACCGTAACTAATTTTTGACCGAATCGAACCGTTAGCTCATCACCAACTTTTACAGTTGTGCTTGCTTTCGCCTGTTGGCCGTTCACCGAAATCCTTCCTTGGTCAGAAACCTCTTTGGCTAGTGTTCTTCTCTTTATTAACCGTGACACCTTCAGAAATTTATCTAATCTCATTTAACGCACTCCTCTATTTATAATCCTTTTTCTTTTGCTTCTTCCCAAAACTGATCTAATTGCTCGAGTTCAAAGTCTTCAAATGTTCTTCCACTTTCTCTAACCCTTTGTTCCACATAGAAAAATCGCCGTCTGAACTTTTGATTTGTCTGAAATAGCGCTTCCTCAGGATCAATTTTGTAGAAGCGGGCAATATTAACCAATGCAAAGAGAATATCACCAAATTCATTTGGCATTTGATCACTGCCCTTTAATGCTTCTACTTCAAATTCACGAAGCTCTTCTTTAACTTTCTCCCAAGCAGGCTCTACTTCCTTCCAATCAAAGCCAACTTTTGCCGCCTTCTTTTGAATTTCTTCTGCAGCCATTAAATTAGGCAGAGACTTCCCAACTTGATCAAGGAGCGAGCTTTCATCTGTGCCACCCTTTTCTTCATTCTTTATCTCCTGCCAATTCTTCAGTACATCCGCTTCTGTTTCCGCTGTTTTATCTCCGAACACATGTGGATGGCGGCGAATCATTTTATCGGATAGACCTTCAATTACATCATCTATTGAGAAAAATCCATCATCCTCACCAATTTGTGCATGAAGAAGAACTTGAAGAAGGACATCACCAAGCTCTTCAATGATATGATCGATATCATCTTCATTAATCGCCTCGATTAGCTCATACGCTTCCTCAATTAAATACTTCTTCAATGATTCATGTGTTTGTTTCTTATCCCAAGGACAGCCATTAGGTCCACGCAATTCAGCAATAATTTCCCGAATCTTAGCAAAGCGCTTATATAAAATGGTTTCATCCTTGACTGGCGGGATATAGACTGAGGTTAAATTATTTAACTCAACTTCTCGGTCAAGTTCATATAATGGCACCTTCTTAATTCGTTCAGCCTTGCTTCCCGCAGCAGTTACAATATATGTATCATAGTCATATGGAAGGATATCCATTAATGCAAGCTTCACTTCTGAAGCAACAAATTGATCATACACTTGACCAATAATCAGATGCTGCTTCACTTCTATCTCATTCCTTTTCAGACTAGTTCCATCAAGAAGCTGAAAGCCTTCAATTGGATCAATTTTCATTGCTTGAAACAAGGCATCAAGGAAGCTCTGCCCTCCGCCAATTTCAATGGTCACCCCTTTGTTAGGTCCTTTTTCTAACAATAGCTGTACAGTTTGCTCAGCAACAAGCGGATGCCCAGGAACCACATAAGTAATTTCACCTTTTTCAGCGGCTTCTAGTAGATTGCTGCAAATCTCCTCATATACTGCTTGAAATTGCTCATGCTTTTCGTAAGTAGAATCAAACGAAGTAAATACCAATCCCTCTTGTTCGAGCTCCTTTACAACCGGATGCTCTTTTGTCCGCAAATAAAGCGGTGATGCATTTTTTAACGCTCGATATACACCTAATGGGAGCTGTTCTAAATCTCCAGCACCAAGACCAAGAATACGAATTTTTTTCAACTGATCGTCATCTCCTATTCCTTTTCGGCAGGAAAAACAATAGCTTGCTCCCGAATGGCAGCATAGCAAGCTCTTCCTCGTTAAAGGTTTTTCCTCTTAATACAACCCCTACATATATAATGCCTCCTATGACTACTGCACTTAATGCTTGAATACCTGCAATCAGGCGGTGATGTTCAACAAGAGGAATATAGCCAGTCAAATATAAATAGGCCTTCAAAATCATCGCCATAGCAAGAGCAGCCGTACATAGGACAATAATAAAACGAATATTTATTATGGCTGTTTTTAAATAGCTACGAAGCTTATAAAGCAAAACAACCATGATCATACTTAATGCGACACATGATGCAATCGCCGCTCCCATTGTACCAAAGGATGGAACAAGTACAATATTCAATCCATACTTCACTCCAAAACCAAAGAGAATGACACATGCGGGGAATAGAATCATGCCTAACCCCTGCAAAATAGCCGTTGTTGTTATGATTAAGGAGGTGAACAAGATCAATAGGCTTAACACTGATAGTACATCAGATCCATCACTATTCTCAAACAGCATCCGATTGGTTGGCTGAATAATACTCCATAGCCCCACTGATGCACCGACGCCAACGAAAAGAGCGATCTGGAGAGCGAGACGGATTTTCTCATGCATGATTGCCTTTTTTTCCTTCAATTTTTCACTTGTGATGATCGGAACAAGTGATAACGACATGGACGTTGCAACAACTGTTCCTATTTGAATGAGCGGCTGCCCCCGATCATAGATCCCCTTCAGTTCTTTCGCGCTCTCGCTACTCAAGCCTGTCGAGGCAAGGATGGAATAAAGATTTAATGAGTCAGCCAGCTGCATAAAAATAAGCACCAAACTGCTTATACAAACTGCAAAGCCTTGAATGAAAAGAGCCTTAGCTATTTTTCCGCTTTCTTTAAAATCCATTTTTCCAATACCTAGTGACGTTCTTCCCCAAATCCAATAAGAAATAATCAAAATAAGCATTGCAGCAATTCCACCAGTAACCGAACCTAGAGCCGCTCCACTTCCAACCATATATAAGCTATACCCTTTAGTTGTTAGAAGAATGGCTGCCAGGAAAATAGTAACCACACGGATAAGCTGCTCGCCTACTTGTGACACAGCTGTTGGAATCATATTGCCCATTCCTTGAAAGTATCCTCTTAGCAACGAAACAACCGGGAAAATAAGAAAAACAACAGAGATCACCTTTAACAGGATGGCCAGATCTGGATCATGCATATGCCGGGCAAGCCAATCGGAACCCCAATAAAGAGCAGAAAAACCAAAAAGGCCAATAGCCATTAAAAAGATGGCGGAAACAACAAATAAACTTCGTACGCCTTGCTTTCCGTTCATTACTACTTGCTCAGCATACAGCTTTGAAATAACGACCGGGAATCCGGTTGTAGCCAACACTAACGCCACTCCGTAAAATGGGTAAACCTGCTGATAAATATAAAACCCAATATCTCCAACAATATTTTGAAATGGCACACGATAAATCGCGCTTAATATTTTTGTTATTAGAGCAGCAACCGTTAAAATAAGCGCTCCCCTGAAAAAATCCCTTGAATGCTTCTCGGGCCCCATAAGCCCAACTCCTCCCAAAATCCAATTCAAACCTATATTATCATATCAAAGAATGCCAAAATCTTTATAATAACAACGAAAAAAGGTAGCATTCCAGCTACCTTTTTTCGAAATATCCATTTCTTTTGCAAAGTAGAAGAAGCCTCCTCATTCTTAAGACTCCATTTGTCTTGCTAAGAAGCTTGCAGCTGTCTCAACCGCTTTTTGTTCTACTTCGCCTAAGGAGCCCTCTTTCGCATAAATTATGACTGCGCCAATTGGATCTCCATTTGCAATAATTGGACTCATTGTGTAAGCAGAAGTAGCTTCCGTATTCCCATCAACAAGGGAGACCTCACCAGGCTGATTGATAAGAACCGAATTGCGGTCCTCCATGGTTTTCTCAATTAATTCACTGACAGCTTTGTTCAAGTAGTCCTTCTTTGACCCTCCTGCAATGGCGATGAATGTATCTCTGTCACAAATCAGGACAGGATTGCCTAGGCTGTCATATAACGCTTCTGCATACTCTTTAGCAAAGTCACTTAGCTCACTTATTGGCGAATATTTCTTTAGAATAACCTCTCCATCACGATCCACGAAAATTTCTAATGGGTCACCTTCACGAATACGTAATGTCCTACGTATTTCCTTAGGAATAACCACACGTCCTAAATCATCGATTCGACGAACAATACCAGTTGCTTTCATCTAATGTTGCCTCTCTTTCATCTGATGATTTTAAAAAAGTGGAAGCACCTAGAGCTAGATAAGAATCCAACTAAGGGATACTTCCCCTCTTTAGCTTTGATCCACTTTTGGGAGAAAATGAATACAACGCCATGTTTGAACTTAGTATCTTTCATCTGGAAAGTTATATACACGTTGAATTATTTTTTCTCGTGTTGGAAAATTATTCCCTTAATCATTCAATACTCCAAATTAGTTATCATTAAAAATACCCAAATCTATATAGAAACAAACATTTTCTACTGCATCATTTGACTCTGTTCTTCTTTCTTTGATTCATAAAGTCCCCGAACAATTTCAAATGCAATAGTTAACCATTCACTTGGTTTTATTCCTTTTATGTGAAGAACAGCCTTTAGCTTTTTCCCTTCCATTCCTAGGCCGACTGTTCGCCCATATTTACTAGTAAGCTGGAAGATCTTCTGCCCATCGATTTGCGCACTTGCCTTTTCAGATAAAAGAATTAAAACCTCATTTTTTGACTGCTTTATTGTCTCAATGCCAATGTTCTCTCCATAAACCTTCATTTCAGTCATTTGGAACAAATAGGCTACTTCGTTTGGATATTCACCAAAACGGTCGAGCATCTCTTCATTTAATTCTTCCATATCTTCTAAAGAGTGAGCACCCCTAAACCGTTTATACATCTCAATCTTTTGATGGCCATCAGCAATATAGGAGTCAGGAATATAAGCATCAATTTCAAGGTCTACTTCAGTCCGCTGTTTTGCCTCTTCATGCAAATCGCCTTTTCTATCCTCAATCGCTTCTTTTAACATTTGCGAATACAGATCAAAGCCAACGGAGTCAATAAAGCCATGCTGCTCAGCTCCTAACAGATTCCCTGCTCCCCTGATCGATAAATCTCGCATGGCAATTTTAAAACCGGACCCTAATTCTGTGAATTCCTTAATCGCTTGAAGTCGCTTTTCCGCCACTTCTGTCAGTACCTTATCTTTTCGATAGGTAAAATAGGCATAGGCAACCCGATTAGAACGGCCTACCCGTCCTCTAAGCTGATAAAGCTGTGAAAGTCCCATTTTATCAGCATCATGGACAATCAATGTATTTACATTCGGAATATCCACGCCTGTTTCGATTATCGTGGTACTAACAAGCACATCAAATTCACCAGAAAGGAAGCTTAGCATCACAGATTCTAATTCATTTTCCGACATTTGCCCATGTGCATACGTAACCCTTGCATCTGGAACAAGCATTGAAATTTCCTCTGCTTTTCTTTCAATATCCTCGACTCGATTATAAAGGAAATACACTTGGCCATCCCTGGCTAGCTCCCTTTCAATCGCCTCGCGAACCATTCCTCCGTTATACTCCATGACATATGTCTGGATCGGGAAACGATTCTCTGGAGGGGTTTCAATGACAGACAGATCCCTTACCCCTAACATGGACATATGAAGGGTTCTTGGAATTGGAGTAGCAGTAAGTGTTAATACATCAACATTTGTCTTGAGCTGTTTAATTTTCTCTTTATGTGTAACACCAAATCGCTGTTCCTCATCCACGATTAACAAACCGAGATCACGATAAGAGATATCCTTTGATAAAATACGATGCGTCCCAACTACTACATCAACAGATCCTGTCTTTAACCCTTTAATCGTCTCTGTTTGCTGTTTCCTTGATCGAAAACGACTTAAGAGACCAATCTCAATTGGAAAGTCCTGAAAGCGCTCTCTCATCGTTTCATAATGCTGCTGAGCAAGGATTGTTGTTGGAACAAGGATGGCTGCTTGTTTTCCATCAGCAATCGCTTTGAAGACAGCTCGAATGGCAACCTCTGTTTTCCCATAGCCAACATCTCCACAGAGCAAGCGGTCCATCGGGCGCTCTCTTTCCATGTCCTTCTTAATCTCATGGATAGAACGAAGTTGATCTTCTGTCTCCTGATAGGCAAAGGCTGCTTCAAATTCCCGCTGCATCTCCCCATCTGGGCTAAAGGCATGTCCTTTTGAGGCTTCCCTTTCCGCATATAGCTTGATCAGATCATCCGCAATATCTTGAACAGAGGATTCGACTTTCTTTTTAACACGCTTCCAATCGTTTCCGCCTAATTTATAAATCTTTGGCTCTTTCGCTTCAGAGCCTACATATTTCTGAACAAGGTCAATTTGCTCAACAGGCACATAAAGCTTATCACTGCCTTGATAGCGAATGTGGAGATAATCTTTATGAACACCATTGATCTCTAGTGTTTCAATTCCTAAATATTTTCCGATTCCATGATTAACATGAACAACATGATCGCCAATTTTTAGTTCTGAATAGCTTTTGATACGCTCTGCATTAGACAGCTTCTGACGGCGGGGCTTCTTCTTTGTCCTTTTATTAAAAAGCTCTTCTTCTGTGATCACAGCAAGCTTTTGGGTCGGCAGTTCAAATCCCGTTTGAAGATTGCCCTCGACAATCTGGGCTTTACCTAAAAGGAGAGGCTGTTTTTCATCGATAAATAGGACCTCGATGTCATAATCCTCTAATACCCTTTTCAGCTTCTTTACATGCTCTTCTCCAGGACCTAATAAGATAACGGTATAATTCCCCTTTTTCCAACGATCCAGTTCCCCTTTTAATACATTCATTTGGCCATGGAAATTTTGCATTTGCTTACAAGTCACATTAATGATATTTTCTGGATTCGTGTTTGGGACATGTCTTAGGAAAAGTGACATATAAATAACAGGCTGCTTTTTCTTATGCAAAAATCCACGCAAGCTATGGGATATCTTCACGTCATGGATAATTTGGCCCTCACTTAATAGACTTGTATACCATTCAGCTTCTTCTTTTTCTAGAGAGTCATTCATTTCCTGAACACGGCTGATTTCATCGATAAATATTAGTCCATTATCGGGAAGATAGTCTATTAAACTATTTCCTTCTTCATAGGCAAAAGATAAATACTTAAATAATTGCTCTGGTTTACTGCCTGTTCTCAGCCGTTCTAGATCGTACCCAATATTTTGTGCTAGTAAAGTCTTGGCCTTCTCATCTTTTAACTTTTTCAAACTAGCTCCAAGACCTGACTCAAGCTTTTCTATGATTTTCTGAACATGCTCAGCCTGTAAAGGATATTCTGTTGCAGGCCCAATAGTTACTTCTGCTAGTTTCTCTTTTGAACGTTGATCCTCCAATGAAAAAGAACGGATCGAGTCCACTTCCGTATCAAATAATTCTATTCGAACCGGATCATTTTCCGTTAAGGGATAGATATCCAATATCCCGCCTCTTACACTAAATTCACCAGGTGACGAAACCATTTCAACCCGAGCATACCCCATTTGGATGAATTGCATGAATTGCTCTTCGAGAAGCTCATCACCTACTTTTAAAGTTAACTGACAAGATTTCCAAAGTGGTGCCGGCGGAAGGATCTTCCTCAATCCTGCCATCGGCGCAATCATAATTCCCTTTTTGCTTTTGCTCCAATAGTTAAGCACTTCTATTCGCTGCGCCTTTAATTCAGGGCTAGCAATGCTAATTTCCGCTGCAATCAATTCATTGGCTGGATACAAAAACACTTCTGACTCCCCAGCCAAGTGGGCAACATCCTCATACAGCTTCTGTGCTTGTAGAAGATTGTGTGTAACAACAAGCATCGGCTTTCTTGTCTGCTCATAAACAGCAGCAAGAAATAGTGTACGTGCAGAACCGGATAAGCCAGATATTAGCTGTTCCTTCAATCCCTCTTTAATACCAGACAAGACAGACCTTACATCATCTTGCTGACTTATCATATGTTTAAGCCCAATCATGGCTACCCTCCAATCTGAAATGCGCAAGCGGTCTAGTCAGATCCAACAAGCATAAGACAAGACGAATTGGCTTATGGCTCGAGGATCGGCCGCTAGTGCTAGACAGTCTATAATAATTAGAAATAGAAAAACGCTTTGGATGGTGGTCCAAAGCCTGTTACTGAATTAGAAAGTCATGCTGATGATAATCGGGATTACGTTCAAGCAGCTCTTGACAATCCTCGCATATCGCCTTAACTTGAAGATCACCAGATTGATCATATGAAATCATTTCCTGCCGTTCTGTATGATTTAATAGATGAAATCCTAGATTTTCAGTGGTTATGGCTGTATTTTCAATCGTACCTATTTTCATTCCACAATGACGGCAATGATAATGAATAGCCATGCCTGTCCCTCCCTGCAAAACAGTTCAATACAAATAGTATGAACGCTTTACATGAAACTTATTCACTCGAAAAGCGGAAGCGCCTTGCTCACCCCCGACAAGCACAAGACGAGCCTCACGGAAAGGTGCTTTTTACCTTTCTGGGAGGATTGGCTTGTGACCTCGAGGGGGTAGGCGCTGAAGCTAGACAATTCGAAAAGCGGAAGCGGCTCGTTCAGACTCAGGCATAGCATAAGACAAGACGACTAGATTGTATCTTTCTAAAATATAGAGATATACCATTTTATGATACTTATAAGAGAATATGAAGGATTACTGATTATATTCATTCATAATTTGCAAAAATGGGGTAGATATCCAGTCTTCACATGCATTGGCACATCTTTGAATAACTTCACCCATCGCTTCTTGCTCCTCTTTCGAAAATCGCCCTAATACATAGTCCGGAACCTTCATCCCACTTGGCGGTCTATCGATACCAACTCTTATTCTGTTAAACTCTTGTGTACCAAGGTGAGCAATAGTGGATTTAATCCCGTTATGACCACCTGCACTGCCTTTTTGACGCAATCTAATTTTACCAACTGGCAAGTCTAAATCATCGTATATAACAACAAGCTCTTCATCCTCAATTTGAAAGTAATCCATTATAGCAGAAATAGATTCACCTGATAAATTCATATATGTAAGCGGTTTTAATAAATATACCTTTTCTCCATTCACAATACCCATCCCATAGATTCCTTGAAATTTCGCTTGATTCAAAGGGATGTTTAAACGCTCAGCTAGTGCATCTATTACTTCAAATCCGATATTATGTCTTGTTTTTTCATACTGCTTACCCGGATTCCCCAACCCAACAAATAATTTCATCTTTCCACCTCTTTATACGAAAAGAAGGGGCTGACCAATAATGATATCAGCCTAGCCCCTTTTCTTTTTGCAAGGCATTTGCACGATTAGCCTTTATACTTCACTTGACTTTGTTTCTCTGCCTTCCTCATTTTCAGGGGTCCCAGCTTCCTGCTTCTCCCCACTGTTAATTTCTTCTTCCTGTCTAGGAGGAAGGATGGAGGCAACCACTTCTTCATCACTGTCATTTATTTTATAAGCCCGATTTGCTTTAATATCTGCAATCGTAATCGTTTCATTCACTTGAATGCTTGTTACATCAATATCAACTGATTGAGGAATATTATCTGGAGTCGCGGTGACAGATACCTCATGCATGGATTGCTGCATGACCCCACCATCCTTAACGCCTGCCGCATCCCCAACCAAATTCACACGAACATTGGCCGTTATATCCTGCGATAGATCTACAGCAAGAAAATCAACATGAATAACCTCATTTTTAATCGGATCAGCCTGATAGTCGCTTAACACGACATTATATTTATTACCAGCCAAATCTAATGAAATCACACCATTCCTGCCTACTTTTCGAATGACCTTTGTGAAATCTGTCTCGCTAAAATAAATGGATTTACTTTCCAATTTGGCTCCATAGACGACCGCTGGAATATTTCCATCCCGGCGAATATGTGTTAAAGCAGATCCTCGAAATTCTTTTCTTTCCTGCGCTTGCAATACAGCTGTCATTAATAGATCCCCTTCCTCATTTATAATCGAAGCACTCTATATAAAAAATGCCCTAAAAGGAGGGAATCTAAACCTTCAAATTCATTAACACTAGATTTAGATAGGACAATTCTAGGCCTGCTAAATAGCAAGCCTAGTTACTAGTCTTTAATTAGTCAATCAATCAAATAATGTACTTACTGATTGTTCTTCGTGAACACGAATGATCGCTTCACCAATTAGCGGTGCGACAGACAGCTCAACAATCTTGCCAATTTTCTTTTCCTCTGGTAGTGCAATTGAATTAGTAACTACTAATTCTTTAATATTTGAATTCTCGATTCGCTCAATAGCAGGTCCTGATAAAACTGGATGTGTACAGCATGCATACACTTCAGATGCCCCATTCTCTACAAGTGCATTTGCTGCTAGAGTAATGGTTCCTGCTGTATCAATGATATCATCAATTAAGATGGCTACCTTTCCATCAATATTCCCGACGATGTTCATCACTTCAGCCACATTCGGCTTCGGACGGCGCTTATCAATAATAGCAATTGGCGCTTTTAAACGTTCGGCCATCTTACGGGCACGTGTTACACCACCGTGATCTGGTGATACGATGACAAGATCCCCATTCATTGCTTTATTTTTAAAGTACTCAGATAAAATAGGTACACCCATTAAGTGATCGATTGGGATATCAAAGAAACCTTGAATTTGCGGTGCATGCAAGTCTAGTGTAATCACACGAGTTGCTCCTGCTGTTTCAAGTAGATTTGCTGCTAGTTTTGCCGTAATTGGCTCACGTGCTCTTGCCTTGCGGTCTTGACGCGCATAACCATAATACGGCATAACAATATTAATCGTTTTTGCTGAGGCACGCTTTAGAGCATCAATCATAATTAATAATTCCATTAAATGCTCATTCACAGGTGAGCTTGTCGATTGAATAACATACACATCACAACCACGAATACTCTCTTCGATATTGATTTGAATTTCACCATCGCTAAAACGCTGAACGGAGCACTTTCCTAATTCTACTCCAATTACACTTGCGATCTCCCTTGCTAAATCACGGTTTGAATTAAGACTAAAAACCTTTAAATTAGGATCTAAATATTGGTTAGACATGTTGAGCCTCCATCGATTTATTTCGTTTTGTTCATTTTATCAACATAGTTCTCTTTGTTCACTTGACGTGCTCGAGCAATTGACAGCGCTTCACCTGGTACATCCTCTGTAATGGTTGAGCCTGCTGCTACATATGCATTTTTACCTATTGTTACAGGTGCAACAAGATTCGAATTACAGCCAACAAAAACGCCGTCCTCTATTTTTGTCAGGAATTTATTTTTTCCATCGTAATTAACTGTGATTGTTCCACAGCCAATATTTACATCACGACCGACCTCTGCATCTCCTATATAACTAAGATGCGAAGCTTTACTTCCTTCGCCAAAAACGGCTTTTTTCACTTCAACGAAATTACCAATCTTCACATGACCATGAATGTCTGATTGTGGACGAATATGAGCAAATGGGCCAATTTGTACATCAGAACCAATCTGACTTTCAAATGCCGCTGATTGGCGGATAACTGTACGATCCCCAACTTCACAGTCTACAATTTCACTTTGAGGACCAACGATACATTCAGAACCAATAACTGTATTACCTGAAAGAATGGTTCCTGGATGCAAGATCGTATCTGTTCCAATTGTAACATCTGGGCCAATATATGTATTCAATGGGTCAATAATTGTAACCCCATTTCTCATATGCCATTCATTGATTCGTTTTTTCATAAATTGCTCTGCCTCAGAAAGTGCTACACGATCATTTACACCAAGAGTTTCTTCGAAGTCTCCTGTTTGATAAGCAGTAACAATTTCTTGATCATTCTTCAATATCTCGATGACATCAGGCAGATAATATTCTCCTTGAACATTATCATTTCCTACTCGATTTAATGCATCGAATAGAGCCACATTATCAAAACAGTAAGTTCCAGAATTAATTTCTTGAATTTCCCGTTCCTTTTCTGTCGCGTCCTTATGTTCAACAATTCTTTCAACATGTCCAAACTCATCACGAACAATTCGGCCATAACCAGTTGGATCCTCTGCCTGTACTGTTAAGACAGTTGCTTTTGCCCCAGTCTCCTCATGATGTTTAAAAAGCGCTTCCATTGTATCATGTTTGATCAGTGGGGTATCACCACATACAACAATCGTTACCCCCTCTTTCCCATTAAGCATTTCCTTCGCTTGCATAACAGCATGAGCGGTTCCCAGCTGTTCCTTCTGCAATGCATATAAAATATCATTGCCAAGTTGAGCTTGCACTTGCTCTGCTCCATGGCCAATGATCGTAACGATTTTTTCCATCTTAAGCTTTGAAATTTGGTCAACCACATGTTGAACCATTGGCTTGCCGCACACAGGATGAAGGACTTTATAAAGTTTTGACTTCATTCTTGTCCCCTGGCCCGCGGCTAAAATGACCGCATAACGATTAGACATAGACAGACCTCCATTCCCAAAAAATATATATTGTCATACTGCCATCCTACTATAAAACGGAGGCAACTCGATTATGCCAACACAATTATATCCTTTTTATCCATTAAAAATATATCTTAAATAGGCTTCTATTTCAAGGAGTGAGGAGAAACTACTTAATTTTGTCAATTTAGTGAACACTTTTTTTAAATGGGATAGGTTTAGATACAGATCATTTGTGGTAATTAATGAGGGAAAGGTAGAGGTTGATTTCCGCTCCAATCAACAGCCTTTTCTGGTAACAGTTTGTATTTACAAAACTTATTTAATAACAGCAATCTTTTAGAAAACGGCCATAATTAAAAAGAGCCGTACTTTGGAAGTAGGCCCTTGCTGTTTTATGATTTAGGAAGCTCCAGCTTCTTCAAATTCAACTTCTAATTCACCTAATCGGTGGTATTCCGATAATACAGCCTCCTGAATTTTGCCTCTAGTCCCTGAATTAATTGGGTGGGCAATATCTCTAAATTCACCATCTGGAGTACGTTTGCTAGGCATTGCAACAAATAGACCGTTATTCCCATCAATTACTCGAATATCGTGAACAACAAATTCATGATCTAAAGTAATGGATGCAATAGCCCTCATCCGACCATCTGTATTAACACGGCGTAATCTTACGTCAGTTACTTCCATCCTGTTCACCACCTTTGCTAGAAGATACAAACCTAGTGTATAAATTCAACATAGTTTATTTTTCTCCTTCTTTAAACGGAAAAAATTTTTCGAATTATTCTGTTGATAGTGTAAGTTGTCATAATTTCCCTCATATCTCCTCATTCATTATGACTAGATTCCCCTAATAATATACAGAAAAAATCAATTATGCCTTATCGGTCTAAATATATAGTCCTATAGAACAAATGTGCTAAGTTATATAATAAAAAAACAAGCTCATTAATTAATAAGCTTGCCTGGAAACAATCATATATTTTATTTTACAAGTGCAACTACTTCAATTTCTACTAATGCATCTTTCGGAAGCCGAGCAACTTCCACACAAGAGCGAGCAGGCTTATGAGTATGGAAATACTCACTGTACACTTCATTAAGCATTGCAAATTCGTTCATATCTTTAATAAATACGGTCGCTTTTACAACAGTATCTAAAGAGGCACCTGCTTCTTCAAGAACGGCTTGAAGGTTTTTAAAAACTTGATGGGTCTGGGCTTTTATATCCCCCTCAACCATTACTCCATCAGCTGTCAGCGGAATTTGGCCGGAGCTGTAAAATAGATTATTTACGATAATCCCTTGTGAGTAAGGTCCTATTGCTGCTGGAGCCATAAGCGTTTGAATTGTTTTCATATGACTTTCCCCCTAAACAGATCTTTTAAAATAATTTCCTTCACTTACATTAATCTTTTTCTCATTTACATCAACATCTGACAGCCTAACTAAAGATAAATACTCATCCACTAGGCGCTTTTCAGCTTTCTCCGCCTCAACTAATACAGCAATACCAGCTACATGAGCTTTAAACTCCTCGAGCATGCTAACCATTCCATTGACGGTTCCGCCAGCTTTCATAAAGTCGTCTACTATCAATACCCTAGAGCCTTCCTCCAGACTTCTTTTTGAGAGCAGCATCGTCTGAATTCTTTTTGCAGAGCCTGATACATAGTTGATGCTTACTGTTGATCCCTCTGTTACCCTGCTATCTCTTCTAACAATAACCACTGGGACATTTAAATAATTAGCAACAGCATAAGCTAAAGGAATCCCTTTTGTTGCTACAGTCATAACAACATCAATCTTTGTATCAGCATAGGCAGAAGCAAACAAACGCCCAACCTTCTGGACAATCGCTGGATCCCCTAGGATATCTGTCATATACAAATATCCGCCTGGCAATAGCCTTTCTGGACTAGCAATTAATCCACAAAGTTCTTGAATAAATGGCCTTGCCTCTTCATCTGACACCTTTACTTGGAACCTTACTCCACCTGCTGCACCTGGCACTGTTTGCAAAGTACCAATATTTCTTTGTTCAAAAGTCTCTTTAATTATAGCTAAATCTTCGCTAATAGAAGATTTAGCGGATCCGTATCTTTCTGAAAATAATGTTAAAGAAACTAATTGATGTGGATGTTCTAGTAAATAATTCGTCATATCGATTAAACGTTCACTTCGACGAAACTTCATCATAGGACCCCCAAATAAATCCGAATATTTTATCGCTAATATATCATTATTATCCGGATTTAATCAAGCATATGTCTTTCACCAAGCATTCTAACAGCAAAAACCTGATCACAAAAACCCCTAAGTCCATTATAGACCCGCTGCATTCTTGAATCATGATGAACAAGTCCAAACACAGTTGGCCCGCTGCCGCTCATCAATACAGCATCCGCTCCAAAGCGTTTCATTTGCTCTTTAATTTGTTCGACCTCTGGATGCAACGAAAAGGTTACTTCTTCAAGGACATTGCCAAGATGCCCACATACGCCCTCGTAACTTCCCTTTTCAATTGCTTGAATCATTTCCTTTGTTTTTGGATGGTCGATCCCCTTTACATTCAGCCTGCGATAAACATCTGCAGTCGAAACGCCGATAAATGGCTTAGCTAGAACGATCCAGCATGTTGGTGCAGCTGGTAGTTCAGTAATGATCTCCCCGCGTCCGGTCGCAAGTGCAGTCCCTCCATAGACACAGAAGGAAACGTCTGACCCAATTTCTGCGCCAATTTCTGCGAGATGATCAATCGAAAGCCCAAGATCCCAGAGCTTATTCAGCCCTCTTAGGACAGCCGCCGCATCACTGCTTCCTCCCGCAAGGCCTGCCGCAACAGGAATGGTCTTTTCAATTGTAATGGACACTCCTTTATTCACTTTAAATCGTTCTTTCAAAAGAAGTGCAGCCTGATAAGCAAGATTTCGCTGATCATCTGGTACAAAGCGATTATGCGAGATAATTTTTATTTCATCCTGTTCCAATAATGTTAATTCCAGGCGATCCGCTAAATCAATTGTTGTCATAATCATTTCAACTTCATGATAGCCATCTTCGCGTTTGTGTAAAACATCTAATGATAAGTTGATTTTAGCCGGTGCCTTTACCATAAGCTTCAACATTTCCACCTACTTTATAAATTTCAACGTCTCCATTTTTTGTCCTATTTTACCACAAAACAACAAAAGTAAGACCTCTGAACTCACATTCGTCACAAATTATTTATTTGATGTCCTTTTTAGAAAGAAATATGCCGGGGCATATTACCCCGGCATACCGCAGTGTATTCATTATAATCATTAATCAAGCAAGCTTAGGTTATTTGTTTTTCAGAAGACTCTGCTGTGCTATTTCAACCGCTCTTTTTACCATGTTTCCGGCGTCTCTAGCTTTAATGCCGCCCCATCCCTCTTTTTGGACGACATCATAAAATCCCAGTTCCTTCGCAAGTTCTTCTTTAAACCCTTCTGACATAACCCCTCTTCTTTTGCCTATGATTAACATCTCCTTCCACGCTGCGGTAATTATAGTATGAGTTATATTTGATTTTTCATGAAAATAAAAAGGCTCAATCCTCACAAAAGGGTGTATTCTGTACCCTTTTGTGAGGATTGGCCTCCGAAAGTAATTATTCCTTACCCTGTAAAAAAGAGCCACAACAATTATCAGTAGCCCCGTGTCAATCATAATATATTAATTTAAAGCAACTTGTCCTGTTGTATCTTCATAGAATGTAATTTGAACCGTTTCTGTTAAGACATCTGCATAGCTGTAAGATACACGTTCAAACGCATTTTCTTCCTGATCTAATTCAATTACAAATACGGAAGGATACGTTTCTGCTAAAACACCTGAACGCTCAATGGTCTTTCTCCGTCCGCCATTCGCCTTGAGCAAAAGTCTTTTCCCAAGGTTTGAATCAAGAGCCTTTTTGATATCATATAATGTTTTTCCCATTCGGTCCACCTCACTATGTTAAGTATATCACGTTGACACCATGAAGTCAAATAAAAATATAAATTATAACAGGAACTAAAAAAGATTGTCAATATATTTTCTTCCGCAATATCTTCTATTTTTCAACATTTTTAGGTTATCCATATACCAGAAGTAATATGTATATTCATATAAAACCTTTTATATTCTCTTCTCACAAAAAAATAAACCGTTTGAAAGAACGAACGGCTTATTATCAAGATTCATTATTTTGTTCCCTATTATAAGGCATCCCTGTCCTCAGCACACCTCTTGTCTCTATTCCCCCTAATCCTTTTTCCCCTGTTAACGTATTCCTTAGTACATCCCACACATTGATTCGTTCCATGAAGGGGGTAAAGCTGATTTTTGCCACAATATACACAGGATCCAATGCATGGATATTCACCCTGTATGGAGAACTTGCAAAATTTGCTCCTGCATGGATAATGGATTCGAAATGTGATTGGCATGCACCAGCAAATATTACAAGCTGATCTAGATGAGGAACCTTCTTCCTTGCTTCTTTAACTGTTTGAACAAAATGCTTAGAATGTCTATATGCATTAATATCTGCCTTTTTTCCCTTTGCCTTTGAGTATGCATCATGCCCTGTTATAACTAAAATATCAGGTCTGTAATAATCAATAAGCTGGCCAATCTTAACGGGCATTTCTTTTTCGTTGCAATGTATCCCCGTAACAGGTACACCTATTTTTTCATATAACGATAAGCATTTCTCCAAATAAGCGGGATCTCCATCTAAATGCAGTACTCTCCCTGGAATCTGGAAATAGTTATAGGCTTTGCTATATCCATCTGTTGCATCATACTCTTGCCTTTGCTTTAGCAGATCCACATCCTGACGAAACAATTGGAGAGATTGCTCTTCCATCGAATGGAATTCTTTAGCTGCCTTTTCCCTAGTTGATTGGCTAACGGCTAGCAAATCATCGAGAGGTGCATCTGCAATCAGACGAATATCTTCTCCGTATAGAACAGCAAATTTCCTGCCATTTTCCTCCCGTATATCGATCACTCGAAACAAAATATCACAATGATAAGAAATCCTGCCGACAATATCCATGATGTTTATGCTCACCTAACGTCACTCCAATTAGCCCACACATAATAGAGCTATCTAATCGAATTGAATGTTTCTTATCTCATAAAATATGCAAATGTCCATAAATATGTGAGCATTGTTGCTTTTTAGCATGAGTTCGTAAAGGTTGATTTCGCTCCAACCAACCAAGCTTATTTGTCCACAGCTTTCATTCACACAATTTATTTAAAAAACATTATTCTTTAAGAGATAAAAAAAAGATCTGCAAAATTGCAGACCTTAAGAGAATTCAGTGTTTAGTTTATCGCTTAATCGCGCAAATTCCTCCATAGATAAGGTTTCCCCTCTTCTGCCAGGATCGATTTCTGCCTGTGCTAATGCAGAAAGGATGGCCTCCTTCTTCTGTTTACCATCTGGCAAACCATTCGTTAGGTTATTCAGTAATGTTTTTCGTCTTTGGGCAAAGCTGATTTTTATTAATCGAAAGAAGAAATCCTCATTCCTTACAGATACAGCTGGTTCACTGCGTCTTGTTAACCTGATGACAGCTGAGTCAACATTAGGCTGAGGGACAAATACTGTTTTTGGTACAATCATCACTGTTTCAGCCACAGTATAGTACTGGATGGCAATAGAAAGTGAGCCATAATCTTTTGTACCTGGCTTTGCAGAGATACGGTCAGCTACTTCCTTTTGAAGCATACAGACAATCCCTCTGATCGGCAGCTTTTCCTCAAGCAACTTCATAATAATTGGTGTTGTAACATAGTAAGGAAGGTTGGCAACAACCATTAAATCCTCTATCCCACCTAATTCCTGATCAATCATTCCTTTTACATCTGCTTTTAACACATCCTGATGAATGATCTTCGTATTTGGATAAGGAGCTAATGTCTCCTCCAAAATGGGCAGCAAACGCTGATCAATTTCAAATGCAACGACCTTTTTGCTTCTCTTGGCAAGTTGCTCAGTAAGTGCACCGATTCCTGGACCAATTTCAATTGCAGCTGATTCTTCAGTCAGCTCTGCATGATCAACGATTCTCCTTAGTATATTCGTATCAATTAAGAAGTTTTGGCCTAAGCTTTTTTTAAAGGAAAAACCATATTTTTTAAGAATGGCGCTAGTTCTAATGGGTGTTGCAATGTCTTTATGCATTTTCTTCCTCCTGACGTATTGCTTGAATAGCTGCTGCAAATGCGTCTTTGCTAATCTGGAACATCATAAGCCTTTTATGCAGCTGTTTTCCATTGGCAAAACCAATTTTTAATAACTTCCCTAACTTCTCTCTTCGCTCTCTTGCCCCTTCGCCGCCAATTAGACCTGCTATTATTAAATCCTCTTGAGTAATTTCCTCCACAACCTCTTCATGCATCATATGCGCATGCTGGAGAGCCCTTCGAATGGTTTCAGGAGTTGCATGTTCAACACCAACCCCTTTCCCGTATTTATGAATAGCATCTTCCTTTTCGATAAAAGCATGTTTACAGCCTGGAACCTGCTCTTTAATTGTGTGACGGATTTTTTGCCCGGGGTAATCTGGATCAGTTAGTACGATAACTCCTCTTGTTTGATGAGCTAGCTTTATTTTCTCAATCGTTTCCTGACTAATTGCTGAACCATTTGTCTCGATTGTATCCGCATCTAATGCTCTTTTAATCGCTGTCGTATCATCTTTACCCTCGACAACGATAATTTCTTTGACCTTCATATTTCCTCCTTAGAAAAACGAACAGCACCTCTTAGGCTGTGCTAAATAATTTAAAATAAAATAATTGATAAAAACCTGAAACATTTCTGTAACATGAAACGTCTATATTTATGAACACTAAATAATGATTTTTATTATATATGAAAAAGCCTATAAAGAAAAAAAATAAAAAATGCAGAGGATTTTAAATCCCCTGCTCCAAAGAATATTATTAATTTAAGATTCTTATTTTAACCGTCTTACGTCCCCAGCGATAAGCTTCCGCTTTCGTTGAGAAGAATACGTCAATCTTATTTCCTTTGATTGCAGATCCAGTATCAGCAGCTACTGCATACCCATAACCCTCTACATATACTTTTGTTCCTAGAGGAATGATTCTTGGGTCAACTGCAATCACTTTTACATTTGGGTTCGATCGTAAATTAATGCCTGTTGCCGTTTTTCCGGAACAGCCATTACAAAACGCAGTATACGCTGTAGAAGCGACATAAATTTCTTTACCACCGCTTGAATCATTGCTACGTGATACAACCTGTTTAACAACCTTTGAACCAACAGCAACTACTTTATCTACCTTTTCTCTAACATTCTTCTCACTAATTAACTTTCTTGAGACTTCTTTGCCGTTCTCAAGTACAACTTCAAACTCCTTGCTTATAAGGCCTTCTTTTCCTTGCTTAACAACCTTTTCGGAGCCTTTATTCATACTGCTATCCTTCTTTGTTACAACCGCAAACTGAATTGGTTCTTCCACTACATCGGTGACCTTTTCTACTCGAATGACCTTAATGATGCCATTTTCTTTGACCTTTTCTTCTGCTTTTGGTTCAACACGATCTAATTCACCTAGTGCAATCCCCTGAAGTTCTAAAAAGTCAGCGACCGTAGTCGAAGTTGACCATACCTGCTTCTCATTTCCGCCATCTGATAATGTTAATGGGAAAGCTGTATCTACTTCAATTTCTATGTTATTTTTGATTTTTTCCTCGAGATTTGGTTGAACTTTATCATGTTCAGATATAGTGATCTTCTGTTCATTCAATAGCTCTTTAACTGTTTCAGATACTGTCCAAATCGTTTTCTTCTCGCTGTCTTTGACAATGTAGACCTGTTTTGCCGGTTTCCAAACAACTTCTGAATTGTTTTTTACCTTTGTGCCTTTCGAAGGAAACACATAGTCTGCTGAGTGTAAAGAAATATCTAGATCAGCAAGTAGCTCACTAACCGTTTCTGCATGGGTTCTTATATTTCTTTCTTGGCCGTCTAATGTAATAGCTACTGTTTTCTTAGTAGTTTCAAAGATTAAGAAGCTAAATGCAGCTGCAAAAACTACGAAACTAGCAGTGATGATTGCTACTTTCTTCTTACTCAAAGACTTGGATAACAGGTTTTTCATGTTTTTGAATACGATGAAAAACGCCTCCTTTTCTCTCGGAGTGATTATATAGACAATCGTGCTTACTGTCAACTCCTCGGTCTTAATTACCCCAATATATGGGAGTTAAGCAAACTGTCTAACTAGTAATCGAAATCTCTCTTTCCAAGTAGAATAACCAGCCACCCCCTCAAACATATTCCCTATTATGCAAAAGTTTCAAGAGATTGGAAAGAGAGACTTATCGACATGGTTATCCTATGAGAATGAGAAGAAATGTAGAACTTTTTAGAAATAGAAAATAAAGGGACAAGCTTTCCGAAAAAGCGACAATATTCCCTATCAGTTTATGCCGAATAATTTTTGAGCATTGGCGGTTGTTACTTCAGCTACTTCTTCCAGAGAGAGCCCTTTAATTTCAGCAATCTGCTCAGCAACTAACTTTACATAACTCGGTTCATTTCGCTTCCCTCTGTATGGGTGCGGGGCTAAATAAGGGCAATCCGTCTCAATCAATAACTTTTCTAGGGGAATAGCTTCTGCCACTTCTTTTGGCTTTTTCGCATTTTTAAACGTAACAGGCCCACCCAGTGAAATGTAAAAATTCATATCCACACATTCCTTTGCCGTCTCTGAACTGCCGCTAAAGCAATGCATAATGCCTCCAACTTCTTCTGCGCCCTCTTCTTTAAGAATCTCAACAATATCAGCAGTTGCCTCTCGATTATGGATAACAATTGGCAATTTAACCTTTTTCGCCAGTTGAATTTGCCTTCTAAATACTTCTTTCTGGATTTCCTTTGGAGATTTATCCCAATAATAATCCAATCCCATTTCTCCGATCGCAACGACCTTTGGATGACTGGCAAGCTCCTCTATCCATAGAAGATCTTCATCCTTCATATCAATTGCATCAACAGGATGCCAACCAACACTTGCATACATAAAATCATATTTCTCCACTAATTCCATTGCCTTTTCAATGGTTGGACGATCGAAGCCAACGACAACCATACGAGAAATTCCCTCGTTTAATGCCCGTTCAATGACCTCTTCTAAATCCTCTTTATATTGTTCTGCATTCAAATGTACATGTGTGTCGAATAACATCAAAACACCCCTTTATAACAAATATTATTTTTTAATTACATTCATTTCATAGAGATAACGAATAGTAATATGACTCTTTTGAAATAATAGTTTAATTCTCTCATTCAGTATGTAAATATAACAAAAGTTACTATATTACATCCACAAATTACACACCTATCAACATTTTCCCACGAGATAAATTATTTTATAAAAGAAAAACATAGAAATGTCCAACGCTAGATGTTACACGTGAAACATTTCTATGTTATTTACTTTTATTATTTTACCCTTGCGCCTAATGGAAGAGACTCAGCAATCGTTGCCAGAGACAATTCCCCATCTTTTCCACCAGCTAGGATCATCCCTTCAGAAAGCTCCCCACGAAGCTTGACAGGCTTTAAGTTCGTTACACAAATGACCTTTCTTCCTACTAAGTCTTCTGGTTTATAAAACTTAGCAATTCCTGAAACAACTTGACGTTTTTCATAGCCTAAATCCAATTGAAGCTTAAGGAGTTTATCTGCCTTTTTCACTGGTTCTGCATGAGTGACTTGTGCTACCCGTAAGTCCACCTTCATAAAGTCATCAATCGTAATCTCTTCGCTATCAGGCTTTTCCTCTATTTCCACTGCTTCTACTTTTGGTGCTGCACCTTGCATCTTTGTTTTGATATACTCGACTTCTTCATTTAAATCCAGACGTGGGAAAATAGGATTGCCCTTCGCAATTTTTGTTCCTTCTGGAATTAAGCTGAACTCATCTAGGCTCTCCCATGCGGTCAAGCCCTCTTCATTCACATTTAATTGAGTGAATATTTCCTTAGGTGTTCTTGTAAGGAAAGGCTGCAATAGGATAGCAATCCTTCTTAATGATTCTGCCAAGTGTACCATTACATTTCCTAGTTCTTCCGTCTTTTCCTCATCTTTAGCTAATGCCCACGGCTGTGTTTCATCAATATATTTATTTGATTTGCTTACTAATTGCCACACAGCTGTTAACGCAACAGAAAACTCCATACTTTCCATTGCCTCTTCATATTTCGTAACCGTCTCTTTATTTACTTGCAATAATTGTTGTTCGAATTCACCAGTCGATCCACTATAAGTTGGAATGACCCCATCAAAATATTTATCCACCATGGCTAATGTACGATTTAATAAATTCCCTAGGTCATTAGCAAGATCGAAATTAATCCTTTCAACAAACCCCTCTGGAGTAAATACACCATCTGAGCCGAATGGAACCTCACGCAATAAATAATAACGCAGAGCATCTAATCCATAGCGATCAATTAGTGTAACAGGATCAACGACATTTCCCTTTGACTTGGACATTTTGCCATCTTTCATTAATAGCCATCCATGGCCAAATACCTTTTTAGGAAGAGGAAGATCAAGAGCCATTAACATAATCGGCCAATAGATCGTATGGAAACGGACAATTTCCTTTCCCACTAAATGAACATCTGCCGGCCAGTATTTCTTGTACTTCGAATCCTCTTCTGTCCCATATCCAAGAGCAGTAATATAGTTGGATAATGCATCAATCCAAACATAGACGACATGCTTTGGATTTCCAGGCACCTTTACTCCCCAATCAAAAGTCGTTCTTGAAACGGCAAGATCTTCTAAGCCTGGCTTAATAAAATTATTTACCATTTCATTTTTACGTGACTCTGGCTGAATAAAGGAAGGATTCTCTTCATAATATTGAAGCAATCTATCTGCATATTTGCTAACCTTGAAGAAATAAGATTCTTCCTTCACTTTGTTTACAGGTCTTCTGCAATCTGGGCAGTTTCCTTCTTCAAGCTGGCGTTCTGTGAAAAACGATTCACAAGGAGTACAATACCAACCCTCATATTCTCCTAAATAAATATCCCCTTGCTCCAATAATTGAGCAAAGATTTTTTCCACGATTTCCTTATGACGATCCTGTGTTGTACGGATAAAGTCATCATAAGAAATATCGAGCTTTTTCCAAAGCTCTTGGATCCCTTCAACAATTTCATCCACATAGCTTTGCGGCGTTATTCCTTTTTCCTCTGCTTTTTCCTGAATCTTTTGGCCATGTTCATCTGTACCAGTAAGATACATAACATCAAAACCGCGCATGCGCTTATAACGAGCCATTGCATCCCCAGCAACCGTCGTATAGGCATGCCCTATATGTAGATTTCCGCTTGGATAATAAATAGGTGTTGTTAAATAGAAAGTTTTTGCTTTTTCCGTCATGGAATTTCCCTCCTTATAAAAGCTCCATATCCTTAAACGAATAGATATCAATAGTTAGTGATACTTTGAAAAGACCCTTAGCTTCACATATTAAAGCTGCTAAGAAGAGATGTAAAGAAATCAAAACTGGCTATTCTCATACCCATCATCTTTACCGCTCATACCATCAAAATATACCTAAAATTTAGTATTTGTGCAACAAAATGAATAATGACAATGACAAGACAAACGCCCTCAATAACTCTTCTTTTATCTTCGAATATAATTATATCAATCTGTCAAAAGAAAAAGGAGTTTGTCGAAGAATTATTAAGTTGATTTTATTGACATTTCCCATTTTTTATGTCAATTCTTTAATAAGAGATACAATATACAAATATTTTCGTACAAATCCATTTGTACCAGCATCTATAAAGAAGGTAAAAATTTCTACTTAAATTAGAAATAAAATAATTGACGTTTTTTGGAATGACTGGTATTATTGAGGTACAAAGAATTTTGTCGAATATTGACGAATAGATATAAAAAATAGAAAAATATTATTATGTATTTTAGGAGGAGAATATTAAATGAAATCTACTGGTATTGTTCGTAAAGTTGATGAACTTGGACGCGTTGTTATCCCTATTGAATTAAGACGTACATTAGATATAGCTGAGAAAGATGCACTTGAAATTTATGTAGATGATGAAAGAATTATCCTTAAGAAGTACAAGCCTAATATGACTTGTCAAGTAACTGGGGAAGTTTCTGACGATAATATTACTCTAGCAAGCGGTAAATTAATTGTTAGCCGTGAAGGTGCAGAGCAATTACTAAAAGAAATCCAAAACAGATTTGAACTTGTATAATGAGAAAAAAGAGGCTGGGACAAAACCCACCTCTGAAATGAAAAAGCCGGTGGAATTTTACGACGAGTAAAATTTCACCGGCTTTGATTAATTTTTGCATAAAAATAAGGACCACTTCTGATAAGATAAAGTTACCACACCAAATCTCAGAAAGAAGGATCCTTATGTTTAAAAATTATAACATGAATCAAATAGTTTTACCTTTAGATTTAGAAGTA
>NZ_JBIACJ010000020.1:0-49932 GCF_042865275.1 Cytobacillus mangrovibacter | reverse complement strand
TCCATTATGGAGTCCTCCTTGGTTAACAAATTAGGGGTCATTTCGCCACGATTTGACACCCCATATCATACCAAGAGGGCTCTTTTTTGTTCAAGTCCCCGAAAATCCTTCTAACAGGAATGCTCCTTATTGAAAGTTTAAGCTCATTTTAGGGGACAATGGGACAGGTCCCTTGTCCCACTACCCATTAAACTTTTTACGTCTTTTTATCAAAATGATCGCCACAATACCAAAAGCTATAAATACAGGAATCCAAATATACATTTGATTTCCCCCATTTTCATTGCTTAAATCTACTATCTCACTTGGCGGCTCTCCTTCACCAAGTACCTCTAGATCTTGCTGTAAAGAACTAAGTTTATTCGTTCGATCACAAATGACTGTAACAAGTGTGTTTTCCCCATACATGGTTGATTCATGGGCATAAACCAAATAATCTTGGCCCACTTTAAAATCAATTCCGCAGTCTCCACCCCCTTGACCAGTAGTAATTATTACCTGTGATTGTTGAATTCCTTTCCATGTGTTAGTGACTTCAAAGAGGACTGACTTCGGTGTATATCCTTTTTTGTCCTTTTTGTCTTTCACCTCAACAACTTTCCCACTAAATACTGCTTGTGAACGTTAAAATTCTTCCTCAACACTAGGTAACTCTGCACATGAACAAGCACTTGAAATAGAAGGAAACAAACCTATTATTAAAACCCCGATGAAAACAAATGAAAAATATTGAATAATCTTCTTCATACCATCACCTCTGATTGTCTTTTTTATTGAAAGGCTTTGTTAAATAATATTGCTGGTGCAAAAAAATCGCCATCGGTATACCCGCTCATTAAATTATTCATTCGAATAAAACGCATTCTTGTCAACACCGATGGCTTTATCAACATCAATCATCCTTTATTCTTTATAATAGACGGATGGTCTGTTAAACAGTTACAAACTAATTGCAAAATAATTGGAAATGGCGGCCCATTATTCATAAACGTCTTTGAAGTAAAACTCCCAACTAATCTCACACAATCATTTAAGCCTTTTATCACTTCATTTTTCCACACTAATAAACTTTGAGTTGTATCCCTTATTATTTTTAGTTCAAATAGAACAGTTCCCTCCTTTCTCCCTATTAGGTATATTTTGCCAACGTTAGCCCTTTTTACCCTTTGTGCAATTACCATATTATAGTAGGATTAGAGAATCATTTTTAATTGGAGGTTGTTTAGATTTATGTCAAAAAAACTAGTTACCTTACTCTTCGCTATGCTATTAGCTGCATTTGTATTAACTGGGTGTAGTGGAGATAAGCAAGCATCTAAGGAAAAAGAATCAGAAAGCTCTAAAGAAACAGCTGTCGTAAAAGAGGATACGCAAGAAGAAAAAGATGATGCGGATGAAGTAACGGAAGAAGCCGATACAAAGGAAAGCAAAAGCTCAAGTGACTTTTCTGAATTAATTAGCTATATGGAAAAGGAAACAGAAGGAACAACTAAGATCCTTTATGAAAATGACAACCCTCAAAAGCATGAGATGGAAGGCGTTTCTGTTTCACTAGATGCCTATAAACTTATTGAATTAAAAGACTTTCATACTGATTTTATGATTCCATTTAACGATCAAACGAATGGCGGCGTCATCATTGCTAAATATACGGTAACGAATGAAACGGACAAAGATGCCTACTATATGCCAGCTTTTTATCTGAATTTTACAGGTGCCGAAAAGGCTTATGATAACTATAGAGACCTTTTGCCGGAGGATGATCAGCTATCTACAAAGCTTACACATTCGAATGGTTATTTAATCAAAGCTGGAGAATCAATAACTGGTTATTATACTTATCCATTTGGAGAAGATCATTTAAAACAAGTGCTTAATCAACAGCTTTAGTTGAAGTACCTAAACCTCAATCTGTAAAAGATGATTTCTCTTCTACATTCGGTAAGGAAGGGCAATTCACACTGTCTCTTAATGAGCTTGGAGAGAAAAAAGTGGAAGGAAATAAGAGCTTTTATCAAGATAAAGCAACTGTAGAGGACTGGGGCACAAAGACAATGATCGAAGAAAAAAGCGGCATTGGAAAAAGTGAGCCTTTAGGAGAGGCTACTGTTACTTTAGATGGATATCAATTCACTGAATTTGTACCAAATGAAGTGGAAGCACCAAGATTTGAAGCGTTCAATAATGGAGTAGTTCTGTTAACTGTAAAATTTAATATTGATAATAAAGAAACCTCAGAGATTGCTCAAAGTTCAATCAGTTCTAAGCTAACAGTTAATGACGGCACACAATATATGCTTAATGAAGGCATGCTGCTTAATTATCGATATGATGATGTAATTGCACCTGGAACTTCGGATGAGTTACTGCAAATCTATGTATTAGAAAAAGAAATGTACGATAAAATTTGGAAAGATAAATCATTTGAAATTGAAATCGGACCTATGAAGGATAAGGAAGCAAAGGATCTTTCAAAAGGGAAAAAAGTTACGTTTACTTTAAAATAACTATTCCATTAAGCCTTTCCTCAAATTCTACCCGAGGAAAGGCTTTATTACTAACAAGATAAAGAGATGGGTCCAATTTTCACGTACCATATCTCTGTACTCCTCTGGAAGACTCTGCAGATTGATCCCCCGCTCGATAAAAAACAATACTAATTAAGACAATGAAGGCCATTGTACCGAATAAAGGGGCTCCACTTCCAAACGTCAATAGCCACCCGCCAATGATCGGCCCGACGAAGCTGCCGATATTTCTAAATTGCGTTGCCCCTAAATAGGTTCCCTTTTGGTCATCAGGAGCAATCTGATCAATAAGTATATTCATTGAAGGAAACGTAAAAATTTCACCTAATGTCACAACAGTAATAGCAGCAATTAACATAGGGAGATTCGTTCCAAATATAAAAAGAATATAGCCGGCACCAAAAAAGACGATCCCGATTGTCATCGAATTTACAGCAGATAATTTTTCACTCCAAAGACTGATTGGAAATTGCAGCAGAATAACGATCGCAGCGTTTAGTGAAATTATTACTGAAAATAAATAAACCCCGTTTTCAAAAGTCATTTCTAAAAATTGTGGAACAGTAGAATCCAATTGAGAGTACCCAATATTAATAAAGATTGCACCTAAAATAAAGAAAATAAGTGCACGATTTGATGATACAATTTTTAGCATTTGATAAATGTGAACAGGTGACTTGCTAATAACTTGCCGCATTGTATACCGATTTAGAATAACGAAGAGAAAGCCGCCGTATATACAATACATAAAGCCTGTGATAAAAAACGGGATACTTTGTGAAGAAACAGTTGCAATATAAGCCCCCAGCAATGGACCAATAACACCCGCAATATTAATAGCTGTATAACGAAGCGTAAACATTCTTTTGCGTTGATCAGGTTCAGTGAAGTCAATCATTAGCGCTTGTGTTGATGGCTCAAAAAAGGAGCGGCATAATCCATTTAAGGCGTTCAGAAAAATAAATAGGTAAATACTTTTTGCTAATCCAAAGCCAATGAAAACGAAACTCCAAACAAAAATGGTCGTAAGGATGACCTTTTTTCGACCAAAGCGATCTGTTAAATACCCGCCAATAAAACCCCCTATTGTTGAGACGAGCGGTGCTACCCCTATCGTTAATCCAATTAATATCGGGTTAACCCCCTGTGTATTATGCAGATACAGAGCCAAAAATGGAATGGCCATGAAACTGGCTATTCTCGTGAAAATTGTCCCCCCAAGAATAACCCAAACGAGGATATGGAAAGATTTTGTCTTTTTCATCATGTACGTATCCCTTCAGTCTAATTTATATAAAAATTGCCACAAAAAAAACACACGTTCGATTATGTTGATTATAATCGAAGGCGTGCTCCTTTTAAACAACTATTTCTGTGTAAAGAAAATTGTCGATCATATTAAATTTTTCCACTGAATCATCCAAATATTTTTTCTAGTTTTTTTAAAGAAGTCTCATTTCTACCTACATTTTTAAAGTGAGTCAGAAGATACTTCTTGGCTTCTTCCTTATCAACTCCAATAGAGCCGATCTGATTTCTTTTTGCCCAAGAATTATAAGTTTCAAAAGAAGTACTACTCCAGCCATTCTTTTCCCCATCTTCATTCCTTTTTTCCTGTATGCCTGAAATAACAATATCCATGGTTCCTTGTAATTCTACTAATGCATTTTCAAATAGCTTCTTATTTTCCTTTTCCCTTAGTTCAGCCCTTGTCCTCAATGCTCTTGTATCGATTCCTTCTTCTTGATAAATTATTCTATATATATGTAATGCTTCCTTTGATACGTTCCCGTTGTAATAACGTTCTTCAACCGTACTATCATAGCCAAGTACCTTTTTAAAATAAGGAAGTAACTGTCGGGATACGAGTACTGATTTTTTCTTCATAAACTTCCCGTACCCAGCTATGCCATCTGCGGAAAACTTAGTCCTCCAATTCCAAGGATCATATTCAGTTCCAGTATGCCAAGACTCTTCTAAAGTAATGCTATTTAAGGATGGGAAATCTGGTATCAGGGGGGCTAAAGGCAGCAATCCAATCTCTTCAATTACATTCACAGCTTCCTCATACGTTTTCACTCTATAATCCACTAGTAAAAGAGCTCCTTTATATTAAATTTTCCTTCTATCTTCGCTAAACACATCAAAATCCTTTTCTTTATGGGACATGGGGAAACGTACCATGCCCTTCTTCCCATTATTTAAAAAGAAAATATACATAATCCGTTGGAATTCCTCGTTCACCTTGCTGATGCAGCATGGCTGATATATTTCCACGGTGGTAGGTACCATGATTAACCACATGATGAATGAGATCAGCAAGCACGAATTCTGTACGACCAAATCGTGGATGCTCAGTAATAATGATTCGTTCTACATCCTGCTGCTCTGCAAAAAAACGATAATATTCTTCTGAAAGCAAATGATAAAGAGCTTCTAATTCTTCCATCGACGCATCAGAAGCCTCCAGCTTACGACGGTTAACTTCATTAACTGTATCCTGATAACCACTTTCCTTCATTGTCTCCAGCCACGTAACATCAGTTGCATACAAGTGGACCATTACTTCTGAAATGGATGAGAATACACTATTGATCTGCTCTTTATAAATCCTCTCAGGCAATTGTTTCAAATGCTGGAATACTTTCTGGTTAGCCCAAACGTGGTAATCGTACATTTTCTTGGCTCTGTTATCCTCCATTTTCCTATTCCCCCCATCTAATATTTAACGATTTACTATAAAAGTCTTTATTCTACACATAATCTTTATTACCTTTTCACCTAGCTTCGAAAAACATATTTGATTCATTCTGAAAACAAAAAGCGGGACAAGAGTCCTGTCCTCTGTCCCATCATCGTATTTTATTTGAACCAGCCTTTAAGCCATAATCCGATTAGCATTATAGAACCGACCACCAGCATAATAGCTAATACACCAAAGTATCCAAAATGCCATGTGAGCTCTGGCATATACTCAAAGTTCATTCCATAAATGCTTGCGATAAAGGTTAAAGGGACGAATACAGATGTCATTACAGTAAGCGTCTTCATAATCTTATTCATTCGATCAGAATTAATAGAAAGATAACTATCACGAATATCTGCGGTCATTTCTCGATTGGACTCAATCATTTCAGAAAGCTTCAGCAAATGGTCATATATATCCATGAAATAGATCCGTTCATCTTTAGGAATAATTAAATTCTCGGAATTTAAAATCCTGTAAAGTAATTCCCGCATTGGAAATATGGTTCTACGTAATCTAAGCAGCTTTTTCCTGATTTCATAAACATCCTCAATTAAATTTTGATTTGCATCTTTTGCTTCGATTTCATTTAGTTCATCTTCCATTTGATAGACACTTGGGAAGAATTCATCTACAATTTTATCCATTATTAAATAGTAAATATATTTTGCCCCTTTACTTAGAACAGCTTTATCCTCCATTACCCTTTGTTGAATGAATTCAATTTCGACTGATGCTGTAAGATGAAAGGTGACAATAAAATTATGTCCCACAAAAACATCCAATTCTTCAGGCGTAAGTGAAGATTGATTTAATGTATGCAAAACAAAAAAATCATAGCCCTCATAATGATCAAGCTTTGGGCGCTGTAAGAAATGTAAGCAGTCTTCTATCGCAAGCGGATGAAAGCTGAAATATGTTTTAAGAAGAAGAGTTTCTTCTTCAGTAGGCGAATCAAAATCAACCCAAAACCATTTGATATTTTCATCAGATAGACGATTCACTTGTATATCATTTATGAGCATTAAATCAGCTGTAACTGCAAAAGTATGAATCATATGTAAGATACCTTCTTTATTTTAATGCTGGCAATTTTGACAGAAATATGTTTTGCGTGAGGAAATCTCCTTCATTGCAATCATTGAATGACATCTTCTGCACTTTTCCCCTGAACGGCTGTGAACATACATCTCATAGCCTCCGGTTTTGTTATCCCCCTTAAAAAGAGGCTGATCCATGTAACCACCCTGTTGAATTCCCTGCTGAAGAATTGTTCGAATAGATTCGTATAAACGAACAATATCCTCCGGGTTTAGTTCATTTATTTTTCTATCTGGCAGCAGTTGTGCCTGCCAAAGAATCTCATCCGAATAACGATTCCCAATTCCAGCTATGACTTCTTGATTTAGCAGAGTTGTTTTTAACCCACCTCTTTTGTTTTTCATGATAGCTTGAAAAGCATGTAATGAAAAGTTTGAATCTAGTGGCTCTGGACCAATATCCTGAAATTCCTGCTGTATCATTTCAGGTGATACAAAATGCAAATAGCCTAAGCGAAGTCCAATAAAATAAAGCTGGTGATCTCCAAAGGATAATTGCACCTGCACCGTTCGATCTGGCCTGTCTTCTTCCCTTCCATAAAACATCCTTCCACCAAGCATTAAATGCAACAGTAAACATGAGCCATTTTGCAGTTCAAAAATTAAAGATTTTGCTCTTCTTCGAATGGATTTTATTGTCTGATGGGAAACAAAAGAGATAAATTGCTCTGTTGGTACATTAATTGATTTTTCCCGATTAATCATTACTCCGGTAATTTTTTGGCCACTAATTAATTGTTGCAGAAAAGATTTATACGTCTCCATTTCAGGTAATTCTGGCATCATCTCACCCCTATAAAAACATCATTACTAGCATTATTCCTCCATACCTATCCCCCTATTCTGAAAGGGAAATAGGGACAGGTTTCTTGTCCCAGTAAATAGATAGAAAAAGTCCTTTCAAAATACGAAATGGGACGAGGTTCCTGTCCCCTCGTCCCACATTAATCAATATTAAGTCATCGGTACTCGATAGCTAAACGTATGCCATACACCGAAATTATCCTTTACTGTTATCCCTCTTTGTCCGCCCATTGCCGCATCTGTATAATAGGGATAGCTTTTTCCTAATGTATAGTGTCCTTTATAATTTCCTGAAAAAGTAACAGGTGCAGCATCAAAGCGCAATTCCCTGTCTGTTACATGCAGAATGCGTGTAACTCGATTAGAACTTCCATAATTGGATTCATTTGTTTGTTGAACACTATTCGCAGCCTTTAACATATTAATATCATTCTGCATGGCTTTTATCATTTCTTGTGAATGAGTATTGCCTGCTGCATTTGCTGGCGGAATACATATCCTTTGCCCAACTCTTAAATAATTCGGGTCAATACCTGGATTCGCAGCCACTATACTCGCTATACTGACTTGGTAAGCTTGTGAAATGGCATATAGTGTATCTCCTTGCTGAATAATTTTTGCTGTATGATTCGGAGGACATGCTGGGATACAAATAATCTGACCAATTCTTAGATTCAATGGATCAACATGTGGGTTCGCCGCAATTATTCTCGAAACAACTACTTCTAGCCTGTTTGCAATACTATTCAATGTATCTCCTGCTTGAACAACATAAGGATAATGATTTGCTGGGCATTGCCGATAAGTATAATAAACCAAAAGCAATCCTCCCCTTTGCTATTTAACTCACTAACTAGGCTATGCTATAAACCAGCTTTTGTCACAAGATACTGTGGGACATATCCCTTACTTATTTAGTTGTTCTATTATTTCTTGAACATTCATGACACCAAGGTTTCCTTCCTTACGCTTCCTTATTGCTAAGGATTGATTCTCAACTTCTTGGTCGCCGATGATGAACATATAAGGAATTTTTTGCTTTTCAGCTTCCCTAATCTTAAGACCCATTTTTTCAGATCTAGAATCCATCTCTACTCGTATACCTGCAGATTCTAGTTCGGATTGAACTTCTAACGCATAGTCTATATGTGAATCTGAAATAGGGATGATCTTTGCCTGTACTGGTGCTAACCAAAGTGGAAATTCACCCGCATAATGTTCAATTAAGATCGCCATAAAACGCTCAACCGAGCCATAAATTGCCCGATGAATCATAACAGGGCAATGCAACTTTCCATCCTCACCTACATATGTGCAGCCAAACTTTTCAGGCATTTGAAAATCAAGTTGAACTGTTCCGCATTGCCAGCTTCGTCCCAATGAGTCTAAAATATGAAAATCAATTTTTGGCCCATAAAAAGCCCCATCCCCAGGATTGATTTGGTAGGACAGCCCTTTACTTTTTAAAACAGATTCCAATGCAAATTCGGCCTCATCCCAGATCTCTTTAGAACCCATGTGTTCATCCGGACGAGTAGAAAGCTCGATTTTATAATCAAAACCAAAATGAGCATAGAATTCATCAATTAAAGATAATACCTTAGCAATTTCAGATTCAATCTGGTCTACCCGAACAAACAAATGAGCATCATCTTGTGTAAAAGAACGTACTCTTAACAGTCCACTAATAGACCCTGAAAGTTCATGACGGTGAACTAACCCAAGCTCAGCATAGCGAATAGGCAACTCTCGATAACTTCTTCGTTTGCTGTTAAAAATTAAAATCGCACCAGGACAGCTCATTGGTTTGATCGCATATCTTTGTTCATCCACATCAGAAAAGTACATATTATCCTTGTAGTGATGCCAGTGACCGGATTGTTCCCAAATTTCCTGTTTCATCATAATGGGTGTTTTTATTTCCTGATAACCTGCTTTTTGATGTTTCTCTTTCCAAAAGTTTTCAAGCCCATTCCTAATGACCATTCCCTTTGGCAAGAAAAAGGGCATCCCTGGCGCTTCTTCCATTGAAGTGAACAGTTCAAGCTCTTGACCTAACTTCCGATGATTTCTTTTTTCTGCTTCCAATTGATTAGACATTGTAATTCCTCCTATTATTAAAAGTTTTATAAATAAAAAAACGCACCCATCCCAACTAAAGGGACGAGTGCGGTCGTGATACCACCCTAATTCCATAAAGCACACGACAAGCGCTGCTTTATGCTCAAAAAGATAACGGATTTACCGATTATAGTTAATTTGGTTTGAAACCAGTTCCCCATAATTGCTCCAAGGCGGTAAACTATTTCCTTTTCTTCAGGGCTTTCAGCCATTGGCCCTGTTCTCTGGAAAGAAATTTAAAAATAGCTCATGTCCTTTTCATAGCTTTAATAATTAAATTTGCATAAAAAAACGCACCCATCCCAACAAAGGGACGAGTGCGGTCGTGGTACCACCCTAATTCCATAAAGCACACGACAAGCGCTGCTTTATGCTCAAAAAGATAACGGATTTACCGATTATAGTTAATTTGGTTCGAAACCAGTTCCCCATAATTGCTCCAAGGCGGTAAACCATTCCTTTTCTTCAGGGCTTTCAGCCAATGACCCTGTTCTCTGGAAAGAAATCGAAAAATAGTTCATGTCCTTTTCATAGCTTTAAACAGATAATAATTGATTATTGGAAATAACTCTAGTATAGATATTTGGAAATGTCAAGTAAATTTATACAAGTATTGTATGCATCCTGTTCAGCTTTGTTAACATAATTTTGCACTATAAAACATAGCTTCCCATACATTAAGGGACAGGGTTCCTGTCCCTATTGCCCAGAAACACAAACTCTGTTTCTTCCAGATCGTTTCGCTTGATATAAGGCTTTGTCGGCATCATCAATAAGCAAAGTAGGATCGGTTGTTGTTTCCTGATAGCATGCTACTCCAATAGAAATGGTCAGATTGATTTCTTTTCCTGAGTTTAATATGAATGGATGTTGCTCAACATTTTTTCTAATACGTTCAGCAATTTCCTTTGCTCTATTTAAAGGACAATCTAAAAGAAGAACAGTAAATTCCTCTCCGCCATTTCGGCTGACAATATCAAAGGTTCTTGTACATTGCTGAAGCCTTACCCCCAGCTCCTTTAGCACAATATCTCCCTCAGAATGACCATACGTATCATTTACTTTTTTAAAAAAATCGATATCTAAAAAAAGAAGCGATAGCTTTTGCTCATTCGATTGTAAATCTTTGATTAAGCGGTTAAACATTTCATCAAACTTTCTCACATTATTTAATCCTGTTAACCCATCTATTGTAGATTCAGCTTGGTATTTATTAAATAGCATCTGACTTTTACGTATATACCCTAATACATAAAATGCCAAATAAGCCGATAAATAAGAAGCGATCCAATATAATGGAAGTACTTTCAAGGTCAATATAGATTCACTTATTACATAACTGAACGCCATCGAAAACAACAAGTTGTTAAAAGTAACGATGGAAAAGATTTTAATATTCCTTGAATACTGACTTTTTGAAATTAGGATCGCAAAAAGGGTTCCAAAAATACTAATAAAGATCGCCAAATAAGAAGACAAGTTAGCTGAGATCAGAATCCTTCCAAAAATGGTTAAAACCATTGAAATCAATGCAGGAACTGCTCCACTATAGAAAGCCAACAGGATCGTAGGAATATGCCTGACATCTATTATTGTGGTCTCAATATGAATACTATATTGCATTAGAATATTGCATAAAAGTCCACCTAATACACCTAATAAGATCTTTGTTTTAATCCTAGAATTAAAAAAAGAGGGAAACCTATTAGAAATCTGAGAATAGATAAACAACATAGAAACAAGAATAGCTAAATTCGCAAAAAAATCTTTTATCATTATTACTCACCAAAAAGAAGATATCATATTTATATATAAAATCCTATCTATATTTTCTTCCATTCCTAACTAAATCACAGCTGTTCAATTATTTAATACATAGGTAAAAAGGACTGAATCAGATTGACAGTTTCTCCTTCGTTTACTCCCCTTTATTTCAGATTCGTTCATATTGCAAAATCCCTTATATAAGGATATGCTTATATAATAATATCAATTTAATTATTCTTAATAATAGTATGATTGATTGGGGGTTTACCACTTAAATGAATCAAGGGTTAGATATTGAGACAGCCGCGAATATACTCAAGCTTTTAGGAGACAAAACACGTTTAACTATGATAAAAATACTCGCTGATCATGAGTGCTGTGTTTGTGAATTTGTTGCCCTTTTTCAAATGACTCAACCCGCTGTAAGCCAGCATTTAAGGAAATTAAAAGACAGCGGTCTAGTAAAGGAATCAAGAAAAGGCCAATGGGTCTTTTACTCTTTAAATCCATCACATCCTTATCATTCCTTTGTCCTTAATGTACTCAGCGATTTACCGAATCAACTATCGAAATTAGAAGAATTAGAGACACAAGGAAAATGGATTTCTTGTGACTAACAGCATGGAGGATTAACAATATGAGTTCAGTTATTTTAGCCATTTTAATCTTTTTAGCTACGTTGACATTAGTCATTTGGCAGCCAAAGGGATTAGGTATTGGCTGGTCTGCCTGTGGTGGTGCTGTTATAGCACTTCTTGTTGGTGTGGTAGACTTTCATGATGTCCTCGATGTGACATCAATTGTATGGAATGCGACCTTAACGTTTATTGCCATTATTATTATTTCCTTAATTCTTGATGAAATTGGATTTTTCGAGTGGGCCGCACTCCATATGGCTAGGGCAGCAAAAGGGAATGGGATTCTCATGTTTGTCTATGTTTCCTTACTTGGTGCATTAGTATCTGCATTATTCGCGAATGATGGTGCTGCGCTCATTCTGACACCGATTGTATTAGCAATGGTTCGAAATCTGAAGTTTAATGACAAAATGATATTTCCTTTCATTATTGCAAGTGGATTCATTGCCGATACTACTTCCCTTCCTTTAATCGTAAGCAATTTAGTGAATATCGTATCAGCGGATTTTTTCGGAATTGGATTTGCAGAGTTTGCTTCAAGAATGATCATTCCAAACTTCTTTTCATTAGCAGCAAGCATCCTAGTTTTATATCTATTTTTCCGTAAAAGTATTCCGAAGAAATATGATCGTTCTCAACTGACGCAGCCCTCCCATGCGATTCGAGACGAAAAAATGTTTAAATTGTCTTGGGCTGTATTAGGGATACTACTAATTGGCTATTTTGCTAGTGAATTTACAGGTATCCCTGTATCCATTATTGCTAGTATTGTTGCGCTCTTTTTCCTTTTCATGGCTAGAAGAAGTCATGCTGTGAACACACGTACAGTAATTAAGGGCGCGCCTTGGGCCATTGTATTTTTCTCCATTGGGATGTACGTAGTTGTTTATGGATTAAGAAATGAAGGGTTGACTACTCTTTTAGCAGATCTGATTCAAGCAACAGCTGATCAAGGTTTATTTGCGGCAACAGTAGGAATGGGATTCATCGCTGCCATTCTTTCTTCGATCATGAACAATTTGCCAACGGTTATGATTGATGCACTTGCCATTGCAGACACCCAAACAACAGGGATCATAAGAGAAGCACTTATTTATGCAAATGTAATTGGGTCTGATTTGGGCCCAAAAATTACACCTATCGGGTCACTTGCAACTTTATTATGGCTGCACGTTCTTGCACAAAAAGGAGTCAAAATCTCTTGGGGTACTTATTTTAAAACAGGCATTGTTTTAACGATTCCCACTCTGCTTATTACCTTAATTGGTTTATATATATGGTTATTAATCATTCATTAAGCAGAATGAGGAAAAGTATCATGACGAAGAAACAACAAATCCCAGCTTCCTTACAAGAAGTTGGGATTTGCTTTTGAAAAACATATTACGGTTTCATTACATAAGTCATTCCGCTAAGTATACCTTGCGAGTTAATTGAATAAATGCTTCTAACGGTGGCGTCATCCATTTATCTTTATGCCATGCAATTTGAGTATATAGTGGAGAATCTGGGGTCTTCCACGGGAATTCCTTGATTCTTCCCTCTTTAATTTCCCTTTTTACGACCATCTCGGGTAATAGCGCAACACCTAAGCCTGCAATGACACATTGCTTAATTGCCTCTATACTGCCAAATTCTATTTTATCCAATGGATAGACTCCCGCTGATTTAAGTGAGTCTTCCAACATCATTCGATAAGAACATCCAGCTTCTGTGAGCAACAGCGTTTCATATTTAAGTTCATCTAAAGTAAGGATGGCATTAGGATGGTCTGGTGCGACAACCAGCTTCAGCTCTTCTTTGATTAGTTCCTCTATTCTTAAAGAGCCTTCAGGCTTAACTTTATCCAAAATAAATGCAATATCTAAAACTCCATCCATCAACTGTTTTCTCGCCATCTCATCCGAATGAGCAGGTTTAAAAACAAGCTTAACTTTTGGAAATGCTGCCTTGAATTCTTTAAGAATCGGCGGTAACCGATAGGTGCACTGGCTTTCCTGGGCCCCTATTGTTAAAATACCTGTTAGTTCTTCCTCTCCATTTGCAGCCATAATGGCTTCTTCACTTAACCGAATCATCTTTTCAGCGTATCGTTTAAACTGGTGTCCTGCTTCTGTTAATATTAATCGCTTTCCCAGTCGCTCAAATAAGGGTTTTCCCACTTCATCTTCAAGAGCTTTTATTTGAGCAGTTACACTCGATTGTGCAAAATTCAAAAGTTTAGCCGTCTGGGTAAAGTTCAAGTTTTCTGCGGCATGACTAAAAGTAATTAACTGTTTAATCTCCATAAAAACCGCCTTTCATAATCGTTTTTTTCGATTTACTCAATCAAAATAATCATCTTTATCGATTTATAAATTCATTATAAGATAGAACTATTCAAGGAACAATTAGTATACAAATTCATTTAGAGAAAGGGAGAAATTTATCATGTCAATTGCAGTTATAGATGGAGGAACCCGTCCCAATGGCAATACGGAAATACTGACAAACCACGTCATTCAAGGAATTAATGCAGAAAGAATTTACTTAAGAAACTATCAGATCCAGCCAATTATTGATATGCGTCATTCTCCTGAAGGTTTCCAGGATAGAAATGATGATTACAATTCCATTATCGATCGTATTCTCTCACATGACACTTTAATCTTCTCTACTCCCATTTATTGGTACAGCATGTCAGGAATAATGAAAAACTTCATTGATCGTTGGTCTCAAACATTAAGAGACCCTAACTATCCTGATTTCAAAAAGAAAATGGCTGCAAAAAAAGCATATGTCATTGCTGTTGGAGGAGATAATCCATCTATTAAAGGACTCCCGATGATTCAGCAATTTCAATACATCTTTGACTTTATTGGAATTGAATTCGCAGGATATATTATTGGAAATGGAAACAAACCCGAGGAAATTAATCAAGACATTGAAGCATTATTCAAAGCTGAACAGCTTCAGAAAAAGCTATAATACCAAATTAAAAATTCAATAGATAATATTAAAGGAATGCTCCTGAATAAGAGCATTCCTTTAATTAAACATGTGATCCGTCCCCACTACTTTTAAGGATTTAAGTCGTATATACGCCCTTTAATCAAATAAGCTGCACTCTCCGCAATATTCGTGATATGATCAGCTGTTCGTTCAAGATAACGATTAATGAATAATAATTGAACGAGCTGGTTTGTTTCTTCTGGATGTTCGCTTAAGTAGCTAGTGATCCGCTTATATGTCTCACCATAGAACTCATCCACTTGATCATCCAAACTGGCTACTTCCTTTGCAAGCACGATGTTTTCCTCTAAAAAGGCTTGTACGGCCTTTTGCAGCATGTTAATCGATATTTCCTTCATTTGTTCAAGGTTTGTCATACTTAGCAGCGATGGGGAATTTCCGATTTTTATCGTAGACTTTGCAATATTTACAGAGAAATCAGCAATTCGCTCAATATCTGAAGAGATTTTTAAAGCACCAATAATCCCTCGTAAATCTCTAGCGACTGGCTGCTCCTTTACCATAAGCCATACGACAAATTGATTAATTTCCGCTTCCAAATTATCAATGGCCGTATCTTCTTCGATTACCTTTAATGCCAATTCAATATCTTGCGTTTTGAAAGCAGTAAATGCCTTTTCAAACGAGGAAACCGTGAGTCCGTTCATTTCTATTATTTTATCTTTTAATTCCTTCAGTTTATTCTCATAGTTTTCACGAACAACCATTTATTCTCACTCCTATGTTTAACCGAATCGGCCAGTTACATAATCTTCTGTTCTTTGATCCTTCGGCATGGAAAAGATATTGTTTGTTTCGTCATATTCAATAATTTCGCCATTTAAGAAAAAGGCTGTTTTGTCCGAGACTCGTGCTGCCTGCTGCATATTATGAGTAACAATTACGATCGTATAGTCCTTTTTCATGTTGGCAATCAATTCTTCTACTTTCAGTGTTGATATTGGATCTAATGCAGAAGTTGGTTCGTCCATCAGAATAATATCCGGCTTCATTGCAATCGCACGTGCAATACAAACACGCTGCTGCTGCCCGCCTGATAAGCCAAGTGCAGATGTCTTCAGACGATCTTTCACTTCATCCCAGATTGCTGCACCACGCAAGCTCTCTTCAACTATTTTATTTAATTCTTTTTTGCCTTTTATCCCCTGCATTCGCGGGCCATATGCGACATTATCATATATACTCATTGGAAATAAGTTAGGCTTCTGAAATACCATCCCTACCTTAGTCCGCAGCTTGATGACATCATTGGTTTCGTATATATTTTCATTATCAATCACAATATCTCCTGTAATCTTCACGCCATCAATCAAATCATTCATCCGGTTTAACGATCGTAAAAAGGTTGATTTCCCGCAGCCAGATGGGCCGATTAAGGCTGTTACTTCTTTTTCATGAATATCTAATGATACCTTGAAAAGTGCTTGTTTATCGCCATAAAATAAATCTAAGTCTTTTACATTAATTTTAGCTATTCCACCTGATGTTTGCTCCATCTGTAATGTTCTTCTTTCTTCCTTACGCTCGATCACTGTTGTCCCCATTCACTACACCCCTCTTAATAGTCAGCTTTGTTTAACCTTTTTGATATAAACGTTGCCGAGAAGTTCAGAATCAAAATAATTACAATTAATACGATTCCAACCGCAGCTGCAAGTTCGATGTCACCTGACTCCTGTGTAACTAAAAAGGAATGAACCGTTAATGTTCTTGCTGATGAGAAAATCCCGTCTGGCATCGCTGCAACCGTTCCTGCTGTTAAAAAGATCGCTGCAGATTCCCCAACAATTCGCCCAATTGAAAGAATAATCCCAGAAAGTATACCCGGCATTGCACTTGGCAAGATGACTTTATATAGCGTTTGAAGCTTCGTTGTTCCCAAAGCAAGCGATCCTTCTCGATACGATTGCGGCACTGTTTTTAAAGCTTCCTCTGTTGTTCGAATAATGACTGGCAATACGATGATCGTCAATGTTAACGAAGCTGCGATAATTGACATCCCGAACTTGAGCGTTGTCACAAAGAATACTGCACCGAATAGTCCATAAATAATCGAAGGAATTCCTGTTAAGCTTTCCGTTGCATAACGGATTAGTCTGACCAATCGACCCTGTTTTGCGTATTCCTGTAAATACACAGCTGCTAAGATCCCGATTGGTGTGGCTATTATCAATGAAATGAAGATTGTATAAATGGTCGTAACAATCATTGGCCATATGCCGCCATGCCCTACTGGTGAGTAATCACCGAAAATAAAGTTGAAGTCAATCAATCGAAATCCTTTGTAAAAGATATATCCTACGATAATAACGAGTACGGCAACAGTTAAGAAAGCTGATGCCCATAGACACCCACGCAATAGCTGATCCTTAAACTTTCTCAACTTAATTCCCACCCTTCGAACCGATTTTTGCTAAGACAAAGTTCAACAATAAGATAAAGGAGAATAAAACGATTCCTGTTGCAAAGAGCATTTCTTGATGTGTACCAAATGCATAGCCCATTTCTAGCGCAATATTCGTTGTCAACGGCCGAACACTGTCAGTTAAGCTCGTTGGCAGAATAAGACTATTCCCCGCGACCAAAATAACAGCCATCGTTTCTCCAATCGCTCTCCCTAAACCAAGTACAATTGCTGCCATAATTCCTGACTTAGCTGCTGGTACAACGACTTTAAAAATCGTTCCAATATCGGAAGCGCCTAATGCCAAGGAACCTTCACGATACATTTTTGGAACCGCACGAATGGCTGTTTCAGCTACAGTAACAATTGTTGGCAGCATCATAATGGCTAGAACAAGGATGACAGCTAATAAACTTTGCCCTTTTGCTAATCCTAAATTGTTTTGCAAAAAAGGGACAATGATAGCAAGTCCGAAAACACCATATAATACGGACGGAATACCCGCTAACAGCTGGACTGCTGGAGAAATAATTCTCGCTACCCTTTTTGGTGCAATTTCAGCTAAGAAAATAGCTGTAAATAACCCTACCGGAACACCAAGAATTAACGCACCTACTGTAGCGAATAATGAAGCAACGATCATTGGGAAAATCCCAAATTTATCTTCACTCGGTATCCAATCCATTCCAAAGATAAAGTCGAAAAAGCTATAACCCTCTACGATGAAAGGATGAGAACCCTTATAAAATACAAATCCGACAATTAATAATAAGCTGATCACTGAAAGCAGTGCACAGAACAGAAAGATTCTTCCTGATAACTTTTCCAGCATGTATTTCCTTCTATTTGATTTTTCGATAGTTATGAATTGCTTTTCATTCGTTATACTTGGCATGCTGCATTCCTCCACGGTCGCTTTTACATATCATGTTTTTTGAGAAGCTATCAGTAAAAGCTATTTATTTTACCGGTATAGCCCCCGCTTCAGATACAATGGTTTGTCCATCTGAACTTAGGATATAATCAATGAATTGTATTCCTGCATCCGTTAAGTTTTCTTCCTTGTGGACAAATAAGAATGGCCGTGACAAGCTATATTTGTGCTGAAGTACATTTTCTGCTGTAGCCTCTACTCCATCTATTTGTATTGTTGAAATAGAGTCATCTATATATTCGAATGATATAAAACCTACTGCATGCTTGTTCGTTGCAACCGTTGTTTTAATATTCCCGTTGCCGCTTGCAATAATGGCATTTCTAATTAATTCACCGGAACGATACCCAACTATTTCTTGGAATGCATCACGTGAGCCAGAACCATCCTCTCGTGATACAACAACAATTTCCAGATCGTCCCCACCAAGTTGGCTCCAGTTTGTCACTTCACCTGTGAATATTTGCTTCACTTGGTCTAACGTAAGATTATTCACTTTATTGCTTGGGTGAGTAACAACCACAATTCCATCGTAGGCAATGATTGTCTCCTTCAACCCATTCGCTTGCTCTTCTTCTTTTAAATCACGCGAAGACATGCCGATCTCAGACACACCGCTTGTTGCATTTGTGATACCAGCTGATGAACCAATCTGATTCACTTCTATATTAATATTCTCATTTTTGTCTTTAAATTTTTCTGCTAATTTTTCAGCTAAAGGTCCTACAGATGTGGATCCCGAAATAGATACAATTTCTTTACTGCCATTCGTCGATCCTGCTCCATTACCATTGGTTTCTCCACATGCTGATAATAAGGCGGCCAAAAATAATACCAATAATCCAATCGTTGTTTTTCTATTAAACTTCATATCTAAACCTCCAGAAGAGCTATAGGCAACGACTCTGTTTCCTTCTGTTATCTATAATAAACTTGCTTAGTAAATGTTTTATTAATGGATTGTAAAGAGTTTGTAAATTTTATATACGGCATGTTAATAAATTGTGGGATTAGTGTTAATAAAACCCTATTTGCAAGTGTTATAGAATCTACCTCGAGCTATTCTAGATATCATTCATATAAAAGTCATCAGAGTAAGAACTCGCCATTCGGGGGGAAGTGGTCTTGGCTTGTCGATTGTAAAAAAAATAATCGAATTGCACAAAGGGAAGATTCAAGTCCAAAGTGAACCTGAGAAGGGGACAGAGGTATTTGTTACTTTAAATTAAGCTTCCAAGTAAAAATTCAAATTCTTTCTTACATCTTTGTTTAGAACTATAATATATCTTAAAGAAAGAGTAAGGGGGAGTAAGATGGAAACTGTCAACCAGGTAATTTGTGAAAAAAGGTCTTACTCTAGAGAGCTTAAATCTCATCAGCATGAGTTTGGCCAATTTCTTTTTCCATTACAAGGCTCCTTAGAGATCCAAACGAAGGGGCAAGAGATCATTTTAAATTCAGATTACTGTTTCTATCTCCCTCCCAAGTTTGATCATAACTACCGATCCATGGACAGGAATGAATTTTTAATCTTAGATATTCCAACGCACTATTTACCAGATCATACAAGCAGCATGTATATTCAGCTGGATAAACAGTGGGCTTCTATCCGTTATTTGCTCCTGGAAGAGGCGAGAAGTCAGGAGAATACAGCTTCATTAGCAGATTTAACTAGATATGTGACCAACAAACTTCAGATCTCTATTCCCCCATCTATTGACTATATTCATAATCATTTTAAAGAGTCAATTAGATTAGAAACTTTAGCAAAAATTGAACATTACCATCCAGTCTATTATTCAGCATGGTTCAAGAAGAGAACGGGGAAAAGCCCCAAAGTTTATATTTCTGACCTTCGTTTGAAAGAGGCTAAACATTTACTAAATTCTACAGTTTGGTCCATGTCGAAGATTAGTGAGGAATTAGGTTTTGAAAATTCCTCATCGTTTACAAGATGGTTTGTTCAGTGTGAGGGTATAGCTCCACAAAATTATCGAATGCTTAATAATGGGTAAAAGGGATATTAAACTTGGTAAAGGAAATTTTCAAGAAATTTTCTATATTAAGTTTAATATCTTTTTTATTGAGGTGAGCACAATGAAGGGAAACTTGGGGCCTTTATTCATATTACTTGCAGCCCTACTTTGGGGGACTACGGGGACAACTCAGGCACTTGCGCCAGAGGGAGCGCACCCCATTGCGATTGGAGCTACACGATTAGCGGTAGGAGGTATATTTTTAGTATTAATTGTTCTGCTAAAGGGAAAATTCGACTTTAAACATTGGCCAGTCAAGATAACGATATTGGCTTCATTAAGCATGGCGTTGTATCAACCATTATTTTTTTCAGCCGTTTCGGTTACGGGAGTGGCCATAGGAACAGTGGTTGCCATTGGGAGTGCCCCTATATTATCTGGCCTCATAGAATGGCTATATTTAAAAATTCGTCCATCTAAACTTTGGTGGTATTCTACTTTCCTATCAATAGCAGGTTGCCTATTGCTCTTTAATAATAAAGAATCAGTAAATGTAGACCCCGTTGGAATAATAATGGCTCTTGGGGCTGGCTTATCCTTTGCTATTTATACTTTGGTAAGTAGAACTTTGGTTAAAAATCATTCTTCATTATCAGTAGTAGCCGTCGTTTTCACTCTCAGCGCGATTTGGTTAACTCCCTTTTTATTTATTTATGACATGTCCTGGATCATAAGTTTTCGAGGTATGGGTGTAAGTTTACAACTTGGAATTATGGCGACTGGGGTAGCCTATCTCCTTTTTGCCAAAGGTCTTATCCACGTCTCTTCATCAACTGCAGTTACACTTGCGTTAGCCGAACCATTAACTGCAGCATTATTAGGAGTTTTCATATTAGGAGAGTATTTAACTATAACTTCTTGCGTAGGGATTCTTCTCTTATTACTCGGAATCGGGCTATTAATATGGCCCTCCAAAAAGTCTAGAGGTGAAAAAGTAATTTACCAGTGAATAAGGAATGAAGAATCATTAATTCTCAAAAAATAAGCTAGACAAGACATTCTGCAAGTCTCATCTAGCTTATTTGTTCCATAATTACCGTTATCGAAAATTTGTTATTCTGCCTTAAAAATTTTCACCACATTAACTACAAGCACCTTTACTATAGAATAAGCAGGGATAACAAAGATAATCCCAATAATCCCTATAAAGTTTCCAGCTGTTAATATTAATACAATAATGGTTAATGGATGGATGTTCAGCGTTTTCCCCATAATATTCGGCGAAATGATATTGCCTTCAATTTGCTGAGCAATTAACATAATAATCGCTACATAAAGAGCCATTACAGGGTCCTGAAATAACGCAACTAGGAATGCAGGAACGACGGCTATATATGGCCCTAAAAAGGGAATAACGTTAGTAAACATTCCAAACATCGCCAAAACAAGTGAATAGTTCAGGCCGATAATTAAGTAGCCTATAAACAAAAGTACCCCGACAATAATACTGACAAGCATCTGACCTTGAATATAGGTTGAAATGGTCTTGTCCATTTCTTTTAGAATGTTTTTCACATGATCTCTTTTAGATTGTGGAAAGAAAACAGCCACACTCGGTGCAAAACGATGACTGTCTTTTAGCATATAAAATAAAACAAAGGGAACAAGTACAAGATAGATAATCGTATTAATAAAACCGCCAATCAACCCGAACACACTGAGAATGCCATTGGCAATATTCCCTACATTAGACTCTAATCGGGCTTCAAGTTCTCCACTCGCTTTTATCAATGCTTCTTGGACGAAGTCTGGAAAGGTAGTCCGGTTTTCCTGGACATATTTAATCCAATCTGTGACGGTGGCAACCATAACTGGCAAGTTATCTACAAATCGCTGTAATTGATCATTGATGACCGGTCCTACCAATCTGATAATGCCATAAATAAACAAGATAATCACAAAATAGGCCACTAAAATGGCAATCCATCTCGGCACCTTTTTCTTTTCCAGCCAAGCGACCAACGGCCGGCATAAATAAAACAAAATTCCTGCTAACACAAAGGGCAGAAAAATAGTTTTTAGCAACACAACAATCGGGGTTAATATAAACTGATTCTTATTTAATAAAAACACAATGATCAAAAATAAGATGATAGCAACCATACTTTTAAACCACTTTTTTTCAAACATCGACATATACCGTTCTCACTTCCTAAAGTTGGCTAATATTTCCCTCTCTTGAATAGTACAATTAAATGGCTAAAATTCCAATTATATGATATTAGAAATAATTTAAAATCCTTTGATTATGAGAGACTATACCTTTTTCTTCTCCGTTGTTTTCATTATAAAATAAGCGCTAATCCAGGAAGCAATCGGGATACTCAGTGCGATTCCAATACCAGCACAAAGGATCATGATGATCTCAGCACTGAATACTTTTGAATTGACAATTTCTCCAATAGAATAAGATAAATCTTTAAACCATAAGAGCAATGCTAAGTATCCTCCAAAAAAGGCAAAGAATAATGTATTTGTATCTGCCCCCAGGATATCCCTCCCAATACTTATTCCTGATGTGAATAAATCCTTCCTGCTAATTAATGGATTGTGACTGAATATTTTATGCATAGTAGCTGAAATAGAAATCGCAACATCCATAATAGCACCAATGGTACTCATAATAATGACAGAAGCTACAATTTTCACAAAATCTACGCCAATATAAAGAGAAAATATGCTTAGCTCATCTATTTCTTCTTCTCCAAATCCCTGAATCATTGACTTTTTTGCCACAACAACAATAAAGAATAGTAAAATGACAATGGTTATAATTGTGGAAATAAAAGCTGCTATCGTTTTTCTATTTACCTCATTAATATAAAATAGACTAATACAGCTAATTACTACGCAGGCAATAATCGTTAATATAATTGGGCTGTTATTTGGATTATTCATAAAAAGAATCGTAATAAGAAGTACACCAAAGTTTAAGAATAAAGAAATAAAAGACTTCGCTCCTTTTTTTCCACCAATAAGCACCATTAATAAAAATAATATGGTTGCCAGAACCACTAATACATTCATAATCTTGCCCTCTTTCGATTAACAAAAAAGATAGAAGTATATAGACCGATTGGAATAGTTAATACAATTCCAATCCCTCCAACTAGGGCACGGGCCAACTCTAATGAAAGGTTCATGGAAAGGGTAAACCCTAAGGGAGAAGCGTTTTTGAAATATAAAATAAGTATGGGAATAGAACCGCTAATATAGGCAAAAAACAAGATATTAGTTATCGTTCCCATAATATCCTTTCCAATATCTATTCCTGAGGCTTTCAATGCTTTTACGGTTATTTTGTTATTTTGATCATATAAAGCAAAGATTGAAGAAGACATCGTAATGGCAACATCCATTACTGCCCCTAATGAACCAATCAGTAACCCTGCCATAAAAATCATTTTATAAGGCCTAGTTAAGAATTGCATTTCTTCATATCGGAGACCATTTTCTGAAGTTCCCCAAAGGACGAAATAGGCGATTAACAGCGAAACAAAAGTTCCAGCGAGTGTTGCCATAATCGCCGCATATGTTTTTTCATTAAAACCGTTTACAAATAACATCGAAACAACAGTAAATAAGAGAACAGTTACACTGCATATCAATAGCAGACTTACTTCTGGGTTATTTATATAGATGTCCAACGCAAATGATAACAAAAGAGCATTAACTGCTAAACTAATAATAGAAAAAAAGCCCTGCCTCTTTCCGACAATTAGTAAAGTAATGATAAAGATCCATGCGATTAGTAAAACATGTTTATCTCGTTTCACATCGGTTACGGTTCCAGTTAACCCTTCATTTTCTACTGTGTTGGAAATATTTGAAACAAACAATTCATCTCCTACATGGTATTCTTGATCGTAAGCACCGGAAGATGAAAACTCATTAGTTAATCTAATCTCCTGCCCCTTTTCTTCGCCATTTTTTAATACAGCTTCTATATGCTGTGTGAATAACTTATCTTCATTATCATATATATCCATTATTTCTGTTGTATCTTCCAGATTTGTTTTCATCACTTCAGCGATTGATCGATCATAGAAAGAATAATTATGATTAACAAACAGAACAGAAGAAATAAACCCAAGTACTAGAATGAGGTAAAATATAATTTGTTTGTACGTTAATTTTTTTAATATGTTTACGAGAACATTCAAAAAAAGACCTCCTATTATTAGGGTAAAGAGACCCGCCTAACAATGGACTTAGAATAACAATAATGTTTTCAATGGTCAATAGAGCCTTTTCATGGCCAACTTTATTAAAAGTAAACTGCCTAGAATGTTGATATATCCGTATTCATAAACAAGAAAAAGGCTACCCAATGGTCAAATCGACTTATTGAGCACCCTCTTTTTAATTTCCTTATTCCCAGTCAGTTATTACTCCAAATGTTAGTTCATTAGGCTATCTTACACAAAGTCATCCAATTCTTTAATTATACTTTTCAATACATCAATTGAACTAACAGGATCTCCCTTAGCACTGAATGTTAATTAAAAGCCAAAAAAAGACTCCTCCTGAAATTGGATTGAGTCTTGTTTTATAAGGCTTTAAATTATTGATAGGAGCCAACATTTCTTCTTACTAGCTTATTCTGATACTACTAATGAAATTTTCATTGCTTCATGGTCATCCATTGCGCCACAAATTGTTGAACAAATTAATTCATATTCACCCACTGTATCTGCTGTAAATTCAATGGGTGTATTTGCACTTAAATCAATTCCTAATTCTTCATTGCCAATTGTATGAACGCCTTCTTCGTTAACTAGATTTAATTTGACCTTCGAGCCTTTTTTAACATTTAATTCTCTATCTGAAGAGAACTCCCAGTTCGTTGCAGTAATAGTGAATTCTTCTACGCCAGATGCAGATGTTGATGTTTCATCTTGCTGATCGGTTGTTTCTTCACTCACGTCTGGTGTCTTTGCTTCTTCTTTTGTTCCTCCACAAGCTGTTAAGCCCAATGTTAATGAACCTGCTAAAAATAATATCCCAAGAATTTTCATAGTATGTAGTCTCCTTTTTATTTAATAATATTTGCACCGGTTTTACATTTTTATCTTAAGATATCCCTTCCAATGATTCCTTGACCTGGGTCAAGTTTTAGCAGATTTTGGGGTACCACTGAATATTGCTAGGTTAATAGAAGAAGGAAAGAGTGCTAAATTTATCGAAGTTAACGAATATAGGATTTGATTATAAGATTCTATCCTACAAATACGATCTATCAGGGGGAATGAGTACATTGAAAACAATTGGTTTAATCGGTGGAATGAGTTGGGAATCATCAAATGAATATTACCGTTTAATAAATGAAGAAATAAAGAATAAATTAGGCGGATTACATTCAGCTAAATGCATTTTATATAGCATAGACTTTGACGAAATTGAACGTTATCAAGCTAATGGTGATTGGGAAAGTGCTGGCCACACTTTGGGGGATGTAGCACTCTCTTTAGAAAAAGCTGGAGCAGATTTTATTGTTATTTGTACAAATACAATGCACAAGGTCATAAACTATATTGAAGAAAAAATAAATATTCCAATTTTGCATATTGCTGATGCAACAGCAAATGAAATAAAGAAAACTAATGTAAAATCAGTGGGGCTACTAGGGACTAAATATACAATGGTACAAGACTTTTACAAATCAAGAATTGAAGCTAATGACATAAAGGTATTCATTCCAGATAATGAGGATATAGAACTGATAAATGAAGTGATTTATGAAGAATTATGTTTAGGGAAAATCAATCAAGCTTCAAAAGAATATTTTAAAAAAGTAATCAAGAATTTAGTTGATAAGGGTGCCGAAGGGATTATATTAGGTTGTACAGAGATTGGGTTATTAATAAATCAAGAGGATTCCGAAGTTCCAATATTTGATACAACAGTGATTCATGCTATTGAATCAGTTAATAAGGCAATTGAAAAATAAGAAGAGTGAAGTGACATGCTACATTCAACAATCGGGTGCAAGCATTTAAGAAGCAACGATGGGTATTTGAACATCGTTGCTCTTGTAGGCTGCACACGTTGATTATTCTCAATCTTTCACATGATAACGTCCTTTTGGAATAACTAATGGGGAATCTGAAATTGGATCTGAAATGACAACACAATTTAAACCAAAAACGGATTTGACTAGATCGCTTGTTAGGACTTCCGATGGTTTCCCTTCTGCTACAAGCTTTCCTTCTTTTACTGCAAAAATATGATCTGCATAGCGTGCGGATAAATTAATATCGTGCAATACCATCACAATCGTTGTTCCGTACTTACGATTTAAGTTGGTTAGCAAGTCCAATATTTCTACCTGATACGTTATATCTAAAAAGGTTGTCGGTTCATCTAAAAGTAAAATATCTGTTTGTTGGGCAAGTGCCATCGCAATCCATACACGCTGTCTTTGACCACCAGAGAGCTCATCAATATCATGATTCGCAAATTCTGTAATGTTCATAAACTCCATTGCTTCTTCTACAGCTTCATAATCTTTTTTCGACCATCCACTGAATAAAGATTGATGAGGAAACCTTCCTCGACCGACTAAATCAGAAACAGTTATTCCATCAGGAACAACAGGAGACTGTGGAAGAAGCCCTAAAGTACGTGCCAATTGCTTTGGTGGGTATTTATTGATCGCTTTCCCATCAAGCGTTACATCCCCTTCTGTAGGCTTGATCAGCTTGGCCATCGTTTTTAAAAGTGTTGATTTTCCACACCCATTTGCACCAATGATGACGCTAATTTTATTTTTAGGAATTTCAAGGTCAATTCCATGAATAATTGTTTTATTCTCATAGCCAGAAACAAGCTGGTCGACTCGAAAAACATGTGTATTGCTCATTACAATTCTCCTTTTCGGTTCATTCGGATGAGTAGATAAATTAAATAGGGTGCCCCGAGTAATCCCGTAATAACACCTACTGGGAATCTATATTCAAATGCAAATTGTCCAATTAAATCTGCAAATAATACTAGATTAGCACCGACTAAACCTGCTGGGAGAATATTTGACGCACTAACACCAACTAGTCGATTTGCAATGGGTCCTGCTAAAAAAGATACAAAAGCAATCGGTCCGGTTGTTGATGTAGCAATTGCAATTAAAAACACCGAGCTTACGATTAAAGTAATTCTTATTTTATCGGTAGCTACCCCAAGTGACGTTGCCATTTGTTCACCTAATTCTAGCATACTCAGATGTTTTCCAAGTAAAAGCATAATAGGCGTGAATACAACAACCATTATGATTAATGGAGGCAATGCATCCATTTTTGAACCATTTAGACTCCCGCTTAACCATCTTATTGCAACTGGAATATCTTGTTGGGCACTTTTTAGAATTAAAAATGAAATAACCGCATCTAACATCGCCTGCATCCCAATCCCGATAATAATTAAGCGGCCAATAGAAAATGCTCGACCACGAGATAATAAATACATGACGATTACTGTAATTAATCCTCCAATGACTGCTGCAATCGATATCACTGTATTACTTGAATGCAGGATGATTATACAAAATACAGCAGCTACACTAGAACCAGATGTAATCCCTAAAATATTCGGATTGGCTAATGGGTTACGTAGGATCGTTTGAAAAATATAACCTGCGACACCAAAAGCAAATCCTGCAAAAAGACCAGCGAGCATTCGAGGAAGTCGAATCGTATTAACGGCAAAATTCGCTCCTGCAATTTCTTCACCCATTAATGAACGAATGACCACCTTCACCGGATAAATCGTGTTCCCTAATAATAGCATCGCACAGCAAAGGATGACTGCTAAAATGATTAATAGAGAGGTAACAAAAATCCAGCGCTTCCTTCTTTGACGCATGCCTTCCATAATAAAATTGCCTTCACCAGATTGATTTCTCATATTGATCTCACCTTCGATTTCTTAGCTAATAAGATAAGGATTGGTGCACCAATAAACGCTGTAATAATACCTACTTCCAGTTCACCCGGACTGCCAATCAATCTGCCGGCCACATCAGAAATGGTTAAGATAATTGCTCCTGCTAATGCTGACATAGGAATTAAAAAGCGTAAGTCTGGTCCGATGATAAAACGCATCGCATGTGTTGCCAATAAGCCGATAAAACCAATTGGGCCAGCTAAAGCAGTTGTTACTCCACATAAAATAACACCTGCGAAAATTGCAAATACTCGCAGCACACCTGGTCGTACACCAAGACCTGTTGCAACATCATCACCTAATGCTAATGCATTGAGTGCTGGTGCTGATACAAATGCAATAATCACTCCAAATAATAAGAAAGGAATGAAAATAGTAATAGAATCCCATGATCCCGAGCCGACACTTCCTACTTGCCAAAATCTAAATTGATCCATCGCATATGAACTTGGAATCATAATTGCCGTTACAAGTGAAGAAAGAGCTGCACTAGTTGCAGCTCCAGCTAAGACTAATTTAATTGGCGTGGCGCCACCACGCCCCATCGAACCTATTCCAAATACGAAGACTGCAGTTAATGCAGCTCCGATTAAAGCTAACCAAATATACTGACCTGCTGTAGTAATATTGAAAAATGTAATTCCACTTACTACAAACAAGGATGCACCTGTATTCACACCTAAAATGCTCGGGTCAGCTAATGGGTTACGAGTCACCGTTTGCATAAGCACACCTGCAATTCCTAATGCTACACCACAGCACAAACTAAAAACCGTGCGCGAAATGCGCTTTTGCACTACGTTTGCCCCATAGGAATCTTGGTTTTGATAAAATAACCCATCCATTAATTCTTGGAAACTGACCACCCTAGCCCCTAATACAAGAGAAGCAATAATTGTGACTATCAATAAGATAAGTCCCAACATTAAAATGAGTGAAAAATGCTTTGGTGCATGTAAATTTAGTTGCTCTTTTTTAGAATAAGAGGAATTACTTTTCGATCTTGTCAATTGCTCCACCAATTAATTCTAAATATTCATCGATTGTATATGCGATTGAAAGTGGGTTTGGAGTTCCCGCTGCAACTAATGGCGTCTCACTTGTAATAAACGCCACAGAGCCTCTTTCAACTGCTGGAATTTTTCCAAGTAAAGGATCTGCTTTAATTGTTTCGTAAAGCGCATCATCACCGTAACCAACAATTAAATCTGCATCGAATAAAGCTTCAACATTTTCAGCACTTAATTTTAAAGAGTAGCTTGCTGGATCTGTAATTTGTTCAAGAACGCTTTCTGGATAAGTCATGCCTAACTCTTCTAAAAACGCTCCACGTGAATCAACTGGCGTATAAATATGTAGTTGAGATAAATCTTTTGCAGAGAAGTTAACCCACACTACTTTTTTACCTTTGATTTGAGGGTAAGCGCTTAATTTTTCAGCAATTAGGTTTTCAGTATCTTTAATTAATTGCTCGCCTTCTTCTTTCATACCCATACCTGTAGCATCAAGTTCAACTGTTTCGCGCCATGAAGAAGTCCATGCTGAAGTTGGATAAGCAACAACAGGTGCAATTTGACTTAACGTTTCATAATCTTCTGCTGTAATACCAGAGTATGCAGCAAGAATTACATCTGGATTTGCATCTGAAATAGCTTCAAAATCTAAACCATCTGTATCTTGGAAAACATTTGGATCTGTTGCTCCTAGTTCATCCAACTTTTCTTTTGTCCATGGCAATAAACCGCTATCATCTTGAACACCAAAGTTTGCAGCTGAAAAACCTACTGGTACGACACCAAGTGCTAAAGCAACATCTTGATTCCCCCATTGAATCGTAACAACTCGTTCAGGTTTCTTTTCGATAACCGTCTCACCTAAAGCATGTTTTATTGTAATTGGATATTGTGAATCTGTTTCTGTGTCTGCTTCTGTTTCTGTTGAAGCTGCTGAATCTTTTTCTTTTTCCTCATCTTTTGATGAATCGCTAGAACAGCCTACTAATGTAAAAACGGCTATAATCGCTAGCATTAACATTAGTAATAATGATTTTTTGTTTTTCATATGTAACCCTACCTTTCTAGAATATTAGTTAAGTGTATCGGTTGATAATGATTTTCATTCTTAAATAATATAATTCATCTTTAATAAGCTGTCAATAAATACTCCATTTTTTAAAAAATACTAATATTCGAAAAACCACTCTTCTAAGAGAAGAACTCTATATTTTTCTCTACGAATTTTTCATTATACAAAGATACCATTCCATACTGTTAGCTTACTCTTTTATATGAAATTAGTAGAGGTTGATTTCCACAAAGTTTTTTCTAAAAACAAGCTTTTAGAAATAAGAAACACGAGGGAAATTAGATAAAAAAATCCAATTCCCATAGGTTACCCAGCAAACGAGTTATCCTTCTATAACCAGAGATGCGTTAATTAAAGAAGGATTAGTACCTTTTTTGTGGAACTAAGGAAAGAAAAGATTTAGAGGGGGAGCAGAAGTTGATATTTGAAAACAGCCGAATATGTTGAGGGGAGATTTCAGTGAGAATCGGAAAGTTTGGTGAAGAAAATAACTTAACGGTTGATGCTATACGCCACTATATGGATTTAGGATTACTCGTACCTGAGAAAAAAGGCGGGCAGTACTTTTTTGATGATAATTGCCAGAAGGATTTAGAGCTGATTATTGAATTTAAAGGAATGGGTTTCAGCCTGAATGATATAAAAACCATTTTGACTTTCAAAAACCTCGGAATGCTTGCTGGTTATGAGGAAAACGCCTATTATCAGTCTCTGTTTAACCATAAATATAAAAAAATTGAAGAGGAAATTGAAAGTTTAACAAAAGCGAAGGAAAAATTAGAAACGAAAATGGATGAATATAAAGAGAGGTTGGCACCACCTATAGTTCCTATGGGAATTGATTTAACTGCCTTAAGCCTTCTGGCATGTCATAAATGTGGTGATCCGCTTTCTCTCGAAAATGGTTCAATAAATAGAAATCAAATCATTGATGGGGAGCTTGCCTGCAGCTGTGGAAAATATCAGGTGGAATCCGGAATCCTAATATCGGGTACATCTATTGATTTCGTTCCCATGACAAGTGAGGATCAATACATATCCGATTATATTTTAAATACGGATTCATTTTATTTGGAGACTCTTCAAAAAGGGATGCAAACGCTGAAACGAAAAATATCCGGGCTTGATTTAGACGGTAAAGTCATCCTTGAGCCTGGGTCAGGGATTGGCTTTTTATTGAGAACCATTTATACTACCCTCCCCGACAGCTGTATGTATATAGCGGTTGATCACAATATCAAGAAGCAAAAATTCTTGAAAAGTATTCTTGAACGGGCAGGAATCAAGAAAAATATCCTGTTTATTTGCGCTGATTTTTCGGCTATCCCTATTAAGAAAAATTCAGCAGATATCATCCTTGATAATTCGGGGACAAGCAATTACAGTTTTGATCATACTGATTTTATGTTAGAGAAACTAGATGGCTTGATGAAGAAGGATGCCTTCCTTATCGGGACGTATTTAGCATTTAAAAATTTTAGTAGTAAAAGTAAAATTACTCCCGAGTATAGGGATAACTTTATACCTGCAAAAATCCGCAGGAAAATTGAAGGACTTCACTTTAAACTCCTTGAAGAAAATGCCTCGGACTTTATTAACAAAGGCGGCCGCTATGAGGATTTCTTCGTTAAAGGTGAAGAAATTTTCAATTATATGTTCATCGGAAAAAGGTAGGGTGCACCCTACCTTTTTTATTATTTTTGTGTAAAAAATACTTCCTCCCCTATTGTTATGGGGTTTAGCCAATTACTTATAATTGGCTTTACCATACAAAGAAGGTAACAAGGAGAGGATTACTAGTGATTGCAAGCATGAATGAAAAAAGGGAAATAAGAAATTTAACGCTTTATTCATCTGGAAAAATCGTTTCTGTTTTCGGTACTTCCATTTATAACTTCGCCATCAGTTTCTATGTATTAAAGCTGACCGGTTCGGCATTAAGTTTTGCGATTACATTATTGCTTGGGGTTTTGCCGATGATTATCATCAACCCCTTCGCAGGAGCTATAGCTGACAAGGTTAATAAAAAGAAGATGGTTATTTTAATGGATTTTCTCAGCGGGACATTGTTGATTTCATTGTTTATGATAAGTAGTTTTTCTGAGCTAAGCCTGTTGCTCATCTATTTAGCGGCTTTTTGTTTAACTGTATTTGCGACTTTCTTCGGGATTGGCATGGAAGCAGCGAAACCTAACATCGTCTCTGAAAAAAGGCTAATGAACATTAACTCGATTGGAAAAATCATCGACTCGATCTCAACCATACTGGGACCGATGATTGGCGGCATGGTTTTTGCCTTTTTCGATATCCGGGCATTTATTATTTTTAATGGCCTATGCTTTATTATTTCTGGATTGTCTATGATGCTTGTTGATTTTAACCTTAATAAGGAACAGCAGGAAAAAGAATTAGTTAAAATCGACTTTATCAAGGATATAAAAGAAGGGTTCCACTATCTATATGAACGAAAGAATATTATGCAGCTGTTCCTTGTCCTAATCTTTCTAAACTTCTTCTTTAGCTTTGCCGTCACGGTCCCTCTCCCATATATCATAAATACGGTGCTGGATTTAGGATCGAAAACATTCGGAGTCATACAGGCTGCACTCCCGGTAGGAATGATTGCTGGAGCACTTGTCATAAGGAGATTAATAGAAAATATCTCTTATTCAAGTTTATGGAAAGTATTAACGATTACGTTATCCATCTTCATGATTGCTGTGGGAATTCCGCTGATTTTTGAAGATGCTAGTTTAAGCTATCTGTTTTATGGCGCTTACTACTGTGTGTTAATGTTTTTCTTTGGAACCATTATCGCATTTATCGATATTCCCCTTTCCTATATTATGCAAAGGGAAATACCAGAAGAGTATCGGGGCAGGGTGATGAGTATTGGCATAAGCATTGGAAAGACCATGGCTCCAGTAGCCATGGTCGTCTCGGGTCTCCTTTTGGAACTAATCCCGCCATTTGTTTTGTCCGTAAGCGGAGGCATTCTGTATTTGCTGATTAACCTCCGCTACCCTCAAAAAATGACTTTTAATTTTTCATCTAAGCTAAAATCTACAGCAAACTAAAAACAAGGAACAGGCAGTCAGCAATGCAAGTAGCTATTCGCGAGTATGGCCCTTCTCCCTTTCATCTATAAGTAAGGGAGTTAGGGTTTATGTTTTATCCAAGAGAAGACAAGGTGTACCAGAGTCATTGCACTTTAGTCCCAAATACGACATTATAGCGTCATATACCATTTCCGCGCTTCTTCGACTTCATTCATGGTTAATTGGTGACCTCTTTCTTCCCAGTGAAGCTTTACATCCGCACCCGCTTTTCCGAATAATGCTTGCAGTTCCACAGACTCTTCTGGTGAGCAAATTGGATCATTGGTTCCTGCCGCAATAAACACAGACTTACCTGAAAGGTCTGGAAGTTCGATCCCTCTTCTTGGCACCATCGGATGGTGAAGTATCGCAGCTTTTAAAGCATGTTGATAGTGAAATAAAAGACTAGCTGCAATATTAGCTCCATTTGAATAGCCAATAGCTATTACTTTATCCCTGTCAAATCCGTAATTCTCTGCAGCTTCATTTAGGAAGTCATTCAATTCCCGCGTTCGAAAAATCAAATCTTCTTCATCAAAAATACCCTCAGCTAATCTGCGAAAGTACCTTGGCATCCCATTTTCTAATACATTCCCTCTGACACTTAACACGTTCGCTTCATCATCTATTCTTCCAGCTAAAGGCAGCATATCTAACTCATTGCCTCCAGTACCATGAAGTAATAATAAGGTCGGCTTTGTTGGGTCTTGGCCCTTATTAAATATATGTCTCATTATTTTTATCTCCCTTCAAAATACTTACCTCCAAAGGAGGCATATAAATTAGTCTAACTCTCTAACTTCAATAGGAATCAATTTTCTTTCAAGCTGTTCTCTATATTTTTCATATTGGTTAGGTAACATTAATCTTTCTCCCATTGTCTCTTCGGATTCATCATGAGCAAATCCTGGAGGATCTGTTGCAATTTCAAATAATATTTCTCCATGTTCTTTAAAGTAAATCGCATTAAAATAATTTCTGTCCTGTACAGGAGTAACACCGTATCCATTCTCAGCCACATATCTTTGCCAATCCAATTGATCTTCATCATCAGTTGCACGCCATGCAATATGATGAACCATTCCCACACCCATCTGCCCACGACCAGTTGGTGTTAACTTTAGATCGATGATATTTCCTATATCAGCTGAAGAACGAAAACGAATCAAGTCTTCTTCATGCCCAACTACTTCAAGTCCCATTACTTTTTCTAATAACTCAGCTGTTTTTTCAGGCTGAGTCGAAAAGAGAGTCGCGCCTCCAAAACCTTTAATAGCCACTTCAGGTATTACTTCCCCGTAGCTCCATGTATTCAATTCTCCCGCTTCTCTCTCAACGATTTCTAAATGAAGACCATGCGGATCATCAAATTTTAAATACTGCTCCCCAAATCGTTCCATCACCGTATAAGAAACATTAAATTGTTCTAGTCTTTTTTTCCAAAAATCTAATGAACTCGTAGGAACAACATACGAAGTAACACCTACTTGGCCATCCCCAATGACTCCCTTGCGAGCACCTGCCCATGGGAAGAAAGTGATAATAGTCCCTGGCTTTCCACCTTCATTTCCAAAATAAAGATGATACGTACCTGGATCATCGAAATTAACTGTTTGTTTCACTAAGCGTAACCCTAAAACGCCTGCATAAAAATCAACATTTTCCTGCGGGTGTCCGACAATAGCTGTAATATGATGTATCCCCATCGTTTTTTTACTCATTTTTTTCACTCCTATAATCTTTGATTTATAAAGTGACCCTGTATCATTTACTAAGAAATTATATTGCTATTTATTTAGTATCCTAACCATTCTTAAATAATTTAAATTAAAATATCTCGAATTCGAGATAATAATAAATCAATTATTTAAATCTGTCAACACTAGATCTATTTACGACCATGAATGAGAGGGGTATTTTGAAAAGATGGATAACGAGGGAAATGAATACGATAAGAAAGGGATGACGGAACTTTTCGAAAGAAGTATGAAAGAAATTAAACTTTCTGATGAAGAATTCTATTTAATTAGTGATGATTGGTTAAGGGGCAAAATGATAGTATTAATTAAGGATAAAATTATTGGTAAAGTAACCGGATACACCGAATAAATATGATTAAAAAGGCATGGAGTTAAACTAAGTAGTACTCGAAATGACATAGTGATTAAACGAATTATTTTGGCATAGTTGAGTTTAATAGGAAGGGAAGCACATTATGAAAATTACAAAAGGAATTATGATTGGAATTACTTTTGGTTTAGGTTTATCGTTTTGTATTTCCTTTTTGTTTATGTTGGCTGCACAAAGTTTAGCGGGAGGCTTTACGTCTTTATTTGGTGAGAGTTGGTTATATTACGCAACGATTATTCCCTTTATATTAACCTTTGCAATATTTGGGTTTTATTTCGCAAAACGAGAAAGCGTTTCAAACAAGAAACTTTGGTTATTAAGCCTAATATCGGCACTATTTATCACACTATACAGTGGAACAATTGGTGCTTTATTTGGAGAGTATGTTGCAAGAGGAGGTAGTCTTAGAACTTATACAGCAGGCGGATATACTGGGGTTAATGTAGGGGGTGTTTTAACATGGGGGATAATTTATGCTTTTATACTTTTACCGTTGACTGTACCTTTGGCGCGTCTGATAATCCAGGCATTCTTAGAGCTACTTAAAAAATTTAAATTAACTTCTTGACGGGGGGCTTTAATTCAATTGTAGTCGTAAAATCATAGTGTAATCCCCCCCTTCTCACAAACCCTCGTCCTTCTTACCTGTCTCCCCATTTCTGTAGTTAAATTGATTGTTCCCTGAATGACAGGGAGAAGGGATTAGGTATGAAGGGTTTTTTTCCGCTTTTTTCAGGCCACTTTCATTCCGAAAGTATCAGCGATCTTAACTTCTTCGTCATTTGTGGGGATGTAAGATAAATCGAATCATCAGTAATATACATAAAGGTACTCTTCTGATTTTCTTTCCCTAACCATAAATGAATTCCATGCGTAGGCAATCCCCCTTCGTATTCCACCATTACATCGTAATCAGGTTTAGATATATCAACTTTCCCTGGTCGTTTGACAGCAGTCGTAATCGCCTTTTCAAAAACATCTAATGATTCCTTATCTTTAATTGATAGAATAATTTCCTCATTCATTTCTCCTGTTCCATTGGACTCTGAAATTTTAATTTCTGATATTTTTTCATCTAAAAGAACCATCGTTTCTCCTTGTTGTAATTGGCAACCTATCAAAGCGATTGCAACAAATAAAATTGTTAATATCGAAAATATAACCTTCAAGCTATTTCCTCTCCTCTATCATCAAAGTAAGCAGAGTTGCCCGCTTAATAAGACGGTTTATATACATTCATGTTATTCTCCCCTTATAGCAAGACACTTAATGTTATGCCCATCATACCACTTTAGCTAACCGTATGATTCATAAGTAATGTCCAACAAAATCTTTTCGTAAGTCTCTATCTTCCTCCAAATTTCCTTGATGATTAAATCAACTTTTGTGATGCCAACCACTTCTCAAATTGTTCCGCTCCCCGATCATAAGCAAGTTCTTTTGTATTGATGAAAAAAATTCTGCTTCCAAATCCCTCGATTGATAACGAGTTTTTTGGGGTTAGATTTTGAAAACCATATTGTTTAAAATCAAAGAATACATCCCATACATCTTCTGATTCTCTTTTAAGTGCCACACATTCAATATCATTGTTATTTTCATAATAACCTAAATGTAAATGATAATTCCCATCATATTCTACATTCCATGACAGATAGGCTTTTATTGATAATTCAATAATTGGATTTGGAAAGCTATCTGGAACAAGTGTAGATTCATTGGAGGAATTGGTAAGGCCAAACTTAAAATTCCCTACTTCAATCCAATCCAACATACGAGTTCCAACTATTTCGCCAACAAAGTGATAAAATCCATCATAATAATGCACTCCATCTTCATTTTCATAGACGTGCCAAATCTCTCCTTCTTTCCTTGGATCTACTCCGAACTGTTCAAAAAAATCCTTCACCTGTTCATCTAATGCCCCACATGCTTTTACATAATTACTGCAATCCGGGCAACCACAATGTTTCTTATCCGACAATAGAGGCAACTCTTTATAAAGAATTTTGGTAAGCTCTTTATCTATTAAAACGGTGTGCCCAAGCAATTGTATGTGTTCCATCTTTTACTCCTTACCTGTTACGTTATGAATCAGTCGTAACAATCCTTCTCCAACAGTTATCACATCATTTTGATTTTATATGATATAGGCCTTACCCGAAACATATTGGTCAGACTCAAATTCACTAATCACCGTCTCATACTTCGTTGCCCTTATTGAATAAGCCTTTTCACCTCATTAGAAACGGTCGGTCGAAGTCCAACTTTCCTGTAAATCTACCCTTCGAGAACGGTTATTCATCAGCAATATAATAATGGTAAAACAGAAAACCTAAAAATTCATTAATAACAGCTGTGTTCTTTACAATATAAACATATTGCAACGATCGTATTTTTACAATATAATCATATTATAAAAGGAGTGATTTCATGCCTAAAAAGGTGAATCAAACGGAAAGAAAGAACCAGATAGCAACCGCTACTTGGCGTGTCATATTAAATAAAGGTATCGATAAAGCTTCCATTCAGCAAATTGCAGATGAGGCCCATATTTCTGTTGGACTTGTTCAACATCATTTTTCATCTAAAGATCAATTAATTCATTATGCGATGAATTTAGTTTTAGATCGAATAGGAGAAAGAGCTAAGGCTCGTACAAAGGAATTTAGTGGAACGAAAGAAGAAGCACTTAGACGATTAATAAAGTTTATTCTCCCAACCAATCAGGAAGAATTAGTGGAAGGGAGAGTCTGGCTAACTTTTTTGGGTAAATCCTTTAAAGATAATGACCTTGTAAAACTGCAGCAGAAAATGGATCAACACACTCGACATTTAATGGGAATGGTTTTGGATCTCATGGAAGAGCTTGGATACTTTACAACTGGTTTCAATAGAGATTTAGAATTGGAAATTCTATATGCGTTTACCGATGGATTAGTAATTCATATTCTTCAAACGCCTGAATCCTTTTCAGAAAAAAGGTTGGATCAGCTGATTGAGTATTATTTGAAAGGGAAAAGGGGAAAACCGTGTGAATAAAATCGCCCTCATTATCCTTATCATTGTTATCGTGTTGATTGTTAGGCAACTAATTCCTAAGAAAGTAGATAGCTTCGATCTTCTTGGAATACCCATTATGGCTATTCTTCGCACTTATGCGGGACTTCCGGATAAATTAAACGCAATTATTGTAATTGAATTAATTTGTTTGCTTGCTTTAGGTGCGCTAGTTGGTTATTGGCAAGCTAAGAAAACAAAGGTATTTTATCGTAACAATGCATTGTGCAGTATTGGAGGGTATACCTATCTACTCGGATGGTTCATTATGCTTTTAGGAAGAATTGTTATTCTATTCCTATTTAATTTCAAATCGATTGTGACGGAGTTTCATGCAGGGCAAGAACAGTTTACAAATGAAATAATTCAGGTATTTTCCCACGCAGGAGACTGGTTGATATGGTCTACGATCCTTGCCTCTTCCATCATGTATACAATTAAGTTATATAAAGATTTTCCAGAGATCCAGCAGTTAATCCATACACGCTTTAAAGAAATTGGACAACGAAAACGATAATAATTAAATTGTGATTTTTATTACCTAAATTTCAAGAAATATTCAAGCGACCACCTGCTTGAAGTTAGATGGTCGCTTTAGTACAAACAAATTGAACTATAATGAACAGATGTAAGCCCGTATGGACCCAGAATTTTTTTGACATAATATTTACAATCTAATTAACTAAAGCACCGTTAGTGTAACAACCCGAAGATAAGATATTAAATTTTCCGAGCTGTCATAATCGGTTGGTAATAGCCTGTATCCACAGGGAGATGCCACTCAATATCTGTGAAACCAATCGAACTTAATACTTTGTTAATCTCTTCTCGCAACAATGCCCTGTACTCAGTGCTATTATGTTTTGTCTTCCATTCACCGTTAATTTCCTGCAAGATAAATTGATTAACCGTATAAGTTTTTCCGTCTACCGCCCAATCATACACCTGAAAAGCAATCCTCTTACCCTCATCGAAAATTTTCGGCTGTGTAGTTGTTAGTTTCTCTTTTATCAATGCATCGTAATCTCTTATTGTAACTAAAAGCAAGCCATTATGATTAAGTTTTGTATGGATATTTTGAAAGGCTTTATTTAAATCTTCTTCTGTAAGTAGATGTGGAATAGCATTATCCGCAGATAGAACTATATCAAATAATCCCGATACATCCTTATCTAGCGTACGAAAATCTGCTATCCCAAAGTTTATTTTTACCCCGTGACATACCGCTTCTTTTTCGGCTCTCTTTACAGAAGCAGGACTTATATCAGTCGCACTTACGTTATAACCGTATTTCGCCAATCCTATTGCTTGTGTACCAATGCCACACGAACAATCCAAAAGTGAAATGTTATGCGTGGAAGACACGTTAAACTTTGATTGAATGACTTTATCAAGAACCTCACCTTGCCGTGAAATCGCTTGATTCCAATCAACAAATATTAGATGATAATCTTCTGCAAATTCATCATAGAACTTTAGAACTGAATCTTTCAATTTAAATCCCCCCTATCAAATTGGCTATATAATCTTGGAACGATTTAAAGATAATTTATCATTATTAACCAACTAACCAAGGTTGATGAAGGAGATAAAACTTCCTAAATATCATACCATGATATTTAGGACATTTTTGAAATTCCCTAATTTTTATACCTTATCTACACTAAACACAAAAGACTCAATCCTATAATTAGATTGAGCCTTAATTATCAACTTCTATGTCAGTACCCGGCTTTGTTGTTATTCAACAATTTTAAAAAACAGTATAACCTTCTACTCCACCGTCACACTCTTAGCCAAATTCCTCGGCTTATCAACATCGCAATCACGATGCAGGGCAGCGTAGTAAGAAATTAATTGTAATGGTAATACAGAGATAAGAGGTGTTAATAATTCGTGCACTTCTGGGATGATGAAGGTGTCGCCTTCAGATTCCAGTCCTTTCATGGAGATGATGCACGGGTTAGCTCCGCGGGCTGTTACTTCTTTGACATTGCCGCGAATACCTAGATTAACACTTTCTTGTGTTGCAATGGCGATGATTGGTGTGCCTTCTTCGATTAAAGCGATTGTGCCGTGCTTTAATTCGCCTCCAGCAAATCCTTCTGCTTGAATATAAGAGATTTCTTTCAGTTTAAGTGCGCCCTCAAGACCTACGTAGTAGTCGATACCACGGCCAATGAAGAAGGCATTGCGTGTAACTGTTAGGAATTCACGAGCGATTGATTCAAATTCTTCCTTTTCATCACAAAGCACTTCCATCGCATTAGCGATCATGCCTAGTTCATGAATAAGATCGAAATCAAGCTCAATTCCACGGCTCTTTGCCGTCACTTCAGCTAGAATGGCTAGCACAGCAATCTGTGCAGTATAAGCTTTTGTTGAAGCAACTGCAATTTCAGGTCCAGCATGAAGCAAGAGCGTATGATCTGCTTCACGTGACAAGGTTGATCCTTGTACATTTGTGATTGTAATGGATTTATAACCCATTTCCTTCACTTGAACGAGAACGGCACGGCTATCAGCAGTTTCACCGCTTTGAGTGATAAAAATGAACAAAGGCTTTTCTGATAATAATGGCATGTTATAGCCGAACTCACTTGAAATATGCACCTCTACTGGGATTTTGGCCATTTTTTCAATGAATTGCTTCCCAACAAGGCCTGCATGGTAAGAGGTTCCTGCAGCAATGATATAAATTCGATCTGCATCATTCATTGCATCAATAATCTCTTGATCAATTGTTAATTCCCCTTGATCATTTTGATACTTTTGAATAATTTTGCGCATCACTAATGGCTGCTCATCGATTTCTTTAAGCATATAGTGAGGATATGTGCCTTTTTCGATGTCGCTTGCATCAAGTTCAGCCGTATATGGCGCACGGGTAATGACCTCGCCATTTAGGTTTTTGATGGTTACATCTTCTTTTGTTACAAGCACAATTTCTTTATCCATTAGCTCAACATATTGATCTGTCACTTGCAGCATAGCCATTGCGTCTGAAGCAACCACATTGAAAGAATCACCAAGTCCGACTAGAAGCGGGCTCTTATTCTTTGCTACAAAGATTGTTTCAGTGTTTTGCTCATCTAGAAGACCTAATGCATAGGAACCTTTCAATAGCTTAAGCGTTTTACGGAACGCTTCTTCAGTAGTTAATCCCTCACCAGCAAATAATTCAATAAGCTGAACGATAACTTCTGTATCTGTTTCGCTTGTAAAAGGAACATCCTGCAAGTATTCATTCTTCAGAATCTCATAGTTCTCAATTACACCGTTATGAACAAGTGTAAAACGACCTGATGCACTTTGGTGTGGATGAGAGTTCGTTGTGCTTGGCACACCATGAGTTGCCCAACGCGTATGACCAATTCCAGTATTCGCAAGGACATCGAAATCGACTGCATCGCGTAAATCAACGATACGGCCCTTTTCTTTAAAAACATGAACACCCTTCTCGTTGATTACAGCGATTCCTGCTGAATCGTACCCTCTATATTCAAGCTTTTCTAACCCTTTTAACAGAATTTCCTTCGTATCATTCAATCCAATATATCCTACAATCCCACACATACTTCTTTTCCTCCTGTCGAAAAAGGGACAAGAAGCCATCTTTAGGGCAGTCTTGCCCCTTATCTCTGTAAGTTATTGCTCTTGTAAATTTAGCATCCCCTTCTCTTTGTCAATTAAGTTACCTTAATATTTTAAAGAAGGGATCACGGTTTGCATTAACCGGGAGGCATCCGCCGATCATTCGATAAACCTCCTCCTCGTCAACTAATCCCATTTTCGTACGAGGATTAGTCCAGGCGCTTTTATTCCATTATTGTCACTCTCTATCCACCTTTGCTTATTAAATTCAGTCTTCTGTAAATAAATTTACAAGGCACGATTATCATACAACACGGGTAGCAACTAGTCAATCAATAACTGTAAAGGGGAAGCAATGGTACCATAAAATAAAATATGCATAAGGGAAGCTATTCGTTCCCTTATGCATATCAGCATTTTATTCTTCTATTAAACCCATTTCTTGCTTCACAACCGCAGCAATTCGATCGACATAGGAATTGCATAGCTCTTCAGTAGCCGCTTCTGCCATAACCCTTACAAGGGGCTCGGTTCCAGAAGGTCGGACTAATATCCGTCCATTGCCATTCATCTCGTTCTCAACTTCAGAAATGACGGCATGCACCTTCTCATTATCCGTCACATGATGCTTATCTGTTACTCGAATGTTCACAAGCCTTTGAGGGAATTTCTGCATTTCATTGGCTAGCTCTGAAAGTGGCTTCTTCGTTCTTTTCATAATATTTACAAGTTGTAGGCCTGTTAATAGTCCATCACCAGTTGTCACATAATCTAGAAAAATGATATGGCCTGATTGCTCGCCGCCAAGATTATAGCCATTCTTCTTCATCTCTTCAACAACATATCTATCTCCAACGGCTGTTTGAATACTCTTGATGCCATTTGCTTCAAGCCCTTTGTAAAAGCCAAGATTACTCATAACTGTTGAAACAACCGTACTATGCTTCAATCTCCCTTGGTCCTTCAGATATTTGCCGCATATGTACATGATTTGATCGCCATCCACAATATCGCCATTTTCATCAATGGCTATAAGTCGATCCCCATCCCCGTCGAATGCTAGTCCAATATCTGCTTCTCTTTCCTTCAAAAAGGCAGCTAAACTTTCAGGATGAGTTGAACCTACACCCTCATTAATGTTTAAGCCGTTAGGGGAAGCACCAATCATGGATAAATCAGCATCTAGATCAGCAAATAAATGAGAAGCAAGAGAAGAGGTTGCACCATGTGCGCAATCTAAAGCAATATGTATGCCTGTGAATTCCTCATCAACCGTCTGCTTTAAATATTGCAGATACTTCTGACCACCTTCAAAATAATCATTTACTTGGCCGAGATCGCCTCCAACTGGTCTTGGCAGTTGATCTTCTTCCAGATCCATTAAGCCTTCAATTTCTAATTCCTGTTCATCCGAAAGCTTAAAGCCATCTGGGCCAAAAAATTTAATGCCGTTATCTGCTACAGGGTTATGTGAAGCGGAAATCATTACGCCCGCTTCTGCACCAAGAGCCTTTGTTAAGTAAGCAACACCTGGCGTTGAAATAACGCCTAAGCGCATGACTTCTGCTCCAATTGATAATAACCCAGCCACAAGTGCACCCTCTAGCATATGGCCTGAAATCCGTGTATCACGTCCGATTAATACTTTGGGATGTTTCTTATCCTTTGTAAGAACATATCCCCCAAATCGGCCTAATTTAAAGGCCAATTCAGGCGTCAGTTCACTATTTGCAACCCCGCGTACTCCATCAGTACCGAAATATTTTCCCATTTTTCGTTCTCGCTCCTTCATTCACTTTTTTCTAAATTACACATCTTTTTGAGTGATCGATATTTTGGCGGTTTCTGTAGCCAGCTTCCAATCCACATCTGCTGGGCCTTTTACATTGATTTTTACCTCATGGTCTCCTTCACTTAGATTGGCTAAGTCAAGAAAGACATTGAAGTCACCAGCTTGTAATTCCGCAATTTTATCCTTTTTCCCAGTAACCGTTAAACTAGCGTTTGTAGGGGATTGAAGGGATGCCTCAAACTGACTGGCCAAACCGGATAGATGAATAGGAAGATTCGAGAACATTTTGTTCTCATCTGCCTCCTCCCCCTCATTTTCATCTGTCTCTGTATTTTTTTCACTCGTATTTATCGTTACCTTTACCGTTTTAGGATTAACCTCTTTGATTTCATCTGAAATAATAACTGGCAGGGAGACCTCTGTATTGCCATTAAACTGGCTAAGATCTACTTCCACTCGTACACTCTCTGTTTTATCTAGAACCTCTTGGCTGCCGTAGATCTTCGCTTCTGTCACATCTAGAGAGATTGATTCGATCGTTATATGATCAGGCGGACTGCCTTTTTCAATGATCTTGATTGGAACAGTCTTACTCAAACTTTTAACAGGGATAATCACGTCAACGGTCTCATGCTCTATCAATACATCGAGCTTATTCATGTCCTTATCTAGCACAAGAACCTGAGCTTCTCTTCTAACGGTTTCATTGATAGGACCTTTTATATTGACAGCTGCTTTTACATAGGTGATTCTTTCCATGACATCTTTTGCACCAGTAATCTTTACTTTCTTCGGTTCCGCCTCTGGTGCTTCTGATATATAGCCATCTTCAAGCAGAGACTGATTAAATTCTACTTCAATCGTATACTCCTTTGTGACCTTTTCCTGAATACTGACATTGACATACGCAGGGTCTATTGTCACTTCGAGCTTATCCGAAATATCCCGGATCTTTATTGGCACTCTTTCAGTACCTATCTTGGCATCTGACAAATCAACATACACTTCAAAGTTTCGTTGAACTTTTGCATATTGAAGAACATTCTTTGGTCCCTTTATCGTCAGCTCAACCGTATCTGGCACTCCGGTTACAACTAGATTCTCTGTATCATAATAGGTTTTAACCGGGACATCTGACAGAACTTCTGTGTCATGTTCACCAGGAACATTAACATTCGAAACATTTTTGATTGGATCATAAACAGATTGAAAAAGAAGCAGCGCAAGAATTAACGCGACAATTTTCATAAACCAGCGGGTATCTACAAGCTTATCAATAAACTTATCCATTTTTCTTCACCCTCCAGTTCCAAATACCTGAAGAAGGCTGTTTCACATTGGTTTGAGATATTAGTTCATTAGTAAGCAATTCCTTAAATGCTTCAGATTTCAAATCACGATGCAGCTCACCATTTTTTGTTAAAGAAACACTGCCCGTCTCCTCTGAAACAATGACTGTCAAACTATCCGTTACTTCACTTATGCCTAGAGCAGCACGGTGCCGGGTTCCAAGCTCTTTGGATATAAATGGGCTTTCTGATAATGGCAAATAGCATGCAGCAGCAGCTACTGTATTCTTTTGTAAAATAACCGCTCCATCATGTAATGGAGTGTTCGGGATAAAAATATTTATGAGCAATTCAGACGAGATTTTTGATTCAAGCGGAATACCGGTTTCAATATAATCTCCCATTCCCGTTTCACGTTCAACGGAAATAAGCGCACCTATTCGGCGTTTAGCCATGTAATCCACTGCTTTTATAATCGATTCGACCATTTTTTCCTGGTCATCTCCCTCTTGATTGCCACTTCTTGAAAAGAGACGTCCACGCCCTAGTTGTTCAAGGGCTCTTCTTAACTCAGGTTGGAAAATAACAGCAATCGCTAAAAATCCCCAAATAAGTACTTGTTCCATCATCCATCCTAGTGTTTGCATATGGAACGTGTCGCTGATTATCTTCACAAGGAGTATGACAAATATTCCTTTTACTAATTGAACAGCTTTAGTCCCACGCACGATCGTGATAAGCTTATAGATGACGAACCATACAAGGAGAATGTCAACAGTATTAGCCAGTAATTTCAGTATAGAGAAGTCTGAAAACGACATTATCCTTCCTCCAAAAATATATTCATTGTGATTTGTATTAAGATTTCATCTCGTAACTTCCATATTATATCATTGAAAGTAATCCCAATCCAATTACGGACATGCTTTAATAAAAAATAAGGGACCCTGCATTGTTTTTCGCAGATGTCCCTTATTCATTACTTAACAGCTTCTGGTTCCGTTTCATCGAATATATTGATTACTTCACTAGCGGTTTTTTTGATGTGATACCACATCCACTCAAAAATCGCATTGACCTCTTTAATTTCTCCCGTTACTTGGCCGGCAGAAGCGAGATACTTTTCCCCGTTGATAACGGTAACATCCCCTTCAACCTGACCTTCAATCTGGATTTTGCCGTTTTTCACAACAACATCGCCCTTAATCACTTCTCCTTCAGGAACAATTACGGTATCGTTCTGAACAATAAGATTGGGCTGCTTCGATACGGAAAACTGATGATCCTGATTCCATGAAGAGAATAAACTTCCAGCCATTAATGCAAGAAATAATGAGGCTGCTGTAAGCAATGGATGATGCCTAAGCCAACGCTGAAATCCAACCTTGCGTTTTTCCTTTGGCAATTTAGCCATTACCTTAGCTGTGAAATCAGATGGTACATGTATATGTGAAGTACTCTGCACAAGAGCAATCGTCTTCCTCAACTCATGAAAATGTGTCTGACAGTCCTTACAGCTTTGCAAATGTACTCTTAATTCTTGTTCATTTTCGGCTGAGATCTCTTCATCTAAATATTCATGCATATAAATAATCATTTCTGCTGGACACTTCAAAGTTCTCACCCTCTTTTATTATACATGCCGTAATTGGTTCTTTAATGCTTCTCTTCCACGGTGAATTCTAGTCTTCACCGTCCCTAAAGGCAAATCCAAAATTTTGCTTATTTCATTTAGGGAAAGCTCTTCAATATATTTCAACACAATAACGGTTCGGTATTTCTCCGGTAGTCTAGAGATCTCTCTCTGAATGGTTTCTTGCAGCTCTAAACTCTCGACATCATCCTCAGGGAGCCTTGTATCTGCAGCAATTTGTGAATACATGGTAAGCCCATCTGTTCCTGCCACCTCAGCATCCAAATAATAATCGGGCTTCTTCTTTCTAATTCGATCAATACATAGATTGGTGGCTATTCTGTACAGCCATGAGGAAAATTTCAGATTAATGTTAAAGCTATGGATATTTACATAAGCCCTTAAAAAAGCCTCTTGAGCAATATCCTCTGCTTCATGCCTGTTTCCTAGCATTCTGAAACAAATATGAAATACCTTTTCCCCATATATCTCAACTACTTCTGCATAAGCATCCTGGTCGCCTTTTAATACCTGTTTAATCCTTTTCTTTACGATTGCTTCCATTTTCTTACCTCCGCTCCAAGTGCGGCTAATCGACATTACGAATCGATAGCGGAAAAGGTTTCACTTTTTTTTAAAAGAAATACTCAATATCTATATTAGCAAATTTTTACTTACTTGGTTTAATAATTTTCCTAAATGGTAATAAAAGAACAAAAACCATAGAAAAGAGTGGTTATATGTTGTGCGAATCTGAACTGTTAAAAGAAATTGAAAGCTGCCGAAAGGAAATGATTGATTTAGCCGTGCACTCTTCTCTATCAAGTAAACAGGTGGTTGAAACAAGCAAAAAACTGGACCGCCTACTGAACTCCTACCAAAAACTAGAGAAACAGCTAACGCCTACACCAAAAAATAAAAAAACAAGAACTAGTTAAGTTCTTGTCCATTTCCAGCTTAATTATAATAGTTTCTCCCCAAAAAGAGATCCCATTAAGGCAACTGCAACTGTTGCTGTCTTGTTTTTGTCATCTAGGATTGGATTTACTTCTACAAACTCAGCTGAAGTAATAATCTGAGATTCAGCTAGCATTTCCATCGCTAAATGACTTTCACGGTAGCTTATCCCCCCATTTACAGGTGTGCCTACACCAGGTGCGTCATGAGGATCTAAACCATCTAAATCTAATGAAAGATGAACACCATCTGTTCTTTCCTTTAAATAAGCAATAGACTCTTCCATTACTTTAGTCATGCCAATCCGGTCAATCTCATGCATTGTATATACTTTAATGCCTTTTTCTTTAATCAATTCTCGTTCGCCTTCATCCAATGATCTGGCACCAATAATCACAATATTTTCCGCTTTAATCTTTGGCTCATATCCTCCAACGTTTGTTAATAGAGGGTGTCCCATTCCAAGACTTACTGCTAGAGGCATTCCATGAATATTTCCAGTTGGCGATGTTTCAGCAGTGTTTAGATCTCCATGAGCATCATACCAGATAACGCCCAAGTTTTCATAATGCTTAGCCACTCCAGCTAAGGTACCAATCGCAATACTATGATCCCCGCCCAGAACTAATGGAAACGAAGCAGATTCAATTGCTTTGTCTACTTCTTTTGAAAGTAACTCTGTTTTTTCAGCGATTAAATGTAAATTTCGAAGATTTGATTCAGGATCAACCTCAACCTCAGGTCTTCCAATTGGAATATCTCCATAATCAAGAACTTCATCGAATAACTTTTTAAGTCTTTCATTTACCCCTGCATAACGGATGGCACTTGGCCCCATGTCTACCCCGCGTCTTCTTTGTCCAAGATCCATGGGCATCCCAATAATAGCAAGCTTCTTCATGTATAAAGTTCCCCCTTCATCCCTGTATCTATATCTATTTTAACCATATTCAACAGAATGACTCAACTCAGCAAAAGCATGTATATATATTCGTTGCGCTAATCTAATTTTGGCTATTTTCGCCAACATTGTGGCCTTTAACATGAATTGGTAGAGGTTGATTTCCGCTCCAGGCTGCTTGCTTTCCGCGGGGTGGGCGCTGAGCCTCCTCGACGCTAAAGCGTCTGCGGGGTCTCAGCTGTCCCACTACTCCCGCAGGAGTCTCGCACCTTCCGCTCCAATCAACCAATCTTTTATCAACTGTTTTTGAATAGAAACATAAGTAATGATATATCGAGCATTCCCTTAGTTTCTTCCAAAAAAATACTCTAAAAGGATTTGTCCTTTTAGAGTATTTTTTCATTCATATTAATGAGCCATGAAGGACTCGAACCTTCGACCCTCTGATTAAAAGTCAGATGCTCTACCGACTGAGCTAATGGCTCAAAAATGGCTGGGCTAGCAGGATTTGAACCTACGCATGTCGCAGTCAAAGTGCGATGCCTTACCGCTTGGCTATAGCCCATTGAAGTAATTTCCCATTAATCTTAGCAAAATAAAAAGGACTAGTTATATCTTGTCCATTTTTAATATTTTTATTAAAAATAATGGTGGAGGGGGGCAGATTCGAACTGCCGAACCCGAAGGAGCGGATTTACAGTCCGCCGCGTTTAGCCACTTCGCTACCCCTCCGAAAAGTTGAAACATGCCGGCCAGAGGACTTGAACCCCCAACCTACTGATTACAAGTCAGTTGCTCTACCAATTGAGCTAGGCCGGCATAATATTATAAATGGTGGAGGATGACGGGATCGAACCGCCGACCCTCTGCTTGTAAGGCAGATGCTCTCCCAGCTGAGCTAATCCTCCAAATTACACAATATACATAATAAGTATATCAAATGGTGACCCCTACGGGATTCGAACCCGTGTTACCGCCGTGAAAGGGCGGTGTCTTAACCGCTTGACCAAGGGGCCATATAATATAATTTCGGTAAGCTCCCAAGCGGGCTCGAACCGCTGACCTCTTCCTTACCATGGAAGTGCTCTACCTGCTGAGCTATGGAAGCATAAAAACTGCCTGCTCAAATAGATCTTCATAAAATAATGGCTCCGCAGGTAGGACTCGAACCTACGACCGATCGGTTAACAGCCGATAGCTCTACCACTGAGCTACTGCGGAATAATATTATTTAAACAGCCTGGCGGCGTCCTACTCTCACAAGGGGACAGCCCCTAACTACCATCGGCGCTGAGAAGCTTAACTGCCGTGTTCGGGATGGGAACGGGTGTGACCTTCTCGCTATCGTCACCAGACTATTTTTTT
>NZ_JBIACJ010000019.1:0-50254 GCF_042865275.1 Cytobacillus mangrovibacter | reverse complement strand
ATCCTTCATAATAACTAGCTCCTTCCGTAATGTAGCTCTGATTTGGTTTGTTTTTTCCAGTAAACATTCTAACCAAATTAACCTACGATTTTACGAGTAAGGAGCTAGTTTCGTTCATGATAACTCGGCGCTAAAGCGCCTGTGGGGTCTCACCTGTCCCACTCCTCCCGCAGGAGTCTCGCAACCTTCCGCTCCAATCAACAACCTTTTTTATCAACCGTTTTCATTTAAACAATTTATTCAAAAACAACAATCTTTAAAAAAAAGAGTCAACTGGATAAGAAATTGTAAAAAAAATTTTTCGTTTTTTTGTGGACTATACCAGTTCAGGAGAAGCTTGGGTCTTTGTGGATTTTTAAACTAGTCCAGTTTTTTTCTAGTGAACATGTAGTAAGAATATACTGAAAATTTAGTTGTGGTATATACCAATTGATGATATTCTCAATTTAGGAAGACGATAATAAGAACGGGGGACTACTATATATGAAACAAATTATGTTAGTGTGTGCAGCTGGAATGAGCACTAGTTTACTAGTATCGAAAATGCAAAAGGCAGCAAAGGAACAAAAGATAGAAGCAGACATTTTTGCTATCTCCGAAAGTGAAGTTGATCAAATTTTAAGGAGTAAAAATGTTGATGTGCTGTTACTTGGTCCACAGGTGCGTTATTTAAAGGGAGCTTACGATGTGAAGTATAAGGATAAGAAAATTCCTATTGAGGTCATCAACATGGCAGATTATGGAATGATGAATGGGGCGAATGTCCTGAAGCAAGCGATCACATTAATTGGGTGAGGGGGATGAAAAAATGGAACTAGAAGAGCCAGTCTTAATGCAAACAATCATGGGACTGATATTGCATAGCGGCAATACAAAAAGTGAATGTATGGAAGCCATCCAGCTTGCAAAAAAAGGAGATATCAAAGCTGCTAGGGAAAAGATTGATTTGGCTAATCAATCACTTGTAGAAGCCCATCGTTCCCAAACAGAGTTGCTGACACATGAAGCTAGAGGTGAAAAAGTAGAAGTATCACTGATGCTCATTCATGCACAGGATCACTTGATGAATTCAATTACTTTCCGTGACATGGCAAAGGAAATAATTGAATTATACGAAAGATTGACAAAGGAGTAACATCGATTAATGATGTTAGCCATATAAAATTTAATAAAGGGGAGTGTCGGAAATGTTCAGTTTTTTAGAAAGAAGTTTTGTACCAGTTGCAGCACGAATAGGGAATCAGCGCCATTTAGTAGCTATTCGTGATGGATTTATTACAATTATGCCACTTACGATTGTTGGGTCCTTTGCCGTATTAATTAACAATCTGCCTATTAAAGGTTACCAGAATCTTCTTGATTCGATTTGGGACCATGGAACATGGACACAATGGGGAGGAAATATGTGGGGGGCAACCTTTGGAGTTATCTCTCTATTGCTAGCCTTCTCCATTGCCTATCACTTAGCCAAAAGCTATGATAAGGATGCTCTATCGGCAGGTGTTATTGGATTATCAAGTTATATGACATTCGGTACTTTTGGTGAAGGCGGTCTAACAGGGTTAACAACTGGAACCGGCGGTATATTTGTTGCTATTATTATCGCTTTACTATCTTCAGAGATATTCTCCCGATTATCAGGGAATCGCCGCCTATTGATAAGAATGCCTGAAAGCGTACCTCCAGCTGTTTCAAAATCATTCGCTGCCTTGCTTCCGGCCATGATTACGATTGCCACATTTGCATTAATTCGCACAATTATTTCAGCAGGTTTCAATATTCCAGATATTATTGGTTCATTCTATACCTTCATTCAAGAACCATTTATGGGTCTAACAAATACATGGATTGCCGCATTAATCCTTGCTTTCATTCCTGCATTCTTATGGACATTTGGTATTCATGGTGCTAATATTATTGATCCATTTATGCAAACAATTAACTTGCCAGCCATTGATGCCAATGTTGCAGCACTAACAGCTGGAGAGGCAGCTCCATATATCATTAATAAGCCTTTCTTTGATGCCTTTGTTAATATGGGTGGATCAGGTACAACTATCGCTTTAATTATCGCAATATTCCTAATAGCTAGAAAAAATAAGCAGTACCGAACGGTAGGAAATCTATCAGCCGCACCAGGTCTATTTAATATTAACGAACCTTTGCTTTTTGGTTTGCCAATCGTATTAAATCCAGTTTTATTTATCCCATTTATCCTGACACCGATGGTAAACGTATCTATTGCCTATTTTGCGACAAAATTAGGAATGGTTCCTGCCGCAACAATTGCAGCTCCTTGGACAACACCGCCTATTATTAATGGGTTCTTAGTAACTCAGTCTTGGCAAGGAGCAGCATTGAGCTTTGTACTAATTGCTATATCTGTTTGTATCTACTTGCCATTTGTTGCAATGGCAAACAAAGCTACAAAAGTAGGAAAACTCCAATCAGGAGAGGCCGAATCATCGGAAAGCTTGAGGGTTTAGAATGAGAAGACTGGGAATATCTATTTATCCTCAACATAGCACGTTAAAAGAAATGAAAGATTATATTCAACTGGCACATACTAATGGCTTTGATCGTATGTTTACCTGCCTAATGTCTATTGGAAATGATGAAGAGAGATTGAAGCTGCAGCAAATTAATCAATTTGCACAACAGCATGGGTTTGAAGTGTTTGCAGACATTGCTCCTCGTGTATTGGAGGAATTAGGGATAAATTTTCGAGAAATCTCCTATTTAAAGGAACATTACCATTTGGATGGATTGCGATTAGATATGGGATTTACAGGTCAAGAAGAGGCATTCATGTCATTGGATGCTTCTAATATAAAAATAGAATTGAATATAAGTAATGGGACAAAGTATGTTGAAAATATCCTATCGTATAAGCCTGATATAACGAATATTGTAGGCTGTCACAACTTTTATCCAAGAAAGTATACAGGACTTTCTCGCAAACATTTTCTAAAGGCTTCCAAGCTTTTTAAAGATCATCATCTTCGCACTGCTGCGATGATTTCTTCACAGCACGCGAAGTTTGGGCCATGGGAAGAGACGCCTCACGGTTTACCGACATTAGAGGAGCATCGTCACCTGCCGATTAAAGTTCAAGCAAAAGATTTATGGCATACATGTTTGATTGATGATTTGATTATTGGGAATATGTTTGCCTCTAAGGAAGAAATAGAAGCCTTAGGTCGTTTAAATCGAAATAAATTAGAGTTAAGAGTTGAATTATTGTCACAAACCAATGCTTTGGAAGAAAGAGTCATTTTCGATGAGCCACATTTTAATCGAGGTGATGTATCTGAATATGTCATTCGAAGTACACAATCTCGCGTGAAATATAAAAATGAATCTTTTCCTCCTCATGATAGTGAAGACATCAAACGAGGTGATGTGACGATTGATAACGATTTGGATATTCGTTACAAAGGAGAGCTGCAGGTTGCTTTAAAGGCAATGCCGAACGCTGGCTCCACGAATATAGTAGCGAAAGTAGTTGACGAGGAATGTTTTCTACTTGACAAAATCGAACCATGGGAATCATTTGTCTTTGTGAGATAACTGATTAATAATAGAGTAGGATTGAGCAAGTAGTAATCGCTCAATCCTTTTTATTGTATGAAAATGCGGTATGGAAAACTTATTATGATAATGGAGGTATAGAATGACTTTGAAATTAGAAATATGGAAGAATCAAAATGAATTATACAATCGTGCGGTTGAAATTATTTCCGAACAATTAATGAGTGGTGCTAAAACATTTGGACTAGCAACGGGTGGGACGATGATCCCGCTTTATAAAAATTTAAGAAACAGCAAATTAGACTTCTCTCATTGCCAAAGTGTCAATTTGGATGAATATGTCGGCGTATCAAAAGATCATCCGGAAAGCTATTATACATTTATGAGAAGTCATCTTTTTGATGCTAAGCCATTCAAAGTAACAAATATTCCGGATGGTGTGGCGGAAGATATTCAAAAGGAATCGAAGGCTTATGAAAATTTATTAAAATCATTAACAGTAGACCTGCAAATATTAGGTGTTGGGGAAAACGGCCATATTGGCTTTAATGAACCAGGAACAGCATTTACTAGTGAAACACATGTGGTTGAGCTGACAACATCAACAAGGGAGGCCAATGCACGATTTTTCCAGTCAATTGAAGAAGTACCAAAACTGGCCATAACAATGGGGATTTCTTCAATCTTACGTGCAGAGTGCATCCTGCTGCTAGCAATTGGTGAGAAAAAAAGACCCGCAATTGAAGCGTTATTAAAAGGAAAAATAACTGAAGATATCCCAGTAACAAGTATTTTGCAGCACAGCAATGTAATATTGCTGACAGATTTAAGTATAGAAGAAGAAGGAACTTAGTTGTTTAGACTTACAGGTTTCATTTCTAATTATTGTTGAAATTACCAATACAAAAAAATATAGAAATCAAACGAATGTCTAAATTTGTGATATTATAGAGATTGTCGATTAAATTTAGGAAAATAAAATCGCTATCTTTTTTAGGGCATTAATAATATATAGAATCGAGAATGACCCAAAAGGTCGGTGAATAACGACTTTTTGGGTCATTCTTATTTGTGAATAAGAAAAGGTCATTTTTACAAAAAAGCTTGGTTGATTGTAGCGGAAGGTGCGAGACTCCTGCGGGCTGAGTGGGACAGGTGAGACCCCACAGGCGCTCTAGCGCCGAGGAGGCTCACCGCCCACCCCGCGGAAAGCGAGCATCCTGGAGCGGAAATCAACCTCTACAAACTATTTTTTAAGCAATAATATTTGCGAAAACAGCAAACAAAAAAGACTTCCCTTAGGAGGAAGCCTCAGTGAAGTGAATAAATAACTTAATAAGAAGAGGGAATGAAATGGGTACAGACAACTTTAGTGATTATCAATTAAGTGAAGAAATCAAAAAAGCATTGACTAGTTTAAACTATAAAAATCCAACAGAAGTCCAAAGAAAGGTAATACCTATCGCATTAGAGAACAAGGACCTCATTGTCAAATCACAAACAGGAAGTGGAAAAACTGCCTCTTTTGGGATTCCTATTTGTGAAATGGTTGAGTGGGAAGAAAACAAGCCACAAGCATTAATTCTTACTCCAACGCGTGAGCTTGCTGCTCAAGTAAAAGAGGATCTAACGAATATTGGACGATTTAAACGAATAAAAGCGACCGCTGTATATGGAAAACAACCTTTTGCTAAGCAAAAATTAGAATTAAAACAAAAAACACATATTGTTGTGGGTACGCCAGGAAGAGTGTTAGACCATATTGAAAAAGGAACATTTGTGGTAGAACGCCTGAAATATCTGATTATCGATGAAGCAGATGAAATGCTTAATATGGGCTTTATTGATCAAGTGGAAGCGATTATAAATAAGCTGCCAGTAAACCGAGTCACCAGTGTTTTCTCAGCAACATTGCCAAAAGACATTGATCAGCTCTGCCATAAATACATGAATCATCCGATTGAAATAGAAATGAAAGCGACAGGGATAACGACAGCCAAAATCGAACATTCCCTTTTAGAAGTAAGGGAAGAAAATAAATTTTCTCTCCTTAAAGATATTACGATTGTGGAGAATGCAGATAGCTGTATCATTTTCTGTCGAACACAAGAGCGAGTAAATGATCTATTGGAGCAACTGAACGATTTAAACTACCCTTGTGATAAAATTCATGGTGGCATGTATCAGGAGGATCGATTTGCTGTCATGAACGATTTTAAACGTGGCGAGTTCCGCTACTTAGTTGCTACAGACGTTGCAGCAAGAGGAATTGATATTGAGAATATCAGCCTTGTTATTAATTATGACATTCCATTAGAAAAAGAGAGCTATGTGCATCGAACTGGAAGAACAGGTCGTGCTGGTAAAGCCGGAAAAGCAATCACATTGATGACACCCTATGAAGAAAAGTTTCTGGGAGAAATAGAAGAATATGTTGGTTTTGAAATCCCAAAGGCTGATGCACCATTAAAAGAAGAAGTGGAAAGAGGAAAAGCGGCTTTTGAGGAAAAGATAAATATGAAGCCTACTCTTAAAGAAGATAAAAGTGCGCGATTAAATAAAGATATCATGAAGCTATATTTCAATGGCGGCAAGAAAAAGAAGATTCGAGCGGTTGATTTTGTAGGTACGATTGCAAAAATAAAAGGTGTAACATCAGAAGATATTGGGATTATCACAATACAGGATCAAGTATCGTTTGTTGAAATATTGAATGGCAAAGGCCCGATAGTCTTACAAGCAATGAAAAAAACAACAGTAAAGGGCAAGTTATTAAAAGTGAATATAGCTAATCAGAGGAAATGACAGATTGTCGAAAATACAGTATTATTGTATATGAATTTCGTACAACATTCTTTGGGGAGGATAAAAATGAGTAAAGATGTGAAACCTTCTCCACAGAAGGCTGGAAAGACTGCTACATCGAATAAACAAAATACAAATTCCCTACTTGCTGATTTACGAGCACTTTTTAAAGCAGCAGTATTGATCGCAAATGTTTTACCTGTTTTTTCAGGGTTTTGGCTAGCTCTCTACTTTACTAATGCTTCTTTCTCTGATCATTGGAGATTATTTCTACTATTAATGATTGGAAGTACATTTGTTATGGCTGGAGCGCTCATTATTAACAATTGGTACGATGTTGATATTGATACGGTGATGGATCGAACGAAAAATCGTCCAACCGTTACAGGAAATATTTCTCTTAAAGTAGTTCTAACAATGGGAATTACTTTTACAATACTGGGATTTATCCTTTTACTTTTTACAACAATTGAAGCTACGATCTACGCTTTTATCGGATGGTTTGTCTATGTTGTGCTATACACCATGTGGTCCAAGCGGAAATATACACTTAATACCGTTATCGGAAGTGTTTCTGGTGCTGTAACGCCTCTTATCGGATGGACGGCAATCGAATCTGGCTTTCATTTAGTGCCAATTGTATTATTCCTTATTTTATTTATTTTCCAAATGCCTCATACTTTTGCCATCGCTATGAAAAAGTATAATGAATATAAAGCGGCTGAGGTTGCAATGTTGCCAGTTGTATATGGATTTGAAATGACCAAGCGGCAAATGGTTATCTACATTGCCTGCCTGCTGCCATTGCCTTTCTTCCTATCATCTCTTGGTACCGCATTTATGATCATTGCAACTTTGCTTAATATTGGTTGGCTGGCTGTAGGCATAAGCGGATTCTTCACGAAGAATGATCTCAAATGGGCTCATGTAAACTTTCTTTATTCAGTCAACTATGTAACCATTTTATTTCTCATGATGGTTATTGTAACACTGCCGGTATTTCATTGAATGTAAGGCACTTTTTTAAAAGATTGTTATTTTGAACAAGTTATATGAACGAAAATTTCACAAAAAATTTAGTTGATTGGAGCGGAAGGTGCGAGACTCCTGCGGGACGAGTGGGACAGGTGAGATCCCGCAGGCGCTCTAGCGCCGAGGAGGCTCACCGCCCACCCCGCGGAAAGCGAGCACCTGTAGCGCAAATCAACCTCTACCAACTATATTTTAATTAGCAACAATGATTGCAAAAACAGCAAATTAAAACGATAAGCAAAAAACATCCTCAAGTGTCCTTGTGGATGTTTTTTTATCAGGTAAGAAGTGGAATGACTGTTAAAAGCCTATCTTCTTTGAGAATGAGTATAGAGAATAAATAATAATACCAACATAATAATGTCTAATCGTGCCTGAAAAGCAAAGGCCATAAATCCTGTATGCAAAATGGGCACCTTTGTTAACAGCAAAGCTGCAATCATAATGGTTAGTAAAGGAATGGTTGCTTTCTTAACACTTTTATTAGCCAATATAGAAATCCCACAAACGATTTCAAGCAGTGCGACAATATACATCAAATAGAGAGGATAAGGCAGGCCGAGATTGACAAAAGATTGGCTTAAATCTTCACTAATTAATTTCATCAAGCCAGAAGTAATAAAAACATAAGCGACTATATATCGAATGAGATGGATTGCGGATAAAGACGTATGAATGTTCATTCCCCCCTTTGTAAAAATGTATGCACAGAATGGGACAAACAATACAGAAAAGTTCAAGCCCCTTTAAATGCTCAAAACAGACAAATCGACATAAAATGTCTAAGGATTTTGCCAGATATCGTATGATATAATGAGGCGTATGGTAAACAGAATGTAAATAGAGGTGTACATAAATGAAAACAGTTCTAGTCATTGGCGGCGGTGTGACGGGCTTATCCGTCATGTATGAATTACATAAATGGAAGATAGCGAATCAGTCAGATGTAAGATTGGTTCTAGCTGAGGCTGCTAGTGAACTTGGCGGAAAGATTCGAACGGTGAAAGAAAATGGCTTTCTAATGGAAGCTGGTGCAGACTCAATCGTAACTAGAAAAGCGAATATGATGTCATTTATTGAAGAACTTGGATTAGAAAGTGAAATTGTTTATAACGCCTCAGGGCGATCGTTTATTTATACAGATGGTGAAATTAAGCCAATCCCTGCAGATGCTGTATTTGGGATTCCTACAAGTATTGAATCATTAGCGAAAAGCACCCTCGTATCAGCAGAAGGAAAGGTAGAAGCCTTAAAGGATTTTTATACAAAAAATGAAACCTTTACAAAAAATGACTCCATAGGAGAATTTCTTGAGCATTTTCTAGGCAAAGAATTAGTTGCAAAACAAATTGCTCCAGTACTTTCCGGTGTCTACTCTGGGAAACTTAGTGATTTAACAATTGCAACAACACTCCCCTTTGTATTCGATTATAAAGAAGAATACGGAAGCATTATAAAAGGCTTTGAGGCAAATAAAAAGAAATTCCAAAGTGGCGGTGGACAAAAGTTTATTTCATTTAAGAATGGGTTAAGCGCCTTAATTGATACTTTTGAAGCAAAGCTTGAAGAAGCTGAAATTTTAAAGAATACGAAAGTAAGCAAAATAAATAAAGTTAACGAAAGATATCATGTGACTTTGGAAAATCAAGATGTCATTGAAGCAGATCATGTGGTGCTCGGAATTCCTCATACAGCTGCAGAAAACTTACTTGATGATCCGATAATAAAAAATGAATACGCCAAATTGGAAAATAGTTCACTTATTAGTGTGTATGTTGGCTTTGATGTACCAGATAGTGTACTGCCAAAGGATGGAACAGGATTTATTGCAGCAGAAAATAATGAACTCAAATGCAATGCCTGCACATGGACAAGCAGGAAATGGGGGCATACTTCAGAAAGCGGCAACTTGCTTGTAAGACTATTTTATAAAAGTATTCACCCAGCCTTCGATTCTATAAAAGACATGAACGAAGATGAACTGCTCCAAGTAGCACTTGAGGATATTCGGAAGAGCCTTCAAATCACGGCTGAACCCATTTCAAGTGAAGTAACGAATTGGTCTGGTCAAATGCCTAACTATTTGATTACCCATCGTCAAAGCGTAGAAGCACTTGAAAGCAAACTCGCAGCTTTATATCCTGGGATTGAAATAGCAGGCTGTTCATATTACGGAGTAGGTATTCCCGACTGTATTGAAAATGGAGAAAAAACGGCGAAGAGAATTATTCAATCACTATAATTGATGATTAAAAGAAGAGGCTGTCCCAAAAGGGAAGCCTCTTTAATCTATTTAGGCACTTCGATTTTTATTAGGCGCTCCATCATGTTTCCTTAGCCTGACATAATGAAAGAACCGCTATTTCTTGTTTTGCTTAATTTGTTCATTATACATTTCTGTCTTTTTAATATTAACCCCTACAAATGTCTCCAATATTGCTTGTCCACCCGCAATGGCAAGAATGAAAATAATGTATCTGGCAAAAGAGGGAACAAATATGTACATCAAGCCTAGAAGGATGGCAGACCAAACCCCTGTACACCAGTAGCAAGTCAATAGGTAACCAATCATAGACTTTGGCACTTTCTTGATTTCATGAGAGGCAGACTCTTTTTTCTTTAAAAAAAGATCCCTTAATGGCTCTGCTATTTTATCAAAAACAATTAAATGTGTTAAACGATAACTTGCTAATATGATCATGATGAAACCCATGGATGATATCTCCATAAAATAACTCCTCCTTACCGCCTAATTTAATTATCACCGGAAAAGGTTTAGATTATAGGGTTCCTTTAATGAAAAAATAATTCATGAGCATCTACTTACAACTATTTATGCAAATGTCGGTCTGCCTAATTTCACTGCGCTGGTTATTACTTCGTACATAAATGCTTGTTCAATTAAGCAGACCGACCATTTATTGTTGCACAGAAAAGTAAAATGTGATGAATCGCACAATATAACTCCGAGCTTATGTATAAACTAGACTTTAGATAGGTAAGAAATGGAGGAAGAAATAATGATTGATGTACAACTTGATGGTGAGCGTGCAATTATAGATGTTCGTGGAAATATTGCAAGAGGTGAACACCCAAAAAATGAGATCTTCAAGTATGTGAAAGAAGCTCCGGTAGGAACAATCATAGAAATTCATGTGCCTTTTCGAGCAGAACCGTTAATTGGTGCCCTCTCATCATTTGGGCTGAATGTGACTATCACTGAACTGGCACCAGACCATTTCCGGTTAATGACTGTTAAATTGAATGAAATATAATAATAAATTTATGAGCATCAACAATTAAAAATGTAAAGGTCGTTCGTCTCATTTCCATGCGCTGGTTATTCTTACGCACTTAAATTAAGCAGACCGGCCATTTATTTTTTACACAGAAAAGGCCATACCCTCAGCATAGCAATAGAGGGTATGGCCTTTATTGGAAAAAACTAACTCATTGCTTAAAAATAGTAGATATAATCTCAGCAGTCGTCATTCCACTTTCTACTTCATACGTACCAGGACGTAGCTTGGTGGATACACCACGTTTTTCAACTTCATTAAAAAATTCCTTAGAGCTTTTAATAATATTTGCATTCTCAAGTGCTTTTCCCACATCAATGCTTGTCATACCCATGGATACGGTTAGCATTGTTCGATAGATGACGGTTTCTTTTGACTTATCTTCTGTCTTTGGTTCACTCGGTTTTGCAGCAGCAGTTTGTTCATTCCACTCTTCTTTTGTATGAATGACATAACCCTTTGAGGTTAATAGACTTTTCATCTCATCATCAGATGGTTTTTCAATATGCTGTGTTTCTGGCGTTTCATCAGAAGTCAAGTAGTACACTGTACCACATAGACTGGCTGCGACCATTAGTCCTGCGGCAAAGCTCCGCATTGATTTAGAGGTCATTTGCACTAGTACCTCCTTCATCCTTCACTTTTATATAAGGAGAAAGGAAATGTTCCACTTCATCTTTAGTCAGCTGCTTTTCCGTTGCAATGCTTTCAAATGAATATCCACGCTTATGTAGATCAAGCATTTCTCTAAGCAAAATTCGCTGCATAGGAGAATCTGCTAATATCCCCGCTTCTTGTGCAATAATTTCCGTATCAAATTCAATCTTTCGAACTTGCTGCTGTAGTTGATCTACTTCATTCATTAAAGAAAAAGAAACTTGATCTATTTGTTGCTCTAAATTTGATGTGGATTGCTTCTCTTTAATAAATGACAAAATGAGAAGAATCAATGCTGCACCAAATAATATACCTAACATCCATCCCATTAACCTATGACACTTCCTCACATGAATCTATTCTCTTGCAGTTTCCTATTATACATGGTTTCTCCCCAGAATTCGATTGAATAATAGAAAACACAACAATGGTCGTATGTTTATGACAGAAATAGGTGAAGGAGGTATATTTTTTATTTAAGGTTGTTGTTGCAAATATTGTTGCTAATGGAAAAGTAGTGAGTAGAGGTTGATTTCCGTTCCAGGCTGCTCGCTTTCCGCGGGGTGGGCGCTGAGCCTCCTCGGAGCACAAGGCTCCTGTGGGGTCTCAGCTGTCCCACTCCTCCCGCAGGAGTCTCGCACCTTCCACTCCAATCAACCGACTTTTTTTGTAGAAAGTTCTCATTTATACAACTTATTTACTGACAATAACTCTTTATCTTGTTCTTCTAAATATAAAAAATGCTTTCGATATTTTCGAATTAAAGTAAGGATGGTAATTTCCAAGGTAATGGAAATAATGAAGCTGATGATAATAATATAAAAGGCGGCTTGATCTGAAACATTTAATATAAATGGAAATACTGTCATGGTCCCAAGTGATCCAATGAGATAGACATTTAATCGATCTTGTGATCGTTCAGGAAGCTCATATATGTTCAGTTTCTTAGCCATTTCTATTAATCCATAAATACTGTAATAAATAACAACCAAGTGGAGAAGCCCGAAGATGGTTGAAGACGCCATGGTGATAAGTGATGAGCTAGATGGCTGAAATTCGTCTAACGGAATCGCAGGGATTAGAAAAAAGGCTGGGACGGACAAAATAACTAAGAAAACAGCAGCTATTTTTGCTTTTCGAAAAAACAATGAGTAAGGCTTTAGCCCACTTATACCAGAAACGATCATAATATAGCCGATAACATCAGGCAAGATATCAAAATAGATGATATTGATGTCTAGTAGGACGAGCAGTAATCCCCAAAAGATTTTGTTAATAGCATAAGGAATCTCAATCATTATTTGCCTCCTTGACGATGGCTTGAATATCTTTTTCATTTAAATATGGGCGATAGGTAAGATCGAAAGGAGTAGTGTACGCGAGCCCATTTTGTTTTTTGCCCTCTAGTCTGCCATTTATTTGATAGAAGTTTCGCTGAATCGAATTATCTTTCTCAAAGGAGAACTGGTAGTTAATAGAGAGGCTTTCCCCTTTTTGAAGAGTAATTGGAAAAAGATCCGGACGCAGCGGTTGTCCGCCAGAAAAAAGACTATTCCCAGGCCTATGAGGTGATTTTTTGAGCTCCACTTGGTCCTGGTTAAGCCGTAAGGAAAGTGCAGACTTTAAATCTTCAAAATAGGGAATATTGATTCCTGATAGTTCAATGTTTTTTTCCGCTTCTACTATATAAAAACCGCTATTATCACTGGATCCTCCTGAAGCTTTAAATTGTAAGGCCGCTTCGGTAGGTTTGAAAAATGATATTTCTCCAATATCCATGGCAACAGATTCCCCGTTTGAAAGATGGGCAGTAATTTCGTTAAAACGCAAACTTTCTGCCGGTATATTGCCAAGCATATAGTCTTCTAGTCGGACATACATTGTTTTTATTTTATAGTGTCGGTATGTCTCCGCATGTGACTCGAATGTGGGGGATAAAATGATTTCTGTTCCCGGTACTGTGGCCATTTGAATATCAACATCTTCATTGCGGTTAACAAGATAATGAAGCTCCAGCATGAATCCATTTTGAAAGGGAATGTCATAATAATGCTTAAGCATAATCGGCTGCTTCAGTTGCTTTACAGAAAAAAACAAATAATTGCCAATGAGGCTAATCAATACAATAGCCATACCTACATAAAGTACGTAATTTCTTAATTTCATCGCGAAATCCTTTCCCGAAAATAATAGGTTAATATTTACATATCTAATTATAATCAATCTTTTTCCTTATTAGTTCCAAAAATTAAAAATTCCTTCAACTGTTTCTCTAACAAATTGTTGTTTTGAATAAGTTTTCTCAATGAATAAATTGCCTAACTAAATTGGTTGATTGGAGCGGAAGGTGGCGAGACTCCTCGAAAATGCATCCGCATTTCCTCGTGCGGTGTCAATTCAAGAAGCCTATTCAATGTCCTGCGGGAAGTGTGGGACAGCTGAGACCCCACAGGTGCTTGCGCCGAGGAGGCTCAGCGCCCACCCCGCGGAAAGCGAGTCGCCTGGAGCGCAAATCAACCTCTACCAACTACATATTATTAAGCAACATAATTTGCGAAACATCCTATTTATAAAAAAACGATTATTATAGAAAGTAGAATTCTATTTAGCAGAGAATTTCGAATTTCTTTTATTGAGTAACGCGATAAAAAAAGGTAACATAGAAAAATAGGATATGACTTGTCCTACACATAATTGAGATACGGAGGGGAAACAATGAACAATCAAATAAAAATAGGCATTGTCGGTTATGGAAACCTTGGCAGAGGGGTCGTTGCGGCAATTGAGCAAAGTACCGATATGGAAATAGCAGGTATATTTACTAGAAGAGCACCAGAAAGTATCTCAGTTCATAATCCCAATTTGAAAGTATTACCCATTTCGCAAGCAGAAGAATGGAAAGATGAAATTGATGTCATGATTTTATGTGGCGGTTCAGCTACAGATCTGCCTGAGCAAGGACCTCAATTTGCACAAATGTTTAACACAGTTGATAGCTATGATACGCATGCGAAAATTCCTGAATATTTCGATTCAGTCAATAAAGCAGCAACAGAAAGTGGAAAGACAAGTATCATCTCTGTAGGCTGGGACCCAGGCCTATTCTCGATTAATCGTTTAATGGCTGAAGCGATTCTTCCAAAAGGAGAAACCTATACGTTTTGGGGAAAAGGCGTTAGCCAAGGACATTCGGATGCAATTCGTCGAATCGAAGGTGTTAAAGGGGCTGTACAATACACTGTTCCGATTGAAAATGCGATTGAAAGTGTAAGAAGTGGTGAAAATCCTGAACTCTCGACAGCAGAAAAGCATTTGCGTGTGTGCTATGTCGTTTCGGAAGAAGGCTACGATCAAGCAAAAATTGAAAAAGAGATTAAAACAATGCCTAACTATTTTGCTGATTATGAAACAGAAGTGAACTTCATTACTGAAGCAGAATTGAAAGAGGATCATTCAAAGCTGCCTCATGGTGGATTTGTCATTCGCGGAGGTCATTCGGGTGAAGGCAATAAGCAAATAATCGAGTTCTCATTAAACTTGGATAGCAATCCGGAATTTACATCGAGCGTACTTGTTGCTTATGCACGTGCGGCTTACCGTTTAAATAAAGAGGGACAGACTGGTGCGAAATCGGTATTTGAAGTACCACCAGTTTATTTATCTCCAAAATCTGCAGAAGAATTGAGAAGAGATCTGCTTTAAGGCAATAAGGATTAGAAAGTCAATGCTACTTTCCTTTCTTTACATCATTAGTTGTTACAGTCATCTGTGACAACTTTTTTTATGCCTTCTAACCGTTTGACAAAAAAGGTCGGTTGATTGGAGCGGAAGGTGCGAGACTCCTCGAAAATGCATCCGCATTTCCTCGTGCGGTGTCCATTCAAGAAGCCTATTCAACGTCCTGCGGGAGTAGTGGGACAGCTGAGACCCCGCAGGCGCTTTAGCGCCGAGGAGGCTCAGCGCCCACCCCGCGGAAAGGGAGTACCTGGAGCGGAGATCAACCTCTACTCAATCATGCTAGAAGCACCAATGTTTGCGAAAACAACCTTCTTCAAAATGACTTTATGCAGGATGGCACTTGTAAAAAAGGTGTAATTAGTGTAATATTACACTAATATTAATTGTATAAGTATGGAAGGAGATGTTTTCTTTGATAAAGAATGCAGGAAGATTGCTATTGTTTTTTGGGATTATTCCCTTTGGTTTATCTTTTTTAACATTTGCATTAATGAGTGTCGGGATGGACCAAATACTCATTGCTACGATTCTGCCAATGATCATTGGGGGAATAGTATTAGGATTTGCCGTTAGTAAAAGACAAAGGGTTCAGCTTGGGGAACGGATTACCCTTTTTAGTATTCCGCTTGTTTATACTGGAATATTATGGGCTGTTTTTATGCTTATTAGCAGCGGATTTTATGGTGAAGATGTTTGGTTTATTTTTGCGCTATCACATATTGCCTATGCTCCTATCTATTTTATGGCTTCATTAATGGGAGTTGGCGGTGTTTTTATATGGGCACCATTAGCCTTTGAGCTGTCTATGTTAGCTGGAGTCCTCTTAGCTATGTTTGGAAGGAAAGAACGTCCTGTTTTCAAAAAGAAGCAGCTCTTAGTCATTTTGGCCACGATATTAATTGGCTTTGGGACTGGAACGGCGGTACAATGGCAGCGAAGTCAAACGGTATTGCCATCGTATGGATTTGAATACGGCGGTGGATACTCGAGTACCGATTTATCCCCTTATGAGGTAACAAATCCTGCAAATAAACTGCCGAAGCTTGATTCACCGGCTACATTTAAGATTAAAGATCCTGGTGATATGCCTATCCTAGATGGTGCAGAAGCGGCATTTCCTGTCTATTCTGCTTTTGCGAATGCGACTTATGAAAATGTAAAGAGCAATGGAGACAAGATTACCTTTACAAACACGATTTATGCATATGAACGTCTATTATCAGGTGAGGTAGATGTTTACTTCGGTGCAGAGCCATCCGCTGAGCAAATGAAAATGGCGGAAAAGGCTGGGAAAGAGCTAGAAATGACACCGATTGGTAAAGAAGCATTCGTATTCTTTGTTAACCCTGCGAATAAAATTAATAGTTTAAGTGTTTCTGAAATTCAAGGCATTTACTCTGGGAAAATTAAAAAGTGGTCAGATGTTTCAGGGAAAAACGAAAGAATAATTGCTTTCCAACGGCCAAAAAACTCCGGAAGTCAAACATTATTGGAAAAAATTATGGGGAATACTCCAATCATGAAGCCGCTAAAGGAAGAAGTTCCAGCTGGGATGGGTGGAATATTAGAAGAGGTTGCAGATTACCGGAATTATGATAATGCAATCGGGTTTTCATTCCGTTTTTTTGCAACAGGGATGAATCCAAATGCAGACATAAAATTACTTGCCATTGATGGGATAGAGCCAAGTCCTGAAAATATTTCAAGCAGCACCTATCCGTTTACAGCATCCCTCTATGCCATTACATTGAAGGATAGCTCAAAACCTACAATTAAACCATTCCTAGAGTGGATGACAGGTCCAGAGGGGCAGAAAATTGTTGAAGACATTGGATATATTAAACTAGCAAATTAAAGTAAAAGGCACTGTGGGTGACAAAAATTTCGCCGCAGTGCCTTTCACAATTTAATTATATTTAATATAGTGTTTTTAGTGCAAGCTATGAAAAATTAATGATGTATTCACAGTTTTCATCACCGTTTACATTACATTTTACTTCACGGATACTTATTTTTCCGTCATAGATTTTTGAAAGAGCCCCTTCTAAAATAGCTCCTTCCAAGTCACAAACCATGTTTCCCTCATTGACTGGAAGTCCTTCGCAAAAGCAATCTTCAATGGCAATGTGCATTTTATTGTCAGTCTTCTCGATGATTTTGGGAATCCCAATCTTTAGCTCTTCAAAGAGGGTCAGTACATCTTCGATTGATTGCACAGGCATACTTTTTCCAATCTCTCTTCCGACTGTAATGGTTGTGTTCTTTCCTTTCATTGGCAGGCCCTGATACATGCCAATTAATCGAACAGATCGAAATAATTCTAAGGGAACAAGATTTCCTAATGTTTCTCGTTTGATTTTCTTCATATCGTCAAATGTGAATAGATTCATATTGAATTCCTCCATTTTAGTAGCACTTAGTTGAGTAGAGCACACCTTTCTATTATATTTTATTCTTTTACTCGAAACATTGATTTAAATCAATAACATTCCTATAAGTAACAGGTAAACTAAATAAAGGTAGAATAATGGGGGTGAATCATAATGAATTCTACTTTATATAAAGATATCTTTGATCAATTACATACTTGTGCCATCATCTCGGATCAATCAGATATCGTTGTTTCGGTGAACACTAAGTTTATAGAGTTAAGTGGGTTTGCTAGTGAAGAAATGATAGGGATGAATATAGAAGCTATATTGAATGGAAAATATGAATTAAACGAGCAGTGGAATAATAATGTTTTCATAATGAAGAAGGATGGAAGTACATTTTCGCAGCGGCTTTCTGTGAAATCAATAACAGATGCACTCAGCGGGGAGGAATACAAGATTTGGTTATTAACAGATTTTAAAGTTTGTAACTTAGATCCTTTAACCAATCTTCCAAACAGAAATTTACTTGACCAAAAGCTTACCCAAGCAATTAATCGGGCAAGAGAGGAATCTACCATTCTAGCCGTTTTATTTCTAGATTTAGACCGGTTTAAGTTTGTGAATGATACGCTTGGCCATTCCTCTGGTGATCAATTATTAACAGAAGCCTCCGTTCGAATAAAAGAGGTGATTGGTGAGGAAAATGTGGTTGCCCGAATGGGTGGGGATGAATTTGTTTGTTTTCTAGAGGATTTAAGCAGTGAGAAAGAGGCAGAGCTTTTTGCAAAGCGAATTATTTTGTCATTCTCTAAGCCATTTTCTTTAAAAGAAACGGAAATGTACATAACCACTAGCATTGGAATTAGTCTTTATCCTTTTGATGGGGATGAGGTCGAGCAGCTGATTACGAATGCAGATTCCGCAATGTATCGTGCCAAGAAAAAAGGAAGAAATCAGTACGAGAAAGCAAAAGCAGATGTGAATGCAGGGGGCTTTGAAAAATTGCTCTTAGAGAATAATCTGCGCAGAGCGTTAGAAAGAGATGAATTGACATTATATTTTCAGCCGCAAGTTGATCTGAAAACGAATCAGATTAAATCTTTGGAAGCGTTAATAAGATGGAATCATCCTGATTTAGGTCTTATTTCACCAGGTGATTTTATCCCCATTGCCGAAGAGTCAGGATTAATTGTCCCAATTGGAGACTGGGTGTTGAGGACCGCATGTATCAAAATGAAAGAATGGCAGAATGCTGGGTACCCTCCAGTAAGAATTGCAGTTAATTTATCTGCAGGGCAATTTCTAAAAAGCGATCTTGTGAAGAAAGTGAAAACCATTTTAGAAGAAACAGGCCTTGCACCTTCTTATTTAGAACTAGAAATTACAGAGAATATGGTTATGCATGATGTACACTTGGCCATTCAAGTTCTTCGGCAGTTAAAGGAAATCGGCATTCAAATCTCTATTGATGATTTTGGTACGGGGTATTCTTCATTAAATTATTTAAAAGAGTTTCCAGTAGATACGTTAAAAATTGATCGTTCATTCATCCGTGATATTGATAAAAATCCGAGCAGCGTGGCCCTGACAAAGGCTATCACAACATTAGCGCATGATCTTAATTTAAAGGTCATTGCTGAAGGTGTTGAAAACTTCAAGCAGCTTTCTGTGGTGAAACAGCATTCATGTGATGCCGTTCAAGGGTTTTATTTCAGCAGACCTCTCAGTTACGAAAATGTTGTTCATTATTTAAATGATCATGACCAAAAAGTCTCTGGAAATGATTGAAGTATCGTTGCAGGTTCCATAAATATTTGAAGTGGAACCTGCAATCATAAGTTAGTCGAATTCTAAAAAGGAAAAAATCTCATGGATGGAGAAGCTAACGTTAGGAAAAATTGTTGAGGTGAAGATATGATTCTCTTGATCATAAATTTCTTCTAGTTGAAAGGAATCTGAGTGCAAAACATACTTTTCAATTAATTGGTTTTGATAATCGACAATCAAATATTCTCTAACTCCAGCTTTTTCATAATAATTCCGCTTACGCAGCCGGTCGTTTCGGGCTGTGCTCGGGGATAATACTTCGACAATCAGTTCAGGAGCACCATAGCAGCGTTTGTTGCGGAGTTTGCTTTTATCACAAACAACAGATATATCAGGTAAAACGGTAACATTCTCTTTTCCCTTCTGTTCTTCCTTAAAGGGAAGTATAACTTGAAAATTACTTCCGAAAACCTGGCAGGTATTCCCTTTTAATGCTGAACCAATCTCTCTTATTAAATTGGCAATAACCCCTTCATGCTCAAATGCTGCTGGAGACATTGAAATTGGCACACCTTCATATAATTCCATTCGCTCTTCTCCAACGAATTGAAAAAACTCCTCTAATGTATATAATTGATTTTCCTTTTGTTCCTTCAAAATAATCCCTCCCTTGTTAAGTAATATTCTTCATTCAAATCTTATCAACTTCCCTTTTTTTCCGCAAGCTAAGCAGAGATGATGAGAAAATTAAATTTCTTACATACAATTATTTAAAAATTCCGCAAAAAGAGATATGATGTTAGTAATCATTTATTTAGGGATTCGAAGGAAATAATAAACAAAGAAAGTCAGCTTGGAGGATATCAAATGTTAAAGGTGATTTCATATTTAAAGCCATACCGGATAGCTGTTGTCATTGCACTTATATTAATGCTGACAGAGCTTGGGGTAGAGCTTGTTCAGCCGCTATTAATGGCAAAGATTATTGATGACGGCATCCTAGTGAATAATTTGTCTGCGGTGATGAAATGGGGCGGTCTAATGATCGGCTTTTCATTCATTGCTTTTGCAGCAGGGGTGATCAATTCCTTCTATGCAGCTCATGTAAGTCAAAGCTTTGGGTTTGATGTGAGAAAGGCTATATTTGAAAAAGTACAATCTTTTTCTTTTGCGAATTTCAATCAATTCCCTGCATCATCCTTAATTACAAGAATGACGAATGATATTACGCAAATACAAAATACTGTTTTTATGAGCTTAAGAATCATGCTTCGTGCACCTTTGCTCATTATTGGCGGGTTAGTGATGGCATTCGTCGTTAATGTAAAGCTGGCGCTGATTTTATCGGCAGTAATTCCCTTTTTATTTGTTTTTCTCATTTGGGTGATGAATAAAGGGGGAGAACTATTTAAAAATGTCCAAGAAAGATTAGACTCAGTGAATGGAGTCATGAGAGAAACACTGACCGGCATTCGGCTAATAAAGGCTTTTATCAGACGAAAATATGAGGTTAGCCGGTTTGCAAAGGCAAACGGAGAGTTGAAGGACCGTACGGTTACGGCATTAAGAATCATGGAAGTAACGATGCCGGTATTGCTATTTATTATGAATCTAAGCATTATTGGTGTTCTATGGTTTGGAAGTGTGCAGCTGAATACAGGCGAAGTAAAAGTAGGAGAAGTGGTAGCCATTGTTAACTATGCCACTCGAATTACCGCTGCTTTCTCCATCTTTTCTTTTATCATTATGGCGTTTTCACGCGCACGGGCTTCTTCCAATCGAATTGTAGAGGTAATGGAAACGCCGATAGATCTTCTTGATCGAAGGGATGCAGATTCTTCATTGGGTGTGAAAGAAGGAAAGATAGAGTTTAAGGATGTTATGTTTCAATATCCTGGTACTGAAGCATCTGCAATTGATCGAATGAGCTTTACCGTTCAGCAAGGGCAAACCATTGCAATTCTTGGTGCAACTGGCTCAGGGAAAACCTCGCTATTTCAGTTGATCCCTCGTCTATATGATGTGAATGGCGGGCAAGTATTAATTGATGGAATGGATGTCCGCGAGATGAGGATGGAAAATTTGCGAAAGCAAATTGGATACGTTCCGCAGGAAGCACTATTATTTTCAGGAAGTGTAAAAGAAAACATAGGATGGGGCAAGGAAGATGCTTCCATGGAGGATATTATTGAAGCGGCAAAGGATGCGCAAATCTATGACACCATTAAGAAATTACCGAATCAATTTGAAACAAAGCTTGGCCAAAAAGGGGTAAACCTTTCGGGTGGGCAGAAACAGCGGCTTTCCATTGCAAGAGCACTGGTTAGAAAACCAAAAATCTTGCTTTTGGATGATAGCACAAGCGCATTAGATCGAAGAACAGAAGCAAAATTACTTCAAGCTTTAAAAGCATACACATGCACGACCTTAATCATTACCCAGAAAATAAGTACGGCGATGGAAGCGGATCAGATTCTTCTTCTAGAGAATGGAAGATTATTAACTAAAGGGACGCATGACTCTTTGCTCGAAACCTCGAAATTATATAATGAGATTTTCAGCTCCCAGTCGAGAGAGGAGAGCAGAAACTATGCTTAAACAATTAATCAGGCCATTTCAATATAAGAAAATCAAGACAGATATGGAGACCTCACCAAGCAACAATAAACAAAAATCAAAGAATTATTTAGGCACTTTAAAAAGAATTTGGTATTTTCTCTCTTCTAATAAAGGGCTATTATTTCTTGTCTTATTCATGGTTTTCGTCAGTTCTGCCTTGGGCTTGCTTGGCCCGTATTTAGTAGGAATGGCGATAGACGATTATATTGTTACTAGAAAGATGGAAGGGTTCATTCCGTTACTGGTCGCACTCGGGGTAATTTATGTTTTCTACTCTTTATCTATTTGGTTCCAAAATTACTGGATGATCGGGATTGCGCAAGATACGGTCTATACGATGAGAATGAAGCTATTTCAGCATTTACATAAGCTGCCGATTCCCTTTTTTGATAAACGTCAGCATGGGGAATTAATGAGTAGAATAACAAATGATATCGAAAATGTCAGCTCAACACTCAATAGCTCTGTCATTCAAATTTTTTCAAGCCTACTTACCCTTATTGGGACAGTGGCTGTAATGCTTTGGCTTAGTCCATTGCTGACATTATTAACCTTGATCATTGTTCCTTTGATGTTTTTCGGAATGAAGTGGATTACGAAACGGACGGGACCGTTATTTAAGGAACAGCAGCGAAATCTGGGGGAATTGAATGGGTTTATTGAAGAAACGATTTCAGGCCAACGGATTATCAAAACGTTTTCTCAAGAGAAGAAGGTAACAGCAGAGTTTTTCGAGAAGAGTGAAAAGTTAAGAGCTGCAGGCTATTGGGCGCAGACATACTCTGGCTTTATTCCAAAGCTAATGAATGTCTTGAACAATTTGAGCTTTGCGATCATTGCTGGGGTCGGAGGGATACTTGCATTAAATAATATGATTTCTATCGGTGTGATCGTTATCTTTGTTGAGTATTCACGCCAATTTACCCGTCCTTTGAATGATTTGGCGAATCAATTTAATACCCTTTTATCAGCCATAGCTGGCGCAGAAAGAGTATTCGAAATCTTAGATGAAGATGAAGAATTTAAGGATGAACAATTGCTTGAAGAGCTCTCACAAGTAAAGGGCGAAGTCGAGTTTAAGAACGTCACCTTTTCCTATGAAGAGGAAAGTAAAACGGTAAAGAATATTGATCTACATGTGTATCCAGGGGAGACTGCTGCATTTGTTGGACCAACAGGTGCTGGAAAAACAACGATGATCAACTTGCTCTCCCGTTTCTATGATGTAGACAGCGGAAGTATTTTTATTGATGGAAATGATCTTGCTAAAGTGAAGAAAGAAAGCTTGCGTAAATATATGGGCTTTGTTTTACAGGATTCATTCATGTTTCAAGGAACGGTACGGGAGAATATTCGGTATGGGAGACTGGCGGCGAGCGATGATGAAGTAGTAGAAGCAGCAAAGCTTGCGAATGCCCATTCCTTTATTGTAAGACTTCCGGATGGTTATGATACGATTTTGAGTCAGGAGGGAAGTGGCATTAGCCAAGGGCAAAAGCAGCTTTTATCCATTGCAAGGGCCTTTCTTGCCAATCCGACCATCTTAATTTTAGATGAAGCAACAAGCAGCATTGATACTGTCACAGAATTGAAGATCCAGGCTGCCTTACAGAAATTAATGAAAGGAAGAACAAGCTTTGTTATTGCCCATCGTTTAAATACCATCCAAAATGCAGATCGGATCTTTGTTCTTGATGAAGGAAGAATTATTGAAGAAGGAAATCATGAATCCCTGCTGAAGGAAAAAGGCTTTTACTATCAATTGCATGGGAAGGTAGTTGCCTCAGGGACATAATCGATGAATGCTTGATAAACTGAGGGGTTTGCAAGAATAATTGTGAAATTGCAAGAATAACTGGCAGTTTGCAAGAAAGACTGAAAAGTTGCAAGATTAATTGCTGTATTTGCAAAATAAATGATAAAATGAATAAATTACTTGATACGCTGCAAAAGTTGTTAGTTAAATCAATAATCGGATGAATAGGAAGCAAAATTCATCCCAATAAGAGCTAAACAAACTTAAAATGGCTGTTAAAATGATAATATTTCATTTTAACAGCCATTTTTTTATATAAATTCTATTGAATGACCCTTTTTTCCTTCGCTTCCTTCAACCATTCTGGAAACTCATTTAGAAGCAGGCTGTACAATTCGTCATCAGATATTGCTTCAACATCTTTTATATGAAAGAAGTTTGCATTATCAATGAAACGGCCTTCCATTTCATCGAGATTTTTTAATACCTCGAAATTTGAATCCCCAATGCCAACAAATTGCCAGAAGAGTGGTTTGTTAGAGGAAGAAACGACAGGCTTTTTGATCGTTCTTTTACAGCCTCCATCATTAATAAATACGATAAAGGCAGGATCTGAACTTGGATCCTCAACCGTATATTTTTCAATGATGTCTTCCATTACCGGAGGCTCATCATTTCTGCCAAACTTATGTATTAATGAATTGTTTAAAATATACTGATCTACATAGCCCTCGAAATCAGCTTCAGTAACAGGCTTCAATCTTGAAAATTCATTATCATATACCCATACATCCAATGATCCATCATCATCAAATTGGCTTGCAACAGCAAGAATTCGCTCGACTACCTTCTGAACGGTTCCGTTTTTGTATAGGCGGCGCATGGATCCGGAAATATCTAATACGAGTGCTACTCTTGCTGTTACATTTGTTAAATTTCTTTTCTCAAGAACGATTTGGGCAGATTTCTTTAATAGACTGATTGTGCTCATAAACTTCCTCCTTGATTGGATTTAGGACAATGACTAGTTTAAATGTACCATAAAATGGTTTGAGATATAATGAGTATTCTGAAAATTACAGGAGACTAAGTACACAAGTGATCCTTATCCACAAGTTTAATAACATCAATGCAGCATAATAAGCATTTAGTCCGGTTCAACATAACTGGGGATACCAGCTGTTCACAAGTTATACAAATCCAAATGAAGTTTTGTGAAGAATTGGTGAAGTGCATTGTCAAAAGGGAAAGAAGAGCGTATATTAAAAGTGTAGAAAGAAAGTGAAAAGCTTCACAAGAAATAAAACGAATCAACAAACTTTCTACAAAAAAAAGCTGGCCGGCTTGAACCCATGGTTGGGTAAAAATTTTTTAATCCAAATTGTGAACAATTTCACAAATTAAAAATTATTGGAGATGATTACTATGAAATGGTGGAAAACTCCTCAAGTAGCGGTAGCATGGACAATTTTGAGAATTTGGTTAGGAATTCAATGGATACAAGGTGGATGGCATAAAGTAGTAGATGGTTTTGATGCTAGTGGATTTATGCAGGGCGCAATTGCAAAAGCAACAGGGGATCATCCAGCAGTACAAGGTTGGTACGCAGGATTTCTAGAAAACTTTGCATTACCTAACGCGGATCTATTCAGCACATTAGTAGCCTATGGTGAAGTTCTAGTTGGACTTGGTTTAATCCTTGGAGTAGCAACAATCCCAGCATTAATTGCAGGAGCATTCATGAACTTTAACTTCTTAATGGCAGGAACTGTCAGCACTAATCCAATTCTTTTTACAGCAGCAATTATTCTACTCTTTACAGGTAGCGGTGCATACTTCTGGGGCGTTGACCGATTTGCAATCCCATATGTGAAGAACCTGATTGGAAAACGAGGAAATGAAGTTGATAAAGCAGCGCATAATCACTAATTGACTAATAAATATAAGAAGCAAGCTCCTAATGGGAACTTGCTTCTTTTTTAAAAAGATAAGAAAGTATAACTTTTGAGTCAGAGAATTGTCTAGCTCCAGCGCCTATCGCCTATCAAACTTCAGGTCTCCTCCCTACGATAAGTCAACATCGGTTCGCTCACGCTCACCGTGTTTCCTTTATCTCAGTCGAAGCCCTTCCAGTTTGTACGGCGATGAACAAGGCGCTTGCGCTTTTCTTATACATGCTTTAACTTTTTCGTTGTTTTCCCTTTACTCTTTGATTGGCAGCATTGGCACGTGCTTGAGCTTCTAAATCAGCTTGATCAGCAAGCTCTGCCGAATACTCTTCATCAATTCCATCAGATTTCATGTTTTGTGGAACCTGTGGAAGGGATGCTTTGTTTTTATCACGAGATCTTTGCCCACGAGAACGACCCATAACAAAAAACTCCTTTCAAAATAAAAAGTACGGAATGCTCAATGATTCCGTACTTTTATTTTTTCCGTAAACAAATACTCTATGAATGGAAATTAATGTTTTGTCCTTTTGTCAACATACCCGCCTGCTCGATCAGCACGCTGAAATTCACGTGCATAATTAACTTCTTGCATACTTGATAAGGTTCGTTTCTTTTTATCCTTAGTTTTTTTATCCATTGCGATCATCCTTTCCAAATAAGGTCATTTTCACGCCATCCATATTTTTCCCCTATCTGCAAAGATTGATACAATGAAAGGTAAATTTTCATTGCTGCGATTTTAGTAAATATCTGTTAATGCATCATGAAGGTTTTCGAAAGCGAATGAGTAGCCAAGGGATAACAGCTTTTCAGGGACGACTCTTTGCCCTTCTAAGACAAGCATGCTCATCTCTCCTAAAGCTGCTTTAAGAGCAAATTCCGGTGCAGGGATCCAGTGTGGCCTCTGTAAGACACTTCCAAGTGTACGACCAAATTCTTTCATGCTAACTGGAGTAGGGGCTGTGAAGTTAACAGGGCCTTCTATCGATTCATTGCTAATCGTAAATTCAATCCCTCCAATTATATCCTTCAAATGAATCCATGATACCCATTGATTTCCTGATCCGACAGTGCCCCCAGCTAGAAGCTTATAAGGGAGAGCGATTCGCGGCAATGCCCCATCTGCTTTATCAAGAATAATGCCAAATCGGCAAAAAACAGTGCGAATGTTAAATTCTCGTGCTTTTGAAGCTTCTGTCTCCCATTGCTGCACAGTTTTGGCAAGAAAGTCTGTTCCAAATTCACTTGATTTTTCGGTAAATGTTTGTGTATCTGAAATTCCGTAATACCCGATTGCACTTGCATTAATTAAAATTTGCGGCTTTTTTTGCAAATGACTGAGGATATGCAGCACTTCTTTTGTCGCATCGATCCGGCTATCGATAATTTTCTTTTTTCGTTCCTTCGTCCATCTCCCGCTGTTGATGGATTCACCAGCAAGATTGATAAAAACATCAATACCTTCTAAACTTTCTGAAGGCTGATCCCCTTCATTTAACCATTGGATATATGTAATCAGAGATGAATTTTCTCTATTACTTCCGTTTCTTGTAAGGATAAAAATCTCGTGCCCTTTTTTAGTTAGTTCATTTATTAAAGCACGGCCGACAAATCCTGTCCCACCTGTCACAGCTATTTTAATTTTTAATTCCCCCTTTTGAAGATGGCAACTGAATATTGTTATATTTTCTATAGATAAGTCCTAAACCCTTTTTCAAATGTGTTACATTAAAGGGGAGGTGAAGAAAATGTCCACCATTACGAAAATTACTGTGCAGAAGAAAAAGAGCGATCGTTACAATATTTTCTTAGACGAGAAATATGCATTCAGTGTGGATGAAGATGTGTTAATTAAGCATCAATTAAAAAAAGGGATGGAAATAGATGATTTCTTCCTTTCAGAGATTTCCTATCAGGATGATATCCGAAAATCGTATAATTTGGCTATTCAATATTTATCAAGAAGGATGCGATCAGAAGGAGAAATGCGGAAGCATCTGAAGGAGAAAGAGGTAGATGAGAGCATCATCCAAGAAGTCATCCATAAATTATACGAATACAGCTTTCTAAATGATGAGGAATTTGCGGTTGCTTTCGTACGGACTGCGATGAACACAACAGACAAAGGGACAGGCACGATTCGAAGGGAATTAAAAGAGAAGGGTATTATGGATGCCTTGATAGATAGTGCGTTAACAGAATATCCTTTTGAAAAAGAACGTGATAGGGCCATCAAGCTATGTGAAAAATTTGTTCAAAAAAATACACGTGATTCTTCCATTGTGATGAAACAAAAGCTAGAACAATTGCTTATTCGAAAAGGTTTTCCTTTTAGTACAATTCAAGCTGCCATTGCTGAAATACAAATGGATAAAGCAGAAGATGAAGAAATGCATGCATTAAGGGCACAGGCAGAAAAAGCCCATCGTAAATATGGAAAGCTAACAGGGTATGAATATGAGCAGAAAATGAAGCAAACATTATTCCGCAAAGGATTTGCGTTCGAATTAATTGAACAAGTGCTAGATGAGTTTAAAGAAGTGTAATCATCACTTAGCTTAAATGCCGTGATGATTACACTCCCAATTTATTCAATAATTATGGTATCTTCATCCATACGTGCGACAATCATTTCCGCAATCTTAGCTGGTGATCGGAGACGGGATTTATCTTTAATATGGTCGTTAAAGTCCCAGAATGGCGTATCCATCCCACCCATATAGACTGCTTTTATTTTTACGTCTGTATGCTCATATTCCTTCTGCAAGCTTTCGGTTAATCCCCGAATAGCGAACTTACTTGTCACATAGCCTGCTTCATTTACTTTCCCTTTCAGCCCTGCTGTTGAAATAATATTCATAAGGAATCCTTCTTTTTCTTCTACTAAAGAAGGAAGAAGGGCCTGGGACAGATAAAGAGGTCCTAATACATTTGTGGCGAGCATTTCTTTCATTTCAGATGGAGCTATGTTTTCAAATGGCCCAAAATGGCCAACACCTGCGTTGTTAATCAATCCATAAAGATGGAATCTTCCTCTGATCCCATCCATGAAAGTTTGAATGGCTGTTTGATCGGTTATATCAAGTACAAAAGAATCAGCATGACCGTTCATAGCTCGGATCTGACTTTCAACTGCTTTCAGTTTTTCTAAAGTTCTTCCTATCAGAATTAGATGGAAGCCTTGCTGTCCATATAAGAAGGCGAGTTCCTTGCCTAAGCCAGAACCAGCTCCAGTAATAATGATTGATTTCATCCGTCTACTCCTCCATGTGAGAAAAAGATCTCGTGCATTTCTATATAAAATCCCCTTATTCTTTTCCTCTTTTCTAAGTGGTCATAATTCACTATACTTAATATGGTGTTCATTTTCAATTTTAGGGATGTACATCTTTGAAATAATGGGTGGGGGGAGAAAGAGATGTCACAAGAAAAGAGATATAGCGAAATGTCCCAATATGAACTTCAACAGGAAATTTCAAAGTTGAATGAAAAGGCTAGAAAAGCAGAGCAAATGGGAATGGTTAATGAATTTGCTGTTATGGAAAGAAAAGCTGTAATGGCAAGATCCTATTTATTAAATCCGGATGATTATAAGGCTGGAGAAATATATGAGCTTGAAGGAGATCCAGGCACCTATTTTAAAATTGATTATATGAATGGTGTGTTTGCATGGGGATTCCGTTTAAATGGAGATAAAGCGGAAGAGGCTATTCCCATCTCAATGCTGAAAAAGTAGCAAGAAAGAGGAAAAGCTTCCTCCTTCTTGCTCATACCTTAAGATCTTTTTCTCGTCTCTGCTTCCAATATAACGAGATTTTGGGTTTGCTGTGTTTCTCCATTAACCTGTGCATGAGCACGCTTTGGTCTAAAATTAGGTGCGTTGAATTTAGTATGGAAAAAATTCTTTGGTTTTCCCATCATCAAGCCTCCTTATTATTCAAAGCAAATGGTTTGTGGCTTTTTAGAAATCAGGTGTATCACTGTCACGATTGGATGATGCCCGCATTCTTTCTTGCGGATGCGTATTGATTGTCCCATTCGCCCTTTTCGAAGCATATTCTGCTTTTGCTTTGGGCTCACCCTCAAATTTATTATTGTTTTGATTTGGGAAGTTCGTTACTTTGTTACGCATAGGCAGCCTCCTAAGCATTCATTAAAACCGTGAAAAGCATTGCCGCTTTTGTGAATGCCAATCACGTAAATATAGTATTTGCAGTTATATAAGACGTATGTCGGACAGTTTATGGAAATGAGGTGAAACGTTTGAATCATAACCAAAAAAGATTATTCGAGCGGCTGCTTGAAAAAAACAATCAGCTCTCTGCGGGTCAAGCTCAAACATGGGTCGAGCTTCTTTGGGAAGACTTTGAGGCTACATATGCAAAAGCAGGCAGAGAATATAAAGGCAGTGAAATGACAGAAAAAGTGGTTAGCCAATGGATTGAGTATTATGGGGAAAATCTTCATGAATTTGTGGCACATAACCCGAAATATAAGCATTTGCTCGAGCAGAATCCAAGTAAGTTACATTAAGGCAGGCTGTCTCATCTTAAGACAGCCTGCCCTCATTTAGCCTGGAAGGATTTCCAGCTTTTTTCTTAATTTTTCTTCACTAAAAATCCATCCAGTATAAGATGTTATGATAGTCAATGAAGGATCTAATTGCACGACTGCCACAAATGGGTAGTAGTCATTGCTTCTGTAGCGAAGATCAATGAAACGAACCTCATAATAATCATCGTATTCATCAATTTCCCACCGGTAAACAGGTGAGAAGGATAAAAAGGCAGATAGATTTTTATCCTTTTTTGCTGCGTTTAATACTGGTGTTTCAGGTACTGGCACTCGATTAAATTGATCTAATATGCTCACTTCATCTTTAACAGCACGCCCAACAAAAAATTGATGTTTATTCATGACGGCGATTCGCCATTGTCTAAATTTCATGGTGGGAGCAATGATGATTTCTGTTGCATCAGGAATCATTTTTTTGACTTCCAGATACACTTTACGTCTTGCACTAAAACGAAGCAAATAATAGATAATCAATAAGAAATATATAGGAATAAAGGTGTATCCAGGATTGGCCCCAAGAGCCCAGATGACTAGGCCAACAATATGAATCCCAAAAATATATGGATCAAATGTGTTGATCACACCTAATGCCACCCATTTTGTTGAGAAGGGCCTTAATGCCTGTGTTCCGTATGCATTAAATATATCAACAAAAACATGCAGAAAAACAGCTAGGAAAGTCCAAATCCATAAATGCAGCAAATTTGCCCCAGGAAAAAAGGGATAAATAACAGCGGTCAGGGCTATTGGCCATAATAGAACAGCAGGGATGGAATGAGTAATCCCGCGATGATTTCGAATATAAACAGCATTATTTTTTAGTTTTAAGATGGTGTCGATATCAGGTATTTGTGAGCCGATAATCGCTCCAAGCATGACACTAGTTGTTGTTGCCGTACTTTCAGTAACAACTGGATCAAGGGTAGCAATTCCAGCAAGCGCAATTCCCATGACAATATGTGTACCTGTATCCAAGTGTTTAACCTCCTTCTTTAGAGGGTTGTTCAAAAAGGTGTGAAATAATCCCTCAGAAAACATACAAACTGTATGTATGCAGCAAATGCCCTCTCCTATAATTTTAGCCTTTATGCTCTTGTTACACTAGTGAAAAAAAGCGTAATTTTATAAGAGGAGCAAAAAAAGTACTAGTAATAAATTTTCCCAATTTACTATGCATTATCCAATGGAATAAAAGCATCATGGAGGAACAGGAAATTGAAGAAAAACCAATTAAGCCAAATAGAGAAGATAGATGTAAAAATGTTTCAGCAAGACTTAATCGGTTGGTTTGAAGCTGAGCAAAGGGACTTGCCATGGAGAAAAGACAAGGATCCTTATAAAGTATGGGTTTCAGAAATTATGCTCCAGCAGACACGTGTGGATACGGTCATTCCCTATTTTCTTCGTTTTATCGAGCAATTTCCAACCATTCAAGCACTGTCGACAGCTGAGGAAGATCGAGTTTTGAAGGCTTGGGAAGGACTAGGCTACTATTCCAGAGCTAGAAATCTCCAATCAGCAGTGAAAGAGGTACATGAGAACTATGGTGGAATAGTCCCTGATGATCCCAAAGAAATTTCTACATTAAAAGGCGTTGGCCCTTACACAGCTGGAGCTATTTTAAGTATTGCGTATGGCATTCCAGAACCTGCCGTTGATGGCAATGTGATGCGAGTCTTATCAAGAATATTATTGATTTGGGATGATATTGCAAAAGCTTCATCAAGAAAAATCTTTGAAGAAGCAGTAAGAAGGTTAATTTCTCACGAAAATCCTTCCTATTTCAACCAAGCATTAATGGAGCTGGGGGCTTTAATTTGTACGCCAACATCACCGAGCTGTTTATTATGCCCGGTTCGAGAACATTGTCAAGCCTTTCAAGAAGGTTCACAGAATGAGCTGCCTATTAAAACAAAAAATAAAAAGCACCGTCATGTTCAAATTGCTGCAGCCGTTCTAAGAAATGATGAAGGAAAAATCCTCATTCATAAAAGGCCTGAAAAAGGATTGTTGGCCAACCTTTGGGAATTTCCCAACATCGAAGTTGCTCTCCCGTTTGTAAATGAAAAGGATCAATTGAAAGAGGCGGTAAAGGACTTATATAAAGCAGATATTCAAATCGGAGGAATGATTGGACAAATTGAACATGTCTTCTCCCATTTAACCTGGAATATCAATGCATACGAAGGGAAAATTCAATCAATAGAAATGGAATCCAAGGAACTGAAATTAGTAACGATTGAAGAAATGAAGGAATTCACCTTTTCAGTCTCCCACCAGAAAATGATGAAGCAATATTTCGAGGGTGATGAGTAGTAAAGGGAACTCCTATTAATCGGATGCCGTGGATGAATTGGTGATAGGCGCTTGCGCTTTTCCTAAAAGATAAGAAAGTATAACTTTTGAATCAGAGTATTGTCTAGCTCCAGCGCCTATCGCCTATCAAACTTCAGGTCTCCTCCGCAACGATTGCGTCAACATCGGTTCGCTCACGCAAACCGTGTTTCCTTTATCTCAGTCGAAGTCCTTCCAGTTTGTACGGCGATGACCAAGGCGCTTGCGCTTTTCTTATTTTAAAGGTTTCTTAATCCGCCACGGCTTTGGATTTCTTCAACAATTTCTCTTTGGATGGTTTGGCCTTCCGTATTCAAATACGGGACAATTTGTTGGAAAGAGTGATGAAAGAAGGCAAGCTCATCATTACTCCAATCCGCCTTTGCCATCATTGATAACTCAGTCATATCCCGTCCGTTATACATAAGCAACTTCCTTTCCTAAACATAGTACTCTTATTGTTATGAACTGGATTGCTTGATATACATCAAAAAGATAAAATAGGCACAAGACATAGTTTAAATTGTGTGCATAAAACTATTGACCAAAAAAGATTGGTTGATTGGAGCGGAAGGCGCGAGACTCCAGCGGGAGTAGTGGGACAGGTAAGACCCCACAGGCGTTTTAGCGCCGAGGAGGCTCACCGCCCACCCCGCGGAAAGCGAGTGACTGGAGCGCAAATCAACCTCTACAAACTATCTTACTTGTGATTGTGAAACAAAATGAAGAAAAGAGATCTTTTATAAAAGAAAGGATTTTTCAAATGACACAAAAAGTAGCATTAGTAACAGGCAGCAGCAGAGGAATAGGCAAGGCAACAGCATTGAGACTAGCAAAAGAAGGCTATGATATTGTTATTAACTATGCAAGAAGCAAAACGGCTGCATTAGAAACAGCGGCAGAAATTGAAGCACTTGGCAGAAAAGCATTACCTGTTAAAGCAAATGTTGGGGATGTTGAAAAAATCAAATTCCTATTTGAGGAAATTAATCGTGAATTTGGCAGACTTGATGTATTTGTTAATAATGCGGCATCAGGAGTGCAGCGTCCAGTGATGGAGCTTGAAGAATCTCATTGGAATTGGACAATGAATATTAACAGCAAAGCACTATTATTTTGTGCTCAAGAAGCTGCAAAGCTTATGGAAAAGAATAACGGCGGGAAAATTGTCAGCATTAGCTCATTAGGATCAATTAGATATCTAGAAAATTATACAGTAGTGGGAGTATCGAAAGCTGCATTAGAAGCATTAACACGCTATCTAGCAGTTGAGCTTGCTCAAAAAAATATTATTGTGAATGCTGTGTCAGGCGGAGCAGTTGATACAGAAGCACTGAAGCATTTCCCTAATCGTGAAGAACTATTGGCAGAAGCACGACGAAAAACACCGGCAGGAAGAATGGTTGAAATAGACGATATGGTCAATGCAGTCATGTTTTTATTAGCAGATGAATCAAGTATGATTCGTGGGCAGACAATTATCGTTGACGGTGGAATATCATTGCTTGTTTAACTAATATCTTTGTGTGGGCTAACTTTTAAACAAGTTGGATGGTATTAAGAGCAACCGAGTCAGAACATGTGCCGGCTTCAGAAAAATTTGAGTGATAAAAAAATAAGAGGATATTTCCTCCGCGCTTGGACAAATTAATATGCGTGGAGGTGATAACAATGGCAAAACAACCTAATCAATCACAAGCTGGTACAAACATTCAACAAGTAAGACAGCAAAACGCACAATCAGCAGGTCAAGGCCAATTCGGCACTGAGTTTGCAAGTGAAACAAATGCACAAGAGGTAAGACAGCAAAATCAACAAGCAGAAGCTCGCAAAGCTAAAAACTCAGGCAACTTTGGCCAACAATAATAGTAAAGAAGGCGCTCTCCACTCGGAAGGGTGCCTTCTTCTATTTTACAGCTTGTAAGTTTATCTCTATTAAATAAGTGCCATAATGAACATAAACAATCATTATGGCTTTTCGACAAAACTTCCTTTCACTCAACATAAGTAGTCAAAGGGATAGTAAGGATATGATCGAATACATACATAATAGTAAAAATAAATGGGACGGTGACACTTGGATGATGAAAAGCTTTGACCATTTAGTAACAGCACAAATGCAAACAATGGATAAATTATTATATTTACAAGGCGAGCTTGAGCGCTGTGAAGAAATTGAAGAGGAGTTGAGATTGCTTCAGCAAGAGACTGAGCTTGAAAGTCTCCAAACAGAAATTGCAATGATGAAAGAAGAATTAAGAGAAATTCATCGTGTATTTGAGAACCAAACCGAAGAAGTGATTCGTACATATCAGGAGGTCAAGGTTTCAGTATAGAATGGGTGTAAACCTACTAGGATATAGTAATCTTTAAGCCATTGATGATTTTCAATGGCTCTTTGTTTTAAATTCTTCTTTAAACCGTTATAATAAATAGAAAAAGGATTCGTACTTTGTTGCCTTTAGTTAATTTAGAAAATGATCAGAAATCGAAATTCGTATAGCAACTGGATGATTTAGTTATCTAGCATAGAGAAACAAGCGGTTTTGTTTGTTCCGAAGACGCTTACGCATTTCAAATAGGTTTCAAAGCCCGGGTATATGAAAGTAGGGGAGAAAGAATGGCCGTACCCATAGAAGGAGAACCAATACAAATTCATAGTTATAAACATAATGGGCATATCCATCGCGTATGGGACGAAACAACCATATTAAAAGGGACACAGAATCTGGTGATTGGCGGAAACGACCGGACCATTGTAACAGAATCTGATGGAAGAACTTGGGTTACACGAGAGCCAGCCATTTGTTATTTTCATTCTCAATATTGGTTTAATGTCATTGGTATGATTCGTGAAGATGGAATTTATTATTATTGCAATCTTAGCTCTCCATTTATTTTTGACGGAGAGGCCGTTAAGTATATCGACTATGATCTGGATATTAAAGTATTTCCTGATATGACCTTCAATCTATTAGATGAAGATGAATATGAACGTCACCGTCAGGAAATGAAGTATCCAGAACCAATCGACCGGATACTTAAATCAAATGTCGATCAATTAATTCAATGGATTCGCCAACGAAAAGGTCCGTTTGCACCTGATTTTATTGATATGTGGTATGAAAGATATTTAACCTACAGACGCTAATTAAATGGCTGAAATTGCAGACTTAATGCCTGTTGATTCTTTGTATCAACAGGTTTTTATGTGGAAAAATAGGTGAAGGTTTAAAGAGGGGGAGAAAGTTGGACAGCATCAAGCGTTATATGCACTTTGTTAAACCATACCGACTTCAAATTATTGTTACGATCATCATCGGGATTATTAAATTTGCCATACCGTTGATGATTCCGCTTTTAATAAAATATGTCATCGATGATATTGCGGGCAATCCAGAATTAAGCAGTGCGGAACAATCAAGCAAGCTGCTAATGATTATGGGGATTATGATCATTATTTTTGTCATCGTACGTCCGCCAATCGAATATTACCGTCAATATTTTGCTCAATGGGTAGCGAGTAAAATATTATACGATATCAGGGATAAGCTCTTTACACATATTCAGAAGCTTAGTTTTAAATATTACGCTAACACGAGAGCAGGAGAAGTGATTTCGCGAGTCATCAATGATGTCGAGCAGACGAAGACATTTGTCATTACGGGATTAATGAACCTGTGGCTCGATATTGCAACAATTGTTATAGCGGTTATTATTATGTTCCAAATGGATATGACATTAACCATTGTTTCATTGATTCTCTTTCCATTCTATGGATTTTCGGTGAAATATTTCTTCGGCAATTTAAGAAGACTGACGAGAAAACGCTCGCAGGCCCTTGCAGAAGTGCAGGGATATTTACATGAACGTGTACAGGGAATGGCCGTTATCAAAAGTTTCGCCATTGAGGATTATGAACAAACACAATTTGATAAACAAAACAGCAATTTCCTGACAAAAGCCATTGATCATACGAAATGGAATGCGAAAGCCTTTGCTGTCGTCAATACGATTACAGATATTGCTCCATTAATCGTTATCGGATATTCGGGCTACCAGTTGATACAAGGAAATCTTACGGTTGGGACGATGATGGCCTTCATCGCATATATTGACAGATTATATAATCCGCTACGAAGACTTGTGAATTCTTCCACAACGATGACACAAGCGATTGCATCGATGGACAGGGTGTTCGATTTAATTGATGAGAAATATGATATTGATGATTCACCTAATGCCGTCGAATGCACAAATGTGAAAGGCGATATTGCCTTTGATCAGGTGAGCTTTGCTTATAATGACGAGGAAAACCCAGTGTTGAAAAATATCTCTCTATATGTAAAGAAAGGGGAGACGATTGCCCTTGTCGGAATGAGTGGCGGCGGGAAATCATCATTAGTTGGTCTCATTCCCCGTTTCTATGATGTAACGGAGGGAAGTATTCTTCTTGATGGGAATGATATACGATCGTTTAAGGTTCGTACATTAAGGGATAAGATTGGAATGGTACTCCAGGATAATATTCTATTTAGTGAATCAGTGAAATCGAATATTTTATTAGGACAACCAGGCGCATCTGATGATGAGGTCATTGAAGCAGCAAAGGCTGCCAATGCGCATGAATTTATTATGAATTTACCAGATGGCTATAATACAAAAGTAGGAGAACGCGGTGTGAAACTTTCGGGAGGCCAAAAGCAGCGTGTGGCGATTGCAAGAATTTTCCTAAAGAACCCGCCTATTCTAATATTAGATGAGGCTACCTCGGCCTTAGATCTGGAAAGTGAGCATTTAATTCAGGAGGCGCTTGAAGAACTAGCTAAAGATCGGACAACCTTTATCGTCGCTCATCGTCTATCCACCATTACACATGCTAACCGTATCGTCCTTATCGAGCATGGGGAAATATCAGAAATTGGCAGCCATGATGAATTAATGAAAAAACAAGGAAATTATTATAAGCTCTTTCAAGTACAACAATTGGAACATTAGAAATGAAAGGCTGACCCTAAAGCTGGGGTCAGCCTTCTTTTTATAAATATAAATAGTAATTTTCGCCCAAGTGAAACATAAAATGGTAGAGGTGACTAGGATGAAGGACTCTTTTTCTGTCATTAATTGTCGAAAAATATAAAAAGATTAATATATTCGTATAATTTAGATAAATTTGTAGACTTAGGTAAATTTTTTTAATAGAATAAAAAGCAAGCAATAAAGGATTCGGACTCTTCTGAATCTAATAGACAGGTGGACACCTAGAAAGGAGTATCTTAGTGACACAAGCTCCGGTATTGGATGTAAAGCAATTAAAGACATCCTTTTTTTCAGAGGATGGAGAAGTACCAGCAGTAGACGAAGTAAGCTTTTCTGTGAACAAAGGAGAGATTCTAGGCATTGTAGGAGAATCGGGTTGCGGAAAAAGTGTAACTTCATTGTCGATCATGAAACTGATTCCACAGCCGCCAGGGAAAATTGTCGGCGGAGAAATCTTACTAAATGGTGAGAATTTAGTTCAGTCTTCAGAAAAAAGAATGCGTGAAATAAGAGGAAATGAAGTGGCGATGATTTTTCAGGAGCCAATGACTTCATTAAATCCACTCTTTACGATCGGGAATCAATTAATGGAAGGCATCAAAATACATACAAAAGCAGGGAAAAAGGCCGCTTTTCAGCAGGCGGTTGAAATGCTTAAGCTAGTTGGCTTGCCAAGAGCCGAACAAATCATGAATGAATATCCACATCAGCTCTCAGGTGGAATGAGACAAAGGGTAATGATCGCTATGGCACTATCTTGTCATCCGAAGCTGTTAATTGCTGATGAGCCTACAACGGCATTGGATGTAACCATTCAAGCACAAATCCTAACATTAATGAAAGATCTGAATGAAAAGCTGAACACAGCCATCATGTTAATCACTCATGATTTAGGCGTAGTAGCTGAGGTTTGTGAACGAGTTATTGTCATGTACGCTGGAAAAGTTGTCGAAGAAGCACCGGTAATGGAGATCTTCAAAAATCCAAAGCATCCTTATACAATGGGTTTGCTCCAATCGGTACCAGATGTTCGTGAAAAGAAAGGGCGTCTTTATTCTATTCCTGGGAATGTACCGAAACCTGGATCGATTAAGACCGGCTGCCGTTTTGCGGCAAGATGTGAATTCGCATATGATCGTTGTCTTACAGACAATCCTTCTCTTTATGAAGTTGCTGGGGATACCAAGCATACAGTAAGGTGTTTCTTGCATGAATCAGGGGGTGCGATAAGTGGCTGAGGTATTACTGGAAGTGAATCAACTGAAAAAGTACTTTCCCATTTCCGGAGGAATATTTGGAAAAAGGGTAGGGGAAGTAAAAGCGGTTGATGATATTAGTTTCTTCGTAAATAAAGGTGAAACTCTTGGTCTTGTAGGGGAATCGGGCTGCGGGAAATCAACGACAGGCAGAATGCTCATGCGCTTGACTGAACCGACTGAAGGACAGGTGCTTTTTGAAGGAAAAGAATTAACAAGTTTAACGGATGGGGAAATGCGCAAGATGAGAAAAGAAATGCAAATGGTGTTCCAAGACCCTTTTGCTTCCTTAAACCCCCGTCATACCGTTGAAAAGATTTTGGAAGAACCGCTTATTGTTCATGGAATGGGAGATAAGCAGGAACGTAAGCAAAGAGTGAAGGAAATGCTTGAAGTGGTAGGGTTAAGCAGCTACCATGCGAAACGCTATCCGCACCAGTTTAGTGGCGGGCAAAGACAGCGGATCGGCATTGCTCGGGCTTTGATGACAAAACCGAAGCTGATTATTGCTGATGAGCCTGTTTCCGCATTGGATGTGTCCATTCAGTCCCAGGTATTAAATTTACTTGAAGATCTGCAAAAGGAATTTCAGCTCACTTATATTTTTATCGCGCATGATCTTGGGGTCGTTAAACATATTAGTGATAGGGTAGGAGTCATGTATCTTGGGAGGCTAGTAGAGATTACTACTGCTGAGAAGTTGTATGAGAATCCTCTTCACCCATATACCAATGCTCTATTGGGGGCTGTTCCTGTCCCAGATCCAACTGTGAAAAAGGAAAGAGAACTCTTAACGGGTGATATTCCAAGTCCATCAAACCCGCCAACAGGTTGCGCATTTCATACGAGATGCAAGGAGTGCATGGACATTTGTAAAACAGAAAGGCCTCAATTAGAGGAAATTGAACCTGGTCATTTTGCAGCATGCCATTTGTACAAGACGAATTAAGTCTATGTATAGGGCAATCTGCGTGAATGATAGATTAGCATTTAGAAATTTAGGCAATAGAAAAAAAGGGGGAAAATAATGAAAAAGCGCAATGGTATTCTATTTGTAATTTTTGCTTTGCTTCTTTCTTTGGCATTGGTTGGTTGCAGCAACAACAACTCAACAGGTGGGACGAAGGAAGAAGATGGTGAGAAAGATACGGGTACAGAAGGTACAACTGAGCCAGAAGATACAAACACTACTGGTGGAACGTTAGTATTCGGCCGTGGAGGAGACTCTACTTCTCTTGACCCAGCAGCAACAACTGAAGGGGAAGCTTTTAAAGTAACTGTAAACCTATTTGAAACATTAATTAACTTCGGGGAGCAAGATACTGAAATCGAAGCAGGCCTTGCTACTGAGTGGGAAACTAGTGATGATGGTTTAAAACATACATTAAAACTTCGTGAAGGCGTTAAGTTCCATGATGGAACAGACTTTAATGCAGAGGCTGTTGTCTATAACTTTAATCGCTGGAAAGCGGGTAATGCTGAGCAGTTCTATTACTATAACTCTCAGTTTGGCGACAAAATTGATAGTGTAACAGCTGTAGATGCTTATACAGTTGAGTTTAACTTAAACACACCAATTGCTCCATTCTACAAAAACTTAGCTATGTCACCATTTGGAATTGCCAGCCCTGCTGCAATTGAAAAACACGGTGATAAGTTTATGGAAAATCCAGTAGGAACAGGACCATTTGTGTTTAAAGAGTGGAAACGTAATGACCGTATTACAATTGAGAAATTTGCTGATTATTGGCAAGAAGGTCTACCTAAATTAGATTCTGTCATTTTCCGCTCTATTCCAGAAAACTCTGCACGTCTGAATGCATTGGCTTCTGGAGAAGTTGATTTGATTGATGGAGTAAACTTCAGTGATGTTGGTCAAATCGAAAGCAATCCAGATTTACAAGTATTTGAGCGTCCAACACTTAACGTAGCATACCTTGGTTTAACAAATACTCGTGGACCGCTTCAAGATAAACTTGTTCGTCAAGCGCTTAACCATGCAGTTGACAAGCAAGCTTTAATCGATGCGTTCTATGCAGGAGCAGCTGATCCTGCGATCAACCCAATGCCTCCTGTAGTAGCTGGCTATAATGATGCAGTTGAAGACTATGCATATGATCCAGAAAAGGCAAAAGAATTATTAAAAGAAGCTGGTTATGAAAATGGCTTTGAAATGGAATTATGGGCAATGCCTGTACCAAGACCATATATGCCAGATGGACAAAAGGTTGCAGAAGCACTACAAGCAAACTTTGCTGCAATCGGTGTGAAAGCGAAAATTGTCACTTATGAATGGGGTACTTACCTTGAAAAGGCGAATAATGGAGAAGCTGATTCATTCCTACTAGGCTGGACAGGTGATAATGGAGATGCTGATAACTTCTTATACGTTCTATTAGACGAAGATGCAATCGGATCAAACAACTATACGTACTACAAGAACTCTGAAGTACATGATTTATTATTAAAGGCACAAGCAAGCTCTGATCAAGCTGAACGCGAAGAGCTGTATAAGCAAGCACAGGTTATTATTAAAGACGATGCACCTTGGATCCCGCTTGTTCACTCAAGACCGATCTTAGCAGGTAAAGCAGGTATTGGTAACTTCTTGCCGCATCCAACAGGTTCTGACTTACTTTCTAATGTTGAATTAAAATAAGACTTTATGAAAAGGGAGTTCAGAAGTGACTCCCTTTTCTATTCCTGCCACATAATGAAAAATAAATTTTGGACAACCTTCCAGTGAGGTGAGAATATGCTTTCATACACAATTAAACGAGTTTTCTCCTTAGTGCCAGTATTGCTAGGTCTATCCTTAATCGTCTTCTTTATGATTCGAGCGATTCCTGGGGACCCAGCACAGATTATTTTGGGGCAGCTCGCAACAAAAGAGGCAGTCGCTGAATTAACGAAGCAGCTTGGACTTGATCAGCCTTGGTTTATACAGTACTTTACATATCTTGGCGGATTATTTACCGGAGACTTAGGTGAATCAATCAAGACCAAAACAGCTATTAGTCAAGAAATCTGGCCATATTTAGCTGCAACAATTGAGCTTTCATTTTGTGCCATTGTTATCGCTATTTTCTTCGGAGTAAATGCGGGGATTATCAGTGCCTGGTATCAAAACTCTTGGTTTGATTATATTGCAATGGTATTAGCACTTATCGGAGTTTCTATGCCAATCTTCTGGCTTGGTTTAATGGAGCAATGGATCTTTGCCATTAATCTGGACTGGCTTCCTACTTCAGGAAGAGAAGAGGTAAGAAATCCAGTAACAACAATAACAAATATTTATATGATTGATACCCTTTTACAAGGAAGATTGGATCAATTCTGGGATGTTGTCAAACATTTAATTCTTCCTGCCTTTGCTTTAGCCACCATTCCAATGGCGATTATTGCAAGGATCACCCGATCTTCAATGCTTGAAGTCATGCGATCTGATTTCATTCGTACAGCAAGAGCAAAGGGGTTAAGAATGTTTTGGGTTGTCTATAAGCACTCATTGAAAAATGCGATTATTCCAGTCCTTACAATTATCGGTTTACAAACGGGCCTATTACTTGGGGGCGCGATTTTGACAGAAACGATCTTTAGTTGGCCTGGAATGGGACGTTATATATATGATGCGATCGGTTCTCGTGATTATCCTGTCATTCAATCTGGTATTCTCGTGATCGCCTTTATATTTGTCATGATTAATTTAGTTGTGGACTTGCTGTATGCTGCAATTGATCCACGAATTAAATATAACTAGGGGGGAACATACTTGGAACTTTCTACTCAAAAAAACTTGCAGCCACCTATTGTACCAAAAGAAGACAAAGTAGTTTCCCCTTGGCTTGAGGCGTGGAGGAGCTTTCGAAAGAATAAACTTGCGCTAATAGGGACAATCATTGTTCTTTTCTTTATAGTCATTGCCATTTTTGCCCCATTCATTGCCCCATCCGGAATTAATGACCAAATGCTATCTAAGCGTCTACAGGCGCCATCAAGTGAGCATTGGTTTGGAACAGATGATTTTGGAAGAGACATCTTTTCGAGGGTTATTTACGGAGCGAGGATTTCCTTATGGGTTGGTTTTCTCGCTGTAATGGGTTCCATTGTTGTTGGATGTTTTCTAGGAATTGTAGCAGGGTATTATGGAAAATGGGTAGATACAATTATCTCGCGTATTTTTGATATCATGCTTGCTTTTCCGAGTATTTTGTTAGCGATAGCGATTGTGGCAGTATTAGGACCATCGCTCAAAAATGCGCTAATTGCCATTGCGGTAATCAATATTCCGAACTTTGGAAGGCTGATACGTTCAAGAGTACTCAGTGTTAAGCAGGAAGAATATATAATGGCTGCGAAGGCTGTTGGAATGAAGAATAATAGAATTTTATTCAAGCATGTGCTTCCAAACAGTATGGCACCAATTATTGTACAAGGGACCTTAGCCATTGCGACAGCTATTATTGAGGCGGCTGCACTAGGATTTCTAGGAATGGGTGCAGAGGCTCCGAACCCAGAATGGGGAAAAATGCTGTCAGATGCCAAGTCCTTTCTAACTCAAGCACCTTGGACGATGATATTTCCTGGCTTGGCTATCATGCTGACCGTATTGGGCTTTAACCTTATGGGGGATGGGCTTAGAGACGCACTTGACCCAAGGATGAAAAATTAATAGGAACTCGGCAGTCAATAGAGTTCAATGTAGAAAAGCAGCTGAAAAGGAACTGCCCCGTAACGTTAGCATGGTGTCTAGCATTTACGGGGCAGTTCAATATTAGCTGCTTTTTATTCTTCAATCAATATTTCACTTGTTTTTTTATGATAGGTTTGAAAACTTGTAATCAATTTATCAAGATGAGCGACTTGTTCATCATAATTAATGATGGCTGAGATAATCTGCATCGTATGAGATAAAATGGCTTCATCCTCTATTTTGGCTTCCTTTTGATGGGCGAAAAAGAGGTTAAGAAGTTCTTTGCTGTTTAGAATGATATCTCCTTCTTCAAACGATACATTTGGACGTACTTTCCCAATAAACTTCAGCATCACATGCTCATGATAGTGAATCAGACAATCGAGCTGCTGTTGAACTGCGTTTTGGAATTCAGCGGGCATTTCTTGCAGATCATTCTCAAAGCGATGCAGTCTTCTTAGCATCTCAAGGGATCTCTTGACCGTAGAAATCATTTGCCGATAAATCACTAGCTTTCGAGATTTGGCTAGTGTATTTTTTTTGAAATAATTTCTTTCTTCTTTATACATGACATACAAATGATCAAGATTTCTGACTGCTTCTTTCATTTTCCCAATATCATTCTTTAGTAACCGATGCTCTGATGCGTGCCTAATCGTAAGCCTGATCCACTTAGTTGTCTCTTCAGTTATATCTGAAAGCTTGAAATAAAGCTTTTTTTCATACTTAGGAGGCAGGAAAACCAAATTAACAATAAAGGCCGAGAATACACCGAGCATAATGGTAGAAAAGCGAATAATCGCAAATTCGATAAATGCATCTCCAGGTGTCTCCATAATAACAATCATGGTAACGAGTGATAACGAAATAGTCGTATCAATTTTCAACTTCAAGTTTATTGTAATCACCACGATAGCAGCCAGTCCGATGATGACAATATGATTGCCAAATGATAGAACGAAAATAACAGCAATAATTGCTCCAATTACATTTCCCTGTATTTGCTCAATAATGGATAAAAAGGATCTGTAGATGGTCGGCTGTAATGCAAAGATCGCAGCAATTGCCGCGAAAACAGGTGAGGGCAGTTGAAATATTTCCGATAAAAATAAGGATAAAATAATTGCAATTCCCGTTTTGAATATGCGGGCGCCAAGCTTCATATGAATGTATTTCCTTTCATTATTTAATTGCACTTTCGATCATTCAAAATGATCGAGATACGTTTTTTAATGAGTGCTTCTAGCTTTTGTTAAGTATATAACAATAATGTACTATACATGGATATAGAAAGAAGTACAATGGGCATTTTCTTGAACTTTTCTTAGAAGCTCGATAATGAGTTGAAAGGAGTAGGAAAAAGGAGCGAAGAAATCGCTCCTTTCATACAAAATATAATGGTTGGGCTTTTAGACTTCGCCTGCTTAATATTCGTCTCTCAACGCTTCAAAGGCATTTCGAACGGCATGGATGCTCGCTTGAATATCCTCTTCCGTATGTGCAATGGTTACAAACCATGCTTCATATTTAGAAGGAGCAAGATTGATCCCTTGTTTCAGCATCAATTTAAAGAATTTCGCAAACATTTCTCCATCTGTATTTTCTGCTTGCTCATAATTAACAATTTTTTCATTTGTAAAATAGATGGTTAAGGCACCTTTTAAGCGATTGATTGTAATAGGGGTATTGAACTCTTTAGCAGCAGCTGTAATCCCTTCTTCGAGCATCTCACCTAATCTGTCAAGGTATTCGTAAACCCCTGTTTGCTTCAGTACTTCAAGACAAGCTATTCCTGACAAAATGGATGCAGGATTTCCGGCCATTGTTCCCGCTTGATAGGCAGGACCTAATGGAGCGACTGTTTCCATGATTTCCTTTTTCCCGCCGTAGGCACCAATGGGAAGACCGCCGCCAATTATTTTTCCCATTGCTGTTAAATCAGGTGTGACACCTAGCATATCTTGGGCACCGCCATACATGAAACGGAATGCAGTAATTACCTCATCGTAAATAACAAGTGCTCCGGCAGCATGTGTTATTTCATTTACTTGTTCGAGGAAGCCTGGCATAGGTTCTACAATTCCGAAGTTGCCAACAATTGGCTCCACAAGTACCGCAGCAATTTGATCTCCCCATTTTTCTAAAGCTTCCTTATATGGCCCGATATCATTGAAAGGAACGGTAATGACTTCCTGTGCAATGCTTTTCGGGACACCGGCAGAATCAGGAGTTCCTAATGTTGAAGGACCAGAGCCAGCTGCAACAAGAACAAGATCTGAGTGGCCATGGTAGCAGCCAGCGAATTTAATGATTTTGTCTCTTCCTGTATAGGCTCGTGCAACTCGAATCGTTGTCATCACGGCTTCTGTGCCAGAGTTAACGAATCGCACCTTTTCGAGATTCGGCATGGCTTCCTTTAGCATTTCGGCAAACTTGACTTCGTGCGGGGTAGGTGTTCCATAAAGCACACCGGTTTCTGCGGCTTTTTTTATTGCTTCTGTAATATGGGGATGAGCATGTCCGGTAATGATTGGTCCATAAGCAGCTAAATAATCGATATATTGGTTGCCGTCCACATCCCAGAAATAAGCGCCTTTTGCTCTTTCCATCACAACAGGGGCGCCACCACCAACTGCTTTATATGAGCGGGATGGGCTATTTACGCCACCAACGATATGTTCAAGTGCTTGTTTATGTATGCGTTCTGAATTTGTAAACTGCATGTAAATCCTCCTTTGAAAAATGAAGCAGTAGATCTAGCATTTATTATCTTACCATGTTCATGAAGAGAAAGCTGTTTTTCAAGATTATTATCCTTTTCCAGAACAGTCCAAGCAGTCATACAAAATAGATAGAGAGCGTATAAATTAATAGTGTAACAGGGAGAGGCGGGGTGTTATGGTATTTTATTTATCCCTTATGCTTATTGTATTTTGTATGGCTATGAGTTTGCGTACCTTATTTTTGCCTCATAGACTCAAGGGGAAGAAGATATCCTTTGAGAATTTCTTATACTTAGCCTGTATTTACTTAACGATCATGATTGGATTTGGATTAATATATATTCTGCTTGAATTAAATGGATTTAATGTGTTTATGGAAGAAACTGATGGATGGTATGGTGATTTTTTCGAGCGGCTTGAAACAGGTTTTTATTTCAGTGCGGTAACTTTATTTTCAGTGGGCTATGGGGATATATCTCCGGTTGGAATTGGTCGAATGATTGCGGTTCTTGAGGCTTTGATTGGCTATACGATTCCAGCGGCCTTTGTATTTCGGGCTGTGTTTGAAATGGAACCGAGATAGCTGATACTTGCTTAAGTAGATTAGTTGTTTTTATTGAAGAGATTGGATAGGCTTATTATTAAAGCACAAGTAATTTGAGCTTTAGCCACTTGTGCAAGAATGTATTCGGAGGGATAAGAATGAAAGCTGCAATAGGAGAGCTGGCCCCTGAATTTTCAGTCAAGGGAAGCAATGGAGAAATGGTGAGCTTATCGGATTATCATGGGAAGAATGTAGTACTGTATTTCTACCCGAAGGACATGACACCTGGATGCACGACACAAGCCTGTGATTTCAGAGACAAATATGAGAGTTTTGCAGGTTTGAATGCGGTCATCTTAGGAGTAAGTCCTGATGCGCTCACTCGGCATGAGAAATTTATTGATAAATATGACCTGCCCTTTATTTTACTGGCGGATGAAGATCATCAATTGGCAGAAGCTTATGATGTTTGGAAGCTGAAGAAAAACTTTGGTAAAGAATATATGGGCATTGTGCGCTCTACGTTCATTATTGATAAAGAGGGCAGATTGGTGAAGGAATGGAGAAAGGTGAGTGTTAAGGGGCATGTTGAAGAAGCCCTGCAATATATTGAAGAATATTTAAGCTAAATAAGGAAGTAAGCAAGATGATACCTTCGATTTCCTGCCTATTTTTTTGAGATCGAGGCTTTTGTCCACTCATCTGAACGGGTTTTGAATATCATTTTATTAGGGCATACCTCCTCAGATACTTTTAAGGCAAATCTTTTACGGATTTGCCTTTTTTTTGGAGTAAAAGCAGAAGTTTTTAAAAAGTTTCTTTATATAGAAGTTTTTAATCATTTCCCTCATACATATATTAATATCAATAGTGATAAGTAGAGGAGGAGAAAGGAATAATAATTGAAAACGTACTAGGAAAGTTTTAGCGTAATGTAGTTTGTTATGTTGACAAAAGTGATATGAAATGAGTACACTATTTATAAAGATTATAAAATAAGAATTTCTTTAGAAGAGAGGTGCATGGCGGTGGCACATATTGAATTAAAGGAAGCGTTGGATACCTTAAAGAATACCGGAGTGCGCATAACACCACAGCGTCATGCGATACTTGAGTATTTAATTAACTCAATGTCACACCCGACTGCAGACGATATTTATAAAGCTCTAGAAGGAAAATTCCCGAATATGAGTGTTGCAACTGTTTACAATAATTTGAGGGTATTTCGTGAGGTTGGACTTGTCAAAGAACTGACTTATGGGGATGCATCAAGTCGTTTTGATTACGTTACATCTCACCACTATCATGTTATTTGTGAAAAATGCGGAAAGATTGTTGATTTTCATTATCCTGGGCTTGACGAAGTAGAGCAATTAGCCTCACATGTAACAGGATTTAAAATTAGTCATCACCGGATGGAGATTTATGGCGTATGTCCAGAATGTGCTAGTAAAGAAGCTCATTAATAAATATTGTCGCAATGAAGCTGCTAGCCGGAGTGCTGACAGCTTTTTTATATAGTTGTTTTCAAAAATTTTACAGTTTTAACACAGCCATTTGAGATAAATAAAGGCTTGGCAGATGCCAAGCCTTTATTTATCTCTTCTTATTATATTTTTCATCGAATTCTTCGCCCTCAAGATTCTTATCAAGCGTTAATGGTTCACTACAATACATGCACATGTCTACACGACCAAGTATCTTTGTGTGTTTCCCGCAATTTGGACAAACAACTTGGACTGTTTTCGTTGAAAGCATCCCAATCCAAAAATAAACAACTACGCTTGCGATCATGAAGAGAAATCCTAAGAACATGAATATAGTCATCAGAATAGGAGACTCTTTAAAGAATATTCCTACATACATAACTAGAAACCCAATGAAAATTAATGCTAGGGCAAATGATCGGATCTTATTAATCTTACTTGAATACATTGTATACTTAGCCATTCATGTCCCTCCTAAAGAATAACTATATCACATCAATAGATAGAAGATAAATAAAAAAGAAGAGAACGATTTTTAGTAATAAATTAAGAAGGAGATGATAAAAAATTGTCGAAGATATATTTAATCAATAAATTGGAGGAATGATGATGGAAGACATTCTCCGTCCTATTTATCAAGAACGGGCAAGTCAGGCTAACACGCTTGGTGTCTTAATGATAAAGAAACGACAAAGGGATATTCCAGTTACAGACACATTTGATACGATCCTACTTATTTTAGTAACTGAAGCTGAAACACCGGTCTTTATTAAACACTATACTTATCATGATAAAAAAGCTGCATTGTATATGGTTACTGATCAGCAGTTGAATGAATGGCTTTTACTTGGTTCAAATAAGAAAATATTTGACTGGTTATATAACGGGAAGATTCTCTTTGATCGCAACGAATATATACACAATATAAAAACAGAATTAATGGAATTTCCGTTCTATGGACGTAAGTTAAAGATGGGCTTAGAGTTTGCTAAGTTGATTCGCCGATATATGGATGGCAAAGTTTTTTTTGAAAACGATCATTATCTTGATGCTTATAATCATGTCGTACATTCACTTCATCATCTGGCAAGATTAGCTGTAATTGAGCAAGGATTTCATCCGGAGGTGACTGTTTGGCAGCAGGTTAAGCAAATAGATCCGGAAATTACTAAGCTATATGAAGAGTTGGTAAACAGCCAGGAGCCTTTGGATAAAAGACTTGAGTTACTCTTCTTGGCAAGTGAGTTTCTAATCCATTCGAAAATGAAGAGCGGGATTCATCATTTGGTAGACGTATTAGCTGAACAAGATTTTTGGTCTATTAATGAAATCATTAACCATGAAGAAGTCCTTCTATATAGTGTAGATTTGACTATGCTTCTTGAATATTTAATTGATAAGGGCATAATTGAAGTTGTGATGAAAGATACAAAAGGCCAAGGTGTATTCCATCGATATTATAAATTAGCTAAAAAATTATCTTAAAAAAGTATTAAAAGCTATTGACCTTTCTAAAAATCCTTGGTATATTAATATCCGTCGCTGCGATATGCAGGAAAAACATTTTCACAGCTGACGGATTAACTTCAAAAAATATGTTGACTTAAAACGCAGCATATGTTACATTAATAAAGTCGCTTCTGAGCGATGAAAACAAGATAAACGAAATTGTTCTTTGAAAACTGAACGAACAAAAACGTCAACGTTTTAAATTTTTATTTATGAGCTAATCAACTCTTTATTGGAGAGTTTGATCCTGGCTCAGGACGAACGCTGGCGGCGTGCCTAATACATGCAAGTCGAGCGAATCTGAGGGAGCTTGCTCCCAAAGATTAGCGGCGGACGGGTGAGTAACACGTGGGCAACCTGCCTGTAAGACTGGGATAACTTCGGGAAACCGGAGCTAATACCGGATAATTCTTTTCCTCTCATGAGGGAAAGCTAAAAGATGGCTTCGGCTATCACTTACAGATGGGCCCGCGGCGCATTAGCTAGTTGGTGAGGTAACGGCTCACCAAGGCGACGATGCGTAGCCGACCTGAGAGGGTGATCGGCCACACTGGGACTGAGA
>NZ_JBIACJ010000018.1:0-53387 GCF_042865275.1 Cytobacillus mangrovibacter | reverse complement strand
GCGTACCCATGTGTTGGAATAGATTCACATAATATGAAAGTAATGTTAGGAAGCGTGTCGAAAAATATTTTTTTGACACCCCACCAACGGGTCAAACCGTTGATAAATCAATATTTATAGAGGGAGGAACACATTATGAAAAAAATGACTGTTTTAGCTATTTCTTTAATAACAAGCATTTCTTTGGCTGCTTGTGGAAATACAACGGACAACAAAGATAAAGAAGAGGTAAGCCTAGCGCAAAATGAGCAAGTGGAAAGTGCTTCATTTTACTTTACCGCTAATGAAGGTGGTATTTCAAAAGTTGATGCTACTACGAATAAAGTGATTGAAACGATTGAAGTTGAGGGTTCGGTGCATAACGTACAAATATCACCTGATGACAAAATTATCGGTGCAACGGTTGTTCCTTCAGGGGCACATGGAGCACATGCAGAGCAAACTGAAAAAGCAGAAACACAAGATGAACATGGTAAAGCCCATGGGTCAAATGGTGAAGAAACAACTGAAGCACACTCAGAACATAATGAAGATGGACACGGGGAGAAAATTAATGGAATGGCATTATTCTTTAATGCAGAAACAAATGAACTTATAAAACAAGTAGATGTTGGTTCACACCCTGCACATATTGTTTTTACTGAAGACAATAAATATGCTGTTGTAACAAATAATGAAGATAATAATATCTCAGTGATAGATTTAACAACATATGAAGTTTCTACTCAAGTTACAACTGGTAAAGGTCCACATGGATTTAGAATTTCAAAGGACAGCAAGTTTGCGTATATTGCAAACATGGGCGAAGATACTGTAAGTGTAATTGACATGGAAAGTATGAAAGAAACAAAAAAAATCACAGTAGGAAAAGTTCCTGTTACAACTGGTATTACAACAGATGGGAATACACTTGTGACAACACTAAATGGTGAAAACTCATTAGCGATTGTGGATCTTACAACTGATGAAGTAGAAAAAGTTGAAGTTGGCGAAGGCCCTGCACAAGTTTATATCCAATCAGATGATAAGTTCGCATTTGTTGCGAATCAAGGAACACCGGAAAATCCTTCAAATAGTGTGACGAAGGTCGATTTAGAGACTAAGGAAGTTGTTGCAACAATTGAGGTTGGTAAAGGTGCTCATGGAATTGTAACGAGTGATGATAACAAATATGTGTATGCAACCAATATGTATGATAATACCGTAAGTGTTATTGACAACAATAGTAATGAAGTGATTGCTACTGTTAGTGTTGGTGGAGTTCCAAACGGAATTACTATACAGTAATTGTGTTTAAAAACAATAATGAGTAAAAATTACTTCAATTGATAAGGTTCATGCAAAAAAAGAGCTTGGAACTCCAGGCTCTTTTTAAAATTATTATAGGGTTTTATCCTTATTCGGCTCCAAGTTCATCCTCGGTTACCCATTTATGGTTCGTTACTTTTTCTCCGCTAGTAGTTGTAGTAAAGTCAATCATGTACACAGTGGTTTGTTCGGCTGAATCTATTTCAGCGGTCGCACCATCCATTCCTTCCATATGAGAGGCATTAATAACTACTTCTGTACCAGGTTCTAGTGGTTCCTCGCCCACGTCTTTTAGTTCTTCGTGGATTACCCATTTATGATTTTCAACTCTTGCCCCACCTGTTGTTGGTGTATATGAAACAGTATAAACTGTTGTATTATAGGCACCAACAATTGTTGCTTCAGCACCCTTCATTCCTTCCATGTGAGCATCTTTAATAATGGCTTTACTTCCAACTTTAAATTTTGGATTTTCTGCTTTCTCCAAACCTTCCGGAACTTCACCAGAGCTAGAGTGGTCCATATTAGAATGATCCATCTCACCATGGTTTGATGCTGCATTTTCTGTTTGGTCTGTTTCCTTTTTTGGCGTTGTCTCCTCATCATTACTAGTACAAGCAGCTAATGTAATTACTGTGACTAAAGAGACAATCCCGATAACAAATTTTTTCTTTATCATTTTTAATCCCTCCTAACAGATTTTAAAATAAAAATACCAGGATAATTTGCAGAAAGTGTGCATTTCTATCCTTTCATGTTCTAAAAATTCTATACGAGTTTATAAGGAAATGATCTTGTTATTTTTAGTTTGTAGATCTATTGGGTGTGTATTATTTCTAAACAGTTTGTTAGAGTAACGCTATCTGGATGGGAGTATGTATAATGATTATAAGTAAGTAATACAAAGTTATATTTTAAAGGGGCTGGGAAGATGAATCATCGTTTATTTCATTCATTAGAAGGTGAAAATATCTATTTTAAAGTACTAAGTACAGATGATGTGCAAGAGATACATAGTTACGCGTCTGATGAAGATGTTTCACGATTTATAGGTTGGGCTTTAATGAATACTTTGAATGAAACTCGCAGCTACATCGATGTAATGTTAAAACGGGAGTCAGAAGGAACTCATTATTATGCATCGATTATTCAAAAATCAACCCAAGAAATTGTAGGGACAGCTATGATTTTTAATTTTGACGATGAAGCAAACCAAGCTGAAATTGGTTATGTTTTGCACAAAAGTCATTGGGGGAAGGGATATGGTACAGAATGTGTTGCTTTGATGAGTGATTTTGCGTTTAAATCACTGAATCTTCACAAAATCCATGCTAGTGTTGTGGATGCAAATGTAGGTTCTGCTCGGATACTTGAAAAAAATAAGTTTGAGTTAGAAGGACGTCTAAGAGATCATTATTTTATAGAAGATAAATATTATGATGCATTACTTTTTGGGAAAATTGCAACAGACAGCAAAAAGGAATGATATAGAAAACAGCTATAAGCTGAATCAAGTTATCCCGAAAGGAGTAACGGGTAAATGAAGCTTAATTTTTCATATTTAGCAATAATACTGTTTTCAATCTTGTTAATTTCAGGTTGCTCTTCTAACCAAGACAATGTAAAGACCAATGTGATGGATAATTATGAAAGCGTAAGAGAAGTTGCATGGCTATTTGTTGAAGAAAAAGGTTGGAATTATAACGAAGATGACTGGAAACATGCACAGGTGGAGAAAAAAATAGTCAATGAAAATTATAATTTGGATGGAGAGTATCTTGGTAAGGAGATATTTACAGTCACAATAGAAGATGCTGTAGCTTCACCACTAATCCTTGTTGACCCCAATTCGAAGGAAGTAATAGGTTATATCCCTGGTGAATAATTAGTAAATAAATGGCAACTGATACTGAATCAGTTGTTATTTATTTTGGCTATGCTACCGCTGATTGCTGTTTTTTAATTTCACCAAAAAGATTAGTTGAGTGGAGCGAGCAGCCTAGAGTGGAAATCAACTTCTACCCAATTATATTAAAAGCAGCAAAGTTTGCGAAAAGATCCTTATTTTAAAAACTTCATTTCTACCTTTAAAAGAATTCCATATACATAAGAGTAAAAGCTAACAGGGGTAGAAATCATTGGACAAACAAAATAGCCGTTTTAGATGGGTTGTATTTGCATCTGTTCTGTTTACTTATTTATTAATGGCGAGTCAACGTACGGCGCCAGGATTAATTACAGACCAAGTGATGAGAGATTTTAGTGTAACTGCATCAACGATTGGGTTACTGACAAGCATTCAATTTTTTGTATACACTGGTTTACAAATTCCAATGGGAATTTTGGCTGATCGTTATGGACCAAACTTTTTTCTAATTATCGGTGCCATACTTACAGGCTTAGGCACAATCATTTATAGTCTTGGTACACATGAATTTGTCCTGTTTTTTGCTAGAATACTAACGGGTACAGGGGATGCGACCATCTGGGTCAATATGGTGTTAATTTTGGGTCAATGGTTTAAAGTGAAGGAATTTGTTCGTTTAATTGGTCTTGCGGGAATGACTGGAAGTCTTGGTTTCCTTTTGGCGACCGTTCCTTTTTCGGCATGGATTGATTTACTTGGTTGGAGGACCGCATTTTTTTCTGCGGGAATTTTATTATGTCTTTGTGGCATTCTTCTTTATTTTGTACTTATACAAAAGCCAAAGCGAATTTTTAAAGAATCGATCTCTGTAAAAAATGAGCTGCAACGCGAAAAAACGTCGGTTTTATTACGCAGAATATTTTCGAATCGCCAAGCATGGGCTTTATTCTTTTGTCACTTTGGTGTTGTCGGTGCGTATGTAGGATTTATTGGTTCGTGGGCAGTGCCTTATGGGATGAATGTATATGGTATGACGCGGTCAGATGCTAGTCAGCTCATTATGGTTGGTCTTATTGGTGCACTCATTGGTGCGCCATTGATGAGTTGGATTTCAAGTCGGTTGGCAACAATCAAACGGCCTTATGCTGTTGTGCATATCACTATATTATTGAGCTGGGCGACTTTTCTATTATTCAAAGGAAACCCGCCATTTTTCATGCTGTATTTGCTTTTCTTTATCATTGGTTTTGGCTATGGGGCAAGTGCCTTAACCTTTGCTGTCGTTCGGCAAACTTTTCCGATTGAGGAAGCTGGCGTTGTTTCAGGGGTTGCGAATACGGGTGGATTTCTAAGTGCCGTCCTGCTGCCAAGCATTTTTGGATTGGTATTGGATCATTTTCAGACGGCTTCAAGTAGTCTTAGTCATGGATACTATTACGGTTTCATTACTCCGGTTATTTTCTCGATCATTGGCGTGATTGGGGTAGTTTCTATAAAGGAAAAAGGTCTGGAGACAGAGCGATCATAGGATTAGAAAAATAAATGACAGTCTCTTATTCTCTAATGTAGGATAGAAATAGTTGTAATTAGGGGGAATTCTCATGATAAATATCGGTATTATTGGCTTAGGAGCTATCGGTCAACGCTTAATTAGTCAGTTTGAGAAACATTCAGAAGTGAAAGTTGTCACTGTATGTGATCAGTTGGAGTCACTTGCCAAAGAATCTGCGGGTGCACTAGGTGGCATTCCGTTTTACACAGACCATAAAAGCTTAATTGATCATCCGCTAGTAGAACTTGTTTATGTTGCGGTACCACCAAAATTTCATTATCACATTGTGATGGATATATTAAAGGCTAATAAGCATGTCCTTTGTGAGAAGCCATTAGCTAACTCTTTAGAGGAGGCAAAGGAGATGGCTCAAGCTGCCAAAGAGGCGGGTGTGATTCATGCTATGAACTTCCCGCTCAATTATGGACAAGCAGCAGCTAAATTTGCCGAATTGTTGAAACAGCAATATGTAGGTAAGCTGCGTCGATTACAGCTTACGATGAATTTTCCGGAGTGGCCACGTGTTTGGCAGAAGAATGATTGGGTAGGCGGAAGAGAGCAAGGCGGTTTTGTTCTAGAAGTAGGCGTTCATTTTATCCAGCAAACTTTAAAGCTTTTTGGTGAGGTAAAAAATATCCAAACCCATCTAGAATTACCGGATAATCCGGAAAAGTGTGAGACGGGCATTATCGCTACAGCTGAACTGGCAGATGGAACACCAATTTTAATCGAGGGATTAAGCCAAATTGCCGGAAATGAGTATATTGGCTTTACAGCATACGGCTCAGAAGGCATTTTATCTCTTGAAAATTGGAACCAATTAAGAGGTGGTAAATTCGGTGAAGAACTCAAGGGAATTTTGTTTGAAAACATAACTCCGAAAAACTTGATTAATGAACTAGTAAAAGCAGTTAATGGCCAAGATGCAGAACTTTATGATTTTGAAGTGGGATACAAGGCTCAACAAGTCCTAGAACAGCTAAGGAAAATGTGAAGGACTTAAAGATAATTAAACTGACTGGCGGATCACCGGAATATGAAAAGGCTGTTTATAAATGAATATTGTTTTATAAATATATTGAGTGAATGCAAATCATTCACAGAAAAGGTTGGTTGATTGGAGCGGAAGGTGCGAGACTCCTGTGGGAGAAGTGGGACAGCTGAGACCCCACAGACGCTTTAGCGTCGAGGAGGCTCAGCGCCCACCCCGCGGAAAGGGAGTACCTGGAGCGGAAATCAACCTTTACTCACTCAAGTAAAAGCAACAATGTTTGCGGAAACAGCCTATGAATAGGAGACCGTAGTTAATTGGTTTAAGATCAGAAAAGGGCTGGCAACCAAAAAGAGAGGGTAACATGATGTTACATACCTATTCAGGTGAGACAATACGATTTGAAATAAAGTACAAAAACCGAACTACAATAGGAATGACGATAGATAGCTATGGAAATGTGGAAGTCCAGGCTCCGAAAAAGACGCCTGATGAAAGAGTGCTTCAAGTATTAGAGGAAAAGTGGGATCTTATTCAGCAAAAGATAAAAGAAATGAAGGATAGGCAGCAGGGATTACAGAAAAAGGTCTATGAGCATGGAGAGAATTTTCTTTATTTAGGAAACAGCTTCCCAATAAAGATTTTCCAAGATATAAATCTAACGCAAGACCATGTCGTGTTTGAGGGAGAAACATTGCATATATATGTGAAGCTTCTTGAGGATGAAAGAATAAAGCAAGCTTTAAAACGATTCTATTACAAACAATGTAAGTCATTAGTGGAGAAGAGTATTGCCTCCTATCAAAACAAATTTAAGGAAAAACCGCGTTCCATCCGTATATCAGATAGCAAAACTACGTGGGGAACCTGTGATTCAAGGAGGCAGTTAACTTTTAATTGGCGGTTGGCGATGGCACCTCGTGAAGTAATTGACTATGTAGTCGTTCATGAAATGTGCCATTTCGTTCATCTGAATCATGACCGCTCCTTCTGGCGCCTTGTTGGAAGTATCATGCCTGATTATAAAGACAAGGAGAATTGGTTAGCTTTATCTAATTGGAAAATGACTGTTTAGTATAAAATAATTCCCAATGAATTCTAATAGTAAATGATAATAATGGTTAGGAATTAAACGATTTGATAGGTATTGAATGAAAGAGCAAGAGAAATAAATAAGGGAGGAAGTACATGTTTTTTATCGGATTAACCATTTCGCTTATTTTACTTTTGTCGGGAATCGTTCTGCTTGTACAATCTTCTTATATAATAGGAGGCATTCTATTAGGTTCGGGCATAATTGTACTCATATTATTGATTCATTATTATCGAAAAAGAAATCGTAAAAAAGATAGCGGGATTTCGGATTGTTTGGATTGTGATATTCCTGTAATGAATTGTCCAAGTCTATCATCAATGAAAAAAATGGACTGTGATTGTGATGGAGATAAAGGATTTGATTGTGATTGTAGTCCCAATTGATTGACCTAACAATAGGGAGGAAAAAAACAATGAGGGAGCTTTTGATGACTGTCCCGTGTCATCGTATACCTGAAAGATGTCTTCACTTCAAAGGGAAGCCCATGCCCCTATGTACAAGATGCTTTGCAATGCTGCTTGGCTATCTTTTTACACCGATTGCTTTAGCTTTTCACATGGTCGTACCTTTGTGGGTCCCAATTATTTTGGCGGTTCCTCTTGTAATAGATGGATTTACACAGAAATGGAAGTGGAGGAAGAGTTCTAACCCTACTCGTTTTATAACCGGCATTCTTTTTGGAATTGGGCAATCACTATTTATTTCCATTATGATTTGGAGTATTGTTCAATTCTTTATATAGCGCTATAAAGATTATTGAGAGAGGATGGATAATTATGGAGATAACTGCAATAACAGAAAATGGCATAGGTATTGCTGTTGTAAAATCTAATGAAATCCTAATTAATGATGTTCAGTCGGCTTTGGATTTTATGGCAACAGTACAGTATGAATCAGGCTGCAATCGTATAATTATAAATAAATCAGCAATTTGTGAGGACTTTTTTCACTTAAAAACAAGACTTGCAGGAGAAATATTACAAAAATTTGTTACTTATCATGTTAAATTTGCAATAGTTGGTGACTTTTCTAATTATGAAAGTAAGAGTTTGAAGGATTTTATTTATGAGTGTAACAATGGTAAGGATGTATTTTTTGTTCCAGATGAAGAAAAGGCGATAGAAAAAATGATGAATGTTTAATTCATAATTCAATTCTTTATGGACATTAAAATAAACAATTCGACAAAGAGGTATGCGGAACAATTTAATCAATCAAATATTTAGGTGTGGGCAGATGTTCGTACAAGTTTTATTTGCTAATATTCATAAATACCTATATTATTATTTTTATATAGTAATAAGGAATTAGATAATTAATAAGGGGCAAATCTATTGAAAAATAGAGACGCAAAACTACAGGGGCTAAAGTATGGATTGATATACTATGCCAGCCAGTTGCTGAAAACAATTGTTTTCATTACTAGACCCTTCTATTTAGAAGGGTTATTTTTGTGTGAATTAGGTTAATATCACAGCTTTGACCATGACAATAATTAATAGGGAGAGAAACAAAATAATGAGGATAAGTGTAAGAAAAAAATTACTGCTCGGTTTTATTTCAATTATTATGTTAATAGCGATCATTTCAACTAGTTCCTATTATCAGTACGATATTATTAACAGAAATTATGCCGAAGCCATTGATGAAGGCCTTCAAAAAAATAAGCTTGTTTCTGAGATGCAGGAGTCCGTTTTATCAGAACAGATTGCTTTGCGTGGTTTTATTATTAGCGCAGATGAAACCAATATCAAGCGTTTTAATCAATCACATGATGAGTTTGTAAAAAGTTCAAAAGAATTTTTAAGTCTAAAGATTGATTCAAAGGCACAAAAGATAATCGAGGATTTAATTGAAGTAGAAGTGCAATACCGAGAAGTAGCTTTAGAGGCGATTGAATATAAAAAGACGGAACAATTGGATAAGATTACAGGATTAATGAAAATAAGAGGAAATGCCATCTCTAGCAGGGTAGCTGAAAATGTTGAAAAGGCCCTTCTTAATCAGGAATTGTCATTTAAAGAAATGAGTAAGGAACAATCGAATCAAATCACGCACATGAAAACCTTATTAGTTGTTATTTCCCTAGCTGCATATCTTATTGGAATCGCTGTTGCCATCTATTTAAGCAAAATAATCTCCAAGCCTGTTCAGCAAATTTCAAAATCGGCCGAGCAAATTGCTAATGGAAATTTGCGATTGGATGATATCAAGATCAAGAATAGAGATGAAATTGGTCAATTAGCAGACTCATTTAATCAAATGACCCATAATTTAAGGGAATTAATTGTACAGGTGGATCATACATCCGGACAGGTTGCATCTTCTGCTGAGGAATTGACTGCTAGTGCACAGCAAACGAATGCGGCAACCGAGCAGATTGTAACTGCCATTCAGGAGGTTGCTAGCGGATCCGAAATACAAGGGAAAAATACAGAAGATAGTGCGATAGCAGTGAATGAGATGGCTTTGGGGATTCAGCGAGTAGCGGAAAAAACGGCAACTGTGGCTGAATCGGCATCAGATACGACAAAACAAGCCGTTGTTGGCAATGATTCGATTATAAAAGTAATCGAGCAAATGAGGTCAATAAATAGTTCTACCGATGAAACGAACAAAGTAATTAAAGAATTAAATAGTAAATCAGCAGAGATTGGTCAGATTATTGATATGATAACGGGAATAGCAGAGGAAACGAATTTATTAGCTTTAAATGCTGCAATTGAATCAGCTCGAGCTGGTGAACATGGGAAAGGTTTTGCTGTTGTTGCAAATGAAGTGAAGAAACTGGCTGAGCAGTCACGAGCATCAGCAACCCAAATTGCTAACCTTGTACATGTCATTCAAAATGATACGGTGCGAGTTGCTGATATGATGGACAAAAATACAAATGAGGTCAATGAAGGAATGGATTTAGTACAGGACACTGGAAAAACGTTCGACTTCATTATGAAATCAATTGAGAATGTAAGTGATGAAGTTCAAGAGTTATCTGCTATTTCAGAGGAAATGTCAGCAAGCGTGGAACAGGTCAATTCCTCTATTGCCGAAGTTTCACTAATTGCAAAAGGGGCTGTTGGCCGTACAGGCGAGATAGCTTCTGCTTCAGAAGAACAGTTGGCATCAATGGAAGAAGTCACTGCGTCTTCATCCACATTAGCAAAAATGGCTGAGGATTTAAAAGGTTTGATTCGACGATTTACAATTTGATCCCAACTAATTGGATAGTCTTAAAAACAAGCGCTACTCATCGTAAATGAGATAGCGTTTTTTTATTCCTTTTTGTCAAATGTTATTAGTATAGTGAATACAGGCAAAATACTATTTGACAAATAATATTTTCTTTAATACATTTATAATATTCTATTAATTTATAATAATCTTAATTTAAATAATAGTATTGTAATATATTAAGCAAGAAAGTATAATACAATTCATAGATAAAAGACAGATGTCCATATAGGGTGGAATACCCTGAGGGTGTCAATTAATTAAATGAATCAATATACACAAATTGTTAGCAATATCAGAATTTTAACTAAGGGGGAACATCTATGAAGAGCTTATTCAAAAAGTGGAATCAAGTGAGCTTAGTCAAACAAATCATCATTGGTTTAATTATCGGTATTATTTTGGCTTTAGTTATCCCAGAAGTAGCCAAGCCTGTTGCTATTTTTGGTTCATTATTTGTAGGTGCTTTGAAAGCCATTGCACCAGTGCTTGTACTATTTTTGGTTATGTCAGCTATTGCTGGGCACAAAAGTGGCAAGAAAACGAATATGAAGTCCGTTATTATTCTTTATCTTTTAGGAACTTTTTTAGCAGGTTTAATCGCTGTTCTTGTAAGTTTTATTTTTCCAGTTAACTTAACGCTTGTGAAGGGTGCAGAAGGTGTGACTCCTCCTAGCGGTGTGGTTGAGGTTATTAAAACTTTATTGCTGAACATTGTTGATAATCCAGTGAAGGCCATTTTTAACGCCAACTATATCGGTATATTAGCTTGGGCGATTCTTCTTGGTTTGGCTTTGAAAAATGCTGCCGATTCAACAAAAACACTGATTTCTAATTTCTCTGATGCTGTTTCTAAATTAGTTACATGGGTAATTAAGTTAGCTCCATTAGGAATCATGGGTCTAGTATTTGAGTCAATTACGACAAGTGGGCTAGATGCTCTACTTGGCTATGGAAAATTGCTTGCCGTATTAATTGGCTGTATGATCTTTGTAGCGTTGGTTGTCAATCCAATCATTGTGTATGCATTTATTAAACAAAATCCATACCCGCTTGTTTTTAAGTGTTTAAAGGAGAGTGGAATTACCGCTTTCTTTACACGCAGCTCAGCTTCAAACATCCCTGTAAATATGAAATTATGTGAAGATCTTGGTTTAAATAAGGATAGTTATTCAGTTTCAATTCCATTAGGCGCAACAATCAATATGGCTGGAGCTGCTGTGACGATTTCTGTATTGACTCTTGCAGCAGTTCATACGCTTGAAATTCCAGTCGATCTTCCAACAGCTATCATCCTTAGCGTCCTGTCAGCTGTATGTGCATGCGGTGCCTCTGGAGTTGCAGGCGGATCGTTATTACTGATTCCTCTAGCATGTAGCTTGTTTGGAATCCCTGGTGATGTTGCTATGCAGGTAGTTGGAGTCGGCTTTATCATTGGTGTTCTACAGGACTCTTTTGAAACAGCCCTTAACTCGTCTACTGATGTCCTTTTCACAGCAGCTGCTGAATATAAAGAATGGCGTAAAAAAGGGAAGAAAGTAGAGATTAGAAAAGTAGCTTAAGAAAGAATCTATTAATAAAAAAACTGTACCTTTATTGTTAGAACACTAACAGGGAAGGTGCAGTTTTTTTAATGGGAAATAGTATTAGGTGTTCTGTTTGACTACCAATTCATAATTTTCACTTATATTGTGTTAGTATTAAATTATTAAGCTTATTGCTGTATCCGATTTAAAAGATGAAGAGGGATCATTTTACTATAAAGGAGGCATGGACAATGAAGAGGTTTTTACTTAGCCTAGTATTTTTAGTAATCGCCGGAATACTTGCGGGCTGCACTAATCAAACAAGCACAAGCGAGGCTAGTGAAATAAATGAATTAAACAAGCAAATAGAACAGCTTTCACTTGAGAATGAAGCCTTGCAAAATACGGTGGAGGAATTAAGAAAAGAACTTGAGGCAACGGTGAATAATGAGGATGCGGTTATTGGTGCAAAAGAAATTGAAAATTATCCGCGTTCGCTATATAAGGAAATAACTTTTGATATTGATAAGGATGGAGAGGACGAAATCATTGAATTGTATGTGAACGCAGACAGAATGGAAAATGGCTTATTTGCCTGGGATGATGGGCAGACATGGCTGTTGGTGGTAAAAGACGGTAACAAAACCTATCCCCTCTATGATGGTTTCGTTCAATTAGGGTCAATCGATTTGAGTACAGCAACCCTAGATGGAAAACCGAGTATTGTGATGCTGGAGAGGTGGCATGCTGACAAATCCGTTTACACATTTGCATTCGACCATGAAGCAAAGGGATTTGTTAAAGAGACATTGTATAAAAAAGAGAATCTATTACAGCATTATAATCAGCCCGCTTCCTATGCTTTTTTCAAAGATGCTTACGAATTAACAAAACAGGCTTTTACAGATAAAGCGGTGAAAGCTTTAGAAGCTAGTGAGAATAATCTACAGGAGCTTCATGATCGTGCTGCCATCTTTGACCCAATCCTTGTTGAGCTTGGAAATGCGCAGCGTTTGTTTGAATCTGTTGGTGAATTGAATCCAGAGCTAAGCGTTTCTATAAGTAAAATATATAATTTACTTAATCAAATGGTTATAAATCCGCCAACAGCAGAGCAAATGAACCAGCTAAGGTATATACATGAAGAGTTCATAGAAAATGAAGGTGAAGATTTAATCATAGAAGAGGAAAATCAGATTCACCCAGATATTAAGGAGAAACTTCAAAGGATTGATAGCATTCTTAATGGGGAAAAATGATCATATCTTACTAAGGTGCCTATCCTTCACACAGGATAGACACCTTTACTTTTTTATCTTCCAGATTCTAAACATCTGAACTAGACCGTAAGAAGTGATTATCTTCTTATGGTTTTTTTTATGGAAAAATGTTTGGGATTGTATTTATTTAAACAAAATTTTAAAATGTTTGTGTTATGGTAAACAAAAATATATAATGTTTATGTATTAAAATGAAGTGCAGATTGATTAATGTCCCACTGGGGCAATATGAAACTTTCTAGATTCCGTTCAGGACAAGGGAATTGACTGAACCGATATTAATTATATTCTGGAGGCTAAACAATGAAAATACCAACTACTTTAACGGAAAAGTCAGTTATTGTATCTGATAATTATGAACGTATTGATGGAAGAAATGCTTATCATACTGATGTAAAACGTCTTTCATTAGGATTATCTCAAAAGGGTGAACAAGGTAAGGCGGATATTACAGCGAAAATATGGAAGCAGATTGGAGAAGAGTGGTCAAATAAATCAGAGGAATTGCCAATACATCGTGTGATTGATCTGGCCATTTTGATTTGTAAAAGCAGTCAATATTTTCAGGATGCTTATCGTTTTCCTAAACTATATGAACCTGAAAATCCTAAAGTGGATCGGATTGGGCTGCAAGGGGATGCCATGGATGTATCGATTTGCATAGAAAATCCCATGATTGATGAAGATATTAAATTATTCTCTCAGGCGCTTAGTGATAATGGGGAAATGATTGGCGAACGACTACGAGTATTATCCCGATTATTAAAAGAAATGGGGTACTAGAAATATTATTTAAAGGAGAAATATTATGAATGCAAAAAAAGGTGGGAACGCCTGTATCCAAAAAGAATACTATTTGTCACCTGCAAGACATTTAACAGATGTTGAATTGGAACTTGTCTGGAAAAAACCTTTATCCCATAAGATCAGTGTAGAGGAAATTCGTATCTGTAAGGAAGTGAAACGTAATTGGGATCGTGGAGAGATGAAGATCGCCAATATTTTGTTAGAAGGTGATGCAGGATCTGGAAAAACTCAGCTTGCAAAGGCATTGTCAGCTGATTTTGGACTGCCCTACACAAAGGTAACCTGTTTTGCGGATATGGACAAATCAGATATTATTGGAGCAATTTTGCCGGTTATTTCATCTGAACGTTTGGAGAAGATGGAGCCAACTGATCAAATCATTTTGAAAGCATTATATGAAAGCGATGGGTTTCAAAGTACAATTAAAATATTGATGGACGTGCTTGGGGTTACACAGGAGCAAGCAGTATGGAAGATGAAGCAGTTGCTGAAATTAGTTGAAGAAAATACAGGAGAAGAAGTGGTCGAGTATCGGTTTTATCCTTCTGAAATTGTTAGAGCCTACCAGAATGGATATCTACTTGAAGTACAAGAGCCAACTGTTATTCGCGATGCTGCAGTGTTAATGGCATTGAACTCTGCCTTGGAATCAGATGGAAGCATTAACCTCCCCACGGGAACGATTAACAGGCACCCAGATTTTATTGCCGTGATCACTACCAACCGGAGTTATGTAGGATGCAGACCATTAAATGAAGCATTGAGAGATCGTATTCAACACGTAGAAAAGATGGATTTGCCGTCAAAAGAAGTGATGATTGAACGGGCAATTGCCAAAACAAATTATAGAAATGAAAAAGTGCTGGACGTTTTGGCCGATATCATTATTCTTCTAGACAGGACAGCACGTGCCAATGCAATTAAAGGTGTAGCTGGAATGCGATCATTTTTTTTCTGGACAGATGCGATTGCTGAAGGAGCTTCTGTAAAAGAATCTATCTATCATAAAGTTATTTATAAAATTACAACCGATGCTGAAGAAATAAAATTATTGGAAGAGGCTTTGAAAAGCCAAGGTTTATTTGCCAAGTTAGATAATATGGAAAATGAGCAGAAAGACTATCTTGATGCAATTGAGATAAGGACTGAGGGGAAGATTGATGCTGTCGATTTACCATCTGAAAATGGTTCAGATGAAAATGGGATCCCATTAAAAAAATCCGATGATAGTGATCAATGTTCATCCGATATTTCTGATGAATCAGCTGTCATGGAAAGTTCAGATCTAGGTGAGAGGGGGACTCCCGTTTATCACCAGTCAGTACCTGAGCTCATGTCAGAGGATTTGAAACAAAAGGAACGGGCATTTCGCAAAAAGCTAAATCAAGAAGCAAGAGAGATTGTATCGAAATCTATTCATAAGGGTGTAAAGCTTATTGTTCATCGTCCTGATTTTTTATTAGAAAATCAACGTGAATATGAAAGTCTAAGTAAGGAGCTTATGCCTGTTGTACAGGAAATTGCCAAGAGGACCATTCCACTATTAGACTATGAAAATGCAACTGAATTGGCTAAAAAGCAATATTACGGAAGTAAGTTTCAAGCAGATAATGTGGCTTATCAAGATTTTAGATACTTTTCTAGGAAACTTCCTCCAAATGAATCTCCCTCTCTTGTAGTAGGGCTGAGGGTAGATGAATCAGCATCAATGTCGGCTTTTGGAAGATTAGAAGCAGCTAAGCGGGCTGTTCTTGCTGTTTATGAATTTTGCCAAATTTGCGATATTCCTATATTGATTTACGGTGATACGGCAGATGCTTCCAAGTTAGAACAAATGTCTATTTATGCCTATACTGACTTTGAACAGAAAAATGTCAATGATCGCTATCGACTAATGGGGATCCGGGCCAGAAGTAATAACCGAGATGGAATGGCCCTTAGGATAATTGCCGAACGGTTAGCTCTTTCCCCACAAAAGACAAAGCTGTTAATTAGCATAAGCGACGGTCAGCCAAAAGCAATGGAAAACTATACCGGAAGTTATGCAGTCAAAGACATGCAACAAACAATAAGTGAATTCGAACGGAAAGGGGTTACCTTTCTTGCTGCCGCAATTGGCCAAGACAAGGAAGTGATCAGCCAGATCTATGGGAAAGAAAGATTTCTAGATATTACAGATCTTAAACAATTCCCTGCTCAATTAGTGCAGATTATTGCTCGGTATTTATAAATCAGTCAACTGATATTGATTTCCACCACTTCATATTTGAAGTGGTGGATTTGTTTATCTAATTCGTATGTTCAATAAAGTTTTGGGCAAATAAATATATTTTTTGCGAAGGTACGGCTAAGTTTAGATTTTGGCCGTTATCAAAACCTGCAGTTATCAATCCGACTAGCCTTCCGAACATATCTAGAAGAGCGCCCCCTGAACTTCCATTAGAGATTGGAGCAGTGAATTGAATCATAGATAAACTATCAATCTCTCTAAAACCTGAAACGATGCCATCGGATATGGAATTAAATAACCCTAACGGACTGCCTATGGCAACAATTTTTTGACCGCGAACTAACTGACCATCCATTTTAATTGTGAGTGGCGAGCAGTGTTTATCCACTTTAATAATAGCAAGGTCGTATTGCTGGTGATATTTAATAAAATGATCTGTTATATATTCTTCCGTTTCATTTTCATAAAGTACGGAGAAAAGATGCCCACCTTGAACTACATGTAAATTCGTTAAAATATACCCTTTACTATGAATGACGACACCAGAACCATAGCATAAAACCTTATTCTCATCATCATATACCTTAATCATAACAACCGAGTTTGATAAACTAGCCAATTGCTCATAACTGAGTTCCTGAGTTTGCACTTGGCTTTGGATTTGTTTTGCAGGATTAGCTATGACAGTAGGTTGGGAGCTAATATTTGGTTTTGAGGGTAGTGATGTATGGCCAATTATGGGTGCAGATGAAAAATCGGGTAGTTTTACATTTTCCGAATATAACGAGCTGCACTTATATAATGTTGAGTATTTGTCTATTTTGGGGTCCAAATGGACAATATCCTCTTTGGGATTCATATAGCATATGTCACAGCCAAGTTTATATAAGAAATACAAAAATAATAACTCATGTTGTTTAATGTCTCCAATAAACATGACTTTTGGAGAAATGCTTGTGGCATTAAAAAGTTTTGGTAAATAGACTTCCATCCAATTCAAAAATTTAACAACGAAGTTTTTAAATAAAGTTGGATTGGAATTAGGATGGGCCTGCTGATACAAAGAAAGAATTTGTATAAAGGTAAGCTTTTTCGTCCATTCCAGGGTCTCATTATCCAAAGGATAGCTAAGAGGTACTTGATAAAAAGAATTGGTGTCAGTGGAAGAGGTAACCATCGCTTGCCAATTCTCCCAAATGCCTGATAGCCTTTTTATATCATTTATATTTGAAACAATCTGAAGCCCATGTAATCGTAAGTAAGATGCTGCAGTCATACTGGAAGCGAAATGCTGGTCAATTCTAAGAATATGATCTGTGTAGTGCTTGACGGAATCAGGGATACCAATATATCTTGCAAAGAGAACTTCTTTTGTGACGGACTCTTTTTTATTTATAATCAAAAAATCCTCTAGAGGGTTATGGGTTTCCTTAAGTTTGACCTTTAAAGGTTTAGTTTTCACTATCATACGAATTCTCCTGCTTCCAATAATTTGTATAATGTAATTATAAGTAAATTTCAAATCAGTGCATAGGTAGAATTTCAACAAATAATTGGCTACAGGATAATGATAGGACAAAGGAAGGAACCTGCCCACCTTTCCTGCTACTCTTCTAGTAAATGATGCAGTAGCCTATTCCTATTATCAAAAAATTGTTTCATGATGCTGTAATGATTTGTTTCTTCTAGTGATGTTTCCTTTGCACCTTTCTCCGTGAATTCAATGATCTTAGCATTTGGATACGACATAATAATTGGCGAATGGGTAGCAATAATAAATTGTGAATTTTGATGAACGAGATCATGGATGCGGGTTAACATCGATAATTGTCTTAGGGGAGATAAAGCAGCTTCAGGCTCATCCATTAAATAAATGCCATTACCGTAAAATCGGTTCATAAAGGTCGCCCAAAAGGATTCCCCATGTGATTGTTCATGGAGTGATACACCACCGAATGAATCAATAATACGCGAACCACCTCCTGGTTCTCTATCAAGTTCCTCAATATTGGTTGCAACATTATAAAACGATTCCGCTCGCAGAAAAAATCCATCCTTAGGTTTTTCAATTCCCTTTACCAGTTTTATATACTTGTCCAATATAGAATGTGAATGATGTGTAGAAAAATTAAAATTAAATGACCCTCCTTCTGGATTAAATCCAGCTGCTATCGCAATGGCCTCTAATAAAGTTGATTTCCCCATCCCATTTTCACCAACAAGAAAAGTGACATTTGGATGTAAGACTAACTCATTCAAGGTCTTTATGCTAGGCAGATGGAAAGGAAAGGTATGAAAGGAAGGGATCTCCTCACGTTTTAGACTGATGCTTCTAATGTATTGGTTCATTTTATTTTCTTCCAATTTGAAAACCCCCATTAAACGATAAATCATTATATTAAGCTTAATAAAACAGCAGTAAATATCCAAAATTGGATTTTTTGAATGTATTATAATCTAAAAATCTTTCTGATCTTAGCACTAATTCTTTGCAACTACCAAAGGAATGGTTATTCCAGCCCATGAAACTAACATTAGTAAAAGGATGACAGCAACAAACTTAATAATGCTCCTTATGTAAAAAAGACTTATTTTTAAACAGTGAAAGTAGCTTATCAGTATTTTTTCTCTAATAAGTAATTCAATTTTTCTTTTACTGTCTCCCATTCACTATCTATAATACTGTAGAATATGTTGTCGTGGATTGTACCATCTGCCTTTATTCTATGGTTACGAAATGTTCCTTCTTTTGATGCCCCAATTCGTTCAACTGCTCTTTGAGAGCGTAAGTTTCGCCCACTAATTGAAAACTGAACACGTATTACCTTAAGTAATTCAAAACAATACTGAAGCAGCAGAAATTTACATTCTGTGTTTACTTTTGTTTTCCAAACCTTTGGTGAAAGCCAAGTCCAGCCAATTTCCACGTTGCGATTTTCTATATCAATATCACCAATTCTGGTTGTCCCTATTACTTCACCTGTCAGTTTATCTTTAACTATAAAAGGAATTTGTTTACCTTCCTTCTTATTGTTAATGGCAATTATTAATATTTGTTCTAAGTCATTCATTGTTTTAACTTCTCGCCAGGTATATTTCCATACTTCAGGACTTTTTATAGCTTCAAATAATAGTTCCTTATGCTTCAGTTCGAGTGGAATAAGAGAAATTGAACTTCCTTCTAGGTATATATCTGTTTCAATTATCATAAAGTATTGTCTCCCTTTTTAAGTAAATAGTCGAATAGCCATTGTTCCTACTAATTCCATATGGAAAAGAGTATTCCTCCTTGAAGGAGCTAATTCTTCCTGAGATTCGTATAAGAGAACGCCTTGTTTCTTTGTTAAAGAGTAGCTGCTGACTCGAACAAACAAATTATGATGGAGGATCATGAACCCAAGTTTCTTAAAAGGCTTGAGAATTGGAAAATAAATTGATTAATGAATAGATAAAACAAATGTGAATAGACTATGTAGAAGCAAAATTATGGGAAAGGGAAGCTGTCCCTCTGTCCCAAAAAAATTTTCTTGCATATGTTTTATGTTTCTTCTATAATCATAAATAACAAATTTTGAATTAAATGATTATTTTGAAAACAACTAAAGACGATGAAGAGAAAAGTAGGATTAAGTTATTTTTACACAGAGAGCTTCGGTAGCTGAAAAGAAGCGAAAAGACTGATCTGAACAATGGCCTCTGAGTTTCGTGCTGAAAGTATCGAAAGGTATGAGTAGGTTCCGACGAGATTTGGTACTCGTTATCCATACCACAGTATTCAGGGTATTGATATATCTGTGTACTTGTTGAGACTGTTTTGCGTGAGCAAGCAGTGAAGTAAGGTGGCACCGCGTGAAAACCACGTCCTTATCCGAATGGATAAAGACGTGGTTTTTTGTTATCCAAAAAAGTATCAGACAGATGAATGGAGGAGTAAGCATGAACAATTTTTTAGTCATACAATCGGATTTTGGGACGAGTGATGGTGCTGTGAGTGCAATGTATGGTGTTGCATTATCGGTGAAGCCATCGGTTCGAGTTTTTGATCTTACACATGATATTCCTCAATACAATATTTGGGAAGGAGCATATCGTTTATATCAAACGATTACCTATTGGCCAGAAGGAACGGTCTTCGTATCTGTAGTTGATCCAGGTGTTGGGTCTGAACGAAGAAGCATTGTTGTGAAAACGGCAACGAATCATTATATCGTGACTCCTGACAATGGAACGCTAACACAGATTAAGAAGCAAATTGGGATTGTAGAAGCCAGGATCATTGATGAAAAGGTGAATCGTCTTCCGAAATCTGGTGAGTCTTATACTTTTCATGGTCGTGATGTGTATGCCTTTACTGGTGCCAGGCTATCATCAAGCGTCATTACTTTTGAACAAGTAGGTCCCGAAATTTCTGTTGATTCGATTATTGAGCTGCCAGTTCCTGAAGCAAATGTGAATAAGGGGAAAGTGGCAGGAAATATTGATGTTCTTGATATTCGGTTCGGGAATTTATGGACGAATATTGATCGGGAGCTGTTTAAGCAACTTGATATAAAATATGGTGACTCGTTTGAAGTATTGATTGAGAACGAAACACGTCAGGTATATAAAAATATTATGACTTTTGGAAGGTCTTTTGCAGATAGTCATTTAGGTGAACCACTGCTTTACGTTAATTCGCTTGATAAAATTGGAGTTGCATTGAATCAAGGCTCGTTCGCAAAAGCCTATCACATACAATCAGGTGCAAATTGGAAAATTTTCATACAGAAGGTTTCGAACCTTGCATATAATTAACCATCATTATAAAAAGGGGGATGTGTATTTTGAAAAGAAAACCATTAACTATTAAAACAATTGTGGCCATTGGCATCGGAGCAGCAGTATTTATAATTTTGGCTAAATTTGCAGCGATCCCTTCACCAGTTCCTAATACCTCTATTCAAACATCATACGCGTTTTTAGCATTAATGGCTGTTGTATTTGGTCCAATTGCTGGAGGGTTAATTGGCTTAATTGGTCATGCACTTAATGATGCGATATCGTATGGTTCTATTTGGTGGAGCTGGGTCGTCGTGTCAATGATTATTGGGTTCTTAATCGGCTTTGCGGCAAAGAAAATTGATATTGAATCAGGCGTTCTTAATACGAAAAAGATTATTAGCTTTAACGTGGTTCAAGTGATTGCACAAGCATTCGGATGGTTTTTAGTAGCACCGTTACTGGATATTTTAATCTATGCGGAGCCAGCAAATAAAGTTTTCGTCCAAGGGCTTTTTGCAGGGGTATCAAACATGGTAACAGTAGGTGTGCTAGGGACAATTTTATTACTGGGTTATGCCAAAACACGAAGCCAGAGCAATAGTTTGCATAGAGAATTATAGATTAATTATCGGATAAAAGAACGGCTAGGAGATAAAAATGAAGAAACCAGTTATTGAATTCAACAATTATAGTTTTAAGTATCATAGCCAGACAGTGCCCACCCTTCAAAATATTAATTTAACGATTTACGAAGGTGAAAAGGTTTTAATTGTAGGACCTTCTGGTTCAGGGAAGAGCACGATTGGGCATTGTATCAACGGGCTCGTTCCCTTTTCTTATAAAGGTGAAGTGAATGGAAGCCTTCAGATTATGGGAGAAGAAGCAGGGCATTTAGACATTTTCTCTCGCTCGAAAATGGTAGGGACAGTTCTTCAGGATCCAGATGGTCAATTTATTGGGATAACAGTGGGAGAGGATATTGCTTTTTCATTGGAAAATGACTGTATGGAGCAAGGGGATATGGTGAATCTAGTTGAAGAGGCAGCCAAAATGGTGGAGATGGGAGAGTATTTGCCAACCTCCATTCATCATTTATCTGGAGGGCAAAAGCAAAGGGTGTCACTTGCAGGAGTAATGGTAGATAAGGTTGAAATTATTTTGTTTGATGAACCGCTTGCTAATTTGGATCCTGCAACAGGGAAATATGCAATTGAATTAATTGATCGAATTCATAAAGAAACGAACAAGACAGTGGTTATGATCGAGCATCGTCTAGAGGATGTCTTACATTGTCATGTTGACCGAATTATTGTCGTAGATGATGGCCGGATTGTGGCTGATATGAGTCCAAATAAGCTTTTATCGAGTCATTTCTTAGAAAGAGTCAATATTCGTGAGCCTTTATATGTAAAAGCGGTCAAATATGCTGGCTGTACAGTGACAGAGGATATGAAGCCAGCCCATCTTGATTCATTTACTGTTGAAAGCTGTAAAGATAAGTTATTAGATTGGTTTGAGGCAGTTAATCCCAAAGTATTAAATGAAAAAACTTCACCTGTTTTGGAATTAAAGGAGATTTCTTTTAGTTATGCACCTGGTCATGAAACAATCCATGAGGTTTCCATCTGCATTAATAAAGGTGAAATGGTAAGTATTGTCGGAAAGAATGGGGCGGGAAAGTCGACCTTGTCCAAGCTAATATGTGGGTTTGAAAGACCTCGCTCAGGAAGCATCCTTTTTTATGGGCAAGATATTACAAGTGATACGATTATGGAACGGTCACTTCGGATTGGGATGGTCATGCAAAACCCAAATCATATGATTTCCAAGCATATGGTCTATGATGAGATTGCCTTCGGTCTTGTGATTCGTGGTGTGTTAGAAGATGAAATAAAGGAGCGAGTGGAAAAGACGCTGAAAATTTGTGGTCTGTATCCATTCCGAAATTGGCCAATCTCCGCATTAAGCTTTGGGCAAAAGAAACGGGTGACGATTGCCTCCATATTAGTGTTGGAACCTGAGGTTATGATTTTAGACGAGCCTACAGCTGGACAAGGTTTGCGTCATTATACTGAGATTATGGAATTTTTAGTGGAATTAAATCGTCAAGGAATCACGATTATAATGATCACACATGATATGCACTTAATGTTGGAATATACGCCGCGTGCCATCGTGATTGATGGTGGTAAAAAAATTGCTGATGAGTCAGCAGCAACCATTTTGACAGACTTAGAGATTATAAGTCAGGCAAATTTAAAGGAAACCTCTTTATTAGTATTAGCAAAACGCTTGGGAATTGTGGAACCGAAAGCGTTTGTTTCGCGTTTCATTGCATTTGATCAGGAGGTAAGGAAGCAATGGCAGTAGAGATGTTATCATATATTAACCGGAAATCCCCTGTTCATCAGCTGACTGGTGTAACGAAGCTTGTCTGTTTTATCATATGGTCGTCTGCTGCCATGTTAACCTATGATACTCGTATTCTTATTTTTCTTTTCGTTTTAAGTATGGTCATTTTTATTGTCTCGAAGATAAAGCTACAAGAGATTTCATTTGTGCTTATTTTTATTTTGCTATTTTTGTTGATCAACAATATTGCCATCTATTTGTTCTCGCCACAAGAAGGTGTAAATATCTATGGAACTAGCCATGTATTATTTGAGATGGCGGGGAGATATAATGTCACGATTGAGCAAATCTTTTACCAAAGTAATGTGACATTAAAATATTTTGCCGTGATTCCGGTAGCTTTACTCTTTATTGTTACGACTCACCCAAGTGAATTTGCAGCATCTCTAAATAAAGTTGGTGTGAGCTATCGAATTGCCTATGCTGTTGCTCTGGCTTTGCGTTATATTCCAGATGTCCAGCGAGATTTTCGAAACATTGCTCTCACGCAGCAAGCTCGGGGGATTGATATGTCCAAAAAGGAAAAATTGACAAAGCGTATAAAAAATGCGGCATCAATTATTGTTCCCCTAATATTATCAAGTCTAGACAAAATTGAGACAATCAGTAACGCAATGGAACTTCGTGGTTTTGGAAAAAATAAAAAGAGAACTTGGTACAGTGCACGTCTTTTTCAGGCCGGAGATTATCTGACAATGATCGTATTTGGACTCATTTTTGTGACTGCAATGGTTGTTACATTTCATGATGGAAGCCGTTTTTACAATCCATTTGAATAGACTCATTCTTTCTTCGTATTCAAACCCGATATATCTAATCCTAGAATCTCAGTACCATTCCCTTAAGATAGCGCATAGGATAATTTAGTTTATTTGTGGAGGGATTGAGAAAAATGTATTATATTCCTTATACGTATCAACATCCATATTCTTATTATGCTAACGGACAGATGGAGCATTATTATAGACAGCCGGCTTATTGGACGTTACCGAATGAGTTTATGCAAAGAAATCAATTTGGTTTTCCGCAGCCATCTACTGAAGGTCGCCTTGTGTTAAGAGACCATGGGAATGAACCTTTTGTGGTGAATATTGAGGAGGCTACAAAGAGTAATAAAACTTTTCGCACAGCTTTATGGACAGGGAATCATTTGCAGGTTACTGTGATGAGTATTCCTGTTGGAGGGGATATTGGTTTAGAAGTTCATCCTCGAACAGATCAATTCTTGCGTATTGAAGAGGGGAAAGGCATTGTTCAGATGGGGAACTCAAGGAATCATCTAGACTTTAATCAAAGAGTTTCTGATGATTATGCCATTATGGTACCTGCTGGGAAATGGCATAATATTATCAACACCGGAAACAAACCACTAAAACTTTACACAATATACGCGCCGCCAGAGCATCCATTTGGTACTATTCAAAAATCAAAAGCCTAGGGACAAGGGGACAGGAACCTTGTCCCTATTTTAGCGAAAGAAGGGACAAGTCTTCTGGACTCATGTGAAAAATGAAGATACATAAAAAAAACCTAAAGTATTTGGTCATCGAGCTGATCGTGATTTTCCTAAAACATGAAACTTTTTTTCCATAAAGCAGTATAGTGTAGTATTGGTCTTTTCTATATCGCTTTTAATTGACAGATAGAATTGATCATTATAGAAGGATGTCAGCGAGGTTTAACGGCACTAACTCTAAAAATGACTTTTAACTTAATTGGAATGAAGATCAATGCAGAGATTCCAATTGTAAAATGGGTGAAACATTCAAAGGGGGAATAGCAAAGGATGAGTATTATCACAAGATTTAAAGATATTATGTCAAGTAACATTCATGCGTTATTAGATAAAGCAGAGAATCCGGAGAAAATGATCGATCAATACTTAAGAAATTTAAATCGAGATTTAGGCAAGGTTAAATCAGAAACGGCGTCTGTCATGGCTGAAGAGCAGCGGGCAAAAAGAGGATTGAACGAATGCCAAGATAATATAGAGAAAATGGAGCGCTATGCTATTAAGGCATTGGAAGCAGGAAATGAAGGAGATGCGAGGAAATTTTTGGAGAAGAAAGCTGCCTTGGCAATAAACCTTACAGAATTAGAAGCATCCTATCAGTTGGCTTCAACCAACTCCCTTCAAATGAAACAAATGCATGACAAACTTGTTGCGGATATCGGTGAATTGGATTCAAGGAGAAATACACTGAAGGCAAAATGGTCAGTAGCTAAGACACAGGAACGAATGAATAAGCTTGGGGCATCTGGGGCCAATTCCGGACAATCCATTTCTGCATTTGAAAGAATGGAAGATAAAGTGAATCGTGCACTTGATGAAGCAAATGCAATGGCAGAACTAAATGCAGGGCCGAAAGATGAAATTGCTGAGCTAACAACTAAATATGATGAGCCAAGCGGAAATGATGTAGACCGTGAACTTGCAGCACTGAAAGAAAGAATGAAGAAATGAGAGAGGGACAAGGGGACAGGGTTCCTGTCCCCCTGTCCCAAAAAAAGAGGAGATAGAATATGATTCTTCATTATAAATGCCCGAGTTGTGGGAGTGATATGAGTTTTGATTCTGAATCAGGGGAACTGGCATGTGAAAGCTGTGGGAGACAGGATAAAATCGAAAGTTATCCTGAAGATTTAATAATAACTACATTTTCTGAGGATGAGGCAAAGGAGTATCATTGTGAGAATTGTGGTGCTGTCTTAGTTACAGCAGCTGAAACAACCGCAACGAAATGCAGTTTTTGTGGAGCGGGTGTAGTGATTGCAGATCGATTATCAGGGCATCTTGCACCAGCAAAGGTCATCCCATTTACAATCAGTAAAGAAGAGGCAACAAAGGCATTTCAGAAATGGTGCAGAAAAGGGCTACTTACCCCAAAAGGCTTTATGAATGCGGACCGAATTAAAAGCATTACAGGGATGTATGTTCCGTTTTGGTTATTTGATTTAAATAGTAAGGTGCAAGTGAATGCTGTTTGTACAAAGGTTAGAACCTACACAAGTGGGGAGTATATTTATACAGAAACAAAGTATTATGATGCTTTCCGTGATATAAATCTTGATTATGTGAAAATCCCTGTTGATGCATCAGAAAAAATGAATGATGGATTAATGGATAAACTAGAGCCTTACCCATATGATCAATTGAAAAATTTTAAAACGCCGTATTTGGCAGGTTATATTGCGGAGAAATATAATTATACAGATGAAGAACTCCTTCCACGGGCAAAGGAAAAAATCAGCGGCTATATTGATTCCTATATTCGTTCAACATTATCAGGCTATCATTCCGTTAATTATAAGGATAAGAGAATTGATACAAAAAACGTGAATAGCTACTATGTTTTGTTGCCTGTATGGATGGTCAGCTATGATTACAATCATTCTGAGCATACCTTTGCAATGAATGGACAGACAGGAAAAGTTGTTGGCAAACCGCCAATCAGCACGGGTAAGGTGACTATGTGGTTTGGAGGCATTGCAGCTGGAACCTTCTTCGCATTAAAATGTGCGTCCTATATGCTGGGAGGTGGCTTTTGGTGAGAAAAGAGAATAGGATAAAATGGAGTCTTTTTTTCATTTTGACTACTTTCATGCTACTCTTTCCTTGGGGGCTATCCATTCAGGCAGAATCTATTAATCAAAAGCAGTTTATTTATGATTATGCCGAGTTGCTAACGGAAGCAGAAGTAGAAGATTTAGAATCATTATCCAGCGAGTTAAGTGAACAAATGAATACGGCTTTTATGATAATCACTGTAAATGGAACAGAAGGAAAGGACATTGTTCCATATGTAGAGGATTTCTATGATGAGTATGCTCCTGGCTATGATCAACCGCATGGGAATACCGCCATACTAACTATTGACTTAGAAGAAAGAGATGTATATCTAGCGGGATTTAAAAAAGCGGAACAATATTTGGATAGTGCGCGCTTAGATATGATCCGTAATAAAATAACGCCTGATTTGTCAGAAGGGAAATATTTTCAAGCGTTTTCTGGGTTTATCAATACAGCTCACGATTATATGGGCTATGAACCAGGTGTCAATCCAGAAAATATCTTATTTAAATGGTGGTTCCAACTGGCTGCATCAGTAACTATAGCTGGGATAGTTGTAGCACTCATGGCCTATCGCTCTGGCGGCAGAGTCACAGTAGGTGCGCAAGACTATATGAATAGCAAGCAATCGGGTGTAATTAGCAAGTATGATAACTATGTAAGACAAACCGTAACGAAACAGAAAAAACCATCTAGCAACACGAATAGTGGTGGCGGAGGTGGCGGTGGAATCTCCCGAGGTGGTCACTCGCATAGCGGGAGCAGAGGGAAATTTTAATAAAGGTAGGAAGGAGCAGGTGATCGATGTCTTTTTTTAGAAATCAATTTGCAAATGTAGTTGAATGGCAAGAATTTAGAGATGATATGATTTTCTATAAATGGAGTAATCGCGAAATTAAAAAGGGGAGCAGATTGATCATTCGCCCTGGTCAGGATGCCATATTCTTAAACAATGGAAAAATCGAAGGAGTCTTTCGCGATGAAGGCGAGTATGATATTGAATCGCAAATTATTCCTTTTTTATCGACTTTAAAAGGCTTTAAGTTTGGATTCAATAGTGGAATGCGGGTAGAAGTACTGTTTGTGAACACAAAAGAGTTCATCGTGAAATGGGGAACGAAAAATGCGATTAATATCCCAGCACCTGGGCTCCCAGGCGGCATGCCGATTCGAGCGAATGGAACAGTAAATTTCAAAGTAGATGATTACATTGCTTTAATTGATCAAATTGCCGGTGTAAAGGATCAGTATGTTGTTGAAGATGTCAGAATACGCATCACTTCCGTACTTGATCAACTTTTGATGAAATGGATTTCAAGAGAAGGAAAGGACATGTTCAATCTACAGTCCAATTCATTCGAAATTTCCAAAGGCATCCAAGAGGATTTGGATATGCAGATGATCAAGAGCGGAATGACGATTACGGGCTTCAATGTCATGAGCTTCAGCTATCCAAAAGAAGTTCAAGACATGATTACGAAAAATGCTTCACATGGAATGGTTGGCAATGTCGATAGATACCAGCAAATTTCGATAACAGATGGTCTTGCTTCTGGAAAAATGAGCGGAGGAGGGACTGCATCAGATATGGCTGGGATGATGATGGGGATGAATATCGCTAATAAAATGCTGAATCAAATGAATCAGCAGCCGCAAAATCCAGCTGCACCATCTCAAAACGATGCACCATCTTCACAAATGAGGCCAGCCGATCAAAAAAGACCAAACTTTTGTCCGAACTGTGGGACAAAAACAGGTGAAGGGAATTTCTGTTCTAACTGTGGACAAAAGCTGATATAAGATACAGAGGCCAATTATGTGATGCACATAATTGGCCTTTATTCCTATTCCACTATAAAAATGAAATAAGCAAAATAATAATAATTGGCATAATCAAAATGACATATCCTAATGGATTTGCAAGATTAAGTGTCCAGCCTACACCAAAACGTTTTTCTACAAAGATGGAGGGATCGTTTTTATTAAAATAGAACAGTCCACCCTTCCAATAGGAATCTTCATCAAAATCAGTAATGTCCCCCTCGATATCTGCAGGTAGCTGTTTATCAGCCCGCCCTACTTTCAAGGCAAAAAGAATGGTGCCAACTAAAACCACAATTAGAAAGACAATTGGAACGAGGAACATAACAAAATCTGAGATTAAATTCGGATGGATCGTTGAAAATTGTAAAAAGCTAAATAGCATGGTTAGCAATAAACTAATTAAAAACATGAGCCAGCTCGTATTCTTCCTCAAAGTAAGCTGTCGGTTGCGGGAGGCATTTGTATGTGTCGCACTTAATTTGATCCCTGACTTTTTTGTCCCGATATGCATGCCTAGGAACATGACCTGCATAATTAAAAGGATCAGTGGAAGGGTGATGACAGAGAATGGCGTTTTAGCAGTAAACGCATCTGCTTGCCCATTTGGCCCCCAATGTGTAGGAATTTGTTCTGGCAGAATTGAATATTGGCTGATCGTATAACCAATCATGCCAATGGTGATAATGATCGGCAAGAAATAGACATAAGAAGGAAGCATGGTATCCTGAGAACGCATGGTTAAATCTGTTATCTGTACTTGCTTTAAATTCTTTGCAAACCTTGGAGATCTCTTCAATTGACTGATCTTCCCATGGAAATAGAAGTACAAGGACATACTGATAAAAATAATGCCGAATTGGATAACAGTACCTGCTAGAACAATGAGTTCCTCCGTAGGTTTGCTTGTTATTGCCCAGATTGCATAAGCTCCTAAAGCGATGGCTGAAATGAGAAAAACGAGAATGGCGTATCTCTTCTTATAAGATATAATTTGCTCGTCTTCAATATATTTCTCTGGGACCGTAACGCCAAAAACAATGGTTCGTTTCGTTAAAAATGGAATGGCCGTCTGTATAGCTGCGAGAAAGACAATAATGACGAAAAAAATAGCTAAAGACATAAAATGTACCTCCTTTATATAATAAAATTCCTGTACTAATTCTTTTCTTTAAAATTGAAAATAATTAATTCAATTAACTCGTGAATTTCTTCTTTCTCCATTCCTAATACAATCGCTTCTGCAACTAGGGGTCTAAATTCAGTGCTAAGTCTTTGAAGGCTAGAGGCATGAAAGTCTTTAGGCGAAGAAATAACCGCTCCGGATTTTGGAGCTATTCGAATAATTCCTTTTTTTTCTAGCTCGTGATAACTTTTATTTACGGTATGCATATTTACGCTTAGATCTGCTGCAAGTGCCCTAACGGAAGGCAGGGAATCCCCCGGATGCATATCTCCTCTAGCAATGCCTTCAATAATTTGATTGATCAATTGTGTATAAATAGGAATATCAGATTCGGCTTCAACTCGAATAATCACGTTTCACCCACCCTTCTGTTCTATATTTATTATAACAAAACTGTTCTATAAAATCTATAACAAAGGGACATGGGGACAGGAACCTTGTCCCACATTAATGGAATTAATAGTCTTGCCTACGAATATAGTAGTTAAAAAGGACTGTGGGGTGTAAGGACTATGCCTTTAGTTAATGGAAGTTATATTGAGGTTGATTCAGGTGTCGAATTGTTTGTACAGGAAGCAGGAAGTGGAGAACCCATTGTTTTTATTCCTGGATTTACATTTACAACAGAGGTTTTTGAGAAACAAGTAGAATTTTTCTCGAAAACAAATCGTGTGATTGTCGTAGATCCAAGGAGTCATGGCCGCTCGACAATGTCCATTCATGGAAATGATTATGTCACCCATGGAACCGATTTAAAATCAGTACTTGATGTGCTAGATGTAAAAAATGCAACATTAGTAGGCTGGTCCTTTGGTTGCCTCACCGTTTGGGAGTACTTGAAACAGAATGGTTTTGATCAGGTCAAATCCTTAATATTCGTTGATATGCCGCCTAAGTCTTTATCAGTAAGTAAAGAGGATTGGGTGGAAGGTCCACTTGATGATATTGCAGCAATCTACAATGTGTATTTACGAAACTCTAGTGGGCAAAGGGAATTCATTACGAATTATATTACTCAAGTAATGGTGCAAAGAGACCTTGAGGAAGAAGAATTAACCTGGCTTGTTGAGCAATCTTTAAAAACACCATCATACATCGCAGGCAATCTGTTCGCTTCAGGCATGTTCTCTGATTATCGGGAAGAAGCAAAAAAGGCAAGTCAAACAGTCCCTACATTAAATGTTGTGGCTGAACACTGGGCCGAAACAGCAATCAAATATATAAACCAATTAACACCAGAAGCAAAAGTAGAAGTACTAGGTGGACATATGATGTTCTGGGAGCATAGTGAGAAGTTCAATGAGGTTGTTAAATGTTTTATGAATGAAAATTAAAGGCTCTTTACTAAAAGATTGTTGTTATTGGATCAATTTTGTAAATAAATAATGTTCACCAAATTGATTGTTGATTGGAGCGGAAGGTTGCGAGACTCCTGCGGGAGCAGTGGGACAGCTGAGACCCCACAGGCGCATGGCGCCGAGGAGGCTCAGCGCCCACCCCGCGGAAAGCGAGCGAGCTGGAGTGGAAATCAACCTCTACGAATTCGTGTTGAAAGCAACAATGTTTACGAAAATAGCCAAATTAAAATAGGAATGTAAAGCCAACCTGAATTCATTTGAAGATTTCACATTCAAATGGATTCAGGTTTTTATTATGGAATAAACCTTCCCAAAATTGACTTAATAAAAAATATTGAAAAGTAATCGTAAATATCAAAGGATGATCATGGCCTTTGTAGAATCTTAAAAATAGTTACACCAAAATATTGCTTAAGAGAGTGGGGAAGAATAAATGATTGAGATAAAGAGATTAGTAGAATGCACGATTGAAGAAGGAGTAGAAGCTTGGAATACAGGCTTTGAAGGATATTACTTTGATGCTACGACAACAGCGGATAAATTTATTAACCGGTTGGTTCAGGAGGGCTTGTCTCCCAATTTATCCATCGTGGCTTTTAAGGATAAAAAGCCAATTGGCATCGTTAAGAATGGCATTCGTGAATGTAATGGAAAGAAATTAGCCTGGAATGGCGGGACAGGTGTTGCATTAGAATTTAGAAATAAAGGAATTGGGAAAATCTTAATGGAAGCAACATTAGCTATCCTTAAAGAAGAAAAGGTGGATTATGCTACGTTAGAGGCGATAAGTGATAATCAAAAAGCAATTAAATTATATGAAAAGATGGGCTATGAAGTCGTGGATTCCTTGGAATACTTAAGTTTAAAAGGTGCTAAAGTAAATAATTATCTATCTGACTATGCGAAGAATTATAAAGTGGAGAGAGCGGTCCCGCAACAAATTGGGAATCTTTCATTCTATAAAGGAATGAATCCGTGGCAGACACAGTGGCAAAGTGCGAAAGAAGGAGAAGCATTCATTGTTAAAGCTACAAGTGGAAGCCCGATTGGTTATGCTTATTATCGCAGAGTATTTGACTCAGAAGGTAAGCATATAAATACTGTTCTATACCAGTGTGAGGCAGAGCCAGGGCGTGAGGATGCAGAAGGAATAATAAAATGTTTACTAAATGAGGTATTCGGCACATTCACAGACGATATTAATCGAGTGATTCCTAATTTGCCGATTGGAAAAAGCAAAATAACCTACTCTATCTTAAAGGAAATGGGCTTTGAAGCCATTACTAGTCAAGTGTATATGATTAAAGAGATGTAAGAAAGGGGACAAGGTTCCTGTCCCCCTGTCCCGCTAGCGCTCTTGTTTTCTATTTAAATAACTGATTATTTTAAAAAGTTAAAAAAGTACAGAAGATGCTAAAAGAGTGCTATTGATAACGCTTTCATCTGTAATTATGGCAGTTATAATTGAGCTGTAATGAAATGAAAGCAAAGGGAGAGGGGCAAAAGAATGAGTAAAAGATGGAAAATGATTTTTTTCGTTGTTGCTATGATGTTCACATTGGTTGTTGCAGGGTGTAATAACGGAGGAAGCAGCAAAGTGGACGTAGGAATTGTGCTGCCGACGAAAGATGAGCCTCGATGGGTACAAGATGAACAAAGATTCAAAGATGCCATTTCGGATACGGATTACACAACTGAAATTTTGTTTAGTCAAGGTTCTTCTGCTAAGGAAAAGGAAAATGTTGAAACGTTGATTAATAAAGGAATTAAGGTACTTATTATTTGTCCTCAAGATGGTGATGCTGCTGCAGCTGCAGTGGAAGCAGCTAAAAAAGAAGGAATTACAGTCATTGCTTATGATCGCCTTATCACGAATACAGATGCGATAGATTACTATGTTACGTTTGATAGCTTGGCTGTTGGTGCTGCTCAAGCACAATACTTAGTAGACCATACGAAAGGTTCAGAAGCTCCGTTATACCTATATGCTGGAGCAGCTTCAGACAACAATGCCTTTTTATTCTTTGAAGGTGCTTGGAACGTGCTTCAGCCAAAAATTGCTGATGGCACATTTAAGATTGCTAATTCAAGCGAAGCCGAAAATTTGAAGGATACAGCTGAGCTTTCTCGTGATCAGCTAAGTAAAATAATTGGTCAAGTTACAACAAACTGGGATGCAAACGAAGCAAAGAACAAGGCACAAACGCATTTAACGGCTATTGGGGACGATAGCAAGGGGGATGTTTCTGTTCTTGCACCGAATGATGGAACGGCTCGTGCAATTGCGGACGTATTTGCTTCAGATAGTGCGATTTCAAGCTATGTGGTAACCGGTCAAGATGCAGAGAAAGCATCCATCCAATATATTATTGATGGCAAGCAATCAATGACTGTTTTCAAGGATGTACGTACACTCGTGAAAGATGCGATGGGAATGGCTGTAGATGTTTTGGATGACAAAACACCTGAAACCACTGGCTCTTATGATAATGGAAAAATCGAAGTCAAAGCGAAACAAACAAACGTTATTGTGGTGAATAAAGACAATGTAAAGAAAGAGTTAATTGATTCAAAGTACTACGAAGCTAGCGAATTTACAGGTCTTTAATCAAGCAGCATGTATAGGGAATGGGGGATAGTGATAGATTCGTCTATCACTATTTCGCCATTGTTCTCATTGTTTCGTTAAGGAGGCGATTAAATGAGTGAATATATTTTGGAAATGAATGATATATCAAAGGAATTTACAGGGGTTAAAGCACTTTCGAATGTGAACTTTAAAGTAGAGAAAGGGGAAATTCACTGCTTAATTGGAGAGAATGGAGCAGGTAAATCTACGCTAATGAAAGTCCTAAGCGGTGTCTATCCATACGGTACATATCAAGGAGACATCGTCTTTGAAGGTGAGATTCAGCAGTTTAATAAGATCAGTGATAGTGTAAAGGCTGGAATTGGCATTATTTATCAGGAGCTGGCATTGTTCCCAGATCTGACTGTATACGAAAATATCTTTGTTGGCAATGAAGTGAAGAACGGTCTGTTCGTTGATTGGAACCAGACGATTGCAGAGGCTAATAAAATGCTGGAGAAGGTAAAGCTGAGTGTGACCCCTGAAACCTTGATTAAAGATTTAGGTGTGGGGAAGCAGCAGTTAGTTGAAATTGCCAAAGCTTTAAGTAAAGATGTGAAGCTCCTTATTCTCGATGAACCGACTGCAGCTCTTAATGAAGATGATAGTGAGAACTTGCTCGAGCTGCTGACTGAACTGAAAAACCAGGGCATCAGCTGTATCATGATTTCACATAAGCTGAAGGAAGTCATTTCAATTGCAGACAAAGCAACAGTCATCCGGGACGGTCGGACGATCTGTACTCTTGATTCATCCAAAGGCGAAATTTCAGAAGCTGTCATTATCAAAAATATGGTAGGCCGTGAAATCAACGATATTTATCCAAAGAGAATAAACAAAGCAATAGGTGAGAGGGTTCTAGAGTTATCGAATTGGTCTGCATATGATACCCAGTTGGGCCGACATGTTGTCAAAGATGTCAATCTGCATCTGAAAAAGGGAGAAATCATCGGCATTGCCGGATTAATGGGATCTGGCAGAACAGAACTTGCACTTAGTATTTTTGGCAATCCAAAAGCCTATAAAGTACAAGGGGAGTTAATGCTGGATGGCGCAGTAAAAAAAATTAAGCATCCGAGTGATGCGATTAAGGCTGGGATTGCTTACGTAACGGAAGATCGTAAGGGTGATGGGTTGTTTTTGATTCAAGATATTAAAAATAATGTGTCTATTGCTTATTTGAAGGGCATTTCGACGAATGGTGTGATTAATCCAAATGAGGAAGTCAAAGCAGCAACTGAGTATAAGGATTCTCTCTATATTAAAGCAAGTTCGCTGGAGCAGATGGTAGGAAATTTAAGCGGGGGCAATCAACAAAAGGTGTCACTTGGCAAATGGTTGTTTACAGAGCCAAAGATTCTAATATTGGATGAACCGACACGTGGCATTGATGTAGGAGCAAAGTTTGAGATTTATACGATCATGAATCAGCTAATCAGCGAAGGAATGAGCATAATCATGATTTCATCAGAGCTTGGTGAAATACTTGGAATGAGCGACCGCGTGTATGTCATGGCAGAAAGCGAAATCAAAGGTGAGTTATCAATGGAAGATGCCACTCAAGAAAAAATTATGGAGCTAGCAACGCAATAGGAGGGAAACCGATGAATTTTTTCAATGAAGCAAAATCACTAATTAAGGTGAATATTCGTGACTACGGTATGTACATTGCTTTATTCCTAATTATGCTTACGTTTTCCATCATGACGGATGGATTATTTATGTCTTCGCGCAATATTAGTAATTTACTAGATTCTGCAGGTTATATTGCCGTTTTAGCCGTTGGGATGACACTTGTGATTGTCATTCGCCATATAGACTTGTCAGTCGGATTTGCTGCTGGGTTTTTAGGGGCGATTGCTGCGATCCTTCTCACCCAGGCAGGAGTCCCTGTATATTTGACCATTCCTATTATTCTATTGCTTGGTATTGTTGTCGGGCTTTTTAGTGGCGTGTTAGTTGCCCAAATCGGGATTCCTTCTTTTGTTGCTACACTTGCAGGAATGCTGATCTTTCGGGGAGCACTCCTGCAGGTAACGGAAAAGACGGGTACGATTATTATCAAGGATGAGAGTTTTAATGCAATTGGGAACGGCTTTATTCCATCTATTATTCAAGTGAATGGCTTGCATTTGCTATCATTGCTTGTTGGATTGGTAGGTATTTTATTGTACATATACAACGAAATATCTACACGTAGAAATAAGCTTAAGTATAATTTTGAGGTAGTTTCCAAGGGGATTTTTACAGTTAAATTGGTTTTCGTTTCGGCCATTATTGCTTATATTACATGGATTCTTGCAGGTTATAACGGATTTTCCTGGACAGTTGTTATCATGCTCCTAACCGTCATTATCTATCATTTCCTGACGACCAAGACCGTGCTCGGTCGCCATATTTATGCAGTAGGCAGTAACCCAGAGGCTGCACATCTTAGTGGTATCAATGTTAAAAAGGTTACGTATATTGTGTTCGGCTCCATGGGGATGCTTACGGCGCTTTCAGGTATCCTCTTCACTTCCCGTTTGCAATCGGCTACGACAACTGCAGGTACTCTTTTCGAGCTTGATGCTATTGCAGCCGCTTATGTTGGGGGTGTTTCCTCTGCAGGGGGAGTAGGGAAAGTAACCGGGGCGATTATTGGTGCCATTGTAATGGCCTCACTCTCCAGTGGCATGAACTTGCTGGGTGTCGGCATTTCCTATCAATATATGATTCGTGGCGGCGTATTGGCTGTAGCAGTCATTTTTGATGTGATGACACGCAAACAAAGAGGATAGATTTAGCGTTTTCAAGAGTCTAAAGAACATGATTATTTGCGATAAATAGAATAATGGGCTCGTAAAATATCAACTATTCAAAAAAAACAAACAAGTTACATCCGGAAGTATGGAAGGTTTTCTGGCAGATGGTAGAATAGAAGGAGGTTAATGGAGGAAAAGGAGGCCCTTCTTTTGAGCAAAAAAGTGATGATCATACTCTGCTTCCTATGCCTGCTCTTAAGCTATTTTACGTTCGTATCTGCTGAAAAAGCATTTCAATCCGATAGCCAGATGCCTCAAGCAACGGATTCGAATGAAGTGAAATATCGGCTTGTTCTGATTACCCAGGAGCTGGAGACACCATTTTGGGATCGAGTGGGAGAAGGAGCAAAAGAGCAAGCACAAAGGGAAGGTGCAAGCCTTGAAGTATGGGGAAGCTATGGCAATAATCAAGAGGATTTTTTGAAGAAGATTGAGATTGCGCTCCATTCGAAAGTGGATGGTATTATCGTTCAGGGACTGGATACAGAAGAGTTTAAAAATTTAACAAAGGTGAAAGCGGCATTTTATGGGATTCCTATTATTACCGTGGCTAATGATGTGCCCATGAATGAAAGCCTCAGAAAAACGTATGTTGGTTCTGATCAACAGCTGGCTGGAAAGCTGCTTGCTAAGCAGCTGCTATCTGATATGGGCCATAAAGGAAATGTGATTATTTTGGGTGACAGAGATCAGTTGTATTATCAGGAACAGCGGCTTCAAGGAGTTCTTGATATTTTGAAGGGTTATCCAAACATTAAGACACTATACGCTGAAACAAGTGAAGCAAAGGAGCAGGTAACTGCCACTACACAGGAGTTACTGAACCAGTTGCCTGATGTAGATGCTTTTATCGCGATTAATGCGAATAATGCGGGTGCCATGATTGAAGAAATTGGCAGGCGTTTTCAAGTTTCACTGTTTCATATTTATTCCTTTGATGATGGTTCGGACTCTTTAGCACTACTAAAGCAAGGAAAGCTTGACGGAATGATTGAACAATCTCCAAAGATAATGGGGGAGCGTAGTGTGAATTTGATGATGAAATGGCTAACAGATGAAAACGTTCCGCTCAATATGGAGGGCTATCTCACAAGTATTCGGGTCGTAAAGGCAAGAGATGCGAAATGAACACCATTCAAAAGAAAATATGGATGCTTGCCATGGTCATTCTGTTCATCATGGCGGTAATATGGCTAGCGCTTACTTATTATAATCAGAAAACTCAGAATCAATATAATGATATTTTACAGCGTTACTTAAGTATGAACGAAGTCACAAGTTCAAGTCAGCAGGTCATAACAGATTTAAACAACTATTTGCTTAAGCCAACATTAGCGAATTTGGAACAAGTGAATGGGAGTCAAAAGAAAATTCGAAACGTAAAAAAGGAAGTCCATGATTTAATAAATGCAGAAAATGAGTTTGCATTAACCAACTATATGAATTTGATTGATAGTTTCATTGAAACGACAGATCGATCACTGATGTTTCAGTCGGTAGAAGAAACGGAGGCTTCAACAAAGGAATTCACCGAAGCAACGCGTATTTCCAAATATATTTCTGAAATGACACTAACATTGATCGATACGGAGCTTAAGACATATGACCGCTTTTATCGTGGGATTATTAAGCAATCTGCAGAATTAAAAAAACTGGGTATCTGGCTGTTGCTATTAATCACAGTGTTGCTGCTTATGTTTACATACTGGATCTCGCTAACAATTACAAGACCTGTGCATCAATTGACGAAGGCAGCCAATGAACTGTCCAAGGGCCGCTTTGATTTGCAAATAAAAGTGGTATCAAATGACGAGATCTCCTTTCTTGCGAAAACATTTGATCATATGCGCATAAATATTAATAACTTAATATCAGAAATTCAGCATAAGGCACAGCTTGAGCATGAATTGCAGCAGAATAAGCTGCTGCTGCAAGAAAGTCAGCTTCGAAGCTTGCAAAGCCAAATCAATCCGCATTTTTTGTTTAACACGCTGAACACCCTTTCGAAGAAGGCCTATTTGGATGGGGCTGAAGAAACGAGTGATTTGCTTGTTAGTGTTGCGGGATTATTGCGTTACAATTTAAGACGTTTAGATCGATCCGTTACACTTTATGAGGAGGTTATTGTTTTACGGCAATATATGGAGATTCAGAAAGCTAGATTCACAGACCGCCTAGAATTTCATTCGGAAATCGATGAGTCATGTATGCATATTGAGATTCCAGGCCTTACTTTGCAGCCAATTGTAGAAAATGCGGTCATTCATGCAATTGAACCAGAAGTAGACGGTGGCAGTATTTGGTTTCGAATAAAAGATGGAATCGAATGGGTGACAATAGAAATTGAGGACGATGGAAAAGGAATGGCAGAAGAAAAAATCAAACAAATTTTAAGCGAGCAGCCTGAGCAATCGGAAGGACATTCAACCGGGATTGGATTTAGTAATGTTGTTAAGCGCCTGCGTTTATTCTTTGGCTTTGAGGATGTCATTGATATTGTAAGTATGGAAGGAAGTGGAACAAAGGTACGCTTGAAAATACCGAAAATAAGGAGAATCGAGAACAATGATGAAACTCCTAATTGTAGATGATGAACCAATCGAGAGGGAAGGGATGCAAGCAATTTTGCATAAAGCTTATCCAGATCTCGAAATAAAGCAAGCTAAAAACGGGAAAATAGCAGTTGAGATGGCTGGTGAGTTCAAACCAGATTTGATCTTGATGGATATTATGATGCCAGGAATGAACGGTCTAGAAGCAGTAGAACAAATAAGTGCAAATGATCCAAGCATCAAATTTGTGATGGTGACTGCATTCGATATGTTTGATTATGCACGTCAAGCGATCAAGCTTGGGGTAAAGGATTATTTGCTTAAGCCAAGTAAAGTGAGTGAAATCGTGGCAACCGTTGGAAAAGTTCTGAAGGAAACAGAAATGGAGCGAGATTTAGTTATAGCCAATAAGCTTCAGCAGGAAGCGATGCAAAAAGCTTTGACATTAGTGGAAACGGATGTTGTGACACAATTATTATTTGATCATGTTCATGAAGTACATATTGATATGCTCGTTGAGATGCTGGACATTCGCTCAACAAATGAGAAATTTGTCATGGTTCTCTTGCTGCCAGCAGGATCAGAAGCCTTTTATTCAGCCATTAAAGAGAAAATCAGGCAAACAGGAAGTGGCTGGGTAGGGGCCTTATACGGCCGCCAGCTTCCGATTATTGTATTTCGTGAACAGGATAAGTCATTTCGTTCACAAGCTATTTATCTAGCAAATCAAATTCTCTCAATAGCCAAATCCAATCACCAGGAAGGCTGGTTTGTTGGAATCGGTAATGTATGCGGTTCACTGGAAGAAATAAGGCAATCCTATCAAGAATCATTGATTGCGACGATGGATACATCACGAGCCATTCACTATCGCTTTTATTCAGATGTACCTGTATTAGGAGCAGGAAGCGATAGCCAGCTAATCAAGCAGCAGGAAAAGCAATTTTTTGATCAAATTCGTCTTGGGCAATGGGAAAAAGTTCACTTAAGTGTGCTGGATGTAATTCGAGGGCATGAGAATGAAGGAACGAATTTACTGCAAGGACAGCAGCGCGTGCTTGAATTACTTTGGATCACAACAAGAGTATTAGGAGAGATGGGAATTGAAACAGAAGCTCCATTCTTTTCTTTTCAGGCACAGGATTATCGCCAGCTACGAGCCGAAACCGTTCATTTACTTGAGCGAATGAAACAGTCTTATGTTGAGCACTATGGTCGTTTGGAAGCAGATAAAATCCATCAAATTAAACAATATATTATTAAGCATTCACATGAGGATATTTCGTTGGATGCTTTAGGGAAAAAGGTAGATTTAAGTCCGATTTATATCAGTAAAATGTTCAAAGAAAAGCTTGGAACCAATTATATTGATTTCTTAACGGAATGCCGGATTGAAAAAGCAAAAAAACTGCTGAGCAATCCTGACAAAAGTTTAAAAGAAATCACATTCGAGGTCGGTTATCACGAACCTAATTATTTCAGTAAGGTTTTTAAAAAAGTATGCAGTGTTTCTCCAAAGGAATATCGAAAAATGCTTATGGGCAGCACAAAAGACTAATGATAGGAAGGCAGCATCGTAAAGGAGAGTGGCTGGTGGGAATTATATCGATGAAAGGAAGGGTCATCCTGTTCCTATTGGCACTTAGTGTTATAGCAACAGCCTGTGAAAAGGGATCAGCTAATTTCACTATAGCGGAGCAAACTAATCCTTCTATTAAATTGCATAATATAGCGTCTGTAGAAAAGAAAATCAAAATAGGGTTTTCAATGGATACTTTAGAGGAGGAGCGTTGGCTTAAAGATCGTGATCTGTTTAGAGTGTCCGTGGAAGCACTCGATGCGGAAGTAGAAATAATGGCAGCCAATGGTGATGATGCGCTGCAAATTTCTCAATCAGAAACCTTAATTAGCCAAGGCATTGATGTTCTCGTCATTGTTCCCCACAACGCTGAGGCGACTGCTGCAATCGTTCATAAGGCTCATAAGGCAGGAATTAAAGTGATCGCCTATGATCGCTTAGTAAAAAACGCAGATATTGATTTATACGTTTCTTTCGATAATGAAGAAGTAGGGAAATTGCAGGCGGAAGCGATTACAAAGCGTGTTCCAAGAGGGAATTATGTATACATAGGGGGTGCAATAACAGATAATAATGCCATTTTATTGAAGAAGGGCGTCTTCAGTGTGCTTCAGCCATTGATTGATAGTGGAGATATTAAGATTGTCTATGACCAGTGGACAAAGGACTGGACACCTGCTAATGCTTTGTTAAATATGGAAACGGCCCTAAAAGTGAATGGCACTCAAATTGATGCAGTGATTGCTGCCAATGACGCAACGGCTGGCGGCGTCATTCAGGCGCTCGCTGTAAAGGAGCTATCAGGAAAGGTTCCTGTGGCAGGCCAAGATGCGGAATTGGCGGCTGCCCAGCACATTGTCGAAGGGACCCAAACCATGACTGTCTATAAGCCGATTCGAGCACTAACAGAAAAAGTAGCTGAGCTTGCCGTCAAACTGGCAAAGGGTGAAAAGGTTGAAACAAATCAAAAAGTGAACAACGGAAAAGTTGAAGTCCCTTCTGTCCTGCTCTCACCAATTGCTGTTGATCAAACGAATATCGATCAAACGATTATTGCAGACGGTTTCCATTCAAGGGAGGACGTTTATCGGAACATGGGGGAATAAGTAGTGAAAAGCAAAGCTAGAAAGGCTGATGCTAAATTCTAGATCCCCTATCACTTTTTGTGTTTACCAGTCCCAACTACATGAACAAAATTCCCATTCAATGAAACTTCACCTTTTTCTATTCAGTACTAATTTGGTATTTAATATGAGCCATCAAATGTGTTATTACACTAAAACAACTTGTCCTGAAAACTCATATGATATTAAGGAATGTAAATTGAGCTAGAAAGGAGTGGGGAAAATGGCTTTACAGCTTATGAAACTGTTTATAAATGCTACAACTACAACCACTGTTAGTCCGCTTAATGCTAAATTTTTCTATGTAACCACTGCAGATGCAGTAGCAGGATCAACCTTAACTATTGATGCAGCTGACTTTTTTCAAGATAATGGGGATCCTGTAGATAGCCTACCTGAATTGTTGTTAAACAATAGTTATTTTCAAGTTTATGTAAATGGTGTCTTACAAATGGAAGATCTTTCTACGTATACGGCAGGGGCTACTACTGTTGGTTCACTTGCTTTTAATGTGCCTGCTGGTGGAGAAGATATTTTAGCAGGCTCACCAATTGTTTTGAAAGTAGTAAACTTTACACCAGACTCGACTACTGATATTGAAACATAAGCTTAAGGCTTATCTCATGTTGTAGAATCCTTTTATTTCGTGGAATAGAAATACAAAGCAGGATGTCATTTTGACTATCCTGCTTTGTACATCTTTAATGATGAGTTGTATCAATTACATCAAATATTCATATGTTTTGTTATATAATGGAATCTAAGATGGGAACAGGTGAGTGTCAAAATGATGAATTATAGCAAGAAACAAATTGTTTCCTTGCCAAAAGTATGTGTGGATTTGTGTATTTCTCTAAACATATCTCCGAAAATCGCTAAAGTCGATACGTATCATTACTATGCATTGTCTGATGGGGTCAAGCATATTTATACGAACGAAGATGAATTAAAGGAATATGGTGGACGGGGAATTTTAGCTCCTGAAGCGGCTTCCTATATTAATCTTTTTGTAAATGGTGTCCTGCAGCCACCGAACGTTTATGAAGTTAAAGAAGGGTATCTACATTTAAAGACAAGTGATGTGCCGCAAAAAAATGTACCGATCACGCTTGAATATATTACAATATATAACTAAAAAACGGTCTAAGCAGTGGGGCATGGGGGCAGGGACCTTGTCCCAAAAGAAACATTCATGGGTGGAAGTACAGATTTTCGAAAAAAAAATCCGTTGTTATATAAACAACGAAACCTTTTTTTTGAATTATTTCCTATCGAATTCTTAATTCTGTTTCCGCATCAAAGAAGAGGATTTTATTCATATTAAAGGCAAGATTAATTATTTGTCCACTTTGAACATTTGTGTTGGCATCTAATCGCGCGACGAAATTTTGTCCTTCAATACTTGAGTAGATCATTAATTCTGCACCTGTAAGTTCGGAAACATCAACTTGTGCGCTTATAACGGCTCCATCTGAGGATTCAACAAGGGTGGACTTATTATGAATATCTTCAGGACGGACACCAAGAATTAGTTGTTTGCCAACATAACCTCTTTCGCGTAAATCCTTCATTCTCTCCTCTGGAATGGCCAACCGCGTTTTTCCTACCTTAAATCCGTGGTCTTCAAGATTTCCTGTAATAAAATTCATTGCCGGGGAACCAATAAATCCACCAACAAAAACATTCTCTGGGTTATCATAAACCTCTTTAGGGGATCCAACCTGTTGAATTACTCCGTCCTTCATGACAACGATGCGTGTTGCCATAGTCATCGCCTCTGTCTGGTCATGTGTAACATACACAGTCGTTGTTTGTAGCCTATTATGAAGCTTAATAATTTCCGAACGCATTTGTACTCGCAGCTTAGCATCCAGATTAGATAAAGGTTCGTCCATCAAAAATACTTTTGCATCACGAACGATCGCTCTGCCTAGTGCAACACGCTGGCGTTGACCTCCAGATAGTGCCTTTGGCTTTCGATTTAAATAGTCTTCAAGACCAAGAATTTTAGCTGCTTCATTAACACGGTGCTTAATTTCATCTTTAGGCAATTTGCGAAGCTTTAGACCAAATGCCATATTATCGTATACAGTCATATGAGGGTAAAGGGCATAGTTTTGAAATACCATGGCAATGTCACGATCCTTTGGAGCAACTTCATTTACTCTTTTCCCATCAATATAAAAATCACCCTTTGAGATCTCTTCAAGTCCAGCAATCATCCGTAACGTAGTTGATTTTCCACAACCGGAAGGACCAACAAAAACTATAAATTCTTTATCATTAATATCGAGGTTAAAATCTTCAACGGCTGTCACTTTATTATCATAGACCTTGTAAATATGTTCGAGTTTCAATTCTGCCATTTCATTCAGCCCCTTTTCTCATTCCTTTTATTCATTGTAAAGCTAAGAGAGTGAGTGTGAATATGGGCTGTGTGCATAAACTTCTTTTCCTATTTTTGGGCGACGTGCACATCCAAACTATGCAATACCTCAAAAGATGCATTTACTCCTTGCATAGAAGACAAGCTAGATAAACCGTTATCGAACTATTAAAATCCTTTAAATTTATTCCTGTTTTTTGCATGAATTTATCTAATCTGTATTGCAATGTATTCCGGTGAATATATAGTTGTTTTGCGGTTAAAGTAGCGTTAGAGTTGTTTTCCAAAAATCGTTTAACGGCCGTTAATAATTCAGGTTCATCAGTAATAAATTGAAGCAATTGCGAGTTTAGCCATTCATGCATATCTATTGGAAGCTGTGCTGATAGCAGGTAGGGGAAGCATTTTTCAAACGTATATACTCTTTCAGACGGGATAAGCTGTATAGCTTTTTCAAAGAATTGATTTTCTTCTTCAATAAGTTTGGGTAGTTGTAAGGATAGATTCAGCACTTTTCCGCAGAAAAAAAAGGCTTTAATAAAAAAATCACTTTCAAGTGTTTGAGAAAGGGGTAGCAATAATTTCTCACTTATTCTCTGGTCGGGTTTGCGTTCAATAATGACCCCATTCATTTGATCTTTCCAAATGATGATAGAATCATCATGGAAAAAGCCGTATATAGCCTCTTCTATATCAGAATGTTCCCATTCCGTCCCATAAAGTTGAAATTGTATAAATTGATACCTTGATTTATGATCAGCTTCTGGAATAATTCCATCTAAAAATAAAAAATCATACCATTTTTTTGCTTTTGTATTTATACTATTTTTCGTAAATTCATAATGTAATAGAGTTTTGAGTAATGCAAGCTCTTGCTTCTGGATGGATTCAAATGGAATGCCAAGCCACCTAGAGCTTTTTTCATCTTTAAACCAGTGGTAATTAGAATAAAAGCTAGAATTCGGTTTCTCCGATAATAATAAGGAATGATTATAAAATCTATGTAACTTATCTAACATTTGTATTCTCCCCAATGTAAGAATGATCCTTCTAATATTTTACTATAAACAGGGACAAGGGGATAGGAACCATGAAACTAAAAAAACCAGCAGAGAGCATTTATGCTTCTGCTGGTTTTGCCATTTTTATTCTTTCATAGGTAGCTTGACTGAAATCTTTATAAGATGTATCAGGCAATGGATCGAAATTTTTCACCGCTATTTCAGCAAAGTGAGTAGCTGCTTTTACATCTTTTTGTTCCAAATGGCAAAGGGCCATATAGGAGTCCGCAATATAAAAAATGGATAAATCAAATGGATGATGAAGGATAGAAGGGATGCGAATTTGGCTGAGATAATGAAGAGCCTCAGAAAATTGTCCAAGACCATATAAAGCTCGTCCCCTTTCTAGCAAGAAGTATGGTTGATAATCTACTGGTTTTTCTTCATTCAAAAGTACCTGATCAATCCATTCAATTGCCTTAGCATATTCATGTTCGTCAGAAATGAGTGAATCAATATGTATTAGCTCACAAAACCATTTTGAATTGATATCATCAGCAAACTCCTCATATTGCTTCAGCTTCTGTGTGTAATAAGCTTTCTTTACAATATCTTTTGACATCATTGCATATCCAGCAGCAAGTCTGTATAAATCATCTATAAGGTAAAAAATTCGATTCTCTTTTGAAAAAGTTATCGCATCATTCATCACCCGTGTGGCAGATTCTGTATCACCGACGGCAAAGTATAGTGCTGCCTCATGATAATCCAGTGATAACCTTGTCATTGGATCAATGTAAGCATGAGTTGCTTCAATTTTGCACCGTTCGCTTAAATGTATGTCTAGCGACTCTGCATAGTCATGAGCAATAAACTTTACCTTAGAACGAAAAATACCAAGTGATGATCGTCGTGAAGTAAGGTTCATCTGATCATACATTTGTGCAGCTTTGTCTAATAATTTATGCCATCCGTCCTTTTTTTTAATGTAAAGAGAACGGCTGTAAATATCTAATAATCGAGCTGATTCGTATCCATTTGCAAGGCTGCCTGCATAAGGTTCAATGAGAGCAATGAGTTGTGTATACTTATCATTCACTTCTTCTGAATCTTGATTAAATATCTTTTCGGCCTTTTCAAGAACTCCCCGTAATTCCTGTGAACTAACTTCCTCTAATAAGTCGGTTACTTCTACACCTAATTGCTGTGCGATATATGTTAGGCTTTCCATTGATGGATTTGCCTTATTATTCTCAATGAGACTAAGCATACCTTTTGTGAGCGCCTCACCTGCTAGTGCTTCAAGTGTCATTTTCTTTTGTTTGCGTAATTTACGTATTCGTTCACCTAACATGGCTTCAGTACACTCCTGCTTTCATAATAGTTTAATTATATTAAACTTTTGCTTGAAAAGAAAGGGGTAAGATGGTACGATTTGTTTAATTAAATTAAACTTCTGAAAGGTGTGTTTTTGTGGAAGAGGCTCTAAAGTTAAAGAAGGCAACCTATCACTTATGGACATTTACGATTAGTAAAATCATTTCCACGTTTGGAGCACAAGTGTATTCATTTGCGATTAGCTTTTATATTTTACAGATGACGGGATCTGCAACAAACTTTGCTGCAAACCTAATTTGTAGCCTGCTGCCTCGAACAATTGCAGCACCATTTGTCGGGTATGTGGCAGATAATTATTCACGCAAGGCCATTGTCATTTGCTCACAAATTGCAACAACCTTAGCCATTGGAGGACTCCTCATCGTTAGCTTCCATTCGGGTCTTTCCCTTGCTGCCATTTATACAACCACCTGTATATTATCCATTACGTCCACCTTTGCTGGTGTCACATTTTCCTCATCCATTACAGGACTTGTGGATGAAGCAAGAATCCAGAAAGCAATGTCATTAAACCAGATGTCTATTTCCTTTGCCTCCATAGGCAGCCCAGCTATCGGAGGGCTTTTATTCGGTGCTGTTTCTATGCCAGTCTTTCTCATAATCTATATAATTGCATCGAGTATAGCGATCATTCTTGAGTCGACGATGAATTTCAACCTGTTTGCAAAACGGAAGGGAAAAGTGGAAGGAGAGCAAAAGGAATCGATGTGGCAAAGCATGAAGGCTGGATTCAATTATTTAAAATTACAGTCATTACTAATCATCGTTATCTGGATTGCCCTACTTGTTAATTTCCTTATTGGCGCATTTGAGGTTGGCTATTCCTTTATTCTTATTGAAAAGTTAAAAATGACTTCACAGCATTTTGGACTAACACAAGGTGCGTTTGCAGTAGGAATGCTAGTCATGTCCCTTTATTTTTCAGTGAGAAAAGAAGTGAAATTCCCACTCCTTGTCTCAAAAAGAGGGATATTGGCGATGGGAATCATTTTGGCTGGAATTTCTATTCCACTAATGATTTCGCTGAATAATATCTCCCTGTTCATTTATTATATTGTGCTCATGTTTGGTTTTGGCTCAATCATTATTATTGTCAACACACCGTTGCAAGTTATGATGCAAAAGCAAATTGATGATGATTATAAAGGACGTGTTTTTTCTTTATTTGAAACAATGGCAATGGCGCTCATGCCATTGGGAATGGTCTTGTACGGCTTCTTATATGATGTATTGCCAGCGCAATGGATATTGATCATGTCAGCTGCACTTCTAATCGGTGTTGTCCTTGTACTTGCCAGACCTTCTGTTATAAGAAAAGTGTACCCAGAACTTGCTGGAGGGAACGAGGCTAAGCAGAAAGTAGAAACTGTATAAGGACAAAGTACTAAAAAACCTCTAAAACCCACTTTTATCCTTTTTCTTGCTGTATAATGTCAGTACATTGGAAAGTGGAAATGATAGTAGAGGTGAATGCTGATGAAAAAGGGGATTACTGCTCTTGGCTGTTTTTTTATCGCGATTGCGGCTTTCTTGTATGTTTCAAAGCACCTAACTGCGGCATTAATGACTGCCTATATTAATACGCCGGATGTCACTTATTATGAAGGCGCGTATGATTTAATTGGTTTTGGGATGACATTTTGGACCCTGTTATCTCTCTTTGTAGGAATCCTTTGCTTGTTTATTGGCATAGGGCCAATTTTTAAAAAATTGTTTCAGGTTGAGGATTCGAAAAGGAAGATGAACAAAACTGTATGAGAAATAAAAAAGGAAATAGTCTCTCGATGAGAGGATCTATTTCCTTTTTTCATGCTAGTTTACATGCCTGTTTCCCCACTGTCATGGCTTAATTGCCACCCAATGCCAAATTTATCAGTTAATTGACCATAGCATTTGCTCCAGAAAGTTTCCTGAAGTTCCATGCCGACAGTCCCGCCTTCCTTCAATTTACTAAATACGGATTTAATTTCATCGATGTCCTTGCTAACGAATGCAAGGGTAATATTATTTCCTTGGGTAAAAGGCGATCCAGGAAACGTGTCAGAGAACATAACGTTGCTCCCACTAATTGTAAGACGTGCATGCATAACTAAATTTTTTGCTTCTTCTGGCAGCTGATATCCAGGGTTTGGAGGTGCATCCCCAAAGGTCATAATTTGCGGCTTTTCAGTACCGAAAACCTCTGCATAATATTCTACAGCTTCACGACAATTTCCATTAAAATTAAAGTAAACCTCAATAGCCAATCTGACCACTCCTCAAATATTAGTACAATCTCATTATAACCACCCAACCCTAAATCCAACATAAAATTTTCTAGAATTTTCCAAGAATCACTGCTTTGAGAAAGTAATATGAATGAAAACAGCCCTTTTTAAAAATAAAAAATTAAATATTTAGACTTTTCTTTTTAATCCATCTAAACTATAATTGGTATAGACAACTATACCAATAGATACAACAAGGCTGCTTAATAAATCAAGACATCGAAGGCAGAAGAGAATGTTTCTTTTTTAGCCTTTTAGGAGCTGGTTAAAATGGAAAGAAAAACACTCATTTCCAATGTCACAATCGTTAATGATGATCAAGAACAATTTGTTGGTGATATATTTATAAAAAATGGAAAAATCGAAGCGATAGGTAATAATTTAGAAGTTGATGCGAATGAACATGTGGACGGAACTTCAAAAGGATGGATCGTGTTTCCAGGTTTTATCGACGTGCATATTCATGGTTCAGCGGGCTTTGACACGATGGATGGAACAGAGGAAACCTTGCGAGGGATGGCTAGATCTCTAATTAAGGAAGGAACGACCAGTTATTTAGCAACAACGATGACACAATCGATTGATGCAATTGAGGCAGCACTGGAGAATATCAGTCATTTTCAAAGCAATGAAGATGAAGCGGAGCTTTTAGGCATCCATGTGGAAGGTCCCTATATATCAAGAAAATGGGCTGGTGCTCAGCCAGTAGAACATATTATTGATCCATCCATCGACCAGTTTAATTATTGGCAGAAGCTCAGCGGAAATCGGATCAAGCAAATAACGGTTGCACCAGAAGCTAGGAATGGATTTGAATTTGTTGAAACGATTAGCAAAGCGGGAATTCTTGTATCCATTGGACATTCAGATGCAACGGCAGAAGAAGTGCAAAGGGCAGTTGTATTAGGGGCAAAGCAAGCCACGCATTTATTTAATGGAATGCGGCCATTCCATCACCGTGAACCAGGCATTGTTGGGGCTGTACTGCTTGAGGAGCAGGTGAAAACAGAGGTAATTGCTGACTTTTTGCATAGCCATCCAGCTGCATTAAAGCTATCCTTTCGTTTAAAAGGGGCTCATGGGATCATTATGATTACAGATGCGATGCGTGCAAAAGGACTTCCGTATGGGGATTATGATTTAGGCGGCCAAACTGTACATGTGACAGAAAAGGGTGCGCATCTTTCCAATGGGGCTTTAGCTGGCAGTGTATTAACAATGGATCAGGCTGTCCGCAATATACGTAAAGTAACTAATTGCTCCTTACAAGAGCTTGTTTCCATGTCATCTACAAACGCCGCTAAACAGTTGCGACTGCCTAATAAAGGGTATATTGCAGAAGGTTCTGATGCAGATTTGGTTATTTTAGATAAAGAGTTGAATGTACAAAAGACGATCTGCCGCGGAAGAATCGTTTTTGAAAAGCAATAGTAAATTTTCTTAGAAGGAAGGAGAAAGGTTTGATAGATAAAGAATCTCGTGTGCCCATCTATCTCCAAATAGAGGAGTTGTTAAAGCAGCGCATTGAACTAGAAGAATATAAGATAGATGAAAGTATTCCTTCAGAGCGTGAGTTGTCTGAACAGTTAAATGTGAGTCGGATGACTGTCAGACAATCAATTACAAATCTTGTGAACAGTGGACTTTTATATCGAGAAAAGGGCAGAGGCACTTATGTTGCCAATCCAAAGCTAGAGCAGCCTTTAAATGGGTTGACTAGTTTTACAGAGGATATGAGAGCAAGAGGAATGGAACCGAGCAGTAAATTAATCAATTTTGAGAAGGTTATTCCACCAGCTGATATTGCTCGAGAGCTCCAAATTGAACTAGATGAGCTGGTTTTCAATGTTGTTCGAATACGGAATGCGGATCTAAAGCCTATGGCGATTGAAAGAACCTATATCCCAGTGAAAATCTTCCCTGATCTAGATGAAAAGAAAATAATGGGATCTCTCTATGCACAAATTGAAGCTCGATCTCACCAAAAAATAGGGAATGCCATTCAGCAAATGGAAGCAGCAATTGTTTCGAAGGAAGACAGTAAATATTTGCAAATTGGTCCTTCACAAGCCGTGCTTATTATTAAAAGAACTAGCTTTTTAACAGATGGGGTTCCCTTCGAATTAGTGCGCAGTACGTATCGTGCAGATCGATATAAATTTATTAGTGAAATTAAGAGGTGAGAAGTATGCAGTCTTATTTTGCGGGGATTCAACACCTCTTGAGTATAGTAAGCGAACAGGAACAAAGACAAATTGAACGGGCTTCGGCAATTATCGTTGAGAGTTTCCATAATGGAGGGATTCTCCAATTATTTGGCTGTGGTCATTCACATCTGCTGGCTCAAGATGCTTATTATCGAGCAGGTGGTCTCGTCCCAGTACGTCCAATCACCATTGAATCATTAATGCTCCATTCAGGTGCATTAGCCTCTTCGAAAAATGAAAAGGATCCAGCTTTTATAGAAAAAAATCTGGAGAACTTTGAATTTAAGAAAAATGATGTGCTTATTGTCATCTCGACTTCAGGATGTAATCCTGTTCCTATCGATGTTGCTCAATTGGGAAAAAAAGCGGGGATTACAGTCCTATCCCTTCAATCTTTAAAGTATAAAGAACAGTTAACACGACACGAAAGTGGACAACGATTAGAGGATGTTGTTGATCTTGTATTAAATACCCATATACCAGTTGGAGACGGGATTTTAAGCCGCCAAGGTATTCAATATGGACCGGCTTCTACCGTAGTTGGTTCTGCTATTTTGCATGCTTTATTTAGTCAAGTGATAGAAAAGCTTGAAATGGATAGATTGCCAGTCTTCCAGAGTGCAAATGTCTCGAGCGATCAATCTGCGAATATGGCTTTAATCGAGAAATACAAAAGCCGTATTGATTTTGAATAATGAATGAGGAGGATTTTTTATGAAAAAAGTATTTAAAATCACTGCACCCGAAGGATTGCATGCAAGACCGTGTACATTATTGGTGACAGCTGTAACGCCCTTTTCTTCTGATGTACAGCTTATTTATAATGATAAATCCGTTAATTTAAAATCGATTATGGGTGTTATGGCACAAGGAATTTCTACTGGATCAGTCGTGACAATTTCCGCAAGTGGAGTAGATGAGGAAGCGTTAATCAGTAAAGTAACGGAAGTCATTACTTCAGAAGGACTTGGCGTAGAATGCTAGAAATTCATAGAATTGATCCATCGAAAGGTCTAATGGGATGACGAATGAAATAGAAGTTAAGCTCGTACCTATAACAGATGATGAACAAGTCCATCGGTTAAGAGATTATAGCTTTCCGAATAAATATAATGAAGAACGACGAAAGGATTTCCACTATTGGATTCGACAAAGCACGACAATAGGAGCTTATGATAGGCAACAGCTTATTGGGCAACTCCTTGTATTGCCGTTAAATATGACCGTGCATGGTGTGAATTATGAGATGGGGGGAATTGGCTTTGTAGCGACATACCCGGAATACAGAAATCAAGGGATTGTGAAGAAGCTAATAATCAGGTCTTTAGAAGAAATGCGAAGAAAAAATCAATACCTATCTATTCTTGCTCCATTTTCAGTATCGTTTTATCGCCATTTTGGCTGGGAATTGTTCTTTGATAAACTCCATTATTCGATTCCGAAAGAATCGTTCCCGCAATTTAGTAAAAGCACAAATAGAATAATCCGATTCAGTTTTGAATGGATAAAAGAAAAGGAATTTCAAGAAATTCAACAATTTCATAATCAACAGGCGTTAAAAACAAATGGAGGGATGCTGCGAGATGTAGCTTGGTGGCGTCGGCTTGCTAGGAGGGAACCAGACTGTCATTTCGCTTTATACAAGGGGGAAGATTCTGTAGCAGGCTATATCCGCTACGAGATAAAGGATTTGACATTCTCTATTAAAGATTTTGTTGCTGATGGAATAGATGCCGAACAGGCACTTTGGAACTTTATTTCCTCACATAAGGCAAGTGTTCATGCAATAGAAGGAACAGCTTCTGCAGCTAGCCATTTCGGATTTCACTTTGATCAGCCGCAATTTAAAAAGGAAATAATTCAGGATGTGATGGTAAGGATTGTCGATGTGTATGCCTTTCTTAAGAGGTATCCATGGAGAAATTTAGAGTCTTCATTATATGTAACCATTCAAGATCCCTATGCACCATGGAATGAATTATTCTTTCATATTAAAAAAGATGGAGATGTTGAAATTGTTCAAGATCGTTTCATAGAAAGAAAACGTATTTTATTCTTACCGATTTCTTTGTTTTCTTCTATGATGGTAGGTTATTTATCTGTAAAGGATACCTTACTGTATGCGGAATATTCTTTGGAAAAGGAAACGGTGGAAAATTGGCAGCATGCATTGCCTATTGGCCAGCCTGTTTTTTATGAATATTTCTAAATAAGTAAAACTGAATGCCTGTTTTCGCAAATATTGTTGCTAATTAAATATTAGTGGGTAGAGGTTGATTTGCGCTCCAGGTCGCTCGCTTTCCGCGGGGTGGGCGGTGAGCCTCCTGATATGAACGAAACTGTCAAGGTCCCCACTCTACACCATGTTTTGATCTGCTTTTGGCCAACTCTAAGAAGAGAAGCTATTTTTCGCTTCTTTGCTAGCTTGTTAGATGTTTAGCCA
>NZ_JBIACJ010000017.1:0-59998 GCF_042865275.1 Cytobacillus mangrovibacter | reverse complement strand
CACCCGTCCGCCGCTAATCTTCGGGAGCAAGCTCCCTCAGATTCGCTCGACTTGCATGTATTAGGCACGCCGCCAGCGTTCGTCCTGAGCCAGGATCAAACTCTCCAATAAAGAGTTGATTAGCTCAAAAATAAAAATTTAAAACGTTGACGTTTTTGTTCGTTCAGTTTTCAAAGAGCAAAAATTTTTAAATGTTTTTGTCGTTCACGACGACTTTATTAATATATCATCAATCACTTTCGACGTCAACAACTTTTTTTAAGTTGTTTTTAACTTACGTCATCAGCGACGTTTATTAATATAACAGCTATCTAAAATTAAGTCAACAACTTTAACAAACTTTTTTTAGCTTTTTTACCCCTTACGTTCCCTTCTCTGTTTATTCAACATGTATTTCATGCATTCATTAGGCGCAGCAACCCGCTTGAATAATGTAAATAGAATCTTATACCTTTCTTCCATCGCTCTTTTAACAATATGATCTATACGATTATCCTTTAAATCAAATAAAATTTCATCCATTTCTCTTTTTATAAGATATTGCATTTCCTTCTGTTCCTTTTGATTAATTAATATTCCTAACATCCTAAAACCCCTTCATTTTAGTATAGTTTTTGTAGTATTTTCCATTTTAGTTTTTTTATGAATTTGATTTTTTGTTCATTTATAAAAAATTACTGCATAAGATTGAGACAAGGAGTGATTAGGACGAGGTGAAGAGATACGATGAATTCTTTTTATGTATTTAACGGAAAAGTTTTGAAACAGCTTGCTTTAGTTGTGACTACAGCTTTCGTTGCTGCCTGGTTCCTGTATATTGGCAATCTTGTTCATCTGCCCGCATTTTCGGCAAAAGATGGTCCTAAAGCAATATACAAAGGAGAAAAAGATTTAGCCTTAACCTTTAATATTGGATGGGGAGATGAAAAGGCTGAGCCTATTCTTGATATTCTGAAAGCAGGCAATGTAAAATCCGCTACTTTCTTTCTAGCGGGTTCTTGGGCAGAACGCCACCCGGATCTTGTTGCACGAATAGTTAAAGAAGGATATGAAATTGGTATGCTTGGCTATAACTACGAAGATTACACAGAGCTTGAAGAACAAAAAATCAGGCAGGACATAGCCAAGGCGCAAGTGGCTTTTAAAACCTTAAATGTGAAAAACATCAAACTTCTTCGTGCACCCACTGGACACTTTGATAAAAAAACCTTAAAAGTAGCAGAAGGGCTTGGCTATACGGTTGTCCATTGGAGTGTTGATTCAAAAGACTGGACAAATCCTGGCGTAGAAAGCATTATCAAAAATGCCTCACATGCAACCAAAGGTGATATTTTGCTATTCCATGCTTCCGACTCAGCGAAACAAACAGCAAAAGCATTGCCGCAAATTTTAAAAGACATACACAGCAAAAACCTTAAGCTAGTATCCGTTTCAGAATTAATGGCTGATGCCGAAACTAAAACAAATGAAATTAAGTAAAAAGCCGGCCATTATTTGGCCGGCTTCTTTGTAGTAGCTTTATTTCTTTGTGCTTGAGAGTCTTGATTTAGTTTTTGAAGAATAAGCAACTGATATGCGTTACATATTAATAACGGAAAGATCATCAGATAAACCCAACTTACTTCATTCACTCGTAAAACAGGTACCCACTCAATCGTAGTGACAACAACCATGAAAAAAACAGCGGGGATAAATGCCTCTTTATTTGTCATCTTTGCTTTAATTGCAGCAACCACAACGCCCACAACTAGAATAAAAACTGCGATACCAATATAAGGCCATATACTGTCTCCGTCATTAGCAAATGCATTATAGCGGAGATAAACCAAGTCAAATAAAACAAACAAAACAAGAATAACTTGAACAGCATTCCATAAAGTTCGTGATTTAAATATTCCAAGCCCGAAACGATGGACAGTTAAATAAGCAAAAAAACCTGCCTGGCTTAAAACACTGAAAATAAATCCTACTCCAATTAACCAAAATAATACCGATAATATTTCAAGAAAATCAAATGAAGTAAAAATAGATTCAAATTCCTTCCAACGAACAATAAAACCGACAACCCCAGTAGTTAATCCTCCAACTAACAGTGTTGACATAAACAACTTTACCAAATTTCGGCTAGTCAATTATTTTTCCTCCAAAGCATTTATTCAGATCACCTTTTGATTGTACCAACCATGCAATGAAAAATCTAGGTAAAGCATTTCGAGCGAATAATATTTGCTCTTTTTCTTCATTCTAAAATGAAGGACACCTCTGAAAGGAGCTTTAATATGTTAAAAATATCCCGTGTTCTCTTTCCTTTTTTGATATTCATTATGCTCACAGGCTGTGGCCAAAGTGAGTCTGGCAGCAGCAATATGGACTATGAACAAACAAAGAAAATGGTTGTGGATATTCTTAAAACAGACGATGGAAAAAAGGCTATCCAAGAATTAATGGAAGATGACAAAATGAAGGAAAAACTTGTGATGGATCAAACCGTCGTCTCAGAGACCATTGAAAAGACTTTAACTTCTGATAAAGGCACAGAATTTTGGAAGAAATCATTTGAGGATCCAAAGTTTGCAGAAAGCATCGCCAAGAGTATGAAAAAGGAAAATGAAAAGCTTTTAAAAGATCTCATGAAGGATCCTGAGTACCGCGGAATGATGATTGAAGTCTTGAAGGACCCAGAATTAGAAAAGGAAATGACAACTGTATTAAAAAGCAAGGAATACCGTGAGCATTTACAAACGGTTGTCACAGAAACATTCGAAAGCCCGCTCTTCAAGGCCAAAATTCAAGATATTCTTCTTAAGGCTGCCTCTGAAGTAAAAGGCAGCGAAAAAGGCGGGGGAGAAAAAGAAGAGGAACCAGCCACAGGAGATCAAGGCGACGAAAAGCAAGGAGGGGAAACAAGCGGAGAAGGCAGCGGCTCTTAATTATACATTCAATAACAATAAAACCTCTTCTCAAGCGAGAAGAGGTTTTATTGTTATTATCCTTCCAAAGTATGAACGACCTTCTGAGCGATTTCTGAATAAATTTTACCCAGTCTATGATCCGCTTGGTACACAGATGGAGCAAATTCCTTCTCATCCCAGTCTGGTTGCTGAAGAGGCAATTGGCCTAATACATCTGTTCTAAGCTCATCAGCCAGCTTCTGTCCGCCTCCCTGACCGAAAACAAATTCTTTCTCACCAGTAAGTTTACTTTCGAAGTAGGCCATATTTTCGATAACACCTAATATTTCATGGTCTGTTTTTAATGCCATAGCTCCAGCCCGCGCAGCAACAAAAGCAGCTGTTGGATGAGGAGTAGTGACAACAATTTCTTTACATGTTGGAAGCATTGTATGAACATCTAATGCCACATCACCAGTTCCAGGTGGAAGATCTAATAATAAATAATCGATATCTCCCCACTCGACTTCATTGAAAAAGCTGTTCAGCATTTTGCCAAGCATCGGGCCTCTCCAAATGATCGGTGAATTGTCCTCAACAAAGAATCCCATCGAAATGACTTTTACACCAAAACGATCAACCGGAATAATTCTTTCTCCTCTTACTACAGGACGTGTCGTAATGCCCATCATATCAGGCACACTAAATCCGTAAATATCTGCATCTATCAAGCCGACTTTCTTACCTAGTCGCGCCAAAGAAACAGCAAGGTTAACTGAAACAGTGGACTTACCTACTCCACCCTTTCCACTCGCAATAGCAATAAATGTTGTCTTGCTTCCTGGAGAAAGCAATCCTTTATCTTCTTCTTTAACTGCTTGACGGTATTGAGATAATACCGAATCCGGCAACTCACTAAATCGTATTCCTACTGTTGCTGCACCTGCTTCTTTTATCAAATTTACAATTTGCGTTTGTAACTGAAGCTGTTCAGATGTACCTGTTTTTGCAATAAGAATCTTAACACTTACATGATTCTTTTCTTCCTTAATCTTCACTTCATCAATGGCACCAAGTTCACCTAGTGTTTTATGTATAAATGGTTCTTTAACTCCACTTAAAACTTCTCTTATATTTTGTTCCGTTAACATACTAGCACCTGCCTTTATGAATTCGTTTCCATTAAAGTATAACATATTGTTATTGCACTACAGTTAATTCTATCACACCTTATCTAATTAAGACTAATACTCCCAACTCTCTTTCACTTTCTTCTTAATTAGTCGTTTGTATACAAAAAAAGATGCCTTATTCAGCATCTTTATTCCTCTTCCTCCAGCTCTTTTTCATCTGAAAAATACCTGAGAATCCCCATATAGATTGAAGCTGCTACTTTATTCTGGTATTGCTCCTTTTTCAGATTTTCCCGTTCAGCTGGATTGGATAAAAATCCAATTTCAACTAAGGAACCAGGAATTTCTGCGTTTTTTAGGATATAAACACTATTTAGTTTCTTTGCTTTTCGTTCAGTGTTTTCCAAATTTCTTCTTAGTTCTTCTTGAATAAACTTTGCCGCTCTTGCATTTTCATCATTATGAGATGCATAAAAGGTCTGTGCGCCGCTCCATCGGGAAGAAGGAATTGCATTTAAGTGGATACTAGTAAAAAACTCAGCCCCTGATGTATTTATCAATTCAAGACGCTTTTTTAAATCCTCCACTTTTCTTCTGCTATATCCCCTTGTGCCATCCGGAGCCAAATCACGATCATCTTCCCTCGTCATTATCACAAGAGCTCCCTGTTCTTGAAGATATTCTCTAACCTTCAATGTCACATCAAGAGCAATCTCTTTCTCAAGTGCAAGCTCATCACCCGCACCGCCGTCAGGTCCTCCATGACCAGGATCAAGTAAAATAATCTTTCCTGTTAACGGTAAATGCCATGATTCCCAAGAATCCTCTTCTGAAAAATCATATTGTAGAATTAAGAACAGGACGATAAGTCCAATGGCGAATGCCGCAGCTTTTATTTTTTTCATATTCCCTGTCAACCTCCCACACGTCCTCCATTTAATATATGGGACAAGATCAAACGATAGAACTAGGAAATACAAAAGCAAAAAGCGAAATTAGTGAAGGCGAAGCTTATGTCTTCTTTGGCCTTTTTGGAATCCCTCTATCCACCAGCTGTTTACATATCCCTCACATAAGTAATAGAGTGATTCACTCATAATTCCCTCTTCGCCATGCCCCCAATACAAGAGGAAGTTGTACAACGTATCTGAAAAGTGCTGAATCTCATAATGACAGCGGCGCTTAACATCTTCATGAGTCTCACCGTATACACCAAACCTGCTAAAATTCGCACCTAATAAATAAGCTTCAATAGCCACATCATAACAAGCTTCTTCAATTCCTGCATTCATCATTAATCCTGAGGCAAATCTCGAAGAGCCGAAATGATGTTGAACTTTTTCCTTTAATGCCTTTATAGAAATTTCCTTCAAAATGGACTTTTCATATTTAATTTGCTTTTCTCTTTTCTTTTCTGCAAAGGTTGTAATTACATTCATTCCTTCTCACTCCTTGTAGATAGTCTTTATCGACAATAGGAGAGAAATACAAAAAGCAGCAAGCTTTCATTTGCCAATTTTTTATCAAAAAAAGCTCCAGCCAAATTGGCTGAAGCTTTTTGATAGAATATATTAACGTTTTGAGAACTGAGGTGCACGACGAGCGCCTTTAAGACCGTATTTTTTACGTTCTTTCATACGAGCGTCACGAGTTAATAATCCTGCAGATTTTAAAGTTGGACGGTACTCTGGGTCAACTTGAAGTAACGCACGAGCGATACCGTGGCGAATTGCGCCAGCTTGACCAGTGTATCCACCACCGTTAACATTTACATGAATATCATAGCTTCCTGTCGTTTCAGTAGCTACTAGTGGTTGGTTTACCACAGCACGTAAAGCTGCAAATGGGATATACTCTTCGATTTCACGACCATTGATAATAATTTTACCGTCGCCTGGAACTAAACGAACACGTGCAACGGAGCTCTTACGACGACCAGTACCAATATATTGAACCTGTGCCAAGTTAATAACCTCCTCTATAAATTATCCACGAAGTTCGTAAACTTCAGGTTGTTGTGCTTGGTGCTTATGCTCAGCGCCAGCATATACGTGTAATTTCTTGAACATTTGACGACCAAGAGAGTTCTTTGGAAGCATGCCTTTAATTGCAAGCTCTAACATTCTCTCAGGGTAGTTTGTACGCATTTCATTAGCAGTTCTAGTTTTTAAACCACCTGGGTGCATGCTGTGACGGTAGTAAATCTTGTCAGTAAGCTTTTTACCTGTTAAGTGGATTTTTGAAGCATTAAGAATAATTACATGATCACCAGTATCAACATGTGGTGTAAAAGTTGGTTTATGTTTACCACGTAGAATTGATGCAACTTCACTAGCAAGACGACCTAAAGTTTTGCCTTCTGCATCAACTACGTACCATTTACGTTCGATATTATTTGCATTCGCCATAAACGTTGTACGCATCAATTTTCCCTCCTAAAAATTCCATAATTCATTCAATTGGTTTCATTTATCTTCAACACAATAAGTTCCGGGGCTTATCGTGGTTTTAATAACAATACCTTTGCTATGATACACTTTCGAACTGCAATTGTCAATAAAATGTTACACCAGGTTTAGTTGTTTTACTATTTTATTTTCAAATACAACGCTACCTCGTGATTCTTCAGCATTTCATACCAATTTCAGTAATGAACTTCCCATAAATATAAACCATGTGCTGGAGCTGTCTTCCCTGCATATGTCCGATCTTTTCTTTCAAGAATTTCCGGAATGGCTTGTGAAGAAATATCCCCTGAACCAACACCGATCAAGGTACCTACTAAAATCCGAACCATATTATATAAGAATCCATTCCCTGTGAAACGAAAAATCAGCATATCCTCTTCTTCAAGCAGCTCGATCTCACTAACCTTCCGAACCTTATCCTCTACTTCTGACTTTGCAGAACAGAAGCTTGTAAAGTCATGTTCTCCTACAAGGAAAGGTAAAGCATCCTTAATCGCCGGAATATTTAATGGGTGCGAATACTGGTAGGCGTAATGACGTTTAAATGGGTCCCTTCGAGAAGATCGGTACATAAAGTAGCGATATTCCTTCCCTTTGGCATCAAAACGCGCATGAAAGCCCGCGTCAGCCGCTTCTACACCAACAATCGCAAGGTCATTTGGCAATAAGGAGTTTAATGCAATCTCCCATTTAGCTATTGGAATCCTAAGGGGCGAGTCAAAATGAATAACCTGCCCCCTTGCATGGACACCAGCATCGGTTCTTCCTGAGGCAAAGACTTTTACATCTAAGCCTTTATGAAGTTTTCTTAGGGCATTCTCCAGTTCACTTTGGACCGTACGCTTATTAGGCTGTACTTGATAACCTGCAAACTGGGTGCCATCATAAGAGACAATACATTTATATCTTTGCATCACATATGCTCCATTACGTTCGAAATAGTACTAATAAAGTGGTTAACAGTCCAAGGAATAGAAGCATGGACGTATCAGTAAATCCCCAGCTAAGCTGCCTATACTTCGTCCTGCCTTCTCCTCCTCTATAGCCCCTTGCCTCCATTGCTGTAGCAAGCTCCTCTGCCCTTTTAAAGGAATTCACAAAAAGAGGAATCAAAAGTGGGATGATTGCCTTTACCCTCTCTTTAATTGGGCCGCTCGAGAATTCCACCCCTCTTGCCGTTTGCGCCTTCATAATCTTATCCGTCTCTTGCATAAGCGTTGGAATAAACCTAAGTGAGATAGACATCATAAGGGCAAGCTCATGAACAGGGAATTTCACCTTATTTAAAGGATTCAGCAAGCTTTCCAGCCCATCGGTTATTTCAATAGGCGTCGTTGTTAACGTAAGAATCGATGTCATCAATATAAGAAGGAAAAAACGTAAAGAAATAAAGATCCCTTGTCTTAACCCTTCTTCATAGATAGTAAACCAGCCAGCCTGAAATAAGAGCTCTCCCTCTTTTGTTAAAAACAGGTGCAAAATCAAGGTAAAGAGGACAAGCCATAGAACAGGCTTCAATCCCGATATAATAAACTGAATAGGCACCTTAGACAGTGAAATCATCATCAGCGTGTAAAGAGCTAATAAGCCGTAAGTCAAACTATTATTAGCGATAAAAACAATGCAAACAAATAAAAAGATAATCAACAGTTTGGATCGCGGGTCCATTCGGTGAATCAAGGAATGGGCAGGGACATAACGGCCAAAAATCATTTTCTCCATCATCTCTGCTCACCATCCTTCATTAAAGCAGAAACTTCTTCTGTCAGCATTTCTATTGTTAAGCATGTTTTCGAAAATTTCGTTTGAAACATTTCTTCGATCCTATTCTGGAAACGGACAACTTCTGGAACATCAAGACCAAGATGCATTAATTCTTCAGGCGATGAAAAAATTTCTTCCGGCGTCCCTTTCTTGAACACTTCTCCATTTTGCATAATCACAATTTGGTCCGCGTACTTAGAAGCATCCTCCATACTATGCGTAACCAACACGGTAGAAAGGTTTCTTTCCAAATGAAGAGAATGGAACATCTCCATTATTTCCTTCCTCCCGCGAGGATCAAGCCCTGCTGTCGGCTCGTCCAAAACAATTACATCCGGACCCATGGCTAGTACCCCCGCAATGGCTACTCTGCGCATTTGACCTCCGGATAGATCGAAAGGTGACTTGCTCAATATCTCTTCCGGAAGGCCTACTTGCTTGATCGCTACCCTTGCTCTTCTCTGTGCTTCTTGCTCAGAAACGCCAAAGTTCATCGGCCCGAAGCAAATATCCTTCTCTACTGTTTCTTCAAACAATTGGTGTTCTGGAAACTGAAAAACGATTCCCACCTTTTGCCGTACTTCCTTAAGGTTCTTCAGTTTTCTATCTGCTGTCACTTCAGTATCCCCAATAACTACTTTGCCAGCGGTTGGCTTTAACAGGGCATTCAAATGCTGTAATACAGTAGATTTACCAGATCCAGTGTGACCAATAATCGCCAAAAAGGTTCCTGAGGGAATATCAATCGATACATCTTTAATGGCTAGGCGTTCAAAGGGAGTCTTCGCTTGATATCGATATTCTACTTCTTGTAATGAGATGTCCATAACTCTGCCACCAACTCTTCTTCTGATAAATAATGTCTGGATAAAGAGACTCCTTGTTCCTTCAAAAGCTTGCTCATCTTAACCGGAAACGGAATATCCAGGCCTAGCTGTACAAGTTCTTCATCCATTTGGAATATCTCCTCAGGATTTCCTTCGCGATAAAGCTCTCCCTTATTCATCACAAGTATGCGATCAGCTCTTACAGCCTCTTCTAAATCATGTGTAATTGAAATAACTGTCATATTGTGACTTTCCTTTAACTCTCTTACCGTCTCCAAGACTTCTTCCCTGCCCCTTGGATCAAGCATTGACGTCGCCTCGTCCAATATAATAATCGAAGGTCTAAGGGCAATGACCCCTGCAATGGCCACTCTTTGTTTCTGTCCACCGGATAGATGGTGCGGCTCTTGATCAAGAAATTGTGCCATCTTCACCTTTTCCAAAGAATAGCTGACTCTTTCCAGCATTTCTTCTCGAGCAATTCCGTTATTTTCTAAACCAAAAGCCACATCATCCTGAACAGTCGTTCCAACGAACTGATTATCAGGATTTTGAAAAACCATTCCAACCTGTTTTCTCGTTTCCCATACTGTTCCTTCAGTAAGGGGAACCCCATTTACCGTAATAGAACCTTCTTGAGGAAATTGCAGTCCATTTAATAGCTTAGCAAGCGTGGATTTCCCAGAACCATTATGTCCTACAATTGCCAGCCACTCACCTTCATATATGTCAAATGAAACATTCCTAAGTGCGAAACCTGTATCCATCGCATATTGAAATGAAACATTGTCTAACTGAACCAGCTGCTTCTTACTCATTATTGCTCCTCCTCTCAACTCGCTCTTCTCTCTATTCTAAACTGTTCTTGCAGCCAATTAAAATAAATTTCACAAATAAAAAAACCCGCCATTTTTGGCGAGCTTCAATAGCAATGACAGCAGATATTAATGGTCGATAACAAATGTATGGGTAGATTAATACCCTTTTACAAAGAAGAAAAGGCAACTTTTCCAGTAAAATTATCTGTTATTCGCGCTTATAAAATGCCAATACTGCCTCCCTATTCAAGCCCATACAACAGATTTCTATTTAAAAAGCCTGCACCTCACCGAAAAACAGGTTCACCCTGCTGCGCTAAAACAAAAATACAATCGGTAAAGGTGCAAGAGCTAGACGAGACATGTGAAGGAACCGTTGGTGTATTCACAACGATTTGTTGCTTTTGATTTTACTTGTCGTAAATAGACACGCTCATCGTAACGCTCGTTTTGGCTAGGTCTAATTTAACTACCTATAGAGGATCGCTCTATTACAGAAAAAGGGCAAAGAACAAACTGTCCTGCCCTTCTATCTTTTTTCGAAAAAATAATTATACTAACTCGATAATTACCATTGGTGCACCGTCACCGCGACGAGGTCCAAGTTTCATAATACGAGTGTATCCACCTTGGCGCTCTTCATAACGAGAAGCGATATCGCTGAATAATTTTTGAACCGCATCTTGCTTAGTTTCAGCGTTTGCTACCTCATTACGTACGAATGCAGCTGCTTGACGACGAGCATGCAAATCGCCACGCTTTCCAAGAGTGATCATTTTTTCAACAACTGAACGTAGTTCTTTTGCACGAGCTTCAGTTGTTTCAATACGCTCATTGATGATTAAATCTGTTGCTAAGTCACGTAGCATAGCTTTACGTTGAGAGCTAGTACGTCCTAACTTTCTGTATCCCATGAAAGTTTCCCTCCTTTGTTGAAGTCATTCATTAAGCTTTTAAGCTTACATAGTAAGATTGCCATTAGTTTTAATAAACTAATCAGTCGTCTTTACGCAGGCCTAATCCAAGCTCTTCTAGTTTGTGTTTAACTTCCTCAAGAGACTTTCTGCCTAAGTTACGAACTTTCATCATATCCTCTTCAGTCTTATTAGCTAATTCCTGAACAGTATTAATACCAGCACGCTTTAAACAGTTATATGAACGAACTGAAAGATCAAGTTCTTCAATTGTCATCTCAAGTACTTTTTCTTTTTGATCTTCTTCTTTTTCAACCATGATTTCAGCATTTTGAGCTTCGTCTGTCAATCCAACAAAGATATTCAAATGCTCAGTTAAGACTTTCGCACCAAGTGCAACAGCATCTTGTGGACCTGTACTACCGTCAGTCCAAACATCGAATGTTAACTTATCATAGTTAGTCATTTGGCCTACACGAGTATTCTCTACCTGATAGGAAACACGAGAAACTGGAGTAAAGATAGAATCGATAGGTATAACACCAATTGGCTGATCTTCCCTTTTGTTCTGAACAGCTGGCGTATATCCACGTCCTCTTTTGGCTGTTAAACGCATGCGTAAATGACCATTTGTTCCCAAAGTCGCAATGTGAAGATCTGTATTCAGAATTTCTACATCACTATCATGGGTAATGTCAGCAGCTTTAACAATGCCTTCACCTTGTACATCAATTTCAAGAGTCTTTTCTTCATCAGAGTAAATCTTCAGTGCAAGTTTTTTAATGTTTAAAATGATAGATGTTACATCTTCTACGACGCCTTCAATTGTTGAGAACTCATGAAGTACCCCATCAATTTGAATCGATGTGACTGCGGCACCTGGGAGTGAGGATAAAAGGATACGACGTAAGGAGTTACCCAATGTAGTACCATACCCACGCTCAAGCGGCTCTACGACGAACTTCCCGTACTTGGCATCATCGCTGATCTCAACCGTTTCGATTTTTGGTTTTTCTATTTCGATCATGAAAATATACCCTCCTTCAAAACGTCGAAACCCCGGCTAGCATTCTAACCGAAATTCCCCCATGTATACGTTCCCGTTTTGTGCACAACAACTGGAATAATGATTCTGTATAAGTATTAAAACATTCCCATCATATCCCATTATAGACAAGGATACAAATTCTATACAGAAAAATTAAACACGGCGGCGTTTTGGTGGGCGACATCCATTATGTGGAACTGGAGTTACGTCACGAATTGCAGTAACTTCAAGACCAGCAGCTTGTAGCGCACGAATAGCCGCTTCACGACCTGCACCTGGTCCTTTAACTGTTACTTCAAGAGATTTCATTCCGTGTTCCATAGATGTTTTCGCTGCAGTTTCTGCTGCCATTTGAGCTGCGAAAGGTGTAGATTTACGTGAACCTCTGAAACCTAAAGCTCCGGCACTAGACCAAGAAAGTGCATTCCCATGAGCATCAGTAATAGTTACAATTGTGTTATTAAAAGTAGAACGAATGTGTGCAACACCTTGTTCAATATTCTTTTTCACACGACGTTTACGTGTATTAGTTTTACGTGCCATTTAAAGTACCTCCTTTACGGATTATTTCTTCTTGTTCGCTACAGTCTTACGAGGACCTTTGCGTGTACGAGCATTGTTTTTTGTATTTTGTCCACGAACCGGTAAACCACGGCGATGACGTAGACCGCGATAGCTTCCGATCTCCATTAGACGCTTAATGTTAAGTGAAACCTCACGACGTAGGTCACCTTCAACCTTTAATTTATCAATGACTTCACGGATTTTATTTAACTCATCTTCCGTTAAATCACGAACACGAGTATCTTCAGAAACACCAGCATCTGCTAATACTTTCTGAGCAGTAATTTTACCAATCCCATAGATGTAAGTTAATGAGATTACTACACGTTTTTCACGTGGAATATCTACACCAGCAATACGTGCCATAACTTAGCGCACCTCCTTGTTTTTAGCCTTGTTTTTGTTTATGTTTAGGGTTTTCACAGATAACCATAACTTTTCCACGTCTGCGGATAACTTTGCACTTTTCGCAGATCGGTTTAACAGATGGTCTTACTTTCATTATCCTAACCTCCTTAATAGTACGGAGTGCAATGGTTATTTAAAACGATAAGTGATTCTTCCGCGAGTTAAATCATATGGAGAGAGCTCCACAGTTACTTTATCTCCAGGTAAAATGCGAATAAAGTGCATGCGGATCTTACCAGAAACATGAGCCAACACCGTATGACCATTTTCTAATTCTACTTTAAACATGGCATTTGGCAAAGTATCAACAACCGTACCTTCTATTTCAATTACATCGTCTTTCGCCATCGAACAGATCTCCCTTCTTCATAATTAATAAGAACTCATTAAACTTTACAAATGCAAAGTTTATTTTCCAAAGTTACACGCCGGATTCTTGCAAATTCTTCAGATTCTAACAACTTTATGATTATAGCACAAAACCGAAACAAAACTGAAACGTTATATTCAATCACCTATTACTAGGCCTTTGTCAAAATTTCATAGCCTGTTTCAGTAATGGCAATCGTATGTTCAAAGTGAGCACACAATTTCCCATCAATTGTAACTACTGTCCAGTTGTCAGCTAGCGTTTTTACATAGCGGCTTCCTGCATTCACCATCGGCTCAACAGCAAGTACCATCCCCGGTTTAAGACGCGGCCCTTTGTTTGGCGGACCATAATGAGGAATTTGAGGATCCTCATGCAAATCCTGACCTACTCCATGGCCAACATACTCGCGTACAATGGAAAAACCATTTTGTTCCGCATATGTCTGAATAGCATGTGAGATGTTCGATAGACGCTCACCTGGCTTTGCTTCCTTTAGTCCGATATACAATGATTCTTCAGTAACATCGAGAAGACGCTGCGCTTCCTCAGATATAGAACCAACAGGATAAGTCCAAGCGGAGTCACCATGATAACCGTTATATTTAGCACCAATGTCAACACTGATAATATCACCGTCTTTTAATACACGATCACCAGGTATGCCATGAACAAGTTCATTATTTACTGAAGTACAGATGCTGCCAGAAAAGCCATTATAACCTTTAAACGATGGAATTGCATTAAATTTACGAATAAATTGATCAGCAATCTTATCCAATTCACTTGTTGTAATGCCTGGTGCAATATGTTCTTTCAGTTCTTGATGAGTCAGTGCGACAATTCTGCCAGCCTCACGCATGATATCAACTTCACGCGGCGTTTTGCAAATAATCATTAATGCAAGCCCCCGAGTAAACGATCCAGATCAGTGAATACTTTACCGATATCCTGCCTACCATCAATATTACGTAAATAACCTTTTGTTTCATAGAAATCAAGCAAAGGCTTCGTTTGTTTGATATTAACATCTAGTCGAGTTTTCACCGTAGCTTCATTATCGTCTGCACGCTGATACAGTTCTCCGTCACAGCGATCACATTTATCCTCTTTTGCAGGAGGATTAAATACGAGATGATAAGTGGCACCGCAATCTTTACAGATGCGACGGCCTGTCAGACGTTCCATAAGAATATCTTGATCAACATCAATATTAATAACAAAATTAATTTTTTTATTCAATTCCTCAAGAATGTTTTCTAGGGCATCTGCTTGTGGAACCGTTCTTGGAAATCCGTCAAGCAAGAAGCCTTTCTCACAGTCATCCTTGCTTAATCGTTCACGGACAATACCGATTGTTACTTCATCAGGAACAAGTTCGCCTTTATCCATAAATGATTTTGCTTTCAGGCCCAGTTCCGTTTCACCTTTAATTGCTGCACGAAACATATCACCTGTTGAGATATGAGGGATGCCGTACTTTTCGACGATCTTCTCGGCTTGAGTACCTTTACCAGCACCGGGGAGCCCCATTAATACTAAATTCATATGAATTCCCCCTTAAATCTAATCGGTTTTAGGGAACGTACTAGTCCCCTAAAAACCAAACTATTTAATAAACCCTTTATAATGACGTTTAACGAGTTGAGATTCAAGCTGCTTCATCGTGTCAAGTGCAACACCGACAACGATTAACAAACTTGTTCCTCCAATTTGAGCCGAATCAGGTAATCCTGCGATATTAATGAATAACATCGGAAGAATAGAAATGGCTGTAAGGAAGAGTGCACCCACCAATGTTAAACGGTATAAAACACGTGTTAAATATTCCTGCGTGCTTTTTCCTGGTCTAATGCCTGGAATATACCCGCCCTGCTTCTTCAAGTTATCCGAAACTTGTTCAGGATTGACTTGAATGAAAGCATAGAAATAAGTAAAAGCAATAATTAATGCACTGTAAATGAGCATTCCAACCGGTGTTGTATAATCAAACACTTTTTGAATCCATAATGTTACATCATTTTGTTCAAAGAAACCAGATACAGTCCTTGGAGTAATGATGAATGAAATCGCAAAAATAACCGGAATAACACCAGCTGCATTAACTTTTAATGGCAAATGTGTATTTTGTCCGCCAACTGGATTCTTTCCAACCGCCACACGCTTAGCATATTGGATTGGAATCTTTCTTAAAGCCTGTTGGATAAAGATTGTACCAACAACGATAGCAACAACTGCAAGAAGGATTAACACAACTGTAACAATGCGAAGGAAAATTTGTTCACCTGCATTTTCAAATTGCTGTGCATAAATCTGGTTTACGATTGATGGTATACCAGCTACGATACCAGCGAAGATGATAATGGAGATTCCATTTCCAACACCTTTTTCAGTAATTTGCTCACCCAACCACAATAAAAATGCAGTTCCAGCAGTTAATACTGTCGCAATAAGAAGATAAGAAGCAATTCCAGGGTTTTCAATCAATTGTCCATTTGCAAGATTGTTAAAACCGTAAGACATACCAAGAGCTTGGATGAAACCAAGCACGATAGTAAAGTAGCGGGTAAACTGAGCTAATTTACGACGTCCAACCTCTCCTTGTTTAGACCATTCAGTAAACTTTGGCACAACGTCCATTTGCAATAACTGAATGATAATCGATGCTGTAATATACGGCATGATCCCCATGGCAAGTATAGAGAAGTTAAGAAGCGCACCACCGCCAAATGTATTAAGAAGTCCGAATGCATTTAGTTCATCCTGGGCTTGTAGAAGGCTAGCATTCACACCAGGTACTGGTATGAAAGTACCGATGCGAAATACGACCAACATTAAAAGGGTGTATATAATCTTTCTTCTTATATCACCCACGCGCATAAAATTGGAGATTGTCTGAAACATTAAATCACCTCAGTTTGACCGCCGGCAGCTTCAATAGCTTCCTTTGCAGCAGAGGAGAATTTATGAGCTTTTACAGTAAGCTTTTTCTCAACTTTGCCTTTAGCAAGAATTTTAATTCCTGCTTTTTCATTACTTACTACCCCAGTTTCGACAAGAAGAACTGGAGTAACTTCAGTTCCATCTTCAAAACGGTTTAGTGCATCAAGGTTCACAATTGCATATTCTTTACGATTAATGTTCGTAAAGCCACGCTTTGGTAAACGTCTGAATAAAGGTGTTTGACCACCCTCAAAACCAGGACGAACACCGCCGCCTGAACGAGCGTTTTGACCTTTATGACCTTTACCAGCAGTTTTACCGTTACCAGAACCGATTCCTCGGCCTTTGCGTTTACGTTCTTGACGTGAACCTTCTGCAGGTTTTAATTCATGAAGTTTCATGTTGGCACCTCCTTATTTTGTAGAAGAATACAATTTAATTTTCTTTTACCATAACAAGGTGAGCAACTTTGTTGATCATTCCGCGAATAGCAGGATTATCTTTATGCTCAACTGTTTGGTGCATTTTTCGTAAGCCAAGAGCTTTAACTGTTTCGCGTTGGTCCTGCGGGCGGCCAATCACGCTGCGAGTGAGGGTAATTTCTAGTGTTTTCGCCATTTGATTTCCCTCCTTATCCTAACAGTTCTTCTACTGATTTACCACGTAACTTAGCTACGTCCTCAGCACGTTTTAATTGTGTTAAACCGTTCAATGTAGCACGAACCATGTTGATTGGTGTGTTTGTACCTAAAGACTTAGATAAGATATCACCAACACCAGCTAATTCTAATACCGCACGAACTGGTCCACCAGCAATAACGCCAGTACCTTCATATGCAGGCTTCAAAAGAACTTCACCAGCACCAAAGTTACCAATTACTTGGTGAGGAATAGATGTTCCAACCATTGGCACTTCGATTAAGTTTTTCTTCGCATCCTCAATCGCTTTACGAATTGCTTCTGGTACTTCTTGAGCTTTACCAGTACCAAAGCCGACATGACCGTTTTTATCGCCTACTACTACTAGAGCAGAGAAACGGAAACGACGTCCGCCTTTAACAACTTTCGCTACACGATTAACCGTAACTACGCGTTCTTCAAGTTCAAGTTTGTTTGGATCAATACGACGCATCTTTTTGTGTCCCTCCTTTGTCTATTAAAATTCTAATCCATTCGCACGTGCTGCATCAGCCAATGCTTTTACGCGACCATGATAGAGGTATCCTCCACGGTCAAATACGATTGCTTGAATTCCTTTTTCTACTGCGCGCTTTGCAACTAATTCTCCGACCTTAATTGCTGCATCAACATTGCTAGTAGAATCAAGATTCACTTCTTTATCTAATGTAGAAGCACTTGCTAAAGTAACTCCCTTTACATCGTCGACTAATTGAGCATAAATATGCTTATTAGAGCGGAACACGTTTAAACGAGGACGAGCTTCAGTTCCAGAAAGTTTAGCACGTACACGGCCATGTCTTTTCTTACGAACTGCATTTTTGTCAGCCTTCGTAATCATTTAAGTCACTCCTTTCGTTTACCTATGCGGCATTACTTACCAGTTTTACCTTCTTTACGACGCACATATTCGCCTTCATAGCGGATACCTTTTCCTTTGTAAGGCTCTGGAGGACGAACATCACGAATGTTAGCAGCTAAAGCACCAACGCGTTCTTTGTTGATTCCTTTAACGATAACTTTCGTATTTGATGGTACTTCAACTTCGATACCTTCTTCAGGTTCGATTTCAACAGGATGAGAGTAACCAACGTTTAATACAAGCTTATTACCTTGTTTTTGAGCACGGTAACCGACACCGATAAGCTCAAGGCCTCTTTCAAATCCTTTAGAAACACCCTCAACCATGTTAGAAAGCAACGCGCGAGTTGTACCGTGGATGGTACGGTGTTCTTTTGAATCAGTTGGACGAGAAACGGTTAGTACGTTTTCTTCCACTTGAATAATCAAATCAGAATGAAATGAACGAGTTAGTTCACCTTTAGGCCCTTTTACAGTAACTGTGTTCTTATCGTTAGTGATTGTAACACCAGTTGGAATTTCAATTGGCTTTTTACCTATACGAGACATTTATTGCACCTCCATTCATTAAAAACTCTATTACCAAACGTATGCTAAAACTTCTCCACCGACTTGTTTAGCGCGAGCTTCTTTATCTGTAAGAACTCCTTGAGAAGTAGAAACTAGTGCGATTCCAAGGCCGTTAAGTACGCGTGGTACTTCGTCAGCTTTTGCGTATACACGAAGACCAGGTTTACTGATACGTTTTAGTCCAGTGATAACACGCTCGTTGTTTGAACCGTATTTCAAGAAAATGCGGATAATACCTTGCTTATTGTCTTCGATAAACTCAACATCACGTACGAAGCCTTCACGCTTAAGGATATCAGCAACTTCTTTCTTAATATTAGAAGCAGGAACTTCTAATTTTTCGTGACGCACCATATTCGCATTACGGATGCGAGTAAGCAAATCTGCAATTGGATCTGTCATGACCATTTGTTTTTACCTCCTTCCCACACTTGGGGTTTACCAGCTAGCTTTTTTCACGCCAGGAATTTGACCTTTATATGCTAATTCACGGAAACAAATACGACAAAGCTTAAATTTACGGTATACAGAATGTGGACGTCCACAACGTTCGCAACGTGTATATTCTTGTACCTTATGTTTAGGCGTGCGTTTTTGTTTCGCAATCATTGACTTTTTAGCCACGTTTTCGCCTCCCTCTATTTAGCGATTACTTTTGGAATGGCATTCCGAATTGAGTTAAAAGTTCACGCGCTTCTTCATCAGTTTTAGCTGTAGTTACGATAACGATATCCATACCACGAACTTTGTTTACTTTATCGTAATCAATCTCAGGGAAGATTAACTGTTCTTTTACACCTAGAGTATAGTTTCCACGACCATCAAATGACTTCTTAGAAATCCCACGGAAGTCACGTACACGTGGAAGAGATACAGAGATTAATTTATCGAAGAACTCATACATGCGTTCTCCACGAAGTGTAACTTTCGCACCGATTGGCATACCTTCACGAAGACGGAAGCCAGCAATAGAGTTTTTCGCACGAGTTACAACTGGTTTTTGACCAGTGATTTGTGCTAATTCTTCCACCGCATTATCAAGTACTTTTGAATTTTGAACAGCATCACCAACACCCATGTTGATAACGATTTTATCAATTACAGGCACTTGCATTACTGAAGTATAGTTAAACTTGCTCATTAGAGCAGGAGTAATTTCTTTTGTGAATTTTTCTTTTAGGCGGCTCATTCATTATACCTCCCTTCTTCTTTGAACTATTTATCTAGAACTTCACCGGATTTTTTTGCAACACGTACTTTTTTGCCATCAACCGTTTTATAGCCTACACGAGTTGGTTCTCCAGACTTAGGGTCGACAGGCATAACGTTTGATACATGAACAGGAGCCTCATGGTTGATAATTCCGCCTTGCGGATTTACCTGTGAAGGCTTGGAGTGTTTCTTCACAATGTTTACTCCTTCTACAAGAACTCGGTCTTGTTTAGGGAACGCTGCAAGAATAACGCCCGTTTTGCCTTTATCTTTACCAGAGATGATCATAACTTTGTCACCTTTTTTTACATGCATCAGTAAGCACCTCCTTAAAGGCAATTTAGTTAGTATTATAGAACTTCTGGAGCTAATGAAACAATTTTCATGAAGTTGTTGTCACGTAATTCACGAGCAACTGGTCCGAAGATACGAGTTCCACGAGGACCCTTGTCATCACGAATAATTACACATGCGTTTTCATCAAAACGAATGTAAGTACCGTCATTACGACGTACACCGCTCTTTGTTCGAACAACAACAGCTTTAACAACATCACCTTTTTTAACAACGCCACCTGGTGTTGCTTGTTTTACTGTACAAACGATAATATCACCAATGTTAGCGGTTTTGCGACCTGAGCCACCAAGAACTTTAATTGTAAGCACTTCACGTGCACCAGAGTTGTCAGCAACTTTCAAGCGTGATTCTTGTTGAATCATGTGTGTAACCTCCCTTCGGGAAAAACTCCCTACCGAACAATTAGATTATAACTGCTTTTTCTACTACGTCTACAAGACGGAAGCGTTTAGTTGCAGAAAGTGGACGAGTTTCCATGATGCGGACGATATCGCCAGTTTTTGCTAGGTTTTGCTCATCATGAGCCTTAAACTTTTTAGAGTACTTAACGCGTTTACCGTATAAAGCGTGCTTTTTGTAAGTTTCAACAAGGACAGTTACAGTCTTATCCATTTTGTCAGAAACAACACGCCCAGTGTAAACTTTGCGTTGGTTGCGTTCACTCATTGTGCGAACCTCCTCTCAATATCACTTTGTAAAACCAATTTCTCTTTCACGAATAACAGTTTTCATACGAGCAATCGCTTTACGTACTTCACGAATGCGAGCTGTATTTTCAAGTTGTCCAGTCGCCAATTGAAAGCGAAGATTAAATAACTCTTCTTTTAATGATTTGACTTTTTGTTCAATTTCGGCAGTGGTAAGGTCACGAATATCATTAGCTTTCATTTGATTCACCACCAATTTCTTCTCGTTTTACAAACTTACATTTAACAGGAAGTTTGTGTGCTGCAAGACGTAAAGCTTCACGAGCGATCTCTTCAGAAACACCTGCGATTTCAAACATTACTTTACCAGGCTTAACAACTGCTACCCATCCTTCAGGAGCACCCTTACCGGAACCCATTCGGACTTCTAGAGGCTTTGCAGTGTAAGGCTTATGCGGGAATATCTTAATCCAAACTTTACCGCCACGTTTCATGTAACGAGTCATCGCAATACGAGCTGATTCAATTTGACGATTCGTAATCCAAGAAGCTTCAGTAGCTTGCAGGCCGAATTCACCAAATGTTACTTCAGTACCGCCTTTTGCTTGACCGCGCATTTTCCCACGATGTTGACGACGATATTTTACGCGTTTTGGCAATAACATATTATTTGCCTCCTTCCCCAGTTTTCTTCTTCGTAGGAAGGACCTCTCCACGATAGATCCATACTTTTACGCCTAATTTACCGTAAGTTGTATCAGCTTCTGCTGTAGCATAATCGATATCAGCACGAAGAGTATGAAGTGGAACTGTTCCTTCGCTATATGATTCCGAACGAGCGATGTCAGCCCCGCCTAGACGACCAGATACCATTGTTTTGATACCTTTAGCACCAGCGCGCATTGCACGTTGAATCGTTTGTTTTTGAGCACGACGGAAAGATACGCGGTTTTCTAATTGACGAGCAATGTTTTCCGCAACTAATTTCGCATCGATATCAGCTTTTTTGATTTCAAGAATATTGATGTGTACACGTTTGCCAGTAAGTGTGTTAAGTGCTTTACGAAGTGCTTCCACTTCAGTACCACCTTTACCGATAACCATTCCTGGTTTAGCAGTATGAATAGTGATATTTACGCGGTTTGCAGCACGTTCGATCTCCACTTTAGAAACAGAGGCATCATTAAGACGCTTTGTAATGTACTCACGTACTTTAAGGTCCTCGTGTAAAAGATCAGCATAGTCTTTGCCTGCGTACCATTTAGATTCCCAATCACGGATAACTCCGATACGCAAACCGACTGGATTTACTTTTTGACCCACTGATTATCCCTCCTTCTTTTCTGATAAAACGATAGTAATATGACTAGTACGCTTGTTGATTTGGCTTGCACGGCCCATCGCACGAGGACGGAAACGTTTCAATGTCGGTCCTTCGTCAACGAATGCTTGAGCAACTACTAGATTATTAACGTCCATTTCGTAATTGTGCTCAGCGTTAGCTAATGCAGATTTTAAAACCTTCTCTATGATTGGAGAAGCAGCTTTTGGCGTTAAGTTTAAAATCGCTACCGCTTCACCTACTTGCTTTCCTCGAATTAAATCTACGACTAAACGAGCTTTACGAGGAGCAATACGAACTGTTCTTGCAACAGCTTTAGCTTGCATATGAATGCCCTCCTCTCATTAACGTCTTGTTTTCTTATCATCATTGCCATGGCCTTTGTATGCACGAGTTGGAGCAAATTCTCCAAGCTTGTGGCCTACCATGTCTTCAGTGATGTATACAGGCACATGTTTACGACCATCGTAAACTGCAACAGTGTGTCCGATGAATTGCGGGAAGATCGTAGAACGGCGAGACCAAGTTTTTATAACCTGTTTGCCTTCAGTTTCATTTAGCTTTTCGATCTTTGTCATTAAATGTTCATCAACAAAAGGTCCTTTTTTTAAGCTGCGACCCATGATTGAACCTCCCTTCGCGATTGTCCTACGGCTCGGCTATGGAACCGTAGCTCAATCCCGTTATTTTTTGCGACGACGCACAATAAATTTATCTGATTTGTTGTTTTTCTTACGAGTTTTGTATCCAAGGGTTGGTTTGCCCCAAGGAGTCATTGGAGACTTACGTCCAATTGGTGAACGTCCTTCACCACCACCGTGTGGGTGATCGTTAGGGTTCATTACAGAACCACGAACTGTTGGGCGTTTGCCTAACCAGCGTGAACGTCCTGCTTTACCAATGTTGATAAGTTCATGTTGTTCGTTACCAACTTGACCAACTGTAGCGCGGCAAGTAGCAAGGATCATACGAACTTCACCAGAGTTCAAACGAACTAATACGTATTTGCCTTCTTTACCAAGAACTTGTGCAGAAGTACCTGCAGAACGTACTAATTGTCCACCTTTTCCAGGTTTCAATTCAATATTGTGGATAACTGTACCCACTGGAATGTTAGCAAGTGGAAGTGCATTACCCACTTTGATATCTGCTTCAGGTCCAGACATTACTTCCATGCCTACTTCTAAATTCTTAGGAGCTAGGATGTAACGCTTTTCTCCATCAACATAATTAATTAATGCAATATTTGCTGAGCGGTTTGGATCATACTCAATCGTAGCAACGCGTCCTGGAATGCCATCTTTGATACGTTTAAAATCGATTAAACGATATTGACGTTTATGACCGCCGCCTTGATGACGAACTGTTAACTTACCTTGGTTGTTACGGCCGCCTTTACGGTGTAAAGGAGCAAGTAATGACTTTTCTGGTGTGCTAGTTGTAATCTCAGCAAAGTCAGATGAAGTCATATTACGTCGACCATTTGTGGTAGGTTTATACTTTTTAATCGCCATTTCGTTTCCCTCCTTTTCTCGTTAAAGTATTAAGCTTCGAAAAATTCGATTTCTTGGCTGTCAGTTGTTAATTTAACAATTGCCTTACGACGTTTGTTTGTGTATCCACCGAATTTACCCATACGCTTAAATTTACCTTTGTAGTTCATGATGTTAACTTTATCAACTTTTACACCAAAGATCGCTTCAACAGCATCTTTAACTTGAGTTTTATTAGCTCTAACATCTACTTCAAATGTATATTTCTTCTCAGGCATAATATCAGTAGATCTTTCAGTGATTATGGGGCGCTTAATGATATCGCGTGCATCCATTATGCAAGCACCTCCTCTACTTTTTCAACCGCTGCCTTCGTCATGATTAATTTATCATGATTTAGAACATCCAATACGCTAATTCCAGAAGCAGAAACAACTGTTACACCAGGGATGTTACGAGCAGATAATGCTACGTTTTCATCTAGATCAGCTGTAACGATTAATGCTTTTGAATCAACTGAAAGTCCTTTAAGTACACCCTTAAAGTCTTTTGTTTTTGGAGTTTCGAAAGCAAGGCTTTCTAATACTAATACATTTTCCTCTAACACTTTAGAAGATAACGCAGATTTAATAGCTAAGCGACGAACTTTCTTAGGAAGTTTGTAGCTGTAGCTGCGAGGTACTGGTCCAAATACAGTACCACCTCCACGCCATTGTGGAGAACGGATAGAACCTTGACGTGCACGGCCTGTGCCTTTTTGGCGCCATGGCTTACGTCCACCGCCTGCTACTTCAGAGCGAATTTTAGTTTTGTGAGTTCCTTGACGTAAAGAAGCTCTTTGCATAACAACAGCTTCGAATAATACATGGTTGTTAGGCACAATACCAAATACAGTTTCATTAAGTTCGATTTCTCCAACTTTTGATCCAGCTTGGCTGTATAATGCTACTTTCGGCATTCTTTTTTCCTCCTTTCCGACTTATTACTATGCTTTAACCGCACTTTTAATTTTTAACATTGCTTTTTTAGCACCTGGTACATTTCCTTTGATTAATAATAAGTTGCGTTCAACATCAACTTTTACAATTTCAAGGTTTTGTACTGTGATTTGCTCTCCACCCATACGTCCAGGTAATAATTTACCTTTAAATACACGGTTTGGAGCTACAGGACCCATTGAACCGGGGCGACGGTGGTAACGTGAACCGTGAGCCATTGGTCCGCGAGATTGTCCGTGACGCTTAATAGCACCTTGGAAACCTTTACCTTTTGAGATTCCTGTTACATCAACAATCTCACCTGCTGCGAAAATATTAACTTTGACTTCTTGACCAACTTCATATTCTCCTAAATTCACTCCACGTAATTCACGTACGAAGCGCTTAGGAGCAGTGTTAGCTTTTGCAACATGTCCTTGTTCAGGTTTGTTAGAAAGCTTTTCACGCTTATCTTCAAATCCAACTTGGATTGATTCGTAGCCATCTGTTTCAATCGTTTTCTTTTGAAGAACAACGTTTGCAGCAGCTTCTACTACTGTTACCGGGATAAGTTCACCGTTTTCAGCAAACACTTGAGTCATACCAATCTTTCTTCCTAAGATTCCTTTGGTCATTTCAGTCACACCTCCTAATTTATTAGTTCTATTTATTGATTAAAGTTTAATTTCGATATCTACACCAGATGGTAAGTCTAAACGCATTAGCGAATCAACTGTTTGTGGTGTTGGGTTAATGATGTCGATTAGACGTTTATGCGTACGCATTTCGAATTGCTCACGAGAATCTTTGTACTTATGCACCGCACGTAGGATTGTGTAGATTGACTTTTCAGTCGGCAATGGAATCGGACCAGATACAGCCGCACCAGAACGTTTTGCAGTCTCAACAATCTTTTCAGCAGATTGATCAAGAATTCTGTGATCATACGCTTTTAAACGAATACGAATTTTTTGTTTTGCCATTATTTTCCCTCCTTTTCGCCTATTTTCAAATAGACATTCTCAGTGAAAATTTCCCACACACTCGCCATGGCAAAGCGGCCGGGTGTGTCAGCAACCTTTCACATCATCGCAGTCAAAGACCAACATTGCCTATTATACAGAAAACATAAATGAAATGCAACACTTATTAAGTAATTTCTTTTATGCTTAATACACTTTTACTATTATAGCTATTATTCATTTAGTTTTCAATAGAAGGAATAAAAGTCTAAACATTATATTTTATCTTTGTACACTTAGAACTCCGCGAATACTAATTCGTTAGCTGGATTTTTTAACAACAACTTTATATAGAAGAAACTCGGTACTTTTTTGTTTTCTAGAAAATTGACAACAAAAAAAAAAAAAAAAAAAAACAGATGGATCGTCACCCATCTGCTTTTTTATATATAATTATTACTCTTGAATTGAAGCTACAACGCCAGCGCCTACAGTACGTCCACCTTCACGGATAGAGAACTTAGTACCTTCTTCGATAGCAACTGAAGCGATTAGTTCAACAGTCATTTCAATGTTGTCTCCAGGCATAACCATTTCTACGCCTTCAGGAAGGTTACAAATACCAGTTACATCAGTTGTACGGAAGTAGAACTGTGGACGGTAGTTTGTGAAGAATGGAGTGTGACGTCCACCTTCTTCTTTAGAAAGAACATAAACTTCAGCTTTGAACTTTGTGTGTGGGTTGATTGTACCTGGCTTAGCAAGTACTTGACCACGTTGGATATCTTCACGAGCAACCCCACGAAGAAGTGCACCGATATTGTCTCCAGCTTCTGCATAATCAAGAAGCTTACGGAACATTTCAACACCAGTTACAGTTGTTGATTTTGCTTCTTCAGCTAAACCAACGATTTCGATAACATCGCCGACTTTAACTTGTCCACGCTCAACACGGCCTGTAGCAACAGTTCCACGGCCAGTGATTGAGAATACATCCTCAACAGGCATCATGAATGGCTTTTCAGTGTCACGAGTTGGGTTTGGAACATACTCATCAACTGCGTTCATTAGTTCGATGATTTTTTCTTCCCAAGCAGCATCTCCTTCAAGAGCTTTAAGAGCAGATCCTTTAACTACAGGAATATCATCACCAGGGAATTCATATTCTGATAATAGATCACGAATTTCCATTTCTACTAATTCTAGAAGCTCTTCGTCGTCTACCATGTCACATTTGTTCATGAATACAACAAGGTAAGGTACACCTACTTGACGAGAAAGAAGAATGTGCTCACGAGTTTGTGGCATTGGACCATCAGCAGCAGATACTACTAAGATACCGCCGTCCATTTGAGCAGCACCAGTGATCATGTTTTTAACATAGTCAGCGTGTCCTGGGCAGTCAACGTGTGCATAGTGACGGCTAGCAGTTTCGTACTCAACGTGAGAAGTTGAGATTGTGATTCCACGCTCTTTTTCTTCAGGAGCGTTATCGATTTGGTCATATCCGCGTGCTTCACCGCCGCCTGCTTTCGCAAGAACAGTAGTGATTGCAGCTGTTAAAGTTGTTTTACCATGGTCAACGTGTCCGATTGTACCAATGTTAACATGGGGTTTTGAACGGTCAAATTTAGCTTTTGCCATTAGGAAAATCCTCCTTTAAATTATAAAAGTTAAGTATTGGATAAGCCGTGAAAAGAATACTCTCTTCACAGCTGACTAGCCTACAATAGTAGTTATACTTTATAAATAAGGTAAAATCAATTATTCACCTTTATTTTTTTTGATGATTTCTTCTGAAATTGATTTTGGTACTTCTTCATAGTGATCAAAGTGCATTGAGAACACTCCACGTCCTTGTGTGCTAGAACGTAGTGAAGTCGCATATCCAAACATTTCAGAAAGAGGAACCATAGCACGAACAACTTGTGCGTTTCCACGAGCATCCATACCTTCAACACGGCCACGGCGAGAAGTGATATTACCCATAATATCGCCTAAATATTCTTCAGGCATAATTACTTCTACACGCATAACTGGTTCAAGGATAACTGGGCTACATTTTGACGCAGCATTTTTAAGTGCCATAGATGCTGCAATTTTGAAGGCCATTTCTGATGAGTCAACATCATGGTATGAACCATCAAATAGTCTAGCTTTGATATCTACTAATGGATAACCAGCAAGAACACCTCTATCAAGAGCATCTTCTAAACCAGCTTGAACAGCAGGAATATATTCACGAGGAACAACCCCACCGACGATTCCGTTTTCGAATTCGAAGCCTTTACCTTCTTCGTTTGGAGAGAACTCAATCCAAACGTGACCGAATTGTCCACGTCCACCAGATTGACGAGCAAATTTCCCTTCAACTGATGCAGAACCACGGAAAGTTTCACGGTAAGCAACTTGAGGCGCACCTACGTTAGCTTCCACTTTAAATTCACGCTTCATACGGTCTACAAGGATATCAAGGTGAAGTTCTCCCATACCAGCAATGATAATCTGTCCAGTTTCCTGATCAGTATGCGCACGGAATGTTGGATCTTCTTCTTGTAATTTTTGTAGAGCTGTTGTCATCTTATCTTGGTCAGCTTTAGACTTAGGCTCGATAGACAATTGGATAACTGGCTCTGGGAATTCCATTGACTCTAAGATAACAAGATTCTTTTCGTCACATAAGCTATCTCCAGTTGTTGTATCTTTAAGGCCTACAGCTGCAGCGATATCACCAGCGAATACTGTTGGAATCTCTTCACGAGAGTTAGCGTGCATTTGTAGGATACGACCTACACGTTCACGTTTACCCTTAGTTGAGTTTTGTACATATGAACCTGAGTTCAATGTTCCAGAGTATACACGGAAGAATGTCAACTTACCAACATAAGGATCCGTCATAACTTTGAATGCTAGAGCAGCAAATGGCTCTTCATCATCTGAATGACGCTCAACTACTTCATCACTATCAGGAAGTGTACCTTTAATTGCTGGTACATCTAATGGTGATGGAAGGTAATCGATAACTGCATCAAGCATTTTTTGAACACCTTTGTTTTTAAATGCAGAACCACAGATTACTGGGTAGAATTCAACATTAACAGTACCTTTACGAATCGCCGCTTTCAGCTCATCTACAGTGATTTCTTCACCGCCAAGATATTTCTCCATTAATTCTTCATCAAGTTCAGCTACCGCTTCAACTAACTTTTCACGGTACTCTTCAGCTTGCTCCATGTATTCTGCAGGGATTTCAACTTCTTTAATATCTGTACCTAAGTCGTTACCATAAAGTGTAGCTTTCATTTCGATAAGGTCAATAATACCTTCGAAATTATCCTCAGCACCAATTGGTAGCTGAATTGCAGCTGCATTTGCTTGTAGACGATCATGTAGAGTTTTTAAAGAATATATGAAATCTGCACCAAGTTTGTCCATTTTATTAACGAATACAACACGTGGTACTCCATATGTTGTAGCTTGACGCCAAACTGTTTCTGTTTGAGGCTCAACACCAGATTGAGCATCAAGAACAGCTACAGCACCATCAAGTACACGAAGAGAACGTTCAACTTCAACTGTGAAGTCTACGTGTCCCGGTGTATCAATAATATTTACACGATGGCCATTCCATTGAGCAGTTGTTGCAGCAGAAGTGATTGTGATACCACGCTCTTGCTCTTGCTCCATCCAGTCCATTTGAGAAGCACCTTCGTGCGTTTCACCAATTTTATGGATTTTACCAGTGTAATAAAGTACACGCTCCGTTGTTGTTGTCTTACCGGCATCAATATGAGCCATGATACCGATATTACGAGTGTTTTTCAAGGAGAACTCTCTTGCCATTGGGTCTTTCTCCTTCCTAGTATGAGTGTTATTTGAATTAAATTACTAATCTTACCAGCGGTAGTGAGCAAATGCTTTGTTTGCTTCTGCCATTTTGTGTGTATCTTCACGTTTCTTAACAGATGCACCAGTGTTATTAGCAGCATCTAGGATTTCATTAGCTAAACGCTCTTCCATCGTTTTTTCTCCGCGAAGACGAGCGTAATTTACTAACCAGCGAAGACCAAGAGTTGTACGACGATCAGGACGCACCTCAACTGGTACTTGGTAGTTTGCTCCACCTACACGGCGTGCTCTTACTTCAAGTACAGGCATGATGTTCTTAAGTGCTTGATCAAATACTTCAATTGGCTCTTTGCCAGAACGCTGACCAATAATATCAAATGCAGAATATAAAATAGCTTGTGATTTACCTCTTTTACCGTCAATCATCATTTTGTTGATTAGACGACTAACAAGCTTTGAATTGTAAATCGGATCCGGCAATACGTCTCTTTTTGCTACAGGACCTTTACGTGGCATATTATTTCCTCCTTTCGGAAATTATCTTCATTAATTTTTTTGATTATTTCTTAGGTGCTTTTGGTCTCTTCGCACCGTATTTAGAACGGCTTTGCATACGGTTTGCAACACCAGCTGTATCTAGTGCTCCACGTACGATATGATAACGTACCCCCGGTAAATCCTTTACACGTCCGCCACGGATTAATACAACACTGTGTTCTTGCAGGTTGTGTCCGATACCAGGAATGTATGCATTTACCTCAATTCCGTTAGATAAACGAACACGTGCATATTTACGTAATGCTGAGTTCGGTTTTTTCGGAGTCATTGTACCAACACGAGTACATACACCGCGTTTTTGAGGTGAAGATACGTTAGTTTGTGCTTTTTTGAAGCTGTTATAGCCTTTGTTTAGTGCAGGTGATTTTGACTTATCCTCTTTTGTTTTACGAGGTTTACGCACTAATTGATTAATAGTAGGCATGTAATTGTCCTCCCTTCATTTTTGTTAAGCCCACACATCCAGGTGGTTCATTTTGTTGCAAAAAACAAAGCTCTTGCAGAACTATATCCACAAAAACAGTTTTTAATTAATTATTGCAATAGCTGCCGCACCTACTTCTATACCGCACGCTTTTCCAAGTTTCTTCATGGAATCAACATACAAGATAGGAACTTCGACTTCTTTAGCTGCGTTTGCCACTTTTGCGATAACCTTATGGTCTGCATCCTTGGCAATAACAACTTTATTTACCGTTCCTAGTTTCAGAGCTTTCACCGTTTGCTTTGTTCCTATTATAATGCATTTAGCCTGCAATACTTTTTCATAAGACATATTATGATATCCTCCAAAGTATTCGGTTAATAGGAGCACCTTTGCTATATTAACACCTTCACTTTCAGATGTCAACAATCATTCTGATTTTTTTCAGCAGAATGCAAATAATTGATGGTGCTAACTGAACAAGTCAGCTAGCACCAATTAATGTTGTTCTATTCCGCTGTAACCGTCTCTGCAGCTGCTTCCTCATTTGTATATGGTTCAGCACGTCTATAACGCTGCATACCCGTTCCAGCAGGAACCAGTTTTCCTATAATTACATTTTCCTTTAAGCCCAATAGCTCATCACGTTTTCCTTTAATAGCTGCATCAGTAAGGACTCTTGTCGTTTCCTGGAATGATGCTGCTGATAAGAAGGAATCCGTTTCAAGTGATGCTTTTGTAATACCAAGTAACACTGGACGGCCGGTTGCAGGTAACTTTCCAGAAAGAAGCGCTTTTTCATTCGCATCTGTAAATTGATGTATATCCAGTAATGTTCCTGGCAATACATCCGTTTCTGCTGCATCGATTACACGAACTTTACGAAGCATTTGACGTACCATTACTTCAACGTGCTTGTCGCCAATTTCTACCCCTTGCATGCGGTAAACTTTTTGCACTTCACGCAATAAGTATTCTTGTACAGCAGTCACATCTTTTACTCTAATTAATTCTTTTGGATCGATTGAACCCTCTGTTAATTCCTGTCCTCGTTCTACATGGTCGTTTACAGCTACTTTGAGTCTTGATGTATATGGTGCGGTATACGTACGTGATTCGATTTCACCTTGGACAACAATTTCTTGTTGTCTGTCACGGCCTTCGTTTATACCAACCACTACACCTTCGATTTCAGTAATAACGGCAACACCTTTAGGGTTACGCGCTTCAAATATTTCCTGAATACGCGGTAAACCTTGTGTAATATCGTCTCCGGCTACTCCACCTGTATGGAATGTACGCATCGTTAACTGTGTTCCTGGCTCACCAATTGATTGTGCAGCAATGATACCAACTGCTTCTCCTACTTCAACCTCTTGACCAGTTGCAAGGTTACGTCCGTAACATTTTTTACATACACCATGACGTGTATTACAAGTGAATGCTGATCGAATCCATACTTGTTCAATATTAGCTTTTGTTACTGCTTCAGCAAGATCTTCTGTTATTAGACCATTTTCAGGAATAATCACATCGTTTGTTTCAGGATGTCTGATTGCTTTTCTAGCATAACGTCCAATTAGACGTTCTTCTAGTGTTTCAATCACCTCAGTACCATCCTTTAACGAACTAATTAGAAGCCCGCGATCTGTTCCACAATCATCTTCGCGAATGATGACATCCTGTGCCACATCTACAAGACGACGAGTCAAGTAACCTGAGTCAGCTGTTTTTAACGCTGTATCCGCAAGACCTTTACGAGCACCGTGAGTAGAGATAAAGTACTCTAATACTGTTAAACCTTCACGGAAACTTGATTTGATCGGTAATTCAATGATACGTCCAGCCGGGTTGGCCATCAGTCCACGCATACCAGCTAACTGAGTAAAGTTAGATGCGTTACCACGGGCACCTGAATCACTCATCATGAAAATTGGGTTGGCTCTATCAAGAGATTTCATTAGCTTTTCTTGAATAACATCCTTCGCTGCACTCCAGATTGAAATAACACGATCATATCGCTCATCTTCAGTAATAAGACCTCGTCTGAATTGCTTCATAACGTTATCAACCTTATTCTGAGCATCCGAAATAATTTGGTCCTTTTCACCAAGTACAACGATATCAGCTACACCAACTGTAATACCAGCTTTAGTAGAGTATTTAAATCCTAGGTCTTTCATGCGGTCAAGCATTTTCGATGTTTCAGTAATCTTAAATCGCTTGAATACTTCCGCAATAATATTTCCAAGGATTTTCTTCTTAAATGGATCTACAATTGGCATTTCTTTAATAATAGAAGGAATATCTGAACCTCGTTCAACAAAATACTTTTTAGGCGTTTCTACTTCAAGATTCCGTCTTGTAGGTTCATTAATATACGAGAATGATTCTGGTAAAATTTCATTAAAGATCAATTTCCCGACTGTTGTTATTAAAAATTTGTTATTCTCTTCTTCTGTAAATGTAGGATTGTTCAATGATCCTGCGTGAACAGCAACCCGCGTATGCAAATGGACATATCCATTTTGATAAGCAAGTATAGCTTCGCTAGAATCTTTAAAAATCATTCCTTCACCAACAGCCCCTGCTCTCTCCATCGTTAAGTAGTAGTTACCTAATACCATATCCTGAGAAGGCGTAACAACTGGTTTTCCGTCTTTCGGATTCAAGATATTCTGTGCTGCTAGCATCAACAATCTTGCTTCTGCTTGCGCTTCAGATGAAAGAGGAACGTGAACAGCCATTTGGTCACCATCGAAATCCGCATTATATGCAGTACATACTAGCGGGTGAAGTCGAATGGCACGACCTTCAACTAACGTTGGTTCAAATGCTTGAATACCTAATCTATGAAGTGTCGGTGCACGGTTAAGAAGAACCGGATGCTCCTTAATGACACTTTCTAGTACATCCCATACTTCTGGCTGTACTCTTTCAATTTTTCGTTTAGCCGATTTTATATTATGTGATAATCCCTTTTCAACCAATTCCTTCATTACGAATGGTTTGAATAGCTCTAAAGCCATTTCCTTAGGAAGTCCACACTGATACATTTTTAAATTGGGTCCAACAACAATAACGGAACGGCCAGAGTAGTCAACACGCTTCCCTAAAAGGTTTTGACGGAAACGACCTTGTTTACCTTTTAACATATGGGAAAGTGATTTTAACGGACGATTCCCTGGGCCTGTTACTGGACGTCCACGACGTCCATTATCAATAAGTGAATCAACAGCCTCTTGCAGCATGCGCTTTTCATTTTGAACAATAATACTTGGCGCACCAAGATCTAATAAACGCTTTAAACGATTATTTCTGTTAATCACTCGACGATATAGATCATTAAGGTCAGAAGTTGCAAAACGGCCACCATCCAACTGAACCATCGGACGTAATTCTGGTGGAATAACCGGTAGAACATCTAGAATCATCCAAGATGGTTCATTTCCTGAACCACGGAATGCCTCTAGTACTTCTAAACGTTTAATCGCACGAGTTCTTCGCTGACCTTGTGCAGTTCTTAATTCTTCTTTTAAGATATCGACTTCTTTGTCAAGATCAATGTCTGAAAGAAGCTTTTTGATAGACTCCGCACCCATTGAGGCTTGAAACTTATTACCGTATTTTTCACGGTATGCACGGAATTCCTTTTCGGAAAGCAATTGTTTTTTCTCAAGTGCTGTATCACCTGGTTCTGTCACTACATAAGAGGCAAAATAGATAACTTCTTCAAGTGCACGTGGAGACATATCAAGAACAAGTCCCATACGACTTGGGATACCTTTAAAATACCAGATATGAGAAACTGGAGCTGCAAGTTCAATATGCCCCATTCTTTCTCGACGGACCTTTGCACGCGTTACTTCAACGCCACATCGATCACAAACGACTCCTTTATAACGAACTCGCTTGTATTTACCGCAATGACATTCCCAGTCCTTTGTAGGTCCGAAAATACGCTCACAGAATAAACCGTCTTTTTCAGGTTTTAATGTACGATAGTTAATTGTTTCAGGTTTTTTCACTTCACCGTGTGACCATGAACGGATCTTATCTGGTGAAGCTAGACCGATTTTCATATACTCAAAATTGTTTACATCTAGCAAGGGGCCTACCTCCCTTTTGATCTCCGGGCTTTTCCCTTATTGCCCATATGTAGCAACTTGGGTGTAACTTTATTAATCTTTAACCTCCACATGACTGGCAAGTGAAGGTTAAAGGTTAGAAAACATATGATACGTTTTCTTTAAAGTTATTCCTTAGTAACAACTTGTTCTTGTTCAACTTTTTGCGGTTCTGGAGCAATTGCTAAAGATTCAGCTTGCTGAACCTCTTCGTCATCCTCTGTATCGCGCATTTCAATTTCTTCTTCATCACCGGAAAGAATTTTTACATCCATTCCTAAACTTTGAAGTTCTTTAATTAATACTTTAAACGACTCAGGTACACCAGGTTCTGGAACGTTTTCACCTTTAACAATTGATTCATATGTTTTCACACGTCCGACAACATCGTCCGATTTAACAGTAAGAATCTCTTGTAATGTGTAAGCAGCACCATAAGCTTCAAGTGCCCAAACCTCCATCTCACCGAAACGCTGTCCACCAAATTGAGCTTTACCACCCAATGGCTGCTGTGTAACAAGTGAGTATGGTCCAGTTGAACGAGCATGAAGTTTGTCATCAACCATATGTGCCAGCTTGATCATATACATAACCCCTACTGATACACGGTTATCAAACGGTTCTCCTGAACGTCCATCATACAGAACGGTTTTCGCATCACGTGCCATTCCTGCTTCTTCAATTGTTGCCCATACGTCTTCTTCATTCGCACCATCGAATACTGGCGAAGCTACATGAATACCTAACGCTCTAGCTGCCATCCCAAGGTGAAGCTCAAGCACCTGTCCGATATTCATACGAGATGGTACCCCTAATGGGTTTAACATGATGTCAACAGGTGTTCCATCTGGCATATAAGGCATATCTTCTTCCGGTAAGATCCGTGAGATAACCCCTTTATTACCATGTCGGCCCGCCATCTTATCGCCTTCAGAGATTTTACGCTTTTGAACGATATAAACACGTACTAGTTGATTTACTCCTGGTGGGAGTTCATCTCCATCTTCTCTGTTAAAGACTTTTACATCTAAGACAATACCGCCACCACCGTGAGGAACACGAAGTGAAGTATCACGTACCTCACGTGCTTTTTCACCAAAGATAGCATGAAGGAGTCTTTCTTCAGCCGTTAATTCTGTTACTCCCTTAGGTGTAACTTTACCTACTAATAGATCTCCATCTTTCACTTCAGCACCCGTACGGATAATTCCACGCTCATCTAAATTACGCAGGGCATCTTCCCCAACATTCGGAATGTCACGTGTAATCTCTTCCGGTCCAAGCTTTGTATCGCGTGACTCTGACTCATACTCTTCAATATGAATCGAAGTATATACATCATCTTTAACAAGGCGCTCACTCATGATGATCGCATCCTCGTAGTTATAGCCATCCCATGTCATAAAGGCTACTAACACGTTACGGCCAAGAGCTAATTCACCAAGCTCCATTGACGGTCCGTCAGCAAGAATTTCACCTTTTGTTACATGATTGCCAACTGCGACAATTGGACGCTGATTATAGCAAGTTCCCTGATTAGATCGGATAAACTTCAGTAATTTATACTTATCAAGATTGCCCTTTACTTCTTGGCCATCTACTGTACTGATTCTGCGAACCCATACTTCACGGGCTTCTACATGCTCAACGATACCTTCATGTTTGCAGATAACAGCAGCACCTGAATCTTTTCCTGATACATATTCCATCCCAGTTCCAACTCGAGGGGCTTCCGGCTGCATCAATGGCACAGCCTGACGTTGCATGTTCGCTCCCATTAGTGCACGGTTGGAGTCATCGTTTTCAAGGAAAGGAATACATGCTGTTGCAGCTGAAACAACTTGCTTAGGTGATACATCCATATAATCAATTCGATCTCGATTGACTACTACGTTCTCATCTCTGAAACGAGCAACAACATCTTCATCTAAGAATGAACCATCTTCACCAAGACGGGCATTCGCCTGTGCAACAACATAATTATCTTGTTCATCAGCTGTCAGATAATCAATTCGGCTTGTTACCTTACCTGTTTCTGGATCGATACGACGATAAGGCGTTTCAATGAAACCAAATCGGTTCACTTTAGCAAATGATGATAAAGAGTTAATTAACCCGATGTTCGGTCCCTCTGGCGTCTCAATCGGACACATCCGCCCATAGTGGGAGTAGTGAACGTCACGAACTTCAAATCCTGCGCGCTCACGCGTTAATCCACCTGGTCCTAATGCAGATAAACGGCGTTTATGCGTCAATTCTGCAAGCGGGTTTGTTTGATCCATGAATTGTGATAATTGAGAGCTTCCAAAGAACTCTTTTATAGAAGCAATAACCGGACGAATATTTATCAGCTGCTGTGGAGTTATTGTGTTCGTATCCTGAATGGACATTCTTTCACGAACCACACGCTCCATTCTCGATAAACCAATTCGGAATTGGTTCTGCAAAAGTTCACCAACTGAACGAAGACGTCTATTTCCAAGATGATCAATATCATCTGTGTCGCCAACTGAATGAAGCAAATTAAAGAAGTAACTAATGGAAGCAATAATATCTGAAGGTGAAATATTTTTCACAGCTTCTTCAACATAAGCATTGCCGAGTACATTAATAACCTTTTCGCCATCTTCATTCGGAGCATAAATTTTAATTGATTGAAGTGTAATATCTTCCTCTAACACTCCACCAACAAGACTCACAGTCTTAAAGCCAATATTTTTCTCTAAGTTTGGAATAATACGGTCTAACGTACGGCGATCAAGGGTAATTCCCTTTTCCGCAATAATTTCACCTGTTTCTGGATCCACTAATGTTTCAGCTAGACGCTGGCCAAACAAACGATTTTTAATATGCAGCTTTTTATTTATTTTATATCTACCAACATTCGCTAGATCATAGCGTTTTGGATCAAAGAATCTTGAAACTAACAAACTCTTTGCATTCTCTACTGTAGGTGGTTCACCCGGACGAAGACGTTCGTAAATTTCTAATAACGCCTTGTCTGTGCCTTCAGTATTGTCTTTTTCAAGAGTATTGCGAATATACTCGTTATCTCCAATCAAATCGATGATTTCTTGATCAGAACCGAACCCAAGTGCACGCAAAAGAACCGTAACGGGCAGTTTCCGAGTACGATCTATTCTCACGTATACGACATCCTTGGCATCTGTTTCATACTCTAGCCAAGCGCCGCGGTTCGGGATTACAGTTGCAGTAAAGCCTTTTTTCCCGTTTTTATCTAGTTTTCCACTAAAGTATACACTTGGAGAACGAACCAGCTGTGATACAATAACACGCTCTGCTCCATTAATCACAAATGTACCTGTTTCTGTCATAAGCGGGAAGTCACCCATAAAGACATCCTGGTCTTTAACTTCGCCTGTTTCTTTGTTTACAAGACGCACTTTCACACGTAAAGGTGCAGAATATGTAACATCTCTTTCTTTCGATTCCGGAACGGAATATTTTGGTTCGCCAAGGCTGTAATCAATAAATTCAAGCGACAAATTACCAGTAAAGTCTTCAATCGGAGAAATGTCATGGAACATTTCACGTAAACCCTCATCAAGAAACCATTGATAAGAAGAGGTTTGGATTTCGATTAGATTTGGTAATTCTAAAACTTCACTGATTCGTGCGTAACTTCTACGTTGGCGGTGTCGTCCATACTGAACTAGTTGACCTGTCAACTGATTCACCCCTCAAATCAAGCGTTATTTAAAGAAAAGCGAAGCAACAACTTAACCACTTTCGCCAAACACATTAAACCCTTATAGAAAGGTGTTTCCCCTTTCTTTAGAGGAATAACCTGTATTCTCGAAAAAGTAGGTGCTGGTGCTATACAAATTCCATTAAAGAACTTGTCACTTTTCAATTAGACAAAAAGAAAAAGGGTTTTTAACTAAAAAACCACATTTTCACATTACGACATTTATTTTGTTAGTATTCCCATTATAACCATTTTTATACAACTCTTGTGTATTTTAGTAGTTAATCGGAACATATTATGTTGGCATTTTATAATGCTACCATACACAAAAAGTCAAGTCAATCTTTTTTTGCTTTTATAATGAAGTAACCTTTTTTCTTTATAACTACTTCTACCTCACTATATAACTCAGAAATTTTCTCAATTGCTGAAGGCGCCCCTTGCTTTTTTTGAATAACTACCCAAAGTTCCCCATTCGGGAGTAAACATTCAAAACTTTGTTCAAAAATATCATGGACTACCTTTTTACCAGCACGGATTGGCGGGTTCGTTAATATCGCTGCAAACTTATTGCCCTTCACTTTTTCTAAGCGGTCACTTTCATAAATGCAAACATTTTCAATTCCATTTAACTCTGCATTCTCTCGAGCAAGAGATAGCGCCCGATCATTCACATCAACCATATGAACAAATCGATCTTTCATCTGCTTCGCAGCTGACAATCCAATCGGTCCATATCCACAGCCGACATCTAGAATATTCCCTTCAATAATCGGCATTTCAAACGTCTCTATTAATAATCTAGAGCCAAAATCAACTTCCTTTTTCGAAAAAACTCCGTTATCCGTCTTAAAACGGAAAGGCAGATTATTAAGAGTGAAGTTCCAGTACTTCGGATCACTTTCAACCTTTTGCATTTTGGAGTAGTAGTGTTCAGTCAAGACAAAATCACCTCCAACGGAGAATAGATTTATAAAAAAAAAGAGTGGGTTAGATAAATTACTGGGTCAAAAAAAGCCCGCTATACAGCGGGCTTTTCAATATCTATATTACTTAACTTCAACGCCAGCTCCAACTTCTTCAAGTTTAGCTTTGATTTCTTCAGCTTCTTCTTTAGAAACGCCTTCTTTAACTGGCTTTGGAGTGTTATCAACAAGTTCTTTCGCTTCTTTAAGTCCAAGACCTGTGATTTCACGAACAGCTTTGATAACTTTGATTTTTTGGTCGCCTGCAGAAGCAAGTACAACGTCAAATTCAGTTTGTTCTTCAACAGCGCCAGCAGCAGCTCCGCCCATAACAGCTACAGGAGCTGCAGCAGTTACACCAAACTCTTCTTCGATTGCTTTTACTAAGTCGTTTAATTCTAAAACAGTCATAGATTTAACTGCTTCAATGATTTGTTCTTTAGTCATGATAAATTTCCTCCTTATATTTGGTTTGAATCTATTAGTTTATCGCTAATTTTAACTTACGCGCCTTGTTCTTCTTTTTGATCTGCAACAGCTTTTGCAGCAAGAGCAAGATTGCGAATTGGTGCTTGAAGAACGCTGAGTAGCATAGAAAGTAAACCTTCGCGAGACGGTAGTTCCGCAAGAGCTTTTACATCTTCTGCTGTTGCAACATTTCCTTCAATTACACCTGCTTTAATTTCAAGCGCTTCATGCTTTTTCGCAAAATCATTAATGATTTTTGCTGGAGCAACTACATCTTCTGCACTGAATGCGATTGCGTTAGGACCTGTTAACACTTCGTTTAATCCTGCAAGCTCTGCAGACTCAGCTGCACGGCGTGTCATTGAATTCTTGTATACTTTGAATTCTACACCAGCTTCACGAAGTTGTTTACGAAGTTCAGTCACTTGCGCAACAGTAAGACCACGATAATCAACAACAACCGTTGATGCACTTGCTTTAAATTTATCAGCAATTTCTACTACGATTTGTTTCTTTTGTTCGATAGCACTGCTCATCTTTACACCTCCTGTAGAATTTCTACATTTAGACCGTTTCAATAAAAAAACTCCACAGCTTTTGCAGACATGGAGGAAGTATACAATAGTTGATAAGTTGATTAACTCTATCGTAATACCTCGGTAGGAAATTAAGCTTATAGGCACCTACTGTCTACGGTAAAAATGTTATTTTATTTTAACAACAAAATACATATTACTAAATATATATTTGTTTGTCAATTGTTATTGTTATCCAGCTTTAGCACTTAGCCCATCAAAGCATAAATCAAATTACTTTAGAAATTAGAATTTCTTTCATATTTGCCTTATGCTTTTCAGGGCTAATCAAAGTGCTTTAAAGCATTATTATTTTACTGTTACAGTTGATGGGTCTACTTTTACGCCAGGTCCCATAGTTGAAGTAACAGAAACGTTCTTCATATATGTTCCTTTTGCAGCAGCAGGCTTAACTTTTAGCATTGTATCGAAAATTGTGTTGAAGTTCTCAACAAGCTTTTCGCTTTCGAAAGATACTTTACCGATTGGTACGTGGATGTTTCCAGCTTTATCAACACGGTATTCTACTTTACCTGCTTTAATTTCGTTAATCGCCTTTTCTACGTCAAAAGTAACTGTTCCTGTTTTAGGGTTTGGCATTAAGCCTTTAGGTCCTAAAACACGTCCAAGTTTACCAACTTCACCCATCATATCAGGTGTAGCAACGATTACATCAAAATCAAACCAACCTTGTTGGATTTTGTTAATGTAATCAGCATCCCCAACGAAATCTGCTCCAGCAGCTTCTGCTTCTTTTGCTTTTTCGCCTTTAGCAAATACAAGAACGCGCTGTGTTTTACCAGTTCCGTTCGGAAGCACAACTGCTCCACGGATTTGTTGGTCAGCTTTCTTAGGGTCTACACCTAAACGAAATGCTACTTCAACAGTTGCATCAAATTTAGTGAAATTCGTTTTTTTCGCAAGTTCGATTGCTTCTCCAATTGGGTAAGCTTTCATGCGATCTACAAGCTTAGAAGCTTCAATAAACTTTTTACCTTTTTTAGCCATTTTTATTTCCTCCTTGATTTGTGGTTTTAGCGGAATAACCTCCCACGTAACAAAAGCATTAGCGCAATATACGCTACATACTATCGCTAGACGTACAAAAGGTTGCGTGTGAAACCAAATTCAGCGACGCAACCCCGTTGAGCAGCATACATGGATTAGTCTTCGATAACGATACCCATGCTGCGTGCAGTACCTTCAACCATACGCATTGCAGCTTCTACGCTAGCAGCGTTTAGATCAGGCATTTTTGTTTCAGCAATCTCGCGTACCTTGTCACGCTTGACTGTTGCTACTTTATTACGGTTTGGTTCACCAGAACCAGACTGGATTCCAGCTGCTACTTTCAAAAGAACGGCAGCAGGAGGAGTTTTCGTAATAAATGTAAATGAACGGTCTTCAAAAACCGTAATTTCAACAGGAATGATTAAGCCAGCTTGTTCTGCTGTACGAGCGTTAAATTCCTTACAGAATCCCATGATGTTAACACCGGCTTGACCTAGTGCAGGACCAACTGGCGGCGCAGGGTTTGCTTTACCTGCTGGAATTTGTAATTTAACAAGTTTGATTACTTTTTTAGCCACGAGACACACCTCCTTAAAGTCCGTGATGTGGTAATAGGGAAATTCCCTCCCACTCAACTTATAGTCTTTATATAAAGATAAAGAACTCTATCATTTGTCTAGTCTCTTATTTGAGACATACTGACCTTTGAAATGTTACCACTTTTTAAAGATGATTTCAAGTTTTTTTGAAATAAGAAAGGATAACTTTTTACAATTAGAGAAATGTCCTATGATAACACTAGGGCTGCTGTGAGTTTTTTACAATTTTTCGATCTGTGAAAAATCAAGCTCAACTGGTGTATCACGGCCGAACATATTAACAAGAACTTTGATCTTCGCCTTATCTTTATCAATATCTTCAATAGATCCTGTGAAGTTTGCGAATGGACCTTCTTTCACTTGAACCATCTCTCCAAGTTCAAAATCAATGTCTACTCGTCTCTCTTCTACACCCATGCGCTTCAAGATTACATTGACCTCTTCCGGCAATAATGGGGTTGGCTTTGAGCCAGAGCCAGCAGAGCCGACAAATCCAGTTACACCTGGTGTATTTCGGACTACGTACCAAGAATCATCTGTCATAACGATTTCAACCAGGACATAGCCAGGGAACACTTTACGCTTTACAACTTTCTTTTTGCCATTTTTGAAATCCGTTTCTTCTTCTTCTGGTACAATAACGCGGAAGATTTTATCTTGCATCGCCATCGTCTCAACACGCTTCTCCAAGTTAGCCTTTACTTTATTTTCATAACCTGAATAAGTATGAACAACATACCAATTTTTTTCCATTCAAGAGGACTCGTTCGTCCTTCCCTCCCTGTATTAATAAATTTTAGGGTGTTAATTGTAGAGTATTTTTAACCAAATGAAAAAACCCGTTTCCGGGCTTCACAAATGTTTCCTCTGTTATTCTCCATTATACCATGGACTTACAGGGGTTATTCAAGAATAATACGAATCAGTTCAGAAATACCTAGATCAATTACGGCAAAGAAAACTGTAAAGAAGACAACGGTTGCAAGAACTGTCACAGTATAGCTTGTCAACTCTTTACGCTTAGGCCAGCTGACCTTTCTCATTTCACGGCCAACGTCACGGAAAAACTTCAAGATGCGTTGCATATCCAAACCCCCAACTTCCAAGAGAAATATCCTAATTTAATCTATCTATAGTCCTTACTTTGTTTCACGATGAGTCGTATGGCTATTGCATGTCTTACAGAATTTCTTAAGTTCTACACGCTCTGTTTCTTTATTACTCATTGTTGAATAATTTCTAGAACCACACTCTTTACATGCTAGTACTACTTTCTTCCTCATTGATTCCACCTACTAAATACATCTACGTCCTTAAAACTTTACCATGGACAATAATTGATGTCAATAACAGCGAAATATGGAAGAAAGAGTAGAATCCACTTCCATAACTGCCTTATAGTGTGATTTCTCGAACCTCTAAATATCGTTCAAGTTTTCGTTTCACCCGTTGAAGGGCATTATCAATTGACTTGACATGACGATTCAGTTCTTCTGAAATTTCCTGATAGGATTGCCCATCCAAATACAGCGCAAGTACTTTTCTTTCTAAATCACTCAGAAGCTCAGCCATCTTCACCTCAATATGATCGAATTCTTCCTGATTGATAATTAACTCTTCGGGATCCATGACTTTCGCCCCCGAAATGACATCCATCAATGTCCGGTCTGATTCTTCATCATAAATCGGTTTGTCCAATGATACATAGGAATTTAACGGAATATGCTTCTGCCGAGTTGCCGTTTTAATAGCAGTAATAATTTGCCTTGTAATACAAAGCTCAGCAAAAGCTTTGAAGGAGGAAAGCTTGTCCCCTTTGAAATCACGGATTGCCTTGTATAAACCAATCATTCCCTCTTGGACAATATCTTCTTTATCTGCACCAATCAAAAAATAGGATCTTGCTTTTGCGCGAACGAAATTACGATACTTATGAATTAAATAGTCTAACGCTTCACTTTCGCCCTTATGGACTAAATCAACCAATTCTTCATCTTCAAGCTGTAAAAACTCTAAATTATTATCGTCGATTGACTTTAAGTCAGTATCCAATCAGATCCCCCCGACCGTACAAACATAGATAAAACTAGTATACAGTAGGCTTTTTTCCAGCGTCAACCACTCATTGCTGACCTCTGCGCCATTTTTCAAAAATTTCTGCCACTTCCTTGTTGAGAGGAATCTTTGAAATAGGCTGTTCCTTCTGAATTTTTTTTACTCTTTTATTAATTCTGCTCTCCACATGATTCATTTCATTTAATAATTCTCTTGATGATTTCCGGAGTGCCCCTTGGCCAAAGATGGCCCATTGTTCAGTAAAGTCTGAGGTCGCCACATGAATTTGCGTTTTAATATTATTTAGGCTAATGGCCAGTTTCTCAATTCGTTCATCGGCTGTTTCATTCGTTCTTGTAAAAATAACTTCGACTTTATAATTTTTATATTTCTTTTCTATTCCCTTTACGAAATGGGCATCAAAGACAATAATTACCCTATATCCAGAATACGCTTGGTACTCAGCCATTTTTTCGATTAACCGGTCTCTTGCTGCTGAAAAATCCTTGTTTTTCAGCTCCCTTAGCTCTGGCCAAGCACCAATTACGTTATATCCGTCGACAATTAGGATGTCCATTTTTATTTCTCAAGAGGGTGTCGTTTCCGATAAACCTCATACATGAGGAGAGCAGCAGCTACAGATGCATTTAAAGATGTAACATGGCCAGCCATTGGCATATGGATTAGGAAGTCGCATTTATCACGAATCAAGCGCCCCATTCCCTTCCCCTCACTGCCAATCACTAAACCAAGAGGCAATGTGCCATCAAATTGTCGATAATCCTCTCGCCCTTTTGCATCAGTTCCAGCAATCCATACCCCTTTTTCTTTCAATTCATCAATGGTTCTTGCCATATTGGTCACACGAACAACAGGAATATGTTCAATTGCCCCTGTCGAAGCTTTTGCAACAGTAGCTGTCAAACCTACCGCTCTGCGCTTTGGAATAATAATTCCATGAGCACCAACTGCATCAGCTGTTCTCATAATTGAACCTAGATTATGCGGATCCTCTATTTCATCTAATAACAAAAAGAATGGGGATTCATTTTTCTTTTCTGCCGCATGGAATAAATCATCCAGCTCCGCATATTGATAAGCAGCAACCTGGGCTACCACCCCTTGATGATTCCCTTCTGCCATTTGATCTAACTTTTTCTTCGGAACAAATTGTAAAAATACATTGGATGCTTTAGCAAGTCCAATTACCTGCTGCATTTGGCCGCCTTGGGAACCTTCAGCGATTAGGATTTTATTAATATCTCTTCCCGACTTTAGCGCTTCGATAACTGGATTTTTTCCCATAATCATATCCTCGTTCATTTCACTGTTCCTCCTTTCTTATTTTCAACGATTTGAAATGCAGCTAAAATAATTTCCTCCAGCCGCTCTTCCTTTTCCGATAAATATAAATAACCTATCAGGGATTCAAATGCCGTACTATATCGGTATGTTTGAACATCTGTATTTTTAGGGACAGTGCCAGATTTTGCATTCCTTCCCCTTTTGACAACAGCCGTTTCTTCATCAGACAGAACACTAGAATCAAGAAATTGGTGTATGATTTGAGATTGAGCCTTTGCAGAAACATAGTAAGTTGCTTCTCTATGTAATTGATTGGGCCTTACCTGTCCACTCTGGATCAAGTGCCTGCGTACATATATTTCAAAAACAGCATCGCCCATATAAGCAAGGGCGAGGCTATTCAGCTGTTTTTCGTCTATCTTATTTGTATATGGAAGCATTCACTTAGCCTCTTTTCCATCTAATTCCTTGTGGTGTATCTTCTAGGATAATGTTCATTTCCTTCAATTTATCTCGTATTTCATCGGCTAATTGGAAGTTTCTATCCTTCCTCGCCTGATTTCGCTGTTGGATCATCTCTTCAATGTCCTCATCCAGCAATTTCTCCTCCTGAAAATCTAATGAAAGCCCAAGGACGTGGAAAAGATCTTCAAATTCCTTTGTAAACGCCTCAATTACTTCAACTGATGTATTTTTCTCCATCAAATAATAGTTCGCTAATTTTGAAAGCTCAAATAGAACGGAGATGCCGTTGGCTGTATTAAAGTCATCATCCATTTCCTTAATGAATTCTTCATGCAAGGCTGTTATTTTTTCAAGCCACTCATTATTATGATCCCCTAAATTAGCACTCGCTTCTTGACGATGCTTCAAGTTCTGGTAAGAGGTCTTTATTCGCTCTAGTCCTGCACGAGTATTCTCTAGTAGTTCTTCACTATAATTAATCGGATTACGGTAATGAACAGATAGCATAAAGAATCGGAGAACCTGTGGGTCATGATTTTTGATAATATCATGAACTAACACAAAATTGCCAAGGGATTTCGACATCTTTTCATTATCGATATTGATATAGCCATTATGCATCCAATAACGGGCAAATGTTTGGCCATTTACCGCTTCAGATTGAGCAATTTCATTCTCATGATGTGGAAAAGCCAAATCCTGTCCGCCCGCATGAATATCAATTGTCTCACCTAAATATTTCTTGGCCATTGCAGAGCATTCAATATGCCAGCCTGGTCTGCCTTTCCCCCATGGACTATCCCAATAAATCTCGCCTTCTTTTGCCGCTTTCCAAAGAGCAAAATCAAGAGCATCATCCTTTTTCTCACCTACAGCAATACGTGCACCAGAGCGGAGTTCATCGATCGATTGATGGGATAGCTTGCCGTAGCCATCAAATTTACGAGTATGGAAATAGACATCTCCTTCTGATTCATAGGCATATCCCTTTTCAATTAAAGTTTCTATAAACTCAATGATAATATCCATGCTCTCTGTCACTCTTGGATGTGCATCTGCCCGTTTGCAACCAAGTGCAGAAACATCTTCGAAATAAGCGTCGATAAATCGGTCTGCAATTGTCGGTACATCTTCTCCAAGCTCCTTTGCAGCCCGGATCAATTTATCATCGACATCCGTAAAGTTAGAAATGTATTTCATATCATATCCTCTATATTCAAAGTACCTTCTAACCGTATCAAAAACAATTGGCGGACGAGCATTTCCTATATGAATATAATTATAAACGGTTGGTCCGCACACATACATCTTTACTTTTCCTTCTTCTAAAGGAATAAACGGTTCCTTTTTTCTAGTTAGCGTATTATAAATATGAATGGCCATTAACTTGGCTCCTTTCTTTCCTTAAGCTCTCTAGTTCACTGCTTAATCGAGCAATTTCATTTTCCATTTCTTTAAATCGATCTGCAATTGGATCAGGAAGATCCGTATGATTTAAGTCCTTTCTTATTTTAACTCCATCCCGAATTTTCACTCGGCCTGGAATACCAACAACAGTGGAATTCGGAGGTACTTCATGCAGAACAACCGAACCAGCTCCTACTTTCGAATTTTCCCCAATCGTAATCGAACCGAGCACCTTTGCCCCTGTTGCAATAAGGGCATTATCTTTAATGGTTGGATGGCGTTTGCCTTTTTCTTTTCCTGTCCCTCCTAGTGTTACACCTTGAAAAACGGTAACATTATTGCCTATCTCACATGTTTCACCGATCACCACACCCATGCCATGATCAATGAAAAAGCGCCTGCCAATTTTCGCACCAGGGTGAATTTCAATCCCCGTGAAAAAGCGGCTAATTTGCGAAATAACTCTAGCAAGGAAAAAGAGCTTTCTTTTAAATAGTGCATGGGCTATACGATGCGCCCATATAGCATGTAAACCTGAATAGGTTAATACTACTTCTAGATAACTTCTTGCCGCAGGGTCCTGTTCAAAAACAACCTCTATATCTTCCTTGATCCTTCTAAACATCCTTTCTCCCCTCCTTTGGATTCATAATCATCTCAGGAATCGTTTTATCTAAATAATATTTTCCCGGGAAATTTTTATTTCCTGAAAGAAATGCGTAAGCGCCTTGATCATCGCCGTACAAACTGGAAGGGGTCCGACTGAGATATAGGAAACACGGTTTGCGATAGCGGACCGATGTTGACGCAATCGTTGCGGAGGAGACCTGAAGTTTGATAGGCGAAAAGTTAAACTTTCTTATCCTGAAATAAAAAAAAGCGCCTCTGCCATTAAGGACAGAGACGCTTTTACGCGCGGTTCCACTCTGTTTAGACTTTACTAGTCTCAACTTTAACCTGTTAACGGATGGAGTTCCGCTCATTCCTACTTTAAAAAGCACAAGCACCTTGGAAAAATTATTCCTAGTAGCCAGACAGCTTTATAGTGTTCGAAACAAGGCTCAGAGGGGCACTTCAGAACGATGAGAGGCTTAAACCACTTTCAGCCGGTGATGGTTCTCTCTAAAAAGCATCATGATCTTACTTTTCCTCTTCTACACTTTCATTTATTGAATTACTTATTACTATATTACATTTTAGTCAATATGTTAACCCAAAATACTCATTATTCTTGTTTTTACTTTTTCCTTCCCTAGAAGCTCAATTGCTTGTGGAAGATCTGGTCCATGGGTTTGCCCTGTTGTAGCTACCCGGATCGGCATGAAGAGTTTTTTCCCTTTATGACCTGTAGCCTTTTGTACAGCCTTCATCGCTGCTTTAATTTCTTCTGCTTTAAAATCGCTTAACTGCTCAATTTCACTTAAGAATGCAGCAAGGACTTCCGGAACTTGCTCTTCTTTAATGACCGCTTCCGCCTCTTCATCCAAAACAGTCTCTTCTGTAAAGAAGATTTCTGTTAGCTCAACAATTTCCGCACCAAAGCTCATTTTTTCCTGATATAAGGCAATTAAGCTGCGCACCCATTGTTCTTCTGCTTCTGTTCTTTGCTCATTTACCCGACCAGCCTTCACAAGATGCGGCAAGGAGATCGCAACAAGTCGATCAATATCAAGCTTCTTCACATATTGATTGTTCATCCATGTTAGCTTCTGTTTGTCAAAAAGAGCAGGAGATTTCGATAAACGGTTTGCATCAAAAATAGTAATAAATTCATCCTTAGAGAAGACTTCCTCTTCTCCAGATGGCGACCATCCCAATAGAGCAATAAAGTTAAATAGTGCCTCTGGTAAATAGCCAAGCTCTTCATATTGCTCAATGAATTGAATGATAGACTCGTCACGCTTGCTTAACTTCTTGCGGCTTTCATTCACAATCAATGTCATATGGCCAAATACCGGAGCTTCCCAGCCCAATGCTTCATAAATCATCAGCTGCTTTGGCGTGTTAGAAATATGGTCATCTCCTCTTAATACATGGGAAATTTCCATTAGGTGATCATCAACTGTTACAGCAAAATTATAAGTTGGTGTTCCATCCTTTTTAACAATAACATGGTCGCCAATTCCATCTGCTTCAAATGAAACCTCACCTTTCACCATATCAGTGAACGTAAATACTTTCCCTTTCGGAACTAAAAAGCGAATGCTCGGTTGTCTTCCCTCAGCTTCTAAGTTCGTACGTTCCTCTGGAGTTAAGTGGCGGCACTTCCCAGAATAAGCAGGTGTTTCACCTTTTTCAACCTGTGCTTCCCGCTCTGCCACAATTTCTTCTTCCGTACAATAGCATTTATATGCATGGCCCTTTTCTAAGAGCTCTTTATAGTATTGCTCATAAATGGCATTCCGTTCAGATTGACGATACGGGCCAAAAGCACCATCTTTATCTACACTTTCGTCCCAATCAATGCCAAGCCATTGTAAATACTTAAGCTGACTTTCTTCTCCACCTTCAATATTCCGCTTCTTATCTGTATCTTCAATGCGGATAATGAACTTTCCGCCTGTATTACGGGCATATAAATAATTAAATAATGCCGTACGAGCATTACCGATATGCAAATGTCCAGTTGGACTCGGGGCATAACGTACGCGAATATCGTTTGACATAATACTGTTGCCTCCTAAATATTTCTTCTCACTCTTCATCTATTTTAGCACCGGAATTTTCAGTGATAAAGTGCAAAATCAAGTGTTGTCATGCTATTTTTTTGTTTCGTTAGACTGGTCTGTTGAATTCCGCTCCAATCAACAGGATGCATAAATTAACAATTAGCTTTAAAAACTATCTTTTTTGTAATAACACAGCTACCTGTGAAGCGATTCCTTCGCCTCTGCCTGTAAATCCGAGCTGCTCTGTAGTTGTTGCTTTTACATTAATATTTTCACGTTCTGTTTCTAATAATTCGGCAATTCGTACTCTCATTTGCTCAATATACGGTGCCATTTTCGGCTTTTGGGCAATAATTGTACAATCTGCATTGACAAGCTCATACCCTTTTTCCTTTACAAGCATCCACACATGCTCTAATAATTTTGCTGAGTCCGCATCCTTGAAAGCGGGATCTGTGTCAGGAAAATGTCTTCCAATATCCCCTTCACCGATCGCACCTAAGCAAGCATCAGCGACTGTATGTAATAGGACATCCGCATCTGAATGACCTGCTAAACCTTTTTCATAAGGGATTTCTATACCACCAATAATAAGTGGACGTCCCTCCGTTAATTGATGTACATCAAAGCCTTGTCCAATTCGAAACATTATATATTCTCCTTTACGCAAATGATTACAACCTTTGCTCCCGTTTCCTGATAATAGCTTCAGCAAAGTACAGATCTTCAGGTGTTGTCAGCTTGATATTGTCATAATTCCCTTTCACAATCACTACCTCTTGCCCAAGACGCTCTACTAAACTTGCATCATCTGTGCCAAGGAAGTCTTCTTCTTCTGCCTTCTGATAGGCCTCCTTCAAAATGGAAATACGAAAAGCCTGCGGGGTTTGAACAGCCCACAAGCTTGTACGTTCAACCGTTTCAGCAACGATATCTCCGGCGGCTTTTTTTATCGTATCTTTAACAGGGACGGCAAAAATAGCAGCCCCTTTATTCTCAGCAGCTTCTATTAGCGGACGGAAGAGCTCCTTGTCGACAAATGGTCTTGCAGCATCATGCACAAGCACAATCCCATCCTTTTTCACCTGTTTTAATGCATTATGAATACTGTACTGCCGCTCTTTCCCTCCTGGAACAAAAGCAAGTATCTTCGTTATTTGATTTTCCTCAAGGAGCATCTTCATCTCTTCTTCTTCTTCTGGATTGATAGCAAGAAGAATACCGTCGCACGCTTTATCCATCTGAAAAACATTTAACGTATGAATTAAAATAGGCAGATCATTAAGCTCTAGCAACACCTTATTCTTTCCTGCTTCCATTCTCTTCCCCTGACCAGCTGCAGGAATAATGACTTGATAAGCCATAAAAAACAAACCCCTATCTCTATAATGCCTTTTCTAATAATTTCGGTTTAGCAAAGATCATTCGTCCAGCTGAGGTTTGCAGGACGCTTGTTACTAATACATCGATATACTTGCCAATATAGTCGCGACCATCCTCAACAACAATCATTGTGCCGTCATCTAGATAGGCAATCCCTTGATTCTGTTCTTTTCCATCCTTAATCACTTGGACTTTCATCTCTTCTCCTGGAAGCACAACAGGTTTTACAGCATTAGCCAAGTCATTAATATTTAAGACAGATACACCTTGAAACTCACAAACTTTATTTAAGTTAAAGTCATTTGTCACTACTATTCCATTTGTAATTTTTGCAAGCTTCACAAGCTTACTATCTACTTCCTGGATTTCCTCAAAATCACCTTCGTAGATTTCTACTTTCACTGCAAGTTCTTTTTGAATCCGGTTTAAAATATCTAGCCCTCTTCGCCCTCTATTTCTTTTCAACACATCAGAGGAATCAGCAATATGCTGCAGCTCTTCTAGAACAAACTGCGGAATGACAATCGTTCCTTCAAGAAATCCAGTTTGGCAAATATCCGCGATTCTGCCATCAATAATGACGCTTGTATCTAATATTTTCAATTCGTTTTTCGAAGTAGCTTCAGGATCTTCTTCATTTGTCTTTTTCTTTCGATTTGAGAATAGATTAAGAAGCTCATCACGTTTTTTGAAACCTACCTGAAACCCTAAATAACCAAATATAAGGGTCAGCACAATTGGAGCAACCGTATTTAAAATCGGTACTTCAATGGCATTCAACGCATAACCAATCAAAAAGGCAATGATTAGACCAAATACTAAGCCGATACTTCCAAAGATAATATCGGTAATCGGTATTTTTACAAGCGATTCCTCTACCCATTTTACAAAATTAACGACATAATCAACTGCCCAAAAAGAAATAAGATAAAAAATAATTGCACCTAGCACGGCAGACATATAAGGGTTATTTAACAAAGTCATGTCATCCAGTGATATTAATCTCAATAAATCAGGAATCAAAAATATCCCCAGCGTAACCCCAATAATAAGGAAGCATGCTTGAACAATACGTTTTAACATTCCTTCACCTCCTTTTATTCATTATAAACAAATTCTAAAAATTGAAACCCTAAGTAAGGGGATTTTTACCGATGAAATAAATTATAGTAGCATAAAATTAATAATCAATAATAGGGCTACAGCCTAAGGTTAGCACCATTAACAATCTAGTGTCAAATAAAACAAACGAATATTTTATCATATTGAGTATTGTAGTTCAATAGTCACTTTATAGCTGCCGGTCTGCTAAAAGTTGATTTTTTATCAACTTTAAACCATCCTTTATTTTCCTTGCCCGTACTTCTCCTATTCCCTCTACTTCATCCAATTCTTCAACCGATGCAGCAACAATGGCTGGCAAATCCTTAAACCGAATAATCAGGTTCTCTATGATTACTGGTGGCAAGCGGGGCACTTTTGAAAGCATCCGGTAGCCTCGTGGACACTTATATTCATCTGTATGAATATACCCGTTATAGCCTAAAAGCTTGAGGATGACAGAATCCTCAAGGATCTTTCCAGTGGATAACTCCTGTAATTTGGCAAATATCTCACTAGTGCTAATATCTTTTGAATATGAATAATCGCTGATGATCAACTCTGCTTCTTTTTCAATATCCAACAAGAGTTCATTCATTTGTAAACGAATGAGCCTTCCTTCAATTCCTAGTTCATTTAAATAAGCGAGCAATTCAGTCTTAATTCTCAAAACCATCTCGATGCTATGAAAGACATTAATAATATCGCAGTATGTAACCAGTTCTTCAAATTCCAGTACGCTTAAATTGGTAATGCTTTGCTCCAAAACAACCTTATATTTATCAAGGGTCTGCAAGGCAACATTTGCTTTTGTTAGAATAACCGCAATATCTCTTAATGCATAGCGTAGATGACTCTTATATAAAGTAATGACATTTCGTCTCTGGGAGATAGCGATTACTAATGATCCCGTTTGCTTCGCTACTCTTTCGGCAGTTCGATGGCGCATGCCTGTTTCTGTAGAAGAAATGCTTGGATCTGGGGCCAGTTGAGCATTAGCAATTAGAATCTTATTGCCTTCCTCGTTCAAAACAATAGCTCCATCCATTTTAGCTAACTCATACAAGTAGCTTGGTGAGAATGGCGAATTAATCTGAAATCCCCCATCAACGATGTGGGTTATCTTGTCTTTACTCCCAAGAATAATTAATCCTCCTGTATTCGCACGAAGGACATTATCTATCCCTTCTCTTATCGGGGTTCCTGGAGCCATAAATTGAAGGATTTCACTCATCGTTTTTTCACCAAGCTTTTTCATTTCCATTCTTCAACCTCCTAATGTTGCTTTTAATGCTTCACTAACAGAGCTCACGCCAACCAATTCTATTCCTTTTGGACTACTCCAGCCCCCAAGATTATTGGCAGGCAGGATTACTCTTTCAAAACCAAGCTTCGCCGCTTCCTGAACCCTCTGCTCGATTCTTGATACCCTTCTAACTTCACCGGTCAATCCAACCTCACCAATGATGCAATCTGTGGCCTTAGTCGGCTTATCACGAAAGCTGGAAGCAATACTGACGGCAATAGCTAAATCGATAGCCGGCTCATCTAACTTGACACCGCCAGCAACTTTTAAATAAGCATCCTGATTCTGGAGCAGCATTCCTACACGTTTTTCTAATACGGCCATTAGTAAAGGAACACGATTATGATCAATCCCCGTTGCCATTCTTCTTGGATTCCCAAAGCTGGTAGGAGAAATAAGCGCTTGAATTTCAACTAGAACAGGACGTGTCCCTTCCATCGATGCAACAACCGTTGATCCTGCCGCACCTTGGGATCTTTCCTCTAAAAAGATTTCAGACGGATTTTCTACCTCTTCCAGTCCAAATTCCTTCATTTCGAAAATCCCCATTTCATTTGTTGACCCAAACCTGTTTTTTACTGCTCGTAAAATACGATATGTATGGTGGCGTTCCCCTTCAAAATAAAGAACAGTATCTACCATATGTTCTAATAATCTCGGCCCTGCAATCGAGCCTTCCTTTGTAACATGCCCGACTATAAAAATAGCAATTCCCTTTGTTTTTCCAATTCTCATTAATTCCGCTGTACATTCCCGCACTTGAGAGACACTGCCCGGTGCTGAAGTTACCTCAGGATGAAAAATTGTTTGGATGGAATCAATGATGACAAAGCTTGGATTGACTTGTTCGATGGTCCTGCTGATTTCTTCAAGACTTGTCTCCGAGTAAACCAATAATTTATCTGAAGAAACGCCTAAACGGTCTGCCCGCAGTTTCGTCTGCCGCATCGATTCCTCACCTGATATATATAAAACAGAGTGATTCTTATTAGCCAATTGGGAAGAGACTTGTAATAGAAGTGTCGATTTTCCAATCCCGGGATCGCCTCCAATTAATACTAAAGACCCCCTTACTACTCCTCCACCAAGTACGCGATTAAGTTCTTTTAGATCTGTATAGATCCTTGGCTCACTAACCGTCTCAATAGAATTAATGGGGGTAGCCTTTGAAAGAACAGTTGTTCCTTGCGAATGTGCAAAGGCACCTCTTCTTGAGTTAGATGCTTTCTCCACCTCTTCAACCATCTTATTCCACTCACCACAGCCAGGGCATTTCCCCATCCACTTAGGTGACTCATACCCGCATTCCTGACACATAAACTTTGTTTTTCTTTTTGCCATTCTATTTCTTCCTCTCCAATCAACCCTTGCCTTCTATCTGTTGATTTTCAATAAATACAGATCCCAGAATTATATTATACGCTCTTTAGACTTTACTAATTACAAAGAAGGCACACGTTTTTTATACGTGCACCTTCTTTCTTTATTTCCATACTTTACTTCTGCAAAGTAGCCGCAACATCTAATGCTCCTGTTTCCACGACAAATTCTCCATCACGTACATCAATGATAACCTTTTGTCCTGTCAAAACAGTTCCTTTAAGCAATTCTTCTGATAGACGGTCTTCAATATGCTTTTGAATGGCTCTGCGCAGTGGCCGCGCTCCATATTCAGGGTCATACCCCTCGACAGAGATCTTCTCCTTCGCTGCATCAGTTAATTCAATATCAATATCCTGCTCTTTTAATCGTTTAGTCAATTGATCGGACATCAATGTCACAATTTCTTTCAGATGCTTTCTTTCTAATGCATGGAAGACAATGATTTCATCAATACGATTGACGAACTCTGGACGAAATGCCTTTTTCATTTCTTCCATAACCTTCGATTTCATATCCTTATAATCTTGTTCCCCGTCTTGAATATTGAAACCGACATATTTATTGCGTTTAAGCGCCTCTGCCCCAACATTGGAAGTCATGATTAAAACAGTATTGCGGAAATCTACCGTTCTTCCTTTTGAATCAGTCAGACGCCCATCCTCAAGCACTTGTAAAAGAATGTTGAAAACATCTGGATGCGCCTTTTCAATTTCATCTAATAAGACAACTGAGTATGGCTTTCTGCGAACCTTTTCTGTTAACTGTCCACCTTCTTCATATCCTACATATCCAGGAGGTGATCCTACTAAACGTGAAGTAGAATGCTTCTCCATATACTCAGACATATCAATGCGGATCATTGCATCTTCATCACCAAACATCGCTTCAGCTAATGCACGTGCAAGCTCTGTTTTTCCAACTCCTGTTGGGCCAAGGAATACGAAAGAACCAATTGGCCGCTTCGGATCTTTTAGTCCTGCCCTTGCTCGGCGGACAGCTTTAGAAATGGCTTTGACTGCCTCTTCTTGACCAATTAATCGCGAATGAAGGATTTCTTCTAAATTTAGAAGCTTTTGTGTTTCTGTTTCTGCTAGCTTAGAAACAGGAATGCCGGTCCAGCTAGATACAACACTTGCAATATCTTCAACTGTTACCTCGCTATTCTCTTTTCCTTGCTTTTCTTTCCATGTTTTTTTCGTTTCTTCCAGCTGTTCACGAAGACGCTGTTCCGTATCTCGTAAAGAAGCAGCCTTTTCAAATTCTTGGCTTTGCACTGCCGCATCTTTTTCTTTACGGACGTCTTCAAGTTTTACTTCTAACTCTTTTAAATTTGGAGGTGTTGTATAGGACCGCAGGCGAACCTTTGAACCTGCCTCATCAATAAGGTCAATTGCCTTATCAGGAAGAAAACGGTCAGAAATATAACGATCTGATAGTTTAACAGCTGCATCAATCGCTGCATCGGTTATCGTTACACGATGATGAGCTTCATATCGGTCACGCAAGCCATATAGAATTTGCACTGACTCTTCAGATGTTGGTTCATCCACTCTAATTGGCTGGAAACGTCTTTCTAATGCAGCATCTTTTTCAATATATTTCCGGTATTCATCAAGTGTTGTTGCACCAATACATTGCAATTCACCACGAGCAAGTGATGGCTTAAGTATATTCGAAGCATCAATTGCTCCTTCTGCGCCACCTGCACCAATTAATGTATGCAGCTCATCAATGAATAAGATAATATTTCCCGCCTGGCGGATCTCATCCATTACCTTCTTCAAACGGTCCTCAAATTCACCACGATACTTTGTTCCTGCAACAACTGTTCCCATATCAAGCGTCATGACTCTTTTATCACGAAGCGTTTCTGGAACCTCGTTATTAATAATTTGCTGAGCAAGTCCTTCAGCGATCGCCGTTTTACCCACACCCGGCTCTCCAATTAGGACTGGATTATTCTTCGTTCTTCTGCTTAGTACTTCAATTACACGCTGAATCTCTTTGCTTCGGCCAATAACAGGGTCAAGGCTTCCTTCCTTCGCAATCGCTGTTAAATCTCTTGCCAAACCATCAAGTGTCGGCGTATTGGCGTTAGCAGATGAACCACCCTGATGGCCTCCAGATTCATTGCTCCCTAATAACTGCAATACTTGTTGGCGGGCTTTATTAAGACTAACTCCTAGATTGTTAAGCACTCTTGCTGCTACACCTTCACCTTCTCGAATAAGACCAAGAAGTATATGCTCAGTCCCTACATAGGAATGCCCTAGTTTTCTTGCTTCATCCATTGAGAGTTCAATCACCTTTTTAGCTCTTGGCGTATAATTCGGTGTTTGGGATGGATCCTGCCCTCTGCCAATTAGGTTCTCCACTTCAGTTTGGATTTTGTCAGAACCAAGTCCTAGCGCGTAAAGGGCTTTCGCTGCAATGCCATCTCCTTCACGTACAAGACCTAGAAGTATATGCTCTGTTCCAATATTATTATGTCCTAAACGAATGGCTTCCTCTTGTGCTAATGCCAATACTTTTTGGGCTCTTTCTGTGAAACGACCAAACATCATATGATTATCCTCCTATCAGTGATTCTCCATTTTTAATCTTTCTCTTATTAAAGAAGCTCGTCGGATATCCCTTTCATGCGGCCTTAATGGCCCACCTGCATATTGTTGTAAAAATCCAGGCTGTGTCAAAATCATAAGTTCATTTAATATATTCTTTGAAATATCGATTAGATACCCCATATCGATACCTAACCTAACATCTGACAAACATCTTGCTGCTTCCTTCGATTCAATAATTCGTGAGTTTGATAAAATCCCAAACGAACGGAATACTCTATCTTCTAATTGTATGTTAGAAGTTTTCTCTAATGCTTCTCGTGCTGATCTTTCCTGTGAAATGAGCTGGCTCACCACACTTATCAGATCTTGAACAATATCTCTTTCTGATTTCCCAAGTGTCATTTGGTTAGATACTTGAAATATATTCCCTAAAGCTTCGCTGCCTTCACCATAAATTCCTCTAACAACTAACCCTAATTGATTAATTGCAGGAATAATTCGATTCATTTGCTGTGTTAATACAAGCCCAGGCAAATGCATCATCACTGAAGCTCTTAACCCGGTCCCTACATTTGTCGGACAGCTAGTTAAATACCCGACACCTTCAGCAAAGGCATAATCAAGCTTTTCCTCTAACCAGTCATCAATTTCATAAGCCATATCCAGCGCCTCTGATAATTGAAAACCTGGGAATAAGCATTGTATTCGAATATGATCCTCTTCATTAATCATAATGCTTAATTCTTCATTCTCAGAAAGTAGACAAGCGCCAAAGGGAGAATTTTCGGTTAGATGTGGACTAATTAAATGCTTCTCCATGAGAACTCTTTTTTGAAGCGGCTGAAGTTCATCCATTAATAACAGCTCCAATTTCCCGAGCTTTGTAAAAGATGAGTCATCCACTCTTTCTTTTACTTTCTGTATAACTGACTTAGCTTCATCATTAGTAAAAAGGATTGGAAACTTAAATTGTTTTATATTTCTAGCCAGCCGGATTCTTGAGCTTAATATAATATCTGAGTCTGGTCCCTCCGCACTCATCCAGGAGCTGACAGCTTGATTGATGAATCGTTCTAGCGACAAGCTTACTTCCCTCCTTCATGATTTGTACTTAATTGGCTTTCCAGCAAACGTATCTCATCTCTTACCCCTGCTGCTTGTTCAAACTCTTCCTTAGAAATTAGCTCTTTAAGCTTATACTTCAATTCCTCAATGTTCTTTTTTAAATGGAGGCTTCCGCCCACCCTAGCAGGAATCTTGCCATTATGCGATAAATTTCCGCTTTGAAGTCTTTTTAAAATTGGTTTAAGTTGCTCTTCAAAGGCTTGATAGCAATTTGCACAGCCAAACCTGCCTACTTTGATAAATTGCTGAAATGTCATGGAACATTGATCACATTGCAGAATTTCTTCCTGAAAAAATGGATCTTGCTCTTTTTTGTGTATCGTTGGATCCATATTAAGTAATCCAGTTAACAAGTTATTAATAGAAAAGCCTGATGTCCCATTAAACATGAACATATCGCCCTTCTCCTGAGCACATTTTTCACATAAATGATATTCAGCTTTTTCGCCATTTACTATTTTGGTAAAATGCAGCGTTGCCGGTCTTTGATTACATTCTTGGCATATCATGTTTTCACCTCTCGAGCTCGCTGTTTTATTTATATTTTAAAGTTGTTAACATTGCATTTAGCATTCTTGCACGGAGTTCATCTCTATATGGGAGATCAATATACAGAACGGAGCGGTCAATCACACTTAGCATTATTTTCGCTTCTCTCTTTGTAATAATTTCCTCATCTACAAGTCGAAAAATTACATCCTCCGCACTATTCTGAGTTAACCGACCCTTTATTAAAGTTAGAATTTGATCAATTAAATGAGCGTGATCATAAGATTGCACTTTCATAATTCTAATATATCCCCCACCCCCCCGTTTACTTTCTACTACATAGCCCTTCTCAATCGTAAACCTTGTATTAATGACGTAATTTATTTGGGATGGTACACATTGGAACTTATCTGCAACTTCACTTCGTTTAATTTCAACAAGCTCCCTCTCGCTCATTTCCAAAACCTGCTTTAAATAATTCTCAATTATATCTGAGATATTTCTCATCATTCCTCCTCCTAATCTGACTTTGACTATATTTGACTTTAATTATACATAAGTATATATTACGTTGCAACGAACAGGTATTATTAATTTTCCCCCTTTTTTTACCTCCTAAACCTTTAAACGGAGTAAATATTTCAAACATAATCAATGCTTAACAGTAGTCATCCTATTAGTTTTCTAGACAAAAAAAGAGCACCCTTATGGGTACTCTTTCACTTTGCCTGGCGGCGTCCTACTCTCACAAGGGGACAGCCCCTAACTACCATCGGCGCTGAGAAGCTTAACTGCCGTGTTCGGGATGGGAACGGGTGTGACCTTCTCGCTATCGTCACCAGACTATTTTTTTGAGGTTTGTTCCCTCAAAACTAGATAATGCAGAAGAAGAAGATAGAGTAATCATTTATTCATTTTGTCCAGCTACGGCTCCTAGCTTTTCGGCCGTTTCAATCCATCCCTACAAATCCAAAAGCGGGATTTGCAGTGCTGGCTTTCCAACGTCTCTCAAAGCTGAACAGTCGCCTTCGCCTTTCGTTTTTGGTTAAGTCCTCGACCGATTAGTATTTGTCAGCTCCACGTGTCACCACGCTTCCACCTCAAACCTATCAACCTGATCATCTTTCAGGGGTCTTACTAGCTTGACGCTATGGGAAATCTCATCTCGAGGGGGGCTTCATGCTTAGATGCTTTCAGCACTTATCCCTTCCGCA
>NZ_JBIACJ010000016.1:0-63088 GCF_042865275.1 Cytobacillus mangrovibacter | reverse complement strand
TGCGGAAGGGATAAGTGCTGAAAGCATCTAAGCATGAAGCCCCCCTCGAGATGAGATTTCCCATAGCGTCAAGCTAGTAAGACCCCTGAAAGATGATCAGGTTGATAGGTTTGAGGTGGAAGCGTGGTGACACGTGGAGCTGACAAATACTAATCGGTCGAGGACTTAACCAAAAATGAAAGGCGAAGGCGACTGTTTAGCTTTGAGAGACGTTGGAAAGCCAGCACTGCAAATCCCGTTTTTAGATTTGTAGGGATGGATTGAAACGGCCGAAAAGCTAGGAGCCGTAGCTGGACAAAACGATAAATGATTACTCTATCTTCTTCTTCTGCATTATCTAGTTTTGAGGGAACAAACCTCAAAAAATAGTCTGGTGACGATAGCGAGAAGGTCACACCCGTTCCCATCCCGAACACGGCAGTTAAGCTTCTCAGCGCCGATGGTAGTTAGGGGCTGTCCCCTTGTGAGAGTAGGACGCCGCCAGGCTGTTTTTAAATAATATTATCGCGGGGTGGAGCACGATCGAATACGCTACGAAGAATATACTTCAGCGCACCGATTGAGCTGCTACTTGAATAATCTTCCTGAAATCGGGGCGGTTATTTCATTCGCAAGCAATGTGCATAGCTAATATAGCTAAATAATACTATCGCGGGGTGGAGCAGTTCGGTAGCTCGTCGGGCTCATAACCCGAAGGTCGCAGGTTCAAATCCTGTCCCCGCAATTTGGTCCGGTAGTTCAGTTGGTTAGAATGCCTGCCTGTCACGCAGGAGGTCGCGGGTTCGAGTCCCGTCCGGACCGCCATTTATATTACAAAATTAATTACGAAACAATGTTTCGTTTTTTTTTATGTCTATTTTTATTATTGGAGCTTTTCTAAAAGATTGTTGTATTTGAGTAGGTTATGTAAATAAAAACTATTAAATAAAAAAGTTGGTTGATTGGAGCGGAAGGTGTGAGACTCCTCGAAAATGCATCCGCATTTCCTCGTGCGGTGTCAATTCAAGAAGCCTATTCAACGTCCTGCGGGAGTAGTGGGACAGGTGAGACCCCGCAGATGCTTTAGCGTCGAGGAGGCTCACCGCCCACCCGGCGGAAAGCGAGCACCTGGAGCGCAAATCAACCTTTACCCATTCATATTAAAAGCAGCAATGTTTGCGAAAACTGCCTTATATTATAACTATGAAAGTAAATTCGTTTTATATCAGGCATTTTTGCCCAGCCAAGAAAAATCATGTAGACTATACTAATAGATATCCCTTAGGATTCATCCTAAGGTTTTTTTGTCCATACTGGATGAAACGGACTTATAAGAAAACAAAGGTGATCAATTGATATGAAACAATTTGAATTTATCTCTAATCAGTCTGAAGAAACAATGGATTTCTCCAAGCGACTTGCAGGATTTTTGAAGCCGGGTGATGTAATTGCTTTAGAAGGAGATCTTGGGGCTGGGAAAACAACGTTTACTAAAGGATTGGCTCTTGGTTTGAAAATTAAAAGAAACGTAAATAGCCCGACTTTTACAATTATTAAAGAGTATCAAGGAAGATTACCTCTTTATCACATGGATGTATATCGAGTGGAAGATTCTTTTGAGGATTTAGGCTTTGATGAATACTTTGAGGGAGAAGGTGTGACTGTTGTTGAGTGGGCTCACTTAATAGAAGAGCAGCTTCCACAGGAGATATTAACTGTATCCTTATATTTATGTGAAAATGGCGCAAGAAAAATAGTCTTAAAGCCTAATGGAAAAAGATATGAGGAATTATGTAAGGAGTTTTTATTATGAAGGTGCTTTCAATCGATACGTCTAACTATGCACTAGGTGTAGCTTTATTGGACGGAGATCAAGTGATAGGCGAGTATATTACAAATATAAAGAAGAATCACTCCGTACGGGTTATGCCTGCCATTGAGGCATTGATGAACGACTGTGATGTAAAGCCGCATGATCTTTCAAAAATTGTTGTTGCTAAAGGGCCTGGTTCTTATACAGGTGTTAGAATTGGTGTCACAATAGCTAAAACGCTAGCATGGACATTAAATATTCCCTTGGTAGGTGTTTCGAGCTTAGAGGTATTGGCAGCATCTGCTGGCCGCTATTTTGAAGGGGCGATTTCACCATTATTTGATGCACGCAGGGGACAAATTTATACAAGCTTATATCAATTTAAAGAAGGAAAAACAGTAGCTCTAAAAAAAGACCAACTTTTATTAGCTGAGGATTGGGCAATGGAACTGAAAGAGCAAAGTGAAAAAGTACTCTTTGTTGGCAATGATGTGCATCTTCATCGGACAACTTTTGAAAAAGCACTTGGAAATCAAGCAGTTTTTGCAGAAATAACTGAGCAAAATCCAAGACCGGCGGAGCTTGCATTATTAGGTAGGGATAAAGAAGCAGAAGATGTTCATTCCTTTGTTCCTAATTATATCCGTCTTGCAGAGGCTGAAGCCAACTGGATTAAAGCGAATAAAGAGAAGATAAGGAAGTAACGGTATATGAATAAGTCATTAACTTTTCGACTGTTGAATCAAAGTGATATTGACGATATCCTTAAAATTGAAAATGAATCCTTTACCATGCCATGGAGCAGAACTGCATTTCAAAATGAGTTATCCACAAACCAATATGCTGTCTACATTGGATTAGAGGAAGATGGAAAAGTGATTGGCTATTGTGGTACTTGGATTGTTATCGACGAGGCACAGATAACAAATGTTGCTATCCTGCCGCAGTATCGCGGGAGAAAGCTGGGGGAGGCTTTAATGAGGCAAGCAATGGAGGTTGCATCGGAGAGAGGAGCGAAGTCTATGACTCTTGAAGTGCGTGTCACTAATTATATTGCCCAGTCTCTTTACAGGAAGCTTGGATTTCAGGATGGAGCAATTAGAAAAAATTATTATTCAGATAATCAAGAGGATGCTTTAGTAATGTGGGTGAATTTATGATGAAAAATGATCAATGGATAATGGGAATTGAAACAAGCTGTGATGAAACGGCCGTAGCAATTATTAAAAACGGTAGGGAGATCGCCGCAAATATTGTCGCATCCCAGATAGAAAGCCATAAAAGATTTGGCGGGGTTGTGCCTGAAATTGCCTCACGCCATCATGTGGAACAAATAACTATTGTACTAGAAGAGGCTATGAAGCAAGCAGATATAAATTATACAGACCTAAGTGCCATTACAGTAACAGAGGGACCAGGGCTAGTTGGGGCACTTTTGGTTGGTGTGAATGCAGCTAAAGCTGTTGCTTTTGCTCATGGCATTCCGTTAGTCGGAGTCCATCATATCGCTGGGCATATTTATGCGAATCGTCTCGTTTCAGAGATGGAGTTTCCTTTGCTTGCCCTAGTTGTTTCGGGAGGACATACAGAGCTGGTATATATGAAGGAGCACGGGCACTTTGAAGTAATTGGTGAAACGAGAGATGATGCTGCTGGGGAGGCGTATGATAAGGTAGCTAGAACATTAAATCTCCCTTATCCAGGTGGTCCCCATATTGACCGGCTGGCACAAGATGGAGAGCCATCTATTCCATTACCTAGAGCATGGCTGGAGGAAGGCTCTTATGATTTCAGCTTCAGTGGATTAAAATCAGCAGTTATTAACACTGTCCACAATGCAGAACAAAGAGGTGAGCAAATTAAGCCTGAGGATTTAGCTGCAAGCTTTCAGCAAAGTGTGATCGACGTTCTTGTGACAAAAACAATCAAAGCTACTCAGGAGTATAAGGTAAAGCAAGTTTTGCTAGCTGGTGGTGTTGCAGCTAATAAGGGGCTGCGCTCAGCTTTACAGGAAGAGTTTGTTAAACTTCCTGAATGTGAGCTAATCATTCCTCCAATCACTTTATGTACAGACAATGCAGCAATGATTGCGACTGCAGGCAGTGTTTTATTTGAAAAAGGGGTTCGATCCACAATGGCTATGAATGCAAACCCCGGACTTGATATTGCTATCCACAATTACTAATCCTTTAAGCAAAAAAGATTTATAAAAATTACCACTTTTTTGTGGATAAAGGGAAAAATCAGAAAATTCCTGTGGGTAATGTGGATGAATAACCAATTTTTTGTGGATAATGTGGAAAAGTCTGTGGAAGGCTATTAATTCAGGCTGTTAAATGTGAATATATCTGTGGATAAAAAGAGGAACTTGGAGCATATCTCTCCAGTTCCTTTTTTCTGTTCTATTCATCTGATAGTTCTGTCCATTCCTCGACCCATTCATCTAATTTGCTTTTTGCTTCATTGTTCTTATTTGTAATCTCCAACACTTTTTCGTGATCTTGATAAACATCAGGCTCACATAAAAGCTGCTCATATTCAGCAATTTGAACTTCTAATTCCTCAATTTGCTTTTCAAGCTCATCTATTCTCCTTTTTCGTTGTCTTTCTATTTTTTGCACTTCTTTATTAAGCTGATAGCTGTTTTTCTCCTGGACTGGCTGATGTACCGCTGTGCCCTTTTGTAAAGGTTCTAATGCTCTTAGTTCTTCTTGTTCTTGTTTCTTTTCAATATAATAATCGTAATCGCCTAGATACTCTGTAGTGCCTTCTTTGCTAAGCTCAATGACCTTTGTTGTAATCCGGTTAATAAAGTAGCGGTCATGAGAGACGAAAAGAATGGTCCCAGGATAATGGATCAGTGCGTTTTCTAATATCTCTTTACTATCTAAATCAAGATGGTTTGTAGGCTCGTCCAGAATTAAGAAATTAGCTCTTTGCATCATTAACTTAGCTAGTGCTAGCCTAGCCTTTTCTCCCCCGCTTAAAGTGGAGACATTCTTTAATACATCATCACCGGAAAAGAGGAAATTTCCTAACACTGTCCGGATATCCTTTTCGGGCTTTAAGGGAAATTCATCCCATAGTTCATTTAAAACACGTTTATTCGATGAAAGCTCAGCCTGTTCCTGATCATAGTATCCGATGAAAACATTTGACCCATGCTGAAAATGACCGGCAATTGGAGAAAATCTGTCAATAATTGTTTTTAATAATGTTGATTTCCCAACACCATTTGGTCCGACAAGAGCAATGCTTTCTCCTCTTGTGATCCGAAAGGAAATATTGTTTGAAATCTCTTCCTCACGGTAACCAATCGCAATAGAATTAGCCTTCAACACTTCATTCCCTGATTGCCTATCAATTTGGAATCCGAAAGAGGCTGATTTTTCATCCCCTAGCGGCCGATCGATCATTTCCATTTTTTCAAGCTGTTTTCTTCGGCTTTGAGCTCTTTTCGTCGTGGAGGCACGTGTAAGGTTGCGCTGAATAAAATCTTGAAGCTTTGCCACTTCCTCCTGCTGTTTTTCATATTCCTTCATTTCGTGTTCAAAGTTTGCTGCTTTTTGATCAAGATAAGCGCTGTAATTTCCAGTATATTTACGGATGTAAAGTCTGGACAACTCGTAAACCTGTGAAACGACTTTATCTAGAAAATATCGATCATGAGAGACGATTAGAATGGCTCCATCATATCCCTGCAGGTATTGCTCTAACCATGTTAATGTATCAATGTCTAAATGATTGGTAGGCTCGTCCAAAATTAAAATATCAGGTTTTGTTAATAAGAGCTTACCAAGAGCGAGCCTTGTTTTCTGTCCGCCGCTTAAAGTAGATATTTTCGTATCATAACTGAAAGAATGGAAATTTAATCCATGGAGGACTGAACGGATATCTGATTCATACTGATAACCGCCTTCTTCTTTAAATTGGACTTGGCGTCTGTCATATTCCGATAGAATCCTCTCGTATTCTTGCTGATTCCTTAATGCATCTGGGTCAGACATACGTTTCTCTAGCGAGCGTATTTCTCTTTCCTGATTTTGAAGATGCTCGAATACAGTCAACATTTCATCCCAAATGGATCGATCAGACTCTAAGCCAGTATTTTGAGCAAGATAGCCAATTCTTACGTCTTTTGGTTTAATAATATCACCGGAATCATAAGATATTTGTCCAGCGATGATCTTTAACAGCGTGGACTTTCCAGCTCCATTTCGACCAACAAGGGCAATTCGGTCTCTCGTTTGTACTTCTAGCTTTATATTCGATAAAATAGGATCAGCACCAAAATTTTTGTTTAACTGGTTTACTTGTAATAAAATCATTCTCTTCACCTCTATAGTATAGAGTAAGTGTAACCCATTCATATATGATGGGCAATAATGGATGATTATGTGAAAGTGTAGGATTGCACAAAGTACATACAAATGGATAAAAATAGTGTATCATTTTGTTGAGAGGTGTTTCTATATGACGGATTTTACTCATTTTAATCAAGAAGGAAGAGCGAAAATGGTCGATGTTAGTGATAAGCCTGAAACTGTTCGGACCGCAATTGCTCATTCAAGTATTACCGTAAACAAAGAAATATACGAAAAAATTACTTCAAATAAAATGAAAAAGGGAGATGTTCTAGCAGTTGCTCAGGTTGCTGGAGTGATGGCATGTAAGAAAACATGGGAAATAATCCCGATGTGTCATCCAATTCCACTGACAGGAGTGGATATTTCCTTCTCTTGGAAAATAGATCAAGAGGAATATATTTTGTTAATAACTGCATCTGTTAAAACAAAGGGAAATACTGGGGTAGAGATGGAAGCGCTAACAGCTGCATCTGTTTGCTCCTTAACTGTCTATGATATGTGTAAAGCAGTCGATAAAGGAATGATAATAGGAAAAACCTATCTAGTTGAAAAAACTGGCGGCAAAAATGGGGACTATAAAAGAGATACGATATAATGGAACTTCGGGAGAGTGGATGAAAAATGTCGAATGAAACAGTGAAAATTCCGCAAGCAACTGCAAAAAGGCTCCCTTTGTACTACCGTTTCCTGAAAAATTTACATTCTTCTGGCAAACAGAGGGTTTCATCTGCAGAGCTAAGTGAGGCAGTAAAGGTTGATTCTGCAACCATCCGCAGGGATTTCTCCTACTTTGGTGCATTAGGGAAAAAGGGATATGGATACAATGTCAATTATCTTCTGACCTTTTTTCGGAAGACTTTGGATCAGGATGAGCTGACAAAGGTAGCGCTTATTGGTGTAGGAAATCTAGGTACAGCCTTTTTAAACTACAATTTTCTCAAAAATAATAATACAAAAATAGAAGTAGCTTTTGATGTAGACAAGAATAAAGTCGGCACAACCATTGGAGATGTCCCGGTTTATCATATGGATGATCTGGAGAAGATCATTAAGGAACATAATATTCAAGTAGCGATATTAACTGTTCCCGCCATTGCAGCCCAATCGATTGCCGATCGGATTGTTCAGGGGAGTGTAAATGGAATATTGAATTTCACCCCAGCCCGATTATCGGTTCCGTCTACGATTCGGATTCATCATATTGACCTAGCTGTCGAGCTTCAATCACTTATCTATTTTTTAAAGCATTATCCGACTGTGGATGAAAAAGAAGAGTAAAAGCATATAAAAAATGAGCCCCAATACGGAGGCTCATTTATTTTTTAGTTCCTTTTGCCACTTGAAATGAAAGGCAACCATACGGAGGCCACTTCCAAGGTCAAAGGTAGCAATAATAATGAGAAAGACTGTGAATAGGCCCCAGCCATTTTCCCTTTGGATGTTTTGAGTAGCTAAATAAGTAAAAAGGAGTCCAAGGATGATGTAAATAATGCCAGAAAAAAGTGGTGTTCTTCTCATAGTAATCCTCCAATAAAGGCTTGAAGTTTCTCCATTTCCTTTAGCCAGTTTTCAATTTTGTCCTGATTTAATTGGATTATCACAACAAATGTATTCATGGATACATGAGCAAAGATAGGAACGATAATCCTTTTTGTTTTGACATAAAGGAAAGCAAATGTAAAGCCCATAGCTGAATATAAAAGGGTATGCTCAACCTCTGTATGTGCCAGTGAAAAAATAATTGAACTGAATAAAGCAGATAAGAAGAAATTAAACCGTTTATGAAGTGCGCCAAAAATGATCTTTCGAAAAACTATTTCTTCAAGTATAGGTCCAATGATTGAGCTGACAATGATAACGGCTGGGAAAGTTTGGATTAGCATCATGATATCTTGTGTATTTTCAGATCCCATTTCAATTCCAAGCAGGTTTTCAATGTTTGCTGCAATAGTTTGGGCAAAAAAGGCTAGAAAAACTCCGCCAATTGCCCAAGCGATAGAAGAAGAGATGGATGATGCATCTCTTAGCTCTCGGACTGACTTCATCTCTTTTCGCAATAGTGCTAAGGTGATGATTATTGTAATGGTGAAGCTAATAACGATCCAATAGGCTACCGCAAGTATTTGCATATCTTCAAGATTTTTACCCATCAAATCGCCTGCATAGACGAGCAGTGGAACTCCAATGATACTCGAAAATTGCATGGCAATATAAGTAATAAGAATAATCCAGTATTCCTTTTTCAATATCTTGTCTCCTTAGTAAAAGTTGGTCAAGTTCATATACATCTATTTTACTCATAATAGGGTTTATGTTTCAATTAGAAGCTTTCAGTACCAATTTTAATTATTATAGCAATATACATTTAGAAGCTTTCATGAATATTTTTTACAAAAAAGTTGAGCTTCACTCTTGCAAATAGAATTCATATTCTTTAATATAATAATTGTGTTAGCACTCAGACAGATAGAGTGCTAATAAATAATATTACATATATATTGAGGAGGTTGTTTCACTTGTTAAAACCACTAGGTGATCGAATTATTATCGAGCTTGTTGAAACTGAAGAAAAAACTGCAAGCGGCATCGTTTTGCCGGACACTGCTAAAGAAAAGCCTCAAGAAGGTAAAGTTGTAGCTGTTGGTACAGGCCGCGTTCTTGAGAATGGTGAGCGTGTAGCCCTTGAAGTTGCTAACGGCGACCGCATTATCTTCTCAAAATATGCTGGAACAGAAGTTAAATTCGAAGGCAAAGAATACTTAATCCTACGCGAAAACGATATTCTTGCTATTATTGCTTAATTAACTAACAGTACAAATACGTTAAGATAACTTTTCATAATTCTAGAGGAGGTTTTTTACAAATGGCAAAAGAGATTAAATTCAGTGAAGATGCTCGCCGTTCAATGCTTCGCGGTGTGGATGCACTTGCAGATGCAGTAAAAGTAACTCTTGGACCAAAGGGACGCAACGTGGTTCTTGAGAAAAAATTTGGTTCACCGTTAATTACAAATGATGGTGTAACAATCGCGAAAGAAATCGAATTAGAAGATGCTTTCGAAAACATGGGTGCTAAGCTTGTTGCTGAAGTTGCAAGCAAAACAAATGATGTTGCTGGTGACGGTACAACAACTGCAACAGTTCTTGCTCAAGCAATGATCCGTGAAGGTCTGAAAAACGTAACAGCTGGCGCAAACCCAATGGGTATCCGCAAAGGTATCGAAAAGGCAGTTGCAACAGCAGTTGAAGAATTACAAGCGATCTCTAAACCAATCGAAAGCAAAGAATCAATTGCACAAGTTGCTGCGATTTCTGCTGCTGACGAAGAAGTAGGTCAATTAATTGCTGAAGCAATGGAGCGCGTTGGCAACGACGGCGTTATTACAATCGAAGAATCAAAAGGCTTCACTACAGAGCTAGATGTAGTAGAAGGTATGCAATTTGACCGTGGATATGCTTCTGCATACATGGTAACAGATACAGACAAAATGGAAGCTGTATTAGACAATCCGTACATTTTAATTACGGATAAGAAAATTTCAAGCATCCAAGAAATCCTACCTGTTCTTGAGCAAGTTGTTCAACAAGGCAAGCCATTATTGCTTGTTGCTGAAGATGTAGAAGGTGAAGCACTTTCTACACTAGTAGTGAACAAACTTCGCGGAACATTCAATGCAGTAGCTGTTAAAGCACCTGGATTTGGCGACCGTCGTAAAGCAATGCTTGAAGATATCGCTATTCTTACTGGTGGTGAAGTGATCACTGAAGAATTAGGCCGTGATCTTAAATCAGCTACAATTGAATCTCTAGGACGCGCTTCTAAAATTGTTGTAACAAAAGAAAACACAACAATCGTTGAAGGTGCTGGAGACAGCGCACAAATCGCTGGTCGCGTGAACCAAATTCGCGTTCAAATGGAAGAAACTACTTCTGAATTTGACCGTGAAAAATTACAAGAGCGCTTAGCTAAATTAGCTGGCGGTGTGGCAGTTGTTAAAGTTGGCGCTGCAACTGAAACTGAACTAAAAGAACGCAAACTTCGCATCGAAGACGCCCTAAACTCTACACGCGCAGCGGTAGAAGAAGGAATCGTTTCTGGTGGTGGTGTTGCCCTTCTTAACGTATACAATAAAGTAGCAGCACTTCAAGCTGAAGGCGACGTTGCTACAGGTATCAACATCGTATTACGTGCGATGGAAGAGCCAGTACGCACAATCGCTCACAATGCAGGCCTAGAAGGATCTGTCGTTGTTGACCGCTTAAAGCGCGAAGCAATCGGAACAGGATTCAACGCTGCAACTAACGAGTGGGTTAACATGGTTGAAGCTGGAATCGTTGATCCAACAAAAGTAACACGTTCTGCTCTTCAAAACGCTGGATCAGTAGCAGCTATGTTCTTAACTACAGAAGCTGTTGTTGCTGACAAGCCAGAACCTGCTGGTGCAGGCATGGGTATGCCTGACATGGGCGGTATGGGTGGAATGGGCGGCATGATGTGATAACCGCTCAATCCCTTGGTATATAAGGGTCTAAAGTGATTTTGCTAACAAATTGCTAACATTAGGTAAACATAAGAGAGGCTTCTTCAAAAGTTTATCCAACTTTTGAGAAGCTTTTTTGTGTTATATGTTCACTACATTCTCTCGGGTACAAACTTACTAATTAACTCTTGTAATACGTAGTAGACTATTTACTGCGCACAAGAACCAACTGCTCATGGATTAGAAAATTTAAGCAATTCTTTACACTTGTTTTGCTATTTTTAAGTATGATTTACTTGTGTGAAGTGCTTCACTTAAGGAAGAGAAAAGACATTCCTTTGGAATGTCTTTTTTAACAGATATTTTCTTTAGCAGCAATGTCTCTCACAACATCTTCTAAAGTAACATTTCTTAAAACCTTCTCCATTGCCAATTGGGCAGCTGTGAATAATGGTTCAATTGTATTTTGTATGTTTCTTCCTACAAGACAATCAGGATGTGAACTTTCGTGTATGCTAAACAACTCTTTATCTTGTACAACATTCACTGCCTTATATACGTCGAACAAGGTGATACTAGATAATTTCTTTGCGAGTTTAGCACCTGCAATTCCCGGATTTACTTCTATCAAACCAGCTTTTTTTAACATCCCCATTAGTTTTCTTATAACGGCTGGGTTCGTATTAACACTCTTAGCTAAAAATTCAGAAGAAGTAACTCCTTCATTATTTAATTCAATTAGAGCCAATATATGAATTCCTACTGCAAATCGACTGCTGATGGACATGTTCAGTCACCGCCTCTATTAATTAATATTTATATTATTGTTTTTCTTCATCATGTAATTATTTTGATTACAAGTTTTATTATACCAAAATATAGCCAAAATAATATATATCATTTAACCTGTTGACAAAACGGTTACATGTAACTAAAATAAATACATGTAGTCAAAATTGTTACAGATAAAACTTATACGGAGGGAATATTAATGAAAATTTTAGTTACTGGAGCAACGGGAAAATTAGGTTCAAAAGTTGTAGAATCGTTATTGAAATCAGTACCTGCAAATAATCTGGTGGTGAGTGTCCGAAATCCAGAGAAAGCAAAAGACCTTCGTAAACGTGGAGTGGAAGTTCGTCAAGGCGATTTTGACCGTCCAGAAACATTAGATGATGCCTTTACAGGGATTGACCGCCTATTAATAATTTCAGCCGATGGTGACAATGAAACAAGAATTCATCAACATGCTAATGCTGTCCAAGCGGCTGAGCGTACAGGGGTAAAATTTATTGCTTACACAAGTATTGCTAATGCAACAGAAAGTAAAAATTTAATGGCACCTCCTCATATAGCGACAGAAGCAGCCATCATTAAAACGGGTATTCCATATTCCTTCTTACGTAACAATTGGTATTTGGAAAACGAAGTCGGGAGCATCCAAGGGGTAATTGCAGGATCCCCGTGGGTAACTTCGGCAGGAGAAGGAAAAGTAGGGTGGGCACTGCAACAAGATTATGCTGATGCCGCTGCAGCAGTTCTTGCTGGAAACGGCCACGAAAATACAGTGTATGAAATTTCTGGTCCTCTTTTAACTCAAGAGGAATTGGCATCAGCTCTTGGTAATGTATTGGGTAAAGAAGTTCCTGTACAACAAGTTAGTGACGAAAAATATGCTGAGATCATGAAAGGAATAGGGTTACCTGATTTTGTGATTCCTATTGTAGTAGGGATTCAAGAAAGCATTAGAAACGGTTCACTAGCAGTTGAAAGCAATGATTTCGAGAAAGTTCTTGGTCGTCCAGTTACGCCGATCAACGAAGCACTGATTCAACTTGTTAATCGAATTTCATAAACCACATGAAAGAATTATAAGACCGACATTAAGTCGGTTTTTTTATTTGATGGAAAACTTTAAATTAACACCTTTTTGTCGAAAAAAATTAAAGTTTAGTGTTCTGCCACTAAAGGGAAGGTAATGGAATAATGGCTTTCATATATCTGGTACACTCACCATCTCTTAAAAGAGATTTGGTATACTCCTTTGAAAAACCAAAAAGCTACCGTACTTTGGTAGCTTTATTTTTCTTTAGTCATGAGCAAGCTTATCCCTATTTAGTGCAACGGGAGGTTTCTCCATCCACTCATTTTTTATCATAAAGGTTTTTATATTTTCTTCATATTGATACACATCTGCAATTATCTTTGCATATGTAGTTTTTAAATCTTTTCGGATACTTACTGCTGCACTATATCCATAACTGGCGATACCATCACGATTAAGTTGGTCTAATAGATAAGCTATTAATTTATCTGAAAAAGGAGATGTTTTACAATCCAAAACATTTGTATCCCAGGTCATTGAAATAGGCAAATCATTTTGAACTAAAATATCACCTAATTTGTCTATAATATTTAAAGATAATTCTTTTCCATGTTGCAATAAACTTATTAATTGCTGATTAGATGTAGATTGTATAAATCCAATTAATAAGTTTTTACCAATATAATTCATAAAAACATTTTTGTGTAGCTCATTTGCTTCTCTTGCCGTTAATTCTCTATTATCATTAAAGAAATTACCCAAAAATCCTTTATTTGCAATTGGGTTTGTTTCCTGAGTGGAGGTAATTGAAGGAGGTCTTACAAATACTCCCTTTTCCAATAGAATCGTTGTTGTACTTTCAAATAAACTTGAAACGTTTTTTAATTGTTCGTGGAAAAAATTGCGGATATCCTCCCTTACTGAATCCGATAGTGCCATACTTGTTAAGGACATTCCAATTTTAGACATATTATTTAAATAAAATAGTATAAAAACATCTGAATACATCTTAGGGGCATTTGGGTTTAAATCATCTTTAATGTTAAAGCCTTTAGGGATTGGATAGTTTTCACTTCGTAGAACAGATTCAAAAAATTGTAAAGAAGATTTAAAAATAGAACCCGCCTCACTACAAAGAGATTTAACTTCTTCTAGTTCTGATGTTAAAGTAAGATACTCCATAACAACATTTGACATACTATTATTCATTAACTGTTCCCAACAGTGTGCTAACTCACCCGCAGTTAACTTTACAGCCTTTGTATTATCCATATAATCAATTCCTTTTTAAGATTTATTCTATTTTCTATAACAAGTATCTGTTATTTTTTTATCAATTATGTAATATTGCATGGAAAATTAATAATTTTTTGGTTTGATAAGGGATGTATCATAACTAAAAGGGCTTTTTCGAATATTCAGCAATGGGGGACTTTAAAAAGTTTGTGATTTGTTCAGGATGATGAGCGCTGCGGAGGTCATTTTTTTAATGGGACTAAATGGAAGTTTAGTTTAAGTATATTTCTACATAAAGTTAAAAAGTAAACTTCACCAATTTTTATTTTTAACAACTGAACGTTGATTCGGGAATATTGAACTTCGTTACCTGCTAATTGAATTCAACTTCATCTAGAGAACTTTAAAGTAAAATGTTTCCTTTGAAGACTTATTAAATTTCTAAAACAATCGCTTCAATCATCTTTTCATATAGAAAAACTTACTAAAAAACATGCACTAGAAAAGATATAAATCATATATAGGAGAATATCCGTTTACAATGCTAAAGGAGGATATTATGAAACCTATGTTACCTAGTGAAAAATATTTCGGTAATTTAGAACTAGTTTATTCATTTTATGGGGCTATGCCTACAGGTGTTACTGTTTCAGAAACCGGTCGTATTTTCATTTGTTTTCCGAAATGGGGAGACGATGTTAAATTTACGGTGGCGGAAATTGTTGAGAATAAATTGCAACCTTATCCTAATTTACAAACTAATTTGGTTAACCCCGAGAATATCACAACGACTTTCATCAGTGTTCAAAGTGTAGTGGCTGATGGAAGGGGAACGCTTTGGATATTAGATACAGCGGCACCCAATTTTTCTGAACCTATTAAAAGAGGGGCAAAATTAGTCGCTGTTGATTTGGAAACCAATAGAATAAGAAAAGTATATACCTTTACAGAAGATGTTGTCCTGCCTACAACTTATCTGAATGATGTCCGTTTTGATTTTCGTGTTGGGAAAGCGGGTTATGCCTTTATAACGGATTCTTCTACAAGAGGACCAGGAGCTATTATCGTAGTAGATTTATCAAATGGAAACGCGTTTAGACGGTTAAATGGTGCAAATTCAACTTCACCAGATCCCTATATGTTACCGAAAGTAGAAGGTCAAATTTTAATGAATCGAAACAAAGATGGTTCAACTTCTCCATTTAGATTGGCTTCTGATAGTCTTGCGATTTCTCCCGAAGGAAAGATATTATATTTTGCTCCACTAACCAGTCGTCATTTGTTCTCGATCTCAACAGAAGCCCTGAGAGACAGAACGATACCGGACATGGATTTACCTTTTCATGTGGTGTATTGGGGAGAAAAAGGTGCGTCTGATGGAATGATCACCGATGCAAAGGGAGCTGTTTATGCTGGAGACTATGAAAACAACAGTATCCGTAAAATATTGCCGAATGGCACAATGGAAACCATCGCACATGATCCGAGAATTTTGTGGCCGGATACTTTTTCAATTGGTCCGGATCAATATTTGTATGTCATTGTGAACCAATTACATCGGCAGCCTAGATTTCATTATGGAAAAGACCTACGACAGAAACCATATAGTTTACTTCGTATGAAAATTGGTGAATTTCCTGCTCCGACGTTTTCATAATAAAATAGTCAATTAATGTTTTTAGTGGTTAAACAAACACTAGTAAGAATGGATTATTAATTTTAATTACTTCTGCGAAATAAAATCAAAATCGCTTACTAGGAACAGTTTATCTTGTGATAGTTAAACTGTTCCTTGGGATTTTTTATAATGTCGGTAAGTTCAATGCTGTATTGATATTATTTAAATCCAAACTAATCTGTTCGTTTGTATCCCAAGCATGGTACCATCCTTTTTCTACCATATATGCAGATATTTGTTCATGCATATCAAGAGCTTCCACTAAATGGCGAGTAAGCATTTCTTTAATTTCCGGTGTTCCTGCCTCCGTAACGGCCATGGCATAATTTCTAATTCCACTTTTAGCTGAAATGAGTAGATCCATTGCAACCACTTGATCCGATAGTGCGTCCATGCCAGTTAAAGTTTCAATGATTGGATTCATGTTCATTCATCTCCTAATTTACTGCTTAGCGTTTGAAAGGATAGAAGCATATTCTTGTAATTGTCTTGTAGATACATCAATGTCTTGCTGCATAATATCTTTTAATAGCTGATCTGTAACTAACGCTTTCATCGTTTTTGATTTAGTTAAACAGTTAGTCTTAAATGCAGCCATCTCATGGACCTCAAGAACTTCATGTAAGGCGTAGTTCATTTATTAACCTCCTTCCTTAAGGTTTCAACACGACTTTTATACAATCATCCATTTTTGTGTCAAAAATCTCATAGCCACGCTTTGCTTCACTAAGTGGAAGTACATGACTTACGACATCTCCTGGATCAATTTTTCCGGTCGAAACCAATTCAAACATATACGGCATATAGTGAATCACAGGTGCTTGCCCAGAACGGATATTGATATTTCGCTGCATAATATCTCCAAGAGGGAAACCATTATATCTGCCGCCGTAAACGCCAGTAACTTGAATTGTCCCGCCTTTACGCACTGCTTGTGAAGCCATGATAAATGCACTTAATGCTCCGCCTTGGAGCTTCATTCCGCTCGCCAAGAACTCTAAATCAGTCATTTTACCATCCATACCAACTGCATCAATGACAACATCAGCGCCGCCTTTGGTTATTTCCTTCAAATAACTTCCAACATTTTCATGGTCTTCAAAGTTAACAATTTCTACTTTGTTGGTGCGCTTAGCGTGCTGAAGGCGATAATTGACATAATCAACTGCAATGACACGCTTTGCCCCTTTTAACCAACAGAATTTTTGAGCAAAAAGACCAACTGGACCACAGCCGAAAACAATAACTGTATCTCCATCCTTTACGCCTGCATTGTCAACACTCCAAAAACCAGTAGTCATCGCATCGGCAATAACTGTTAACTTTTCATCCGGCTCTTCACAAGTCTCTGGAATTTTGAAATGAGTAAAGTTGGCAAAGGGCACTCTTAAATATTCGGCTTGTCCACCTGGATAGCCACCCGTCGTACCAGAATATCCGAAATAGGCACCCATATCACCATTATCATTAGAATTATCACATTGGCTTTCCAAATGGTTTTTACAATAAGTGCATTCACCGCATGCTATATTAAAAGGGATAATGACTCGATCTCCCTTTTTTACCTTAGTCACACCTGGACCAACTTCTTCGACGATTCCCATTGGTTCATGGCCGATAACATAGTTTTCTTGCAGGTTAGGAATCATGCCATGAATTAAATGTAAATCAGACCCACATATAGCTGTACTCGTTACTTTAATAATCATGTCATCTTGTTTTTCAATCTTTGGATCTGGAACTTCTTTAACTACAACATTTTTTATACCTTGATATGTTACTGCCTTCATGTTATACAGCCTCCAGTGTTAGTGATCATCAGGTGTCCGGTCAAACATACCTTTTCTATTGGTCTCAACCGGGAATAGATTCATTTTGCCAATCATCAATGTATTGTTGGCAGAGAGTTGATCTAGTTTATACTGTTCACTTAGTTCGTATGGATGGAACCATTTTTTATTAATCATTAGTTCTGTAATTTCTTGGTGCATGGCAATACCTTGCATTAACTGTGTTCGTAAGAGGGTTCTAACATCAGGTGATGCAGACTCTGTTAATGCGACTGCAATATTCCGGACACCTTCTTTGGCACGAAGAAGGAAATCCATTGCAAATGTGGTATCAGCTAGCTCGGGTACATGTAACGAGTTTATAGGGTCTAAATAGTCATTATTCAATGAATTATACTTCCTTTCAATTTATTATTGGTGTTGGCCGGTTTTGAGGAACAGGAGCTTCAAAAGGTGCACGTTGATAAACTGCCTGTAATTCTCCAAGCGCTAGAATGGATTGTTCAACATCTTTTTGCATTAGTGCTCTCAAATCATGATCAAATACGAGTCCTTGCATTAGTTTTGATTTCGCTAAGCAAAGGGTTTTAAAATTGATAACTTCATGTAAATCTAATGATTCATGATCTGCTAATTTTTGATTGTCCATTTTTGGTTCCCTTCTTATTGATTTATTTATACAAAGGTATATTTCCAAATTCAAAATAAAATTATTATAAATTTTTTGCAAGAAGATGGATATATGACAACCTCCCTCTTTAAAGGTATGGAAGGAGTATTTATTCCAATTACAGATCCTGAATTATCCGCGAAATAGTAAATCTTGTATTCTATGGATATAATCCGATTTTATACTCTATTTTTCTGTGAAAATAAATCCCCCCTGGCCAACCCTGTATACTTTGGATCGGAGGTGGATATTCTAAAAATAACCTAAATATCGTTAAAAAGACTAGTCCAATTGAAAAGAGAAATTCTTATAGAATAAACCTTCCTAAAATAGAAAGTACTTTTACTCTAATGGAATTTGGTAATAGTTCTATAGGGAAATTAAAGAATAGGAATTTTAATGGAGTAATCGAGGATCTTAGTATTGGTGGTCTGAAGTTTCTAACGTCTTTTGAATTTCCTGTAAAATACAATATTATAATAAAAATTAATTTTACCTTCTACGGCGAATTATTTGATTTAAAAGGTAAAATCATGAGAAGAGAAGATTACATTAAAGGGAAATCAATTTCTTATGGTGTACAGTTTGTTGATTTATCTGTAAAAGACATAACAAGATTAAATTTAGCAATACACAATTTTCAAGTTGAAAATCGAGGCAAAATTGGTTGATGAATATTGAAGCCCTTTCACAATTGATATTCGTGCTTATATAAGAACAATAAATTGGGAATTTTCATATAGAAAATGATATTCAAAACCTTTTGACGTTTCTATATGGTAAATCCGTTAATAGCAAATTGTTAATTTCGTGGTCGTAACCAGGCTAGCAAATTGCTAACATTTTGCTAACGCAATCCAGTAAAAAATAGTAAAACCTCGTTAAAGATGTTACAGTCAGAATTTAACAAAACATTGATATACCGCACTCTACACACACTAGGTTAAAGATATTACACACTCTCACCTTAGGGGCGGCATGATGTAATCTGCCCGTCAAACCCTTGACATAAGGATCGGTTAGCAACACGAAAGTGGAATGCTAACCCTGAGAATTTTAACAGAAGCATCCCACAATTTGACCAAAACTTATGGGATGCTTCTATTTTTATTTTTTAAGTTTCAACGAAGATTTATTCAAACATTAAATAGAAATTAAATATTTACAAATCCCCCGGTATACCACCTTCGGCATAATTTTCCCAAAATTGACAAAATCATTTACTTAATATTATTCGTATAGTATAAATGAATTAACAAGGTAATAGGAAGAAGTGCTTAAGGTAAAAAGTAAACAACTGTAAACTGTAGTTTTACAAAAACTATTAGAACTAAATTATTTAGGCAAACTTATTGAAAGATAAGGACGCAAAGCTACGAGTCTAAAGTCTCAAAGGGACAATGATAGTCGGGTTGCCAGTAAAAAGTAAACATAGAAGTAAATGTTTATTTAAGGCTACCCATATAGGTAGTCTTTTTTTTATAAGGAAATCAGACTTTACAGAGAGGAGTGGACACTTTATTTTGAAGAGCAATGAAAAAATTAATCTATTATTAGTTGATGATCGGCCTGAAAATCTACTGACTCTGGAAGCAATCATTGAAAGAGAGGAATATAATTTAATAAAAGCCTTTTCGGGTGAAGAGGCGTTAAAACACTTATTAAAATACGACTTTGCTGCGATATTATTAGATGTTCAAATGCCGGGTATAGACGGCTTTGGTACAGCGAAAATCATTAAAGCAAGAGAGAAGACGAAAAATATCCCCATTCTATTTATTACTGCCAATAATCTTGACTCCGAGCATATTTTTACAGGCTACTCAATTGGAGCGATTGACTATATTCTAAAACCATTTGATCCAGTCATCTTAAAGGCAAAGGTGGAAGGATTTGTTCAACTCTACAAAATGAAACAACTTCTTATACAACAAGCTGAAGATTTGACTGAAAAGAAAAGAGAACTAGAGAAGGCTAATTCAGAGTTGTCTAATATGACAGCACAGCTGCGAATTTCTGAAGAACTGGCGAATGTCATTAATGAGACTTCCATTGATTCGATGATCATTGTCAATCAGGATGGGGTTATCTTAAAGGTGAATCCCGCAGCGGAGAAGATGTTTAAAAAAGATAAAGCGGCTATTCTAGGGGAAAACATAACCACACTTTTCACAGGTGTTGATACGGAAGAATATATTAACAGTGTTCTATCAGCCGTTAATCATTTGAATAATTTCATAGGGTACGAGAAATTAGATGAAGTAATTCTTACATTAAAAGATGGAACGGCTTTTCCTGCTGAGGTTCAGATTGGCAAACGCTGGGTTCATAATCGCTGTTTTATTGCCTGCACGATCCGGGACATTACCAATCAGAAGCAATACCAGGAAAAGATCACTTATATGGCCTATCATGATGGTTTGACAGAATTGCCAAATAGAAGATTTTTTAATGATCAATTAATCTTAAAGATAAATCATGCAAGGCAAACCAATCAGACATTAACAGTTATGTATTTAGATATGGATCGATTTAAATATATTAATGATTCACTTGGTCATATTATTGGTGATAAAGTTCTTCAAGAAATTGCAAAAAGAATAAAAGACAGTGTGCAAACATTAGGTTTGGTTGCGCGGGTGGGCGGTGATGAGTTCAATATCTTATTGCCGAATACAGATAGAGAGCATGCCTTGGAAATTGCAGGAAAAATATTAGAAGTATTTAAAGCTCCATTTTATATTGATAGTTATGAGTTATTCATTACCGTGTGTATAGGAATCAGTATTTTCCCTTATGATGGCGGAGATGAACAAATGTTAATGAAAAGTGCTGATGCTGCCTTGTATCGTGCAAAAGAACAAGGGAAAAATCAATATAGAGTATATCATTCTGGAATGGACATCCAATCCTATCGATCCTTTATGCTGCAGAATGATTTGCGTAAAGCAATAGAACGTGAAGAGTTTACACTTGTCTTTCAACCAAGGGTAGACATTGATCAGGGAACAATAAAAAGTGCAGAAGCGCTGATACGTTGGGAACACTTAAGCTGGGGGACATTATCACCTTCTGAATTTATTCCTTTAGCTGAGGAAACTGGCCAAATTGTGAAAATTGGAGAATGGGTACTTAGAAATGCCCTACAACAAAGCAGTGCTTGGCAAAAGAAAGGGTTGCCGCCTATTCGTGTTGCTGTCAATTTTTCAGCACAGCAATTCTTGCAAAAGGATCTTTATGAAACGATAAACGGAATTCTGATTGAAACTAATTTTAATCCCGAGCTATTGGAAATTGAGATTACAGAGTCCATTCTAATGGGAAATCAAACAACTATAACAAAGACATTAAATCAGTTAAGAAAATTAGGTGTACACATTAGTATTGATGACTTTGGTACTGGTTACTCCTCGCTGAATTATTTAAGACGTTTTCCGGTCGATACCATTAAAATTGATCGGTCGTTTATTAAAGATATATCAACTTTACCTAAAAATAACATGTTAATCTCCACGATTATTTCATTAGCAGATAGTTTAAACATGTCAGTAGTTGCCGAAGGTGTTGAAACGATTGAGCAGTTAAATATTCTAAGGAAGTATAACTGTAAGGTCATTCAAGGTTATCTATTTAGTCCCCCTTTATCACCATTAGATTTTGAATCATTTTTACAAAAAAGTGAGGAGAAATTAAAATTCTATACTGATAATCAATCCGCGTCCATAGAAAGTAAAAATACATTAGAAAATAATGAAACATCGGTTATTGACTATAACAAAGAAGTCTTGAGTGCAGCACTTAATCATATTCAAACAGTCTATTCACTATCAACAAGAGAAATGGATGTTTTCGAGTTAATTGTGAAGGGACTTACGAATAAGGAAATTTCTGATAAATTATATATTAGTGAGCATACGGTTAAAAATCATATTACGCGGATTTTCCAGAAGCTCACAGTAAATGACCGTCTACAAGCAATGGCGAAAGTATATCAGACTTGTATCGAGCAAGGGAAAAATATCACATTCACAAAATAACTGAGTAAAAGTTAGAGGGAAAAAATGTTTAAGGAGCTAATCAATGAAAATTAGAATAAAATTATTCATGCTTCTCACTACTTTGCCCATCCTTATATTTATACTAATTGGTATAAGTTGGTTCCAGCTAAATAGCCTGCAGGATATGAGTGAAAAGACACAATCAAACTATGATTTATCTTTTATTGCCAGTAAAATTCATAGAGAAGTAAAAAATGAATCGATTAGTTTAAGAACGATTGCTTTACTTGATAAAAAAGAAGATATTAATCAAGGGTTATCCTTATTAGCCCAGCAAAGTGAGACAGTAAGACAAAACATTGCATTAATTGAAACCAAAGTTAATACGGAAAAACATAAAAAGATTACTGAGGATTTAAGAACTACAAACCAAAAATTTAATGTTTATAAAGATGAAGTCGCACAGCTTCTTTCTGAAGGAAAAAAGGGGGAAGCGATTGAATTAATAACGACAGATGGGACTGCCATCCAGGATGAATTTTTAAAAGTGATTACTGTTTTAACGGATATGTTTGAAAGTAACATGAATTCCTCCATGCAAACCTCTTTAAAAGAGTTTAGACAGCAAATAATAATAGGCAGCATTCTATCCCTAATCAGTCTTTTAATCATAATTAGCCTTCTTTCCAAGAGTGTTTGGTCAGTCGCTAAACGATTAAATAAGGTTTCAAGTGTAATGAATAGCGTAGCGAATGGCAATGCGGATCTAAATACTAAAGTTGAGGTTTTATCCAATGATGAAATTGATGAGGTTGCTGCGTCATTTAATCAAATGGTGGAGTCACTCAATGAACAAACAAAAAAGGAACAGGACTTGACTTGGATTAAATCAAACATTGCTGATATTACAACGGGCTTAAGTGGGATGCATGACCTAGAAAATCTGTCTCGGACTTTCCTAACCAAAATCGTGCCATTAACAGATTCTAGCCATGCCGTATTTTATTTAAAGGATGGGGGAAATGAAGGAACGGAACCTATCTATAAATTACTTGCCTCCTATGCCTTTAAGGAAAGAAAACATCTTTCTAATACATTTATTGCAGGTGAAGGACTTGTTGGACAAGCTGTTCTAGAGAAATCTCCTATTATTCTTACAGATGTTCCAGGGGATTATATTCGTGTGAAGTCAGGCTTAGGAGAGGCACCTCCATTAAACATTTATGTATTGCCTATCTTATTTGAAGATGATGTAAAGGCGGTATTGGAAATTGCCTCCTTCAAGCCTTTCTCAACTAAACAGCAAGCTTTTATTGAAGAAATGCTCTCAGGGTTAGGTATTATTATAGATAGTATTATAAGTAGAAATCAGTTGGCTGAATTGCTGGAAGAATCTCAGATGTTAATGGAAGAAGTTCAATCCCAGTCTGAAGAGCTACAGTCTCAGCAAGAGGAACTGCGAATGACAAATGAGGAGCTAGAGGAGCAAACTAATTTCTTGCGGCAATCTGAAGAAAAGCTCCAAAAACAGCAAGAAGAATTAGAGCAGGCCAATAATGAATTAAGAGAAAAAGCACTGCGGCTGGAAGAACGAAATAAGTTGATCGAAATGACAAACAAAGAAATGGAGAAAACGCAGGCTGAATTGGAAGAAAAGGCTACGCAGCTTGCTTTAAGTTCAAAATATAAATCTGAGTTTTTAGCTAATATGTCACATGAGCTTAGAACGCCTTTGAATAGTTTGTTACTTTTATCTAAATTATTGGCGGATAATCACAGTGGAAATCTTACAGATAAACAAGTGGAATTTTCACAAACAATTTATTCTTCTGGGAATGATTTGTTAGCGCTCATCAATGATATTCTTGATTTGGCTAAGATTGAGTCTGGGAAAATGGATATAAATATAAGTAAAATATATATGAAAGATATAGCGGCCTTTGTTGAATCAACCTTTAGGCCAATTGCGAATGAGAAACAATTAACATTTAATATTAAAGTAAGTGATGACGAATCACACTTTATTAACAGTGATGAACTAAGATTGCAGCAAGTGTTAAAGAATTTATTATCTAATGCATTTAAGTTTACTCTCAAAGGGGCAGTAACTTTTGAAATTGATCGTGTAGTCATTAATAAACAACCGATGTTCTCATTCTCCATCACAGATACTGGGGTTGGAATTCCAAAAGAAAAGCAGGAGCTTATTTTTCAGGCATTTCAGCAAGCTGATGGGACAACAAGCCGGAAATTTGGCGGCACTGGTCTAGGTTTATCTATTTGCCGCGAAATTGCTGCCCGCTTAGGCGGTGAAATCACAGTGAATAGTAAAGAGAAGAAAGGCAGCACCTTTACTTTTTATTTAGGTGATTATCAGGGAATAGAAGTAGGCAAATTAATAGATGAAGTGGCCGTTACAACTGAAATAATAGAATGTGAAGCGGCTTTGGCTTCTGACAAAGGGAGTCTAATACCTTCTGAACGAAGCATAACTGAAAGCATTGAAACAAAGAGTGATATTAAAAATCTTTTAATTGTAGATGATAACAAAATACAGAGAAATAGCTTAATGGAGTTTATTGGGGACAGAAATGTAATTATTAAGGCCGTGTCCACAGGGAAAGAAGCGATAGAGGAGTTAAAGATTGGTCAATATGATTGTATCGTGCTGGACTTAGGCCTTGCGGATACGTCAGGTTTTGAGTTACTTGAAAAAATAAAGTCAAAGCCTGAATATGATAATGTAAGAGTTTTTATCTACACAGGAAGAGAAATATCATCGAAAGAGGAGATCTTTCTAAATAAATATGCACATTCTATCATCATAAAGGATGTTCACTCGCCCCAGCGATTAAAAGAGGAACTTTCTCTTTATTTAAACTCCAGTCATGATTCTACAGATGTTGATCAGTTTGAAATGGAAAAAATCAAAATTGATCCTTCTTTAGAAGGGAAGAGGATTTTGCTCGTGGATGATGATGTCCGTAATGTGTATGCATTATCAAGTGTTCTTGAATTGCTTGGCTTGAATATTACATTCGCAGAAAATGGAGTAGAATGTCTTGACATCTTAGAGCAAAATTCGAATTTTGATTTGGTTTTAATGGATATTATGATGCCAGAGATGAACGGATATGAGGCTATAAGAAAATTAAGAGCGATGCCAGACTTTATTGATTTACCTGTTATTGCCCTAACAGCAAAGGCTATGAAGGAAGATCGGGAAAAATGTATCGAGGCAGGGGCATCAGATTACATCGTCAAGCCTATTGATCTTAATCAGCTTATCTCATTGATAAGAGTCTGGCTATATCCGCAGGGAAAAGCGCGTTACAAGAGGTAGGATATGAATACGAGTCAAAATAGAATAAATAAGGATTTAGAAAAGATCGAAATCAATTTACTTTTACAAGGTTTGTACGAATGGTGTGGATATGACTTTCGTAACTATGCCTATAATTCTATACGGAGAAGAATTTGGCACAGAGTGTATGCAGAGCAATTAACTTCAATTACTGGCCTTCTAGAAAAAGTTTTGCATGATACGGAATGCCTGAAAAGGCTTATTGCGGATTTCTCTATAAACGTTACAGAAATGTTTCGCGACCCGATGTTTTTCTTCCACTTTAGGGAAAAGGTTGTACCCATTCTGCGAACGTATCCATCTATTCGAATATGGCATGCGGGATGTTCAACGGGGGAAGAAGTGTATTCAATGGCCATTCTCCTCCATGAAGAAGGGCTTTATGAAAAGACAAAAATTTATGCAACAGACTTAAATCCTGACGTATTAAAGGCTGCAAAATCAGGCTTATATTCCTTAGAGAGTATGAGGAAGTATACAAGTAACTATATTCAGTCAGGCGGGAAAAGCGCCTTCTCTGATTATTATTGTGTAAGAGATAATTATGTGAAGTTCAATAGCCATTTAACAAAAAACGTAGTCTTTGCTCAACATAATCTTGTTACAGATCGTTCGTTTAATGAATTCCATGTTATTTTTTGCAGAAATGTCTTAATCTATTTCGATAAGCCATTGCAAAAAAGGGTACATGAACTCTTTTACGAAAGTTTGGGTTTGTTTGGATTTCTTGGTCTAGGCGATACCGAAACGGTAAATAACATGGATCAAGATGGATCCTATGAAGTTATTGCAGCGGGTCAGAAGCTATATAGGAAAATAAAGTGAATAGGGAAGACCCGAAACTTGGATCAAAAGAGTTCAAGATTCGGGTCTTTTTTGTTCTCCAAATAGTGAAATAGGAATGGCTTCCTATTCCATAGCTTTGTTTAGTAAGAGATTGAGAAGGAGTGGTGATATCATTATCACCTAAAAACTAGCATAATTGGAATCAATAGAAGATAAATGAATGAAGTTGGGGTGATTATCCTGAATGTAATACAATCATGTATAGTAGACAGCTATGAAATGGAACATGCTTACCAGCCAATGTGGAAATTAGATAACTGGCAAATATTTGGATATGAAGCTTTATTAAGATTACCTAATACATTTCAAAATCATAATGTTGAGCAATTCTTAGATCAGGCTAGGCAGGAAGGTCACTTATATGAAATTGATTCAATGTCCATTTTACGGGCAATTGGCAGCTTTCCATTTGATAGTACAAACGCAGAATTGCTGTTTATTAATATTTTTCCCTCTACTTTATTGAATGAACAATTTTATCAATTAATTAATCATATACTCATGTATTATCCGCTGGCTAAAGGGAAAATAGTATTTGAGATAAACGAGACAAAAGATGAAGAACATATTTGGGAGAATCACGAACTAAAAGAAAAGATATCTTTTTTAAGAAAAAAGAACTTTTTAATAGCTTTAGATGATATTGGCAGAGGGGCTGCTTCTTTACAAAAAATCATTGAATTTTCGCCCGATGTGATTAAAATGGATCGGTATTTTTCTAAAGAACTATCAACGTCAAAGGAAAAGCAGCGGATGCTTTCTCTTTTAATTGAGTATTCAAATCAAGAATTGACTTTAATTTTAGAAGGAATAGAGAAGGAACTTGACTTGGCAATAGCAAAATCATTGCAGGTACCAGTTGGACAGGGCTATTTATTAGGAAGACCTGAAAAGTTAAACGATCAAAGCTTTTTAAGGAAATCACATAACGTTTTTCCTTTAGCCTTTCATGTATAAATGATCTTCCAAGCAGCAGGAAAAACTTCTCCTCCATTATTCTTACAGTGTGTAAAAAAATGGAGGAGTTTTTCGTTTGAAGTAGTTTTAAGATGAAAATAGTTCATAGGAGGAGTCTAATAAATTTCGTATTTTTTCCTCCCCGGCAAGAGCCCACCTGCTTTTATCCCGAATATACCCATCTTGGTCTATCGGGTTTTGAAACTGATCCAACCCTGTTGTCGCTGTAAGAAGGGAATTCTGATCATAATCAAGGCCAATATTTACCACATGCTTGATGACGAAAGGGGTGCCAAACTCTATAATCGTATTACTTGAGTCAAGCATCCCGTGTACCACATTAAAAGGCATTCTTAAATAAATGGTTTCCCCGCCTTCACGCCAGAGAACAGTATCAAATTTGCCTTGATGAAAATCAAAATTACTGCAGAAACTGCATCCATGTGTAAGAAAGCTATTTTGAAGCTGGCCAAAATGGCCTCTTTTTCCTTCGATCTCAGACCGCAACTCTATCATGAAATGATCTCCTCTTAAGCCATATTTTCGATTAATATTATAATTCCAAAGTCATACATTTATTATTCGTAACCTTTTCCACGAAAAGGAAATCATTTTTTATATTTATAATAGGGAAAATGTTAAGGATACTAATTAGAAAAAAGAAAAAAGGTGATTTGAGTTGGAATTAGGCAGTAGTAAGCAAGGCTATAATGCTGGAGACATTGTGCATGTTTTTTATCGCAATCCTCACACGCAAAATGTAGCAAATATACAGGAAGCAGCCGTTGTGAATCATCCCGAAAACCCAGGTGAATTAGCTATTTTTCTTTATGAAACTTATTATCCACTAACAAATGAAATGGCGATCTATGGTACATCAGAAGAGGCGGAACAAGCATACAACTACTATTTTGGTGATATTTCAGAAGGGAATTCATTTGAATGAAGCCATTTACTCCTAAGCTCGTCTATTTTGAACCTAATGCATTAGAATACCCACTTGGAAAAGAGTTAAAAGAGAAGTTTGAAAAAATGGATGTAGAAATACGCTATACAACGTCGCATAATCAGGTAAGAAATCTTCCTGGAGATAATGATTTTCAAAGATATCGAGTGGCAAAGTCTACACTTGTGGTTGGGGTTCGAAAAACCTTGAAATTTGATACGTCCAAACCTTCTGCTGAATATGCTATCCCGTTCGCAACAGGCTGTATGGGGCATTGTCATTACTGCTATTTACAGACGACGATGGGTAGCAAGCCATATATTCGTATCTATGTGAATGTAGATGAGATACTGGAGGCAGCAGATAAATATATAGATGAACGAGCACCGGAAATTACTAGATTTGAAGCAGCATGTACCTCCGATATCGTTGGGGTTGATCATTTAACACATTCTCTGAAACGGGCTATCGAGCATTTTGGCCAGTCAGAGTATGGGAAATTAAGATTTGTTACAAAGTTTGAGCATGTTGATCACTTATTGGATGCAAAGCATAATGGCAAAACAATAAACATGGGGACGGTTCTCATGTTTCCTTAAATGAAGGGCTCCGTAGAGAGTAAAATCTCTGCGGGGCCTTTTTACTTTAAAAGAAACATGAAGAAAAGGCAAAGTTCCAATTGATGAAACGTGAGAACCGTCCCGGTGTTCCTATTGTCTCCTAGTCATCCACACCGACATTTGCCCTGCAATATATTCAGAGCTATAGTGTTTTCCATCTCGAATCCACCACATTAAAATACCTAGAATTGATGACGCGATAATATCTTTTGAAACTGCATCTTCTGTTACTATTTTTCGTAGATCGCGTCTAGCTTGAACGAAATCCACGATAAAGTTGTGGAGTTTCTTTTGGAAGGCTTTTTCTTCGAACAGCACGGATACGTATTTTCGGTGTTGATAGAAATAATCCAAGAAGGTAATCATCTGTTCATCTGAATTTACAGATTCTAGCTGTAGTAACGGTGATAACTTCTTAGACAGATCGGCGAAAATGTCATAAACGACATGCTTCAATAAATCCTGCATATCTAAATAATGCAAGTAGAATGTTGCTCGATTTAATTCAGCTTGTGCTGTTACTTTTTGGACAGTTAATTCCTTTAAATTTTGTGATTCAATTAATAATGATTTGACAGCTTCCTTCAAAAGGCGTTTGGAGCGAATGGCACGCGGATCTTCTTTCTTTACAGACATTTTAATGCCCCCATTATCTATTAAATTAATATTTTTACGACATGTTTCTAAAAAGTGTTGCATAGTTGACGGAATATTGAAAAGTGTTGGTGGTCTCTTCTTTTAAAAGTTGTTACAATTTATTTTATCGTCACTATGTCGATAAAGTAAATAGGAGGTTTGTTAGTATCTATGACTCAAGATATAAATAAGAAAGTACTACTGTTTGTATTGCTGCTGGGAGGGTTTTTATCGATTTTAAACCAAACCCTTTTAAATGTTGCATTAAGTGAATTTATGGAAGTGTTTAATGTTAGTGCGACAACCGTCCAGTGGCTAGCAACAGGATTCATGCTTGTTAATGGGGTATTAATTCCTGTAACGGCGTTTTTAATGAAGAGATTTTCAACACGACAATTATTTATTAGCTCCATGCTATTACTATTAATTGGTTCGATTTTTTGTGCGATCGCACAAAATTTTGCGGTTTTATTAATAGGACGTATGATCCAAGCTGCAGGTGCAGGGATTATTATGCCGCTCATGATGAGCATCGTTATGTTTATTTTCCCGCCTGAAAAACGAGGAAGCGCAATGGGCCTAATAGGGCTTGCTATGATTTTTGCGCCAGCGATCGCACCAACATTATCTGGCTTCGTCATTGAATATGTATCATGGCGCTGGTTGTTTATCGGCTTAATCCCACTTGTAGGGATTATTATTCTATTAGCATTTAAATATTTAATTAACATATCTGAAGGATCAAAAGCAGAATTAGATGTACTAAGTGTCATTCTATCAACAATCGGATTCGGTCTAGTATTATACGGATTTAGTAATGCTGGTAGTCATGGTTGGGACGATGCGCTGGTGTTAACATCAATTATTGCAGGGATCTTAGTGTTAGTGTTATTCACAACGCGTCAATTACGCGCAAGTGATCCATTCTTAAATGTTCGTGTGTTCCAAAATAAAACATTTACAATGACGTCTCTCATTAACATTATCGTAACGATGATGTTATATGCCGATATGATTTTATTACCGATCTATTTACAAAATGGTCGTGGTTTTACAGCATTTGATGCAGGATTATTATTATTGCCAGGAGCCATCATCAATGCAGTCCTATCGCCTGTTACCGGAAAATGGTATGACAGATTTGGTGCGAAGCCATTATTCATTATCGGTTTAATTTTTGTCATTCCTTCAATGTGGGTTGTAACCGACTTAACAGATACAACTACGTTTACTTTCTTAATGATTCGTACGATTTTCTTACGTATCGGTTTAAGCTTTATTACCATGCCACTGAACACAGCAGGCTTAAATGCATTACCGAAGGACCTTGTTACACATGGCACAGCTGTAAACAATACGGTTCGCCAAATTGCAGGGGCGATTGGTACAGCGGTTGTTGTAACAATTTATACATCAAAAGCAACTGATTATGCAGGCGATTTAGTCAATAAAGGTGTGACAGAAAAAATTACGGAACTGGCATCCATCTTTGCCTCAAGCAAATCCTATTACTTCATGATGATTTTAGCAGTTGTGGCACTTGTGATCACATTGTTTACACCGGTAAAAAAGCCTATGTCGTCTGAAAAAGCAGAAGAGCTGCAATGAAAATTCATTTTGCTATGGATGCTATTGTTTAACTACCCAATTGTGAAAAAATGATATATTCATGTTACTGGTGCTACATCACAGTTTTCCCTAAATCTTAGTGGTAAAATGAATATATCAACGAAAAGGGGAAATGAATGTTGGAAAAAGAACAAGTTGTTTTCTTATCAAATGCGTTGGAACAATCCAACCTAACTTTATTTGACATTAAAAAATTAGATACTACCGTTAAAAATTTCCTTCCAGGCTTTCAAAAAGGTAAAGAGGCAGTCTCTGGTTTTGAGATTACAAAACACGACAATAATAGTAGCTATCTCTTTACTTTTATTCATTCAGGGGATAACTATTATTTAGTAATCTATTCTCAAAATAAAAAAGCCATGGCAGAATTAAAAAATATAGATATGATTGATGGAAATCCACATATTGTTTGGAAGTATAGTCCAGCAAAGCGAGATGGAAAGAACCAAGATAGAAAAGATTACTTCACAAAGAACTTTGGTCCACCCATTCGTCAAATTCCCATTCCACAAACTTCTTCAGAAATAGAGACATTTATTGGAGAGCTTTTTGCTCTCTGCGAAAATCGTCTTGAAGCGGATAATATTGGCGAGTAACATGGGGACGGTTCTCATGTTTACTTAAATGAAAGGCTCCGTAGAGATTAAAATCTCTGCGGGGCCTTTTTTCTTTGAAAGAAACATAGGAAACAGGCAAAGTTCCTAATGATGAAACGTGAGAACCGTCCCGGTGTTCACCTTGACATTTTTTTTTAAAAAGAATATAGTTACCTTTGGTAATTGTTATCTAGGATAACTATTTTTTTATAGAGGGAAGTGTGTGAGGTGGAAGGTTTTTTTCAACGATATTTAAGCCTATATCGGTCACTAATTACTAGATTGAATGAATTATTGAGCACTTATGAGCTTTCTTATTCTTTATGGCAAGTTATTTTTCATATAAAAAACAATGGGCCATCTACACTTGTGGATATTTCAAATCAATATAATGTAGAGAAGCCAACGATTACGAGGAGAGTTCACCGTTTGGAGGAACTGCAAATGGTGAAGCAAATTCCTGGTAAGGATAGGAGAGAAAAAGTCATTCAGTTGACAGAAATAGGAGAACAGATTTACAGAGAATGCAGAACAAAAATAACAACTTTAGAAATTAGCGTGATGAAAGGGATAGCAGAAGAGGAGCAAAAGATTGCTTTTCATATTCTTCCTAAAATACAAGAGAATATTTTGAATTGTGAGGGTAACAAAAGTGAGTAAGTCTAAATTATGGACGAAGGATTTTATTATCGTGTCCAGCATTAATTTTTTGCTAACGTTAGTCTTTTATTTGTTGATTGTTATTATAGGTGTCTATGCGGTAGATGAATATCATGCTACTGCAAGCCAAGCCGGACTTGTAACAGGAATTTTTATTGTGGGGACATTAATTGGGCGTCTGTTTATCGGCCGTAGTATTGATTTAATTGGACGTAAAAGAACTTTATTCATTGGATTAATTCTATATATTTTATCGACAACATTATACTTTATTCATTTCGGGATAGGCTTCCTGCTTATTACTCGCTTATTGCATGGAATTACGCTAGGAATTGCGAGTACTGCGACTGGAACTATTGTAGCTCAAATTATTCCTGGATCACGTAGAGGAGAAGGAATTGGTTATTACAGTATGAGCGCGACATTGGCTACAGCAGTTGGACCATTTGTTGGTCTATACATGAGCCAGCATACGAGCACTCAAATCATTTTCAGTCTTTGCCTTATATTAGGCATCATTAGTTTGATCACAGCATTCTTTGTGTATGTACCGGTGCTGGAGGGAGCAACAAAAACAAATGAGACTAAAGGCTTTAAGCTATCTCAATTTATAGAACCAAAGGCTGTTCCAATTGCATTAATTACGCTAGTTGTAGCTTTCTGTTACTCTAGTGTTCTATCATTTATAAATTTCTATGCTATTGAAATTGACCTAGTAAGTGCAGCAAGCTTTTTCTTCCTCGTCTATTCAATAGCGGTATTGATTTCACGTCCATTTACTGGACGGTTAATGGATGTAAAAGGCGCAAACTATGTGATGTATCCGGCGTTTATTTTCTTTACTGCTGGAATGCTGCTTTTAGGATTCGCATACAACAGCCTTACGTTATTAGCAGCAGGTATTCTTATTGGACTCGGATTCGGAAATATGCAGTCATGTACACAGGCAATTGCCATAAAGCTGACTCCAGCTCACCGCATGGGATTAGCCACCTCAACTTTCTTTATATTTCTCGATGCCGGACTAGGATTCGGTCCCTACCTACTCGGATTTATCATACCAATTACGGGTTATAGTGCACTATACATGATCTTAAGTATTGTAATTTTGTTATCATCTGGTCTTTACTTTTTATTGCATGGCAAAAAAGAATAAACACAGGGACGTTTCTCATGTTTCACTAAATGAAGGCTCTGTAGAGAGTAAAATCTCTGCAGGGCTTTTTTTCTTTGGCCCTGCTGTTTTAAAACCATTATTTCCAAAATTTGTTGACTAATATATCGTCCGCTGATATACTTTATATATCAGCAGACGATATAACGGTTGACGATAGGTGGTGTAATGATGGAGGAAAAAGCTCCATTAACAGAAGGTGTTTATTATATTCTTTTATCACTGTATGAACCAAGGCATGGATATGGAATAATGCAGTTTGTTTCTGAGCTAAGCAACGGCCGTGTTGTACTTGGAGCCGGAACCATTTACGGAGCCATTAAAACATTAGTTAATAAAAAATGGATTATTCCACTAGATGAGGATGGAAGAAAAAAGGAATATGTGATCACGGATACTGGTAAATTGATGGTTGAATACGAAGTCAATCGACTTTGTGAGCTCTACAATAATGGCTTGGCGATTGCGAAGGGGGAGGACTTACCGTGAAGAAAGTATTGTATCGCTTGTTTGGGGATTTTGAAAAAGAGGAAAAATGGATTAATGAAATGGGGGCACAAGGCTGGCATTTACAGAAGTTTTCCTTCGGACGCTTTACATTTACAATGGGAGAGCCTGGGGCGTTTATTTACCGCAATGAATTTATTAGTGGGATGTCTTCAAAAGAAAAGAAGGATTACTTTGAATTTCTGAAGGATAGTGGGATTTTAATTATTAATGAATTGGGTGGATGGGTATACATGAAAAAGGCAGCAAGTGATGGCCCATTTGAACTATACACTGATGCCAAGTCGAAAATTGCCTATTATAAACGTATGTTAAATATTTTTGCGTTGCTTTTTTTCATTAATGCCTGGATGGGGATTGCGAACATAAGTATTTTTTGGGATAAAGCAAAGTATGGATTCATAAATCCAACAATTGGGGTTTTTAATATAGCTGCGGCATTGCTGATTGCATATCCAATTATAAAAATAATACAGCGTAAAAGACTTTTAGAGAAAGACCAGAAGTTCTTCGAGTAACTGGGGAAACACAGGGACGGTTCTCGTGTTTCACTAAATGAAGGCTCTGTTGAGAGTTAAATCTCCGCGTGCCTTTTTTCTTTAAGGGGGACATAAGGAACCAGACAAAGTACCCATTAACGAAACATTAGAACCGTCCCGGTGTTTTAAATAGTTGAACGAAACTGGGACGAGGGACCTGTCCCCCTGTCCCTCTATTCACCACTCACTTTTGATAGGAATCTCTTTGTTCGCTCTTCTTTTGGATGATCGAAAATCTCTTCTGATGTTCCTTGTTCGACAATGACACCGCCGTCCATAAATATAACACGATCAGCAACTTCTTTAGCAAAATGCATTTCGTGAGTGACGACGACCATTGTCATCCCTTCTTGAGCCAGGTCCTTTATTACTTGAAGTACTTCGCGAACTAATTCTGGATCTAGAGCAGAAGTAGGTTCATCGTAAAGCATAACCATTGGTTTCATAGATAGTGCTCGAGCGATTGCTGTTCTTTGCTGCTGGCCTCCTGAAAGCTGGGAGGGATAATGATCACAGCGTTCACCAAGTCCAACCTTTTCAAGAAGGGGTCTAGCTATTTGCATGGCTTCTTCCTTACTTTTCCCTTGGACAACGATTGGACCCTCCATCACATTTTCTAAGGCTGTTTTATGAGGAAATAAGTTGAAATTTTGAAAGACGAAGCCTGTTGTTTTTCTTAACTCTCTTATATCATTCTTTCGTTTACGATTTAGTTCACCGGCCGTTACTTCGTGATTTCCAATTTGAATGATTCCTTCGGTCGGTTCTTCTAAAAAGGTCAGGCAGCGTAATAATGTTGATTTTCCAGAACCGCTGGGTCCCATAAGAACGACAACTTCACTTTTATTTACGGATAGATTGATTCCCCGAAGAACTTCATTCGTTCCAAATTTCTTTTTAAGGTTTTTTAACTGAATTATGCTCATACCCATCCCTCTCTTTGTTAAGCCAATTTTAGAGTGTTACATGCTGAGATGTGCGCTTTTCCATTTTATCCAATATCGTTGTTAGAACAGTAATGAGAACCCAATAGATAGCAGCGGCTAATAAATAAATGGTTAAAGGTTCGAACGTTTTTGCAATAAGCAAGGAGGACATTTGCAATAGTTCGGTAACCGTAATGACCGAAATAAGGGAAGTATCTTTAATTAGAATGATAAATGTATTTGACAATGTTGGAATAGCAATTCGAAGACTTTGCGGAAGGATAATCCTGCGTAGCCCTTGTCCGTAAGTCATACCAAGGGAGACAGCAGCCTCCATCTGCCCTTTATCAACTGAAAGAATGGCTGCACGAAAGGATTCTGATAAATAGGCACCCGCATTTAAACTTAAAGCAAGAATTCCTGAAGGGATTGGATCTAATTCGACATTAATTTGTGGTAGTCCATAATAAATAACAAAAACCTGTACCAATAATGGAGTTCCACGAATAATTGACACATATGCTCTTGCAATTGCTTCTAAAGGTTTAATCTTAGAAATCCTTGCTAATGCCGTGAAAAAACCTAGAAAGAGCGCAATAATTATCGAAATAACTGCCAAAAAAATAGTCATTAGAGTAGCATTTAGTAAAGTTGGCAAGGACTCAATAATAATTGATAAATTCATCAAGTTTCCCCCAATCTAACAATCTAACAAATTCTTTTAAGTTTAAGAACATTAAACGAGAACTTCTTCTTTAAATGCAATTTCAATTCCCAATGTTCTTAACTCCTCAATAAATGGATCAAAGTGTTCGTTAATAATGACGTTTTCAATAGGTACAATTCCAACGGCATTTATTTTTTTCCGTGCAATCCAGTTGGCAAGCAGCATGGCTGGTAATGCGGTTGTTTTTGCCATGGATGTAATATTTCTATTATGGTCATATAAATCAACCATTTCCCATGTGTACTTTGTCGGATTTCCATTTTTAATGCCACTTACTTCAACCCGGACAACAGTAATATCCTCTTTGGAGCTCCCTTGCAACTTAGGTGATAACACCTTTTCAGCAAATGCTCTTGGAGTTATGTAATGCCCGTCAATTTTTAAAGGCTGGTCATCTAAGAAGCCTAGTTCTGCTAAGGTCCCCATCTTATCCCAGTGCCCTTCATAACGAACTGTTTTCTCATATAGTTTTTTCACCTTATCTTTAAGTGTATGTGCTGTACTATGAGCATCCGTTATTACTGCTTCACAAATACCAACTGGCTCTGGGAATGATAATTTTTCTAGGCCTGAAAGGGGAGGCAATTTAATAAGTTCTCCATTTTCTGCTGCTAATGCTGGTCTCGTATACAGACCTAATACACTTTCTAATCGAAAAACAACCTGGTACCATAATGGAGGGACAGGGAATCTTGGGATTCCACCGCAAATCATGACTGCTTCATCAGCCTCATCCAATAATTCAATCCCTTGAGCTGCTAAAAAATTTGTGATTCCTGGTGCTACCCCACAGCCTGGCATAATAAGAACGCCTGCATCTTTTGCGGCCTGATCCAACTCCATTTTTTCTTCAAACTTTGATCCAACTAAATCGATAAGATGACATTTTGTAGAAATGGCAGCTGAAATCGCAGGTAAACTCAGGGAATGCGGCAAGCAAGCTACAGCAACGTCCGCATCTTTTAGAACTCTTGTAATATCTTCCTCGGTTTGAAGGGATGCTACTTGACCGATAACCTTAGGATTAGCAGCAATTTCAATGCATTTTTCAACACTTGCCTTGACACCATCGACTGCTGTTACAGATTCAATATTTGGAAACTTTGCTAACTCTGTAACTACTGTCGTACCAATCATTCCTGTTCCTAAAACGACTGCTCGCATTTTGACTCCTCCTCAAACTTTTCCATTAATAGGTGAGAAAAAGAGTATTTCTATCAGTTTAGAAAACTCTTTTTCTCTTAATTTTAATTAAATATTTTTCGGTCAACATGATTAGTTTATAATTTACTTTCTCCAAACCACTTTTTGTAGATTTCATCATAGGTTCCATCTTCCTTCATGGCAGCTATAGCTTCATTGATTTTATCTACAAAATCTTCATTCCCTTTATTTATTGCCATACCAATTTCGTCTTTATTAAGAATTTCACTTGTAATTTTGAGCGGTAAATTATTTTCTTTAATATTGTAGCCCATTAATAATTGATCATTGATAATAACGTCTAATCTTTTATTCTGTAGGTCTTGGACATAATCACTAACTGCTTTATATAATTTGACATTTGCTCCGTCCACACTATTTGCCACTTCTTCAAATGTCGTTCCGCCGCCAACACCAACATTTTTCCCTTTAATATCTTCCAGTTTGGTAATATCATTTGTATCTTCTCTAGTGACCAGAACAGATCCTGTGACAACATATGGGTCTGTGAAATCTACACTCTTTTTTCGTTCCTCGGTTACCGTCATTTGGCCGATAATAATATCAAATTTATCTGACTTTAATCCGCCAAGAAGGCTATCCCATTTTGTTGCGATAAATTCAGTTTCAACGCCCAATCGTTTTGCCAGTTCATTCGAAATATCTACATCAAATCCTATATAATTTTGCTTATCATCTACGAAGTTAAATGGAGGATAGGTTCCTTCAAAGCCTACCTTTAAAACTTTTGATTTTTCAACTCTTTCTAAAACCGTTTGTTTTTCATTTCCACCTGCTTCATTTCCACCACTACATCCTGCAATAATTCCGGTTAATAGAATGACAATAAAAGACAAAAACAATTTTTTTCTCATAATAAAAACCCCTTTAAATTTTTCTTGATAACGCTTTCACCCAAAAAAATCGTTATTCCCCTTCCGTTAAATTTTAAAAAGGCTCTGAAAAATATTCATTGTTGTCCAAAATTGTACTACAATTTACTATAGTGTATACTAAGAGAAATATTAAAGTCAATATATTTAGAAAATTTGGAATAGATGAACAAACAGTGATTTTTCAATTAGATGAAGAAAGTAGGCGGGGGTTTATGAAAAAAAACTCTGTAGAGAATCATGTATACAACCATATTAAAACAGCTATTTTAGCAAGGAAGTTAGCACCAGGAAAACAGCTAATTGAAAATAATATTTCTACTACATTAAAGGTAAGCCGCACCCCAATTCGAAATGCACTAAGGAACTTAGCTTCTGAAGGATTAGTAGATATCATCCCGAATAAAGGAGCTTTTGTAACAAGTCCAACCCTAGATGAGATCACCCAAGCATATGAGCTACGGGGGAAATTAGAATTTATTGCAGCGAGGGCTTCTATGGAGTATTTGACGAATGATGACTTTGATACTATTAAGGAAATCATCGAAAGAGAAAAACTGGCCTTATCCGATAAAAATGTGGAAGCCTTCGTTAAGATAAATAAGGATTTTCATGTGGCTATAACTAAAAAATGCAATAATAAGTTTTTAAATGAATTTATTGAACGGCTCATTATTCAAACGAATATATACTTGATTCTTTATGATGAGTTTTTTAATAGCATAAAGCTAGATGCTTACAGTCCGAATGAACATGATCATATTCTAAGTTTAATGGAACAAAAAAGGGAAACGGAATTAAAAATAGCACTAGAAAATCATTTTAAACATTCCATCATAAGTGTTGAAAATGGATATTATGAATATAAAGAATTAGATGAGATTTTTTAGAAATCTAAAATCCTAAAATGATTAGCAGCGTGTTATGTACGCTGTTTTCATTTGTTCCGGAAATTAAAAGATAAGAACCACTTTATGTCCTTCATGTCCTTCAAACTGGGACAATGAACCTGTCCTCTGTCCATGAATCAAACGTTTGATTGAAAATGGAAATACGAACATAGGTATTAATCAAACGTTTGATTAAATAGGGTTAATGGAAAATCCTCTGCTCTTTACTGCATGGCAAGAAAGAAAGGACTAGCGGGAATAATTCAGTAGCTTACTAATATCATTGTAAGCGGACAGTGAATCCGTTATTTTAGTTTAATGCCGCTATTTAAGGGATGAGCGGACACTGGGTACGTTATTTACAAAAATACACTAAGAAATCACTGCTTTTTAACAAGATAGCGGAACCTATGTCCGCAAACTCAAGGAATCACTCAGTTTGTCGCAAAATAAGGGATCTGGTGTCCCCTAAGGAAACACTGGAACGGTTGAAGGCTATGTGGAGAGTGAAATCTCTGCAAGGCCTTTTTTCTTTGCCCCTGTTTACCTTAATTGTTGTTTAAAAAAATTTAAAAAATGGAGCTACTATACTCCCAACTTGATTATCCTCTATTTTCATTGCTACTATTCTCCTTATCTGAATCTGTCCCTTTAAAGGTAAGCACCTTATATTGGCAGAAAATAGTTTAATAGGACTACAAATTGTAATAAATGTAAAATTACATACATGTTTGTATTCAATTATTAATGAATATCTATCTCTTATCCTGTATCAAATTGGTCCTTTTAACATAGAAAAAAATCTCAATTTCGAGATTTACTAGGTACATACTTACAGACAAAATTCGACTTCCTCATTTGTAAATTTGACGGAAATGTGAACGCGTGATAGAAATTATATAGTTAAAGCAAGAAGAAGTTTCCAATTTTGGATTACGATAAATCTATTTAAGTTACTTGTAATAGAACTGTAATAAATAAATGGGAGAGAAGATACTGGATGTTAGAGTCAAAGAGAAGAGCCATCATATTTATTTCTATTTCATTAATCCTGGCACTAATTGCAGGCTATATGTTCTTGCAGAAGGTTAAAGAGCTGAATACGAATTTGGGTGGAACGACAAAGGTTTATGTGGCAAATGTTGATATCCCTTCAAGAACGATTATAAAGCCTGACATGGTGGAAACAGTCGATCTTCCGAATAAATTTGTTACGGCATCACATGTGAAGGATCCAAAGGATATTACGAATAAAGTATCTATTGTGCCGTTATCAGAAGGGGATATGATCTCTGAAAATCTATTAAAGCCATTTTCAGAGGTGGGTGACCCGAACAATCGTTTAATTGCCCTATTTAGTAATGAGCGAGTGTCGTTTGATCAGGAGCTCAATGATCTAGATCGCGTCGATATTGTTGTTTCTCAGCAATTCGATGGAGAACCTAAAACAGAAATCTTTATGACGGACGTCCATGTCTTTCGAGTAGATAAAAGTAAGAATGAATTCAGAGGTGTGGCTCTCGAGGTATCGAAGGAGGAAGCGCCAAAATTAATCCATATGCAAAATTACGCTGATAGTATACGAGTGTTGAAAGCAAATGTAGGGAAGGCAGCTCCCATAGAACAAACGGAGGAAAAGCCTGCCAAGAAGAAAGTAGAAATAAAGCCTGAAGATACAGTAGAAGTAAAAAAGACAGAAGAGGTTCCCACAAATAACCAGGTGGAAAAAGCAGAAGGTCAGGGAAAATAACTACTCAGTAGTGTAATGGTTCATCTCTATTCAATGACGATTATTTCTCAAAAACAGATTAGAAGAAACGTATATAAATAGTTGGAGGTACAAGAATGATGGGTACAGGAAGCAGTATTCTGCTTGTTAGTGATGATAAACGAATAAGTGAGCAGATTATACAGCAAGCATTGCAGCTGTATCCCAACTTGCAGCAGGCTGCTCCTTCAGAGGTGAAAATGGAAATTGATCGTATTTCCCCTGATGTTGTACTGCTTGTCAATCCAGAGGATGAATCAGGGATAGAGCTTGTTCAATATATACATAGTGAATATCCAGATATCATTATTGTTTTTATTGCAAAACAGCAGGATTTTCTGTTGCTGCGGGATGCATCAAGGGCAGGATCAACGGATTTCTTTGTTCTTCCGGATGAGATGAGTCAGTTCAGTGATCGGATAGAAAGAATTCTGTTGATTGCAAAGGAACAAAGTTTAAAGAGCACGAACAATGCTGTGTCCCTTCAAGGGGGATTGCGGCGTGGCAGAGGACAAATCTATTCTTTCTACAGTGGCAAAGGCGGCAGCGGATCAACGCTTCTATCAAGTACTTTTGCGCAAACACTGAAATTAGAATCGACAGCTCAAGTGTTGTTTATTGATATGAATCTGCAATTTGGCGGCGCAGATATGTACCTAGGGATTGAAAGCAATCGATCACTTGCTGATTTAAAGCCGGTAATTAATGAATTAAATGAAAATCATATTCGGAATGTCAGTGAGAAAGAGCCTTTTTCAAAAATGGAGATTTTATTGAGCCCTAGAGATGCTGAAATTGCAGAAGGTTTGAATGAAGATTTCTTTACTAAACTATTAAGGGCATGCAGACGCAGCTATGATTTTGTTATCGTTGATTTGCCATCCAATATGTCGGCTAATACATATGTTGCTTTGGAAGAAGCGGATACAATCTATTATGTTATGAATCTTGATACACCTTCCTTCCAAGTGTTTAAACATGTGGAAGATTTGTTTAAACGTTTGGGAATGGATACGGAGGGGCGTTTGCAAATCGTTGTTAACCAAAAAGGAAGAGAAAATGAGCTTACCCCGACGGATGTAAAGAATTTTATTACCTCACCAGTTGGAGCAGAGGTGAGAAGGGACATAAAGGGTGTCCAAACCTTTATTAATAAAGGAGAACCTCTTCGCAAAGCAACGAAAGAAAAGAAGCTTATTCCAATGGCGAAGGATATACGGAAGTGGGCATTAACGATTCTTAAATAGGCGACGGGAAAGGAGGTCAGTCACTTATGTCATTGTTTAACCGATCAGAAAAAAAGCAGCCAGATATAAATAAAGAGGCACAGGGAAGCTATACCACTTATGATAGTCCCTATATTGAAGAATTAATTGAACACTATAAAGCAAGGCTTCTTAGGGAAACCAATCTTGAACAGCTAACAAGTCTCACTCAAGGTGAAATGAGGCTTGCCATTGAACGTTTGATAAGCCAATTTATGACAGAAGAAAAGGTGATTATCTCTAGACGTGATAAGGAAACCTTGCTTACTCGCTTAATTGATGAATCTGTTGGCTTTGGCCCACTTGAGCCTTTGCTTCAAGATGATGAAATTACCGAAATTCTTATTAATGGCCATAATGAAGTCTATATCGAGAAAAAAGGGCAATTACAATTAACAGGTTTACAATTTCGTGATGAAGCACATGTGAGGCATATTATTGACCGAGTAGTTGCTCCATTAGGCAGACGTGTGGATGAGAGTTCCCCAATGGTTGATGCAAGACTCCATGATGGGAGCCGTGTAAATGCAGTCATTCCACCCGTTAGTTTAAATGGAACACTGATTTCCATTCGAAAATTTAGGCCAGACCCGTATCAAATGAGTGATCTCATAGACTTTGGTTCTTTAAATGAGTCGATGGCTCAATTTATTCATGCAGCTGTCTTTGCAAAAATGAGTGTGCTGATCTCAGGTGGTACGGGCAGCGGGAAAACAACATTATTAAATGCACTGGCACGGGCGATACCGAATGGAGAAAGGGTTATAACAATAGAAGATTCTGCTGAGCTGAAGCTTGGCCGTCCGAATGTTGTCGGTATGGAGGCAAGGCCGCCAAACGTAGAAGGAACGGGTGAAATTACGATTAGGCAATTAGTGCGAAACGCCCTTCGAATGAGACCAGACCGGATTATCGTAGGTGAGGTTCGGGGAGCTGAGGCATTTGATATGCTTCAGGCGATGAATACTGGACATGAAGGATCGCTTACAACCGTGCACGCCAACTCTCCACTTGACGCATTAAAACGTGTAGAGGGGATGGTCATAATGGCAGGAATGGATTTGCCTTCAAAGGTTATTAGGGAATACATCGTTGGTGCACTTGACCTTATTGTACAGGGAATGCGTCTGCCAGATGGGCAGAGAAAGCTGATATCCATCTCTGAGATAGTGAAAAAGCCCAGTGGAGAAGCGGAAATTCAAGAGATTTTCAGATTCAAACGTACGGGCATTGATTCTGATGGAAAAGTATTAGGCTATTTTACCCCAACGGGAATTATTCCTAAATGCTTAGATCGATTAAGAGTGTTTGGGGCAAATATTAATGAATCTATTTTTCAGGCAGAAGAAGAGGTGAGGAATAGTGACCATATCTATTCTTTATAGCCTTGCTGTCCTATTCGGTCTCTGGGGTGTTTATAATCTCCTAGGCTTCCGAACCGCAAAAAAAGAGTGGCGAAATAAAGTTGGCAAGTGGTTTGGGAGCAAGAATAATCGGAAAAGCTTTGTACTTATACTAGGTGATAAATTTGACCAAACGAAATTTGGAGAGAAGACGATTCATCAATTAAAGCGTGCAAACATCCATTTAATGGCTTCAGAATTTTATGGCATTCTACTGTTTGGTGCAATTATAACTGCATTTATCTTGAGTAATTTTTTTGGCATTCAATTCCCAGTTAATCTGGTGGTTGCACTTATTTTAATGGAAGTCATTAGACGTGTGCTCTTTCTAATTAGAAAGAATAAATTTCAGGAAAGAATGAATGATCAGCTGCCAGAGATTTGCCGGATTCTTGCTAATTCAACGAGATCTGGAATGACTTTAACACAAGGGATTGGCATTGCTGCACAGGAATTAAACGAACCGGCAAAGGAAGAGTTCCAAAGATTATATGGTGAGCTGCAGCTAGGTGTCGATTTTAATCGTGCTTTAAGAAATTTACAAAAAAGAATTTCTTCGAGAGAGTACCAGCTGTTTATTGCCTCACTGTTAATCCAAAAGCAGGCAGGGGGAAATATGCATGCTGTTTTAGATGAAATGGGGCAGACGCTTGAGGAGAGAAAGCTTCTTCTGCAGGAAATAAAAACAATGACTGCAGAACAAAGGTACGTTGCTTATATTGTCCCTGTTTTGCCTGTATTTTTACTACTGATTATGAACAATGTGGTTGAGGGATTTTTAGATCCGTTGTTTTCAGGAATCGGTATCATTCTCCTTGTATTATTTCTCATTGGCACGTTTTTATCTTTCTTCTTAGTCAAAAAAGTGACCAATATAAGGGTGTAGCTGTATGGATGGAATGATTTTAATCAGTGTCATTATTAGTTTATTTTTATTTGCACTAAGCTTAAAGTTTTTTTACGATTATTTGCTTGAAAAGCAAGCATTGAAACAGCATATTCAAGAAAATGTGATGGTTAACCGTTTCGATCTGAAGAAAGGAAAAACGAGCCGTGAAAGAATGCTGGAAAAAACCTTCTACTATGCAGATGACTTTTCGGCATTGGGAAACCGGATCAATTTTTTTAGCGAATCTCATGATGTAGAGCGATGGCTTATGCAGGCAAGTTACCCATACAATCTAACCGTTGAACGCTTTCAGGGGCTGAAAATATTCATGCTGCTTGTTTGCTTCATCACAGGGGTATTATTAATGATTATTCGTTTTCCTTTTGCCCAGTTTCTCCTTCTCATTTTGCCTTTAGCTGGATATTTTACTGCTATATTCTGGTTAAAGGATAAAGCAAAGAAAAGACAAGATGAACTTGGCTTTGTTCTACCAGACTTTTTAGATACTGTGAGTGTAACCCTTCAAGCTGGACTAGGGCTGGACCAGGCGCTGAGGGATATTATCCCCTATTTTCAGGGTCCGGTAGGTGAAGAGTTTTCTAGATTCAATCAGGAAATAGACTTAGGGGTGCCAAGGGAACAGGCATATAGAAGAATGCTAGAAAGAAATGATAATCAGGCATTCCAATCATTAATCAAGTCATTGATTCAAGGCTCTCGTCTCGGTGTACCAGTAGCAACAACATTCAAAATCCAAGCAAACGAAATGCGCCAAATGAAAAAAGAAAAGGTGAAGGAAATTGCTGCAAAGGCCTCACCGAAGATTACATTAATTACAACATTCATAGTTATGCCAACCGTCATGCTCTTAATTGGTGGACTCCTCATTTTGAATATGTTTACAGGTGAAGATAGTTTGCTAAATATGTTTAAATAAAATGTTTTTTACAAAATGGATAACAGTAGAGTTAGTGAGTTGTCTAGCTCCAGGTGCCTTGGGCTTTTGTTATTTGAAAGGAGGTGAGAAGCGATGCTTAAAAAGCAGTGTATGAAATATTATGTTAAGTACAAGAGCCTTCTTCAAAATGAAAGAGGTGCACAGACATTAGAGTGGGTAGCTGTTGGTGCAGTTGTAGTGACAATTGCTGCGATATTAGGTGCGGCGTTTAAAGACAGCACGGGTATTTCTGATATTGTTACACAAATTTTCACAAAAATTAAAGATAGCTTGTAATCATATTGTTTATAGGTAAGAAGTATGGGGTGGTAATTGAATGTTCAATTGCCACTATCATTTTTTCGAGGAGTGTTTGTTCTTTATGAGGAAAAAAAGTCCTGTGTTAGTCATTCTTCTGCTTGGGTGTATGCTGTTGACAGCTTGCAGTGAAAAACAGACGGAATCTGGTCAACAGCAAGAGCCTAATGAGAAGGAAAAGCAGACACAGCTAGAAGACAAGGATGAAGAAGAACAGGAGACTGTTAACTTACAAGAGCAATTAGCGGAACTCCCTGAACCTTCGATGACCGTAACAGAATTTGTTCATACTGCCCCAGGGCTATTTTCAGGAAAGAGATATGACGATTTGACCTCTGAAGAACAGAATGAAATTGTAAATATCTTAAGGGAATTACCAAAGGTCGGAGATGACCCCTCTGAAGAAGAAATTGAATTATACTGGCGGAAATCACTTTCCCTTTTTCATGAAGATTTCCCTAATCCAGCGAATGTACTCGATCAAGTAGCAATTGAAGCGTTTGGAAGTCCTGACACAGAAGATGAGCGCTACCAATTTAAAGAACAGTTAAATGTTGAGATTATTCTTGATGCGAGCGGGAGTATGGGGAATCTTATCAATGGAAAAACGATGATGGATATGGCAAAAGAATCGATCAAGGAGTTTGCGGATTCTTTACCAGAAGGAGCAAATATAGCCCTTCGAGTATATGGTCATAAAGGTACTGGAGCCAATAAAGATAAAGAGCTCTCTTGTAAAAGTAATGAGCTTATTTATGAAATGCAATCTTATGATCAAAATGTACTGAATAATGCATTAAGTCAAATTAAACCAGCAGGATGGACTCCGCTCGCAAAAGCGATGGAGTTAGCAAAAGATGATTTATCCCAATACAAGAGTGATAAGAACACGAACATCATTTATTTAGTTAGCGACGGGGTTGAAACATGTAATGGGGACCCGGTCAATGAAGCAAAGAAGCTAGCTGATTCGGATATCCAGCCAATCGTCAATGTAATCGGATTTGATTTAGATGCGAAAGGTCAACAACAGCTAAAGGAAGTAGCTGCAGCTGCAAAGGGAATGTACAACAATGCACGAAATCAAGAAGAATTAAAACAAGAGTTACAAAAGGCAAGAATGATTGCAGAGAAGTGGCAGGAATGGAAGAAGGATGCTACTTATACAGTAAAAATGAATAGAAATGATCAATTCCTAAAGAACATCCCATCCTTCAATATTGAATGGAGCGAGGCGAATGGGAATGAAGATATGAATATTCTTCAACCTCTAAGAGTATTGAGAGATGAGGGGCATATAAGCAAGGCTGCATTTCAGCAATTATCTGCTAAATCAAGTGAAAGATTCAGCCAAGCCATTGAACTGGGCGAACAGATTGAATCGGACTTGCGTAACTTAGCTGATCAAAACCTTGAACAGGCGAAAGAAGAGATAAACAAGAAATATGATAGCAATGTGGAATAAATCATTTGCTAGCTGCAGTTTTTCAAATGAGGGGTGGATCTTATGCTCCAGATAAAAGAGAAACTTCGGGATGAAAAAGGCTCGATCACTCTTGAATTTTTAATGGTTATACCATATTATCTTTTCTTCTTCTTGATCTTATGGCAGGCGGTTGCGTCTGGGATAACCATTATGCAGGCGCAGTCAGCTGTTAATGAGGCAGCTAAAATCTATGCAGTAACAGAAAAAGAAGAAGAAGCGAGAAGAGTGGCTGAAAATGCGATTGGGTATAGTGACATCATGACATTTGAAGCCTTTGAGATCCCAGATCATCCTGGAAGTAAAGAGTTTGTTGCAGAGGTTAAATTAAAGCATGGACTTGTCTTTGTTCCAAAGGAGTGGAGAAAGACCGCATCAGTCCCACTTACACATACCGCAACTGGCAGGGTAATTAAATGAAGCAATATATAAAGAATGAACGTGGCAGTGGAGTAATTCTAACTATTTTTAGCTTTGCCATTGTTGGAATCATGCTCATACTCGTTTTGAATATCGCGATGGTCTTTACAAAAAAGGAACAGGCATCCATAGCTGCAGAGCATGCGAGCTTAGCAGCTACAAGTGTTGTATATGAGAAAGTAGATTATGTGATTCAAAGTCATGTGAAAAAAGTAATCATTGGGATAGATGAAAATGGTGTAGAAATACTCGAATTTGAACCTCTCATAGAGAAGGTAACCGATATGGAAAGTGCCATACTTTCGGCTAATGCTAGCCTTTCAAGTAATGAAGCACATATTCAAGCGGTCAACCAAGTTTTATTAAGCGAGATTCCCGATGATGAAGAGCTTCCGGCAAAAATCACTGCAGCATTATATTCCGCCAAATCCTCTATTCCTTACGTTGTGAAGCATATTATAGAGGAGAATTTTGGTAAAGGGACAGATTATGAATGGAACTTTCTTCGTGATGAAAATCGGATTGAAGTAATCGCAAAAACAGAATTCAATGTGATTAACCATAATGGCCTCCAGTTTGGAAGTAATAGTGATATTCCTCAAAAGGGAAAGGGGCCAAGTATTTCATTTGTTGAGTCGTCAGGCTGGTAAAAATAGTAGCTTTTCTTGAGAGGAGGAGTAGAAAGTTTTGATGAGCAAAAGGGGAAAATTGTTTACAAGAAGAATAGCTGCTGGATTCATGGTTGCTTTCATTGTTGTTATAAGTTTTTTGCCTAGTCTGGCCTTTGCGACAGGGAATTTCCAAACCGGAAATTTTAAGCCTGGGACGTTTTCCACCGGAACTTTTAATCCAGGAAATTTCAGCACAGGTAATTTTAATCTTGGAAACTTTAATCCGGGAACTTTCACCCCTGGCGATTTTGTTCCCGGCGAGTTTACACCTGGTCAGTTCACCCCTGGTGAGTTTACACCAGGCGACTACGCACCTGGGGAATTTAGCCCGGGTCAATTCACTCCTGGTGATACATCTCCTGGAAACATAACAGGCGGCGGTCCTTCAACAAACCCTGAAGGAGGGAACGGTGGCTCCTTTCCTCCTTCATCATTTAATCCGCCCTATATAGATCTTCCTGGAAATGTTGAACATCCTAATGGTGATAACAGTAATTTCGACCCGAATAGCTTGAATCCAGGGAATCCAGATTCTAATACTTCACCTAAATTCCCATTTGAAGATGATCCAAATTATAATACAATTAAATTTATTACTGACAGTATGATTTTTCCAGCAATTGAAGGATTAGATAAACATACTCTAGTAGATATTGATTGGGATAAGTATGGGCAAGATTTCCATATGGGGTTATCACAGAGCATCCTGAAAAATCAACTAGAAAACGTTTTTAAAGACGACTCCTTATTAAGTGGTGTAGGAAATCTGGGGTTAGATATTTGGTCAGGAGTAGATCATGCTAAGCATTTAGGTGGCTTTCTCAATTCCTGGACGGATATTAAATCGGCTTGGAATGCAGCCACAACAGGTGGTAGCTTTAGTAGTGCTGCCTCTGGCACAGGTACTTTTTTATCAAATGCTACGAAATCCTTCGATATGGGCACAGGCATTGCGGGCAAAGCTGCCCCATGGATGGCGGCCGTTAGTACGGGAATCTCAGGTGCAGAGACAATCATGAATTTCGCAAACGGGAATAACGTGGATGGCTTTGCTAGTCTAGGTGAAACCTTAATGTCAGGTGCTGTCGTTTTATCTGCAACTGGGGTTGGTGCACCAATAGCCGCAGGGGTTGCAGTCGTTGGAGGTGTACTATGGGCTGGAGCAATGGTCGTTAAGCATAAAGAGACGATTGTGAAAGCTGCGAAGAAAGTGGGTCAAGGCATTAAGAAGGCGGCTAAATTTGTCGGAGATACGGTTAAAGGCGGGATTGATGCAGTAAAATCAGGCTTTAAAAAAGTAGCCGGCTGGTTTGGTTAGAACAAAGGTGAGAAAAGGGCCCCTGAATTAATTGAGGGGCCTTTCTATAGGGGGAGCAAGAATGATTAGAATGCATAATTTACCGGAGCCAATTAAAGCAATATTGAAATCCTATTACAAGGAAAATGAAACCCCAGATGTATTTCCCTCCAAGTTCCATGTTAATAATGAGGTATATTATTACTTTACGTTTGCTCCTGCTGCAGAGCAATTAATTATAAGAGAAAACGGAGTTGTTCCTCCTTTTCATCAAGTACAAAGAGAAGCACTTATTTTCAATAGTTATAATGTTTCCATCGAGACCATTATCAATATCGGGGAAAAGTGGGTTAAATCAGGGAAAAGGGAAAATTACCAAAAGTTAATAGGCATTCTGATGGAGATCGAAGAAAAGTTACATTTGCCATCAGATTTATCAGGGGCCTACAATTCATATAAGATAACTGCTGAGAAGGTGCTTGAATATCAAGTGATAATTAACCAATCCGTTCAAAAAGCAAAAGAGATATGGGATCGGACAAATTCTGAGGAGCTTGCCACAGAGCATGATCAAGTAGAGATGAGAAAATGTATTGTTGAAATGACTCGTGCAGCATATAAACAAAATGAAATTCAATTGAAAACGGAAAAAGAGAGGGAGATAATCTGGTCGTTTGTTTCATCAAAGCGATGGCCGTTGAATTCTGCTGGTTGGGGTATTTATTTTAAGCTCAAGCCGTTTCAAAATAATATGATGAAGAATACACCAGCAAATCTAAAACAAGCAGATGAGCTAGGAAAAATGGTTCTCGGAGATGATCTTCCTCTTGAGCAGCATGAAAATGCAAAAAGCGTGTGGAATAAACTCCGCAACCCAAAATAGGAGGGGGTCAAATGTTAGCATCAATCAAAGATGCCTTCAAGCTTTATAAGGGGAATTTCCTCTATGTTCTGCTTATTGGAATAACAGTTATCCTGCCAATTCAAATGCTTTATACGATCCTAGTTAATTACGTTTCAATGCCATTTTATTATTTTCAAATTCCGCTATGGCCGAGTGCTTTTCAAAGTGTATTTATGCTGATGGCAGTATTTATTATGCTGATCCCACTGATCAGTCTAGTTATTCAGTACACAAGGACGGGGAAAGTTAAGGCAGGCAAGCTTTATCTTGATTTGTTAAAGAATGCTTTTTTTATTTATTTAGTCAGTATCCCATTTTCTATTCTTACAACGGTAGGGCTTCTTTTGTTTATAATTCCAGGCATCATTCTCTTAGTCTTTTTCATGGGAATCCCATTTGTAAAAGTAATAGAAGACGAGTCTTTTAAAGTCGTATTAAAGAAGTCAATCTCATTTGGAAAAGAAAACTTTATCAGCTTATGTGGGCTGCTGCTCTTATTTGCAGCTATTGATTTTATCGGCACTTATCTATTTTCATTTTTAGCGATTGTCTTTTCGGGGCAGATGGCAGTTACAAACTGGACGATGATGGTAGTAAATATGTTCTTACTTCCGCTATTTGTTTTTAGCATTGCTAAGCAATATCTGGACTGGAATGGGGAAGCAGATCTCCTGCATGAAGATGAATATTTTCAACAATTAGAGCAATATCGTTAAGGTTTACTGACGTATGCAAAACATAGACAATTCCTTAAAGAGGAGGGGCGTCATTTATGAAGTTTTCAAGGGTGATTATTTTTATTATAGCTGGGTTATTCATTTTAGCAGGATGCAGTGAAAAAGATAAAGATGCGGCAAGTGATGCAACTACCGAAAGAACAAATAGTGAAGAACAAAAGAAGGAAGAAGATGCGAAGTTTAAACCGGGAACATTCAAACCCGGTACGTTTACACCAGGGGAATTCAAACCTGGCACTTTTAAGCCAGGCACCTTTAAACCTGGTACATTTACACCGGGGAATTTCGATCCAAGTGTAACAGTCTCTGTAGAAGAGGATGAAATTGTCATTGATATTCCCAGTCATTTGCTATTCGATTTTGACAAGAGTACATTAAAAACAGATGTTATTGAAACCCTAGAGCAATTAAGTGAGGACTTAAACGAGTACGAGGGTGCGAATCTATTAATTAATGGACATACAGATAATCAAGGAGAGCCGGAGTATAATCAACGATTGTCAGAAGAGCGGGCGAAAGAAGTACAACACTATTTGGAGAAACTAGTAAATGTAGAAAAGATAAAAATAATAACGAAAGGCTATGGTTCGACAAAGCCAGTTTCGTCGAATGAGACAGAGGCTGGAAAAGAGAAAAATCGCCGTGTTGAGATTATTGTCGAACCGTTAGAAAATAAATAAACACCTAGATACAGTAATTGTAGAGTAGCCTGCCTCTCCCTGAAAGGAATTTCCTTTTCAGGGAATTTTTATTATCGCAGGATTTTAGCAAAAAATATCGAATTAAATAAATATATGATACTAGTTTATTAAAAATCTCTAATGATAATGGCAAGAAATACTAGGAAGATAACAGGAGGGGCTATATGACTCGTGAACATATCCACCCAATGATTGAAAGGGTATTAGAAAATATAGAAAAAGTAATGATTGGCAAGCGAAAGGTAGCAGAATTAAGTATTATTGCCCTGCTTGCTGAGGGACATGTCCTGCTTGAAGATGTACCGGGTGTAGGGAAGACAATGATGGTACGTGCGTTAGCAAAATCTGTAGGGGCAAGCTTCAGAAGAATTCAGTTCACACCGGATTTGCTGCCATCAGATGTAACAGGTGTTTCCATTTATAATCCAAAGGAAATGGAATTTCAATTTAGACCTGGCCCGATTATGGGGAATATTATTTTGGCTGATGAGATAAACCGTACTTCACCGAAAACTCAATCAGCCCTGCTTGAAGGGATGGAAGAAAGCAGTGTAACCATTGACGGTGTCACGCATCGTCTTGAAAAACCCTTTTTCGTTATGGCTACACAGAATCCGATTGAATATGAGGGAACTTATCCACTACCAGAAGCACAGTTAGATCGCTTTTTACTGAAAATGAAAATGGGCTATCCAGATATGGCGGATGAAATGGAAGTATTGAACCGAGCACAGCGAGTGAAGCCAATTGATGAACTGGAGCCGGTAATTGATCTAGAGGAACTGAGAGATCTGCAGGACCAGATTAAAGAAGTGCATGTAGATGAGACAATTAAGCGCTATATTGTTGAACTGGCCACTCGGACGAGATCACATTCAAGCGTTTATCTTGGGGTTAGCCCTAGGGGATCGATTGCTTTAATGAAAGCGGCTCAAGTCTATGCGTTTATGTACGGAAGGGATTATGTCCTTCCCGATGATATTCAGTATTTGGCTCCAGCTGTTTTTTCCCATCGTATCATTTTGAAATCTGAGGCGAAATTTGAAGGAATTAGAGCGGAAGAAGTGGTGGATCGAGTCGTTTCTACCGTTCCAGTTCCCGTTCGAAGGTTAGTGAAGTAAATGAATCAACTATTTTCTACAACAAAAAAGGTATGGAAATTAATTGTCTTATTTTTCCTTATCGTGATTACCTTTTCTTATGCGATGTTTCAAGGCGGGTTTGTAAGCTGGTTTTTATTTTATAGTTTTCTGCCTTTTGCGTTATACGCACTTTTCCTATCCTTTTATCCGATGAATTTTGTTGAGGTAAAGCGAACGTTTCTTAAGAGCGAATATAATGCCGGAGAACCATTAAAGGTGACGATTGTGATCAGAAGGAAAACAGCGTTCCCGTTATTTTTTTTAGTCATGGAGGATTGTGTAAACGGCAAGCTCATCTTTTCACAGCAAAGAAATGGATCAAAGGCACTTGTCGTTCCTGGTTTTCAAAAGGAAATTACTTGGGAATATCAAGTGGATAAATTACCAAGGGGGGAGCATTTTCTTCAATCCATACGGGTAAAGACTGGAGATCTGCTTGGATTAATTGAAAAAGAAAAGCAAATCCAAATAGAGGACAGAATCATTGTTTACCCATCTTATGAGGAATTAATTTATAAGACGATGGAAAATCAATATGATCAGGGAATGACGGCTTCAAGAGAGCGTGTACAAAGGGATACTTCTATGGCAATTGGTATTAGAGAATATCAGCCTGGCGACCGCTTTTCTTGGATTAACTGGAAAGCGACTGCGAAGCGCAATGATATTATGACGAAGGAATTTGAACAGAGGCAGTCACATGATGTGTATATTCTGATGGATTGTTCCCCAGACAGTCGCTTTGAAGCCGTTGTATCCTTCTCAGCCTCCATTATTAAAGCCATTCTCTTAAAGGGAGCCCATGTCGGCTTTCTTTCCTCAGCGGCAGAGCGAACTGCCTTTCCGATTAGGGGAGGAGAAAGTCAGCAGCAGCAGCTTTTTTATCACCTTGCAAAGGTGAAGGATAACAGCTCTGTATCGTTTGACCGGGTGCTTGAGGTTGAAAACACACATCTAATGCAAAGTAATAATCTGATGCTAATAACAGCAAAGCTTACTAGAATTTTAATAGAAAAGGCAGGAAGGTTTACTTCGAAGAATGGGGCTGTAACGATATTCCTTCTAAAAAATGAGAAGGAATCACTCTCACAGAGTGAGCTTACACTTAAGGCTGCTGCAAATGCGAGAGGAGTACGTGTCGTTTTGGTACATGATGGCCACTTTTCTGCTGTATTTTCGGAGGTGGCTCGAAGATGACATCAAGAAAGGGAAAAAAAGATTTAACCACTTTTTTTATGTATGTGTTTGGCTTTTTTCTTCTTTGGGAGTGGTTAAGACCGCTTGAAGAATTGACAGACACATCGAATATTTCGGTGTTTCTCATATTTATTCTCATCTCACTTTTATTGTCATTCATGAGAGTACCACTTCTGTTGAGCGGATTGATTAAGTGTGTGTATATCGTATCTGCCCTACACTATCTATATGTAGAAGAGTCCTTTTTTCAATTGAAATGGGTACCTCCTTTTATAAAGGATTTTATCGAGAATTTTCAAGTTCTTTTTGCAAGGGATTGGCCCAATTTAAGCAATCCTTTCAGAAGTTTTCTGTTATTTGTCCTGCTTGGGCTGATGACTTATTTAATTCAATATTGGCTAATTAATCGAAAACAGATGTTTATCTTCTTTTTCATGACTTTAATCTATATTACAGTATTAGATACGTTTACTACTTATGAGGCAGGATGGGCAATTGTTCGAACGGTTATTTCGGGCTTTGCTGTATTAGGTATGCTGACCCTCTACCGACTCCTTGATAAAGAGGCCATTAGCAAAGAGACGATTCGTATGAGAAAGTGGATGCTCCCTCTTATCGCAATGATTGCTCTAAGCGTTGGCTTCGGACTTGCTTCCCCGAAAGCAGAACCTATTTGGCCTGACCCCGTGCCATATCTTAAATCGTATGGGAAAGATAGTGGGAGTGGTGGAAGTGGGGTCCAAAAAGTTGGCTATGGATTGGATGACTCCAAACTAGGCGGACCTTTTGTTGGAGATAATCAGCTAGTATTCAGTGTGGAGGCTGAGTCACGCCATTATTGGAAAGTAGAGTCTAAGGATATATATACAGGAAAAGGGTGGGATACATCTAGTTCCCGGGAAGAAAGAGTCATGTTTGGATATGGTGAAGACGTACCGATCCACTCCTTTAACAATAGTCAGATTGCAGAAATGGCGGAGGAGTCAAGCACCGTCTTTGCTGTGGGGAATTATTCACATTTGGTGTATCCACTTGGCATTAAGCAAATCGATGCATCCCCCTTGTATTCTTTTGAAATGGAGATTGCAACAGAAAAAATCCATTCCTTAGAAGGGAATATTCCTATTCCTGTAAATCAATATACACTTTTATATGATATTCCGAAATATAGTGTAACCGCACTTATGGATGCCAGTTCAGATGATAAAATTGCAGCAAATGGTGAGTTTATCAGTAAGTTTACCCAGATTCCAGAGAATTTGCCTCCAAGGATTCGTGAACTGGCGGAAGAAGTTACCAAGGGGAAGAACTCCTGGTTTGAGAAAGTAAGGGAACTGGAAGGCTATTTTAGAAAAGCGGGATTCACGTATGATCAGAAGGATGTTGCTGTCCCAGATCAAGATGATGATTATGTTGACCAGTTTTTATTTGATACAAAACGAGGATATTGCGACAATTTCTCCACTTCGATGGCGGTTATGGCAAGGTCGATTGGAATTCCAGCGAGATGGGTGAAGGGCTATACTGAAGGGGAATATAAAGGTCTTAGTGAATCGGGTCGCAGGATTTTTGAGGTAACAAATAATAACGCTCATTCATGGGTCGAAGTTTATTTTCCTGGTATTGGCTGGGTGCCATTTGAGCCTACACAGGGTTTCTCGAATAGTGCACAATTTAATTTTGACACAGCTTCACAAAATACTAATCAGCCTGAAGTGGAAACGCCAGAAAATGAAGAAAAGGAAAAGCTAAAATTAACAGAGGAAAATGAAAAGCAAGCTCCTGCCTTTTCTCTTAAAACATTTATTGAGCCAATCAAAAATGCATTAAAAGAATACTGGAAACTGGCAGTGTTCGCTATTTTAGCACTGGCCATGCTTACTTTCATTATTTATCGTATCCGTGGAAGGTGGCTTCCATATTATTTAGCCTGGAGATTTAAGTGGACAAGAAAAGATGAGAATTTCTCGAAAGCGTATTTAATTCTATTAAGAGAATTAGATCGCTATGGCTTGCAGCGTAAGGATGGACAGACGCTTAGGGATTACGCGGATTATGTTGATCGCTTCTTCTCTTCAAAAGAAATGGGCCGTTTAACTGCTCGTTATGAACATCTCATCTACAAAGGAAAACTTAAAGAAGGAAGCTGGAAAGAGACGAAGGAATTGTGGGAAAATTTAATTAAAAAGACAATCGCTTGACCAAAAAAATAACCTGTTGATACAATAGGTTTATTAGAAAAGCGCAAGTGCCTTGGTCATCGCCGTACAAACTGGAAGGGCTCTTCCTTTCGATAAAGGAAACACGGTGAGAGCTAGCGAACCGATGTTGACGCAATCGTTGCGGAGGAGACCTGAAGTTTGATAGGCGATAGGCACTGGAGCTAGACAATTCTCTATAAAAAAATTAAATGAATCCTTCATATATCCTCGATAATATGGATCGAAAGTTTCTACCAGATCACCGTAAATGATTTGACTATGAAGGCAGATAATTCTATTTGCCATTTCTTTAGGAAACCAGAATTCTGCCTTCGCTATTTATTACGAGGGAAGAATTCTGGTTTTTTTTATGTAAAACAAACTAGTATCTGAGATATTATTTTGGCAAAAGAGAACAATAAAGATAGGGTAAAAGAATTTAATTAACATAATGAGGTGAACCGTGTGACGGGGAAAGCAGAATGGAACAATCAAGAAATGATTATCGTATTGGACTTTGGAAGCCAATATAATCAGTTAATTACACGCAGAATTAGAGAGTTTGGTGTGTACAGTGAATTACATCCCCACACCATTACAGCTGAAGAAATTAAACAGTTGAATCCAAAGGGAATTATCTTTTCCGGTGGACCTAACAGTGTGTATGGAGAAGGTGCTTTCCATTGTGATGAGAAAATCTTTGACCTTGGTTTACCGATCTTTGGAATCTGTTATGGCATGCAGTTAATGACGATGCATTTTGGCGGGAAGGTAGAAAAGGCAAAGCATCGTGAGTATGGGAAAGCTTTATTAAAGCTTGAAAATCAATCAAAGCTATTTGCGGATCTGCCTGATGAACAAACCGTTTGGATGAGTCATGGCGATCTTGTCGTGGAAGCACCTCAAGGATTTACAATTGATGGCACAAATCCATCATGCCCAATTGCAGCAATGAGTAATGAAGAACGCGGCTTATATGCTGTTCAATTCCATCCAGAAGTTCTTCACTCTGTTTACGGCAACGACATTTTGAAGAATTTTGTATTTGGCGTATGTGAGTGTAAAGGCGACTGGTCGATGGGGAACTTCATTGAAGTAGAAATGGAAAAAATCCGTCAATTAGTTGGAGATAAAAAAGTGCTTTGTGCTTTGAGTGGTGGAGTGGACTCTTCTGTTGTGGCAGTTCTTATCCATAAAGCAATCGGTGATCAGCTTACATGTATTTTTGTCGATCATGGCCTTCTTCGTAAAGGGGAAGCAGATAGTGTGATGAAGACATTTGCAGACGGTTTCCATATGAATGTAATCAAAGTGGATGCCCAAGACCGTTTCCTTAGCAAACTTAAAGGTGTGGCAGATCCTGAGCAAAAGCGCAAAATTATCGGTAATGAATTTATTTATGTATTTGATGATGAAGCGACAAAGCTTGAAGGAATTGAGTATTTAGCGCAAGGAACACTTTATACGGATATTATTGAAAGTGGGACAGCAACGGCGCAGACAATCAAGTCCCATCATAATGTTGGCGGTCTCCCTGAGGATATGCAATTTAAACTAATTGAACCATTAAACACGTTATTTAAAGATGAAGTACGTGCTGTAGGTACAGAACTTGGCATTCCAGATGAAATTGTGTGGAGACAGCCATTCCCAGGCCCAGGCCTTGGTATTCGAGTTCTAGGCGAAATTTCAGAGGAAAAACTAGAAATCGTACGTGAATCAGATTATATTCTCCGCGAGGAAATCAAAAAGGCTGGCCTAGATCGTGATATATGGCAGTACTTTACAGTGCTTCCTGACATCCGCAGTGTAGGAGTAATGGGAGATGCCCGGACATATGACTATACTATTGGCATCCGTGCAGTTACCTCTATTGATGGCATGACATCTGACTGGGCAAGGATCCCTTGGGATGTGCTTGAGGTTATTTCAACAAGGATCGTAAATGAAGTAAACCATATCAACCGTGTAGTCTATGACATTACAAGCAAGCCACCAGCAACAATTGAGTGGGAATAAGAAAAGCGAAAGCGGCTTGGTCAGCCCCGACAAGCATAAGACAAGCCAGCGAAAAGGTTGTTCTTTAACCTTTTTGATGGATTGGATTATGACCTCGAGGGGCTAGGCGCTGTAGCTAGACAATAAGAAAAGCGAAAGCGGCTTGGTCAGCGAATTATAAAATTCAAAGCGGCTCAATTGCTTGAATGAACATAAATACGAACGATTAAAAAAACGGACATGTAAATGTTCGTTTTTTTATTGACGAACTCTTATAGGGCTGATAGAATAAAAGAGAATTAAATATTGTCGTAATACGTCGTATAATCTGGGGAATATGGCCCAAAAGTTTCTACCGAGCTACCGTAAATAGCTTGACTACGAGGTAAATGTAATTAATAGGTATATCCTTATTTAGGTTTCCGTTTAATTGCATAAACCCTGTTGTCAACGCTCCGGTATCTTTAAACCGCAGCGTTTTTTTAATGCTTCTTTCTGTTAATGATCTGCTGTATCTTTACAATTATTTTTTGAAAATTCTTTCTTTTTAGGAGAATTAGACTGCTATTAATTGATAATCAGCAATATACTTTAACGAAAGTCTTTAAAAGAAAAACAAATAGACAATTGAGGGGGAAGAAAAAGTGAAGAAGTACTTCCAGTTTGAAGAGCTAGGTACAAATTACCGCCGTGAAATAATCGGTGGCCTAACAACATTCTTAGCTATGGCCTATATTTTAGTAGTTAATCCTATAACATTATCGTTAATGGACATCCCGGATTTACCAGATTCGATGAGAATGGATTATGGAGCTGTTTTTGTGGCAACTGCTGTTGCGGCTGCTATAGGTTCATTACTAATGGGAATATTAGCGAAATATCCAGTTGCTCTTGCACCAGGGATGGGATTAAATGCCTTTTTTGCTTATACAGTTGTGTTAACAATGGGCATTCCATGGCAGCATGCTTTAGGTGGGGTATTAATTTCAGGTGTTATTTTTATTATCTTATCACTTTCAGGATTGCGTGAAAAAATTATTAATTCTATTCCTGCTGAATTAAAATACGCAGTTAGTGCAGGTATTGGACTCTTTATCACATTTGTAGGTGCTCAAAGTGCTGGGCTTATTGTAAATAATGATGCCGTTTTAGTAGGGCTAGGTGACTTTTCAGATGGAAATGTATTACTAGCCATTTTCGGAATTATAATTACTGTTATTTTAATGACAAAAGGGGTTAAAGGTGGAATCTTCATTGGAATGGTCATCACATCAGTTACCGGAATGATTTTTGGGTTAATTGATATTCCAGAAAAGATTGTTGATTCTGTTCCAAGTGTGGCGCCTACCTTTGGAGCTGCATTTCAAGCATTTGGAGATAGTACTTTCTTTACGACAAATATGCTAGTTGTTGTATTGACCTTCCTTTTTGTTGATTTCTTTGATACAGCAGGGACTTTAGTTGGTGTTGCGAATCAGGCTGGTTTAATGAAAGAAAATAAATTGCCTCGTGCTGGAAAAGCACTATTGGCTGATTCAACTGCAACAGTTGTTGGTGCTATTTTTGGAACTTCAACAACAACTTCTTATATTGAATCATCGTCTGGAGTTGCGGCTGGTGCGAGAACGGGCTTTGCTTCCGTTATAACAGCAGGACTTTTCTTGTTAGCTCTATTTTTCTTCCCAGTCTTAGAAGTTATTACATCAGCAGTTACGGCACCAGCTCTAATTATTGTGGGAGTATTGATGGTAGCTTCTTTAGGTAAAATTGACTGGACGAAATTTGAAATTGCAGTTCCGGCATTTTTAACGATTGTCATGATGCCGTTAACGTATAGTATTGCTACAGGGATTGCGATTGGATTTATCTTTTATCCAATCACAATGATAATCAAAGGACGTTCAAAAGAAATTCATCCAATTATGTATTTCTTGTTTGTTGTCTTCGTTCTATACTTTATATTCTTAAAATAATTATGTATTGGAGATTCGTACTAACGAGTCTCCTTTTTTGATCCAATGACTAATGTATAAGCGATGAAAGTAAATGATTAGAAGACTTTTGGGGAAGATACCCATATAGTCTTCTTTTTTTGTTTCTTCGTGAAATAGAGGTTGAATAGTTTTGCTTATATTTAGGAGGTTTAATTATGTTTAAAAAAGCTTTTGGTGTTTTGCAAAAGGTAGGAAAAGCGTTGATGCTTCCAGTAGCCCTTTTGCCGGCAGCGGGTATATTACTTGCGCTAGGAGCAGCGCTAAAAAATCCAGCATTGCTTGATTTAGCACCATTTTTAGATAATAGCAGTGTGAATATGGTTGCTTCTATTATGCAGAATGCTGGAGATATAGTCTTCGGAAATCTCCCAGTGCTTTTTGCTGTAGGGGTAGCAGTGGGTTTGGCTGGTGGTGATGGTGTAGCAGGTCTTGCTGCCATAATCGGCTACTTAATTATGAATGTAACAATGGGAACTGCAGCTGGGATTACAGCAGAAGATGTAAATGGGCTTAATTATGCGAATGTCTTGGGGGTCCCAACACTTCAAACAGGTGTGTTTGGGGGGATAATTGTAGGGATCATTGCTGCAGCACTTTATAATAAATTTTATGAAATCGAATTGCCTTCTTATTTAGGATTTTTTGCTGGTAAAAGATTTGTTCCTATTATTACAGCAGGGGCGGCTGTGTTACTTGGATTATTAATGCTTGTTATTTGGCCGCCGATACAAACTGGCTTGAATGCATTCTCTCAGAATATGGTGCATGCTAATTTAACTTTATCAGCATTTATTTTTGGGGTTATAGAGCGGTCGCTTATTCCTTTTGGACTGCATCATATATTCTATTCTCCATTTTGGTATGAGTTTGGAGAATATGTAACAAAAGCTGGTGAATTGGTTCGTGGTGACCAAAAAATATTTATGAAACAAATTACAGACAATGTTCAAAATCTAACAGCTGGTACATTTATGACAGGGAAGTTCCCGTTCATGATGTTTGGCTTACCTGCAGCAGCGTTGGCTATTTATCATGAAGCACGTCCGGAGAAGAAGGTTGTTGTTGGCGGGCTCATGGCATCAGCGGCATTAACTTCGTTTTTGACTGGAATCACAGAGCCACTTGAATTTTCCTTCTTATTTGTCGCTCCTGTCTTATTTGGAATTCATGCTATTTTTGCAGGGCTGTCATTCATGACAATGCATTTGCTAAATGTGAAAATTGGAATGACCTTTTCTGGAGGACTCATTGACTATATTCTGTTTGGATTAATTAATCCACAGACAAATGCTTGGATCGTCATACCAGTTGGATTAGTCTTTGCTGTTATATACTATTTTGGCTTTCGTTTTGCTATAAGGAAATTCAATTTGAAAACACCTGGACGTGAGGAAGAAACTGAAGAAGAAGTCTCTAGTACTGGCAAAGGTGGAGATTTGCCTTATGAGGTTCTCGAAGCAATGGGTGGAAAAGAAAATATTTCACACCTAGATGCGTGTATTACACGATTGAGGGTTTCTGTGAATAATAGTAAAAATGTGGATAAAGGCCGTCTCAAAAAGCTTGGAGCTGCAGGGGTATTAGAAGTTGGAAACAATATTCAAGCCATTTTTGGACCAAGGTCTGAAATTATCAAAGGCCAAATGAAAGATATTATAGATGGGAAAAGACCACGTGTAGTTGAAAAGGCACCGGAAGGCGGTGTGGAGCAGCAAATAGAGGAAATAAATCCTGAGGCTCTTCAAGCTGAGTATAGTGAAGATGTATTTATTTCACCGATTAAAGGTGAAATGAAACCGATCACTGAAGTTCCTGATGCCGTATTTTCTGGAAAAATGATGGGGGATGGCTTCGCGATCATTCCAGCTGAAGGAACAATCGTATCCCCTGTCAATGGGAAGATTGTTAATCTATTCCCGACTAAACATGCAATTGGTATTATTTCTGACTCAGGACGTGAAATTTTGATACATGTTGGAATTGATACAGTTAAATTAAAGGGAGAGGGATTTGAAACTTTTATTGCTGAAAATGATCGAGTGGAAGCAGGGCAGCTGCTGTTAAAGGTAGATCTTGATTTTATAAAGGAAAATGCTCCTTCTATTATAACACCTATTGTTTTCACTAATTTGGAGGAAGGGGAATCTGTTTTTATGAATAAATCCGGTATGGTCGATATTAAGGAAAAACAAATTATTTCAATAACAAAACACTGAATATATTCTATAGAAGAAACTAGTCTTTTTTAACGAGGCTAGTTTCTTTAATTTGGATGAACGGACGTACTTTATTTCGTTTGTATTTGTTTTATTATGAGGGGCAGCAAATACAACGATTTTATGGGATTGAAAAACTATTGAAGAAAAATAAAGTTTTTATTGACGAATGGATCATTAAGATGTTAGTATATAAAAACAGTCGCGAACAAGTTAACGACATTTTGTAAGTGAAAAAAGTAGTTGACAGTGTGATTGAGAAATGATATATTAATAAAGTTGCTTCTGAGCGACGAAATAAAATAATTAAATTGCTCTTTGAAAACTGAACGAACAAAAACGTCAACGTTTTAAATTTTTATTTATGAGCTAATCAACTCTTTATTGGAGAGTTTGATCCTGGCTCAGGACGAACGCTGGCGGCGTGCCTAATACATGCAAGTCGAGCGAATCTGAGGGAGCTTGCTCCCAAAGATTAGCGGCGGACGGGTGAGTAACACGTGGGCAACCTGCCTGTAAGACTGGGATAACTTCGGGAAACCGGAGCTAATACCGGATAATTCTTTTCCTCTCATGAGGGAAAGCTGAAAGATGGCTT
>NZ_JBIACJ010000015.1:0-66430 GCF_042865275.1 Cytobacillus mangrovibacter | reverse complement strand
TTGCCGCCCGCTTCCTTCAGATTCCGCGTCACCGCGGACACCCTTGCGCTAAGCTAACCGCTACTTCTGCCTTCACGGCTCGGGACTTTCACCCTAGAGATTACACCCATGCCGGGCGCACAATAAAGAAGACCTGACTTCATTACAAGTCAGGTCTTCTTTCATATTACAATTATTAACCTATTTTAATTCTGCTAATACTTCTTCAATTTTTGCAAGCTCAGATTGTAAACCGCCTCCACTTAAATACCAAAGTGGACCATCTAAGTATACGATACGATTGTTTTTGTAAGCGTCTGTTTTCTTAATGATTGCATTTTCCATATCTGCTGCAATGTTAGAATCTCCACCTGTAGCTGCCGTACGGTCAATTACGAATAACACTTGTGGATCAAATTCTAAAATGGCTTCGAAACCGAAGTTAGAACCGTGAGAAGAAGACTCGATATCTTCAGTTACTGGCTTGAAACCATAGATGTCAAAAATGTATCCAAAACGAGAATTTGTTGAGAAACCAGATAATTTGCCTTCGTTGTACATCGTAACTAATGAAGTTTCATAGTTACCGGCTAATGCTTTGACTTCTTCTAATGCTGAATCGAATTTACCTAGGTATTCTTCAGCTTCTTTTTCTTTACCGAACATTTCAGCTGCGATATCCACTGACGCTAAGAATGTGTTCCAATAATCGTCTTGAGAAGTACCAACAAATACGACAGGAGCAATTTCTTTTAACTCTTCATAGAATGTAGATTGGCGGCCAGAAATAAAAATGACATCCGGATCCATTTCTGCAATATCTTCAAGTAATGGCTCTTTTAAATTACCGATACTTACATACTCATCAGCAGAAAATTTTTCAAGGTTAGCTGGCAAGCTAGAATCTTTAGCAACCCCAACAATTCCTTCCACACCAAGTGCATCTAATGTATCTAAGAAACCATAATCAAATACGGCAATTTTTTCTGGCATTTTCTCGAATGTAACATCTTCATAAGAATACTTTTCGCCACTATCTTTACTTTCAGATGAAGCGACTGTTGGAGATACTGTCATTGGATAAGCAGCACCTTGTTCCTCAGCAGCTGAATTATTTTCTTTAGCTTGATCTTCAGCTTGAGCAGTTTCCTTTTTATTTTCTTCATTTGAAGCTTTTTCATTTGATCCGCAAGCTGTAAGCATTAAAGACATAGCTAATAATGCACTAGCAAACTTCCATTTTTTCATGTTCTTTCTCTCCTTTTATGTACTAACATTTTCTGTTGTTAATGATTATGATTATCATTATCACCGATAACAATTCTCATTATAGAAGCTTTAATCCCTCTCGTCAATACCCTGCTATAAACTTTTTTGGAAAATTTTATAATGATTCATCTGTTCTTTTAATAAATTCGTTACTTTATTGGCACCTTTTTCAAAAAAACACCTAGAGAAAACAATTAAACTAGTAACCTTTTCCTCTAGGCAAATCTTTAGTAACTATTCTATTGGTTCAAGCATGTGAATTGAAGTATACACAAATACGGCAGCCATTTTGTTCTTGAATGGGAATATCCATATCGTAAATTTCGCGTAAAGCATCTGAATTAATAATCTCATTTGTTGGTCCATTTTTCACAAGCTTCCCGTCCTTCAACGCAACAATACGGTCCGAATAAACAGACGCGAAATTAATATCGTGTAAGACAATGACAACGGTTCTGCCAAGCTCATCTACTAGTTTCCGCAGAATCTTCATGATTTGAACAGAATGCTTCATATCTAAATTATTTAAAGGCTCATCAAGCAATATATAATCTGTATCCTGAGCAATAACCATCGCAATAAAAGCGCGCTGCTTCTGACCGCCAGATAATTCATCTAAAAACTGATCTTGCATCTCTGTTAAGTTCATATATTCAATTGCTTGATCAACAAATTTTTCATCCTCTGCTGTCAGACGCCCCTTCGAATAAGGGTAGCGCCCAAATGCAATAAGCTCACGTACCGTTAATCGAACATTAAGGTAATTGGCTTGCTTCAAAATGGAAACACGCTTCGCAAATTCAGCTGACTTCCACTTTTTCACATCATTTCGATCTAGTAATACTTCCCCAGTATCTGCATCTAATAATCGGCTCACCATGGAAAGAAGTGTAGATTTACCAGCACCATTCGGCCCGATAAACGATGTAATCGTACCAGGCTCGATTGTGATAGATACGTCCTCTACAACAGGCTTTTTACCAAATCGTTTCGTTAATCCTTTGATTTCAATCATCCTGCTGCCCTACTTTCTTTTAATAATAAGTAAATAAAGTAAATACCGCCGATAAAGTTGATAATCACACTTAACGTTGTACGTAATTCAAAGATATGTTCCACAAGGAACTGACCGCCGACTAATGCAATGATACCTATTAAGCTTGCACCTAAAATTAATACAGAGTGTTTATATGTAACTAAGAATTGATAGGAAAGATTCGCGACGATTAAGCCAAAGAACGTAATTGGCCCAACTAAAGCAGTTGATGTCGCAATTAATACCGACGATAAAATTAATATTCGCATTACCATACGGTCATAGTTAATCCCAAGGTTCATCGCATTTTCACGGCCAAGGGACATGACATCCAGCTTACCCATAATGCGATAACCATAAATAAACGCAATGAGTAATATACCAACTGAAATAAATAATAAGTCAGCCTTTACATTTGAAAAGGTCGCAAACAAGCGGCTTTGCAGACTTAAATATTCTACTGGATCAATCAGTACTTGTAAGAATGTCACAAAGTTCCCTAAAAGTGTTCCTAATATCATCCCGATTAATAGGAGCAAATAAATAGGATGCTTATCCGCCCGGAAAAGAAAACGATATAAAATAAGAGCAAATAATACCATTGCAACAATTGCTGTACCAAAATTCAAATATTTATTTAGTACCCATACCGACATGGATCCAGCAAAGAAGTAAATGAACGTTTGAACGACTTCATACATAGAGTCAAGGCCCATTACAGAAGGTGTTAGAATGCGGTTATGGGTAATGGTCTGGAACACAACTGTCGAATACGCAATCGCAATCCCTGTCACAACCATTGCTGATACACGAATCATCCGTCTTGGAAAGGCGTAATCAAACCCACCTTTTATATCATAAAATCCATATAACAAAATACAAATAATCGCTAATGCCGCTAAAAAAATCAGCTTTGTGCTATTTTTTCGCATATGCTCTCCCCCTAAATAACATAATTAAGAAGATCGCACTGCCGATTACTGCCACAGTCACATTAACCGGAATCTCATAAGGGTGAATAACAATACGTCCAATAATGTCACATATTAATAAGAATACAACCCCTAATACGGCTGTATGCGGAATGGTTTTGCGTAAATTATCACCTAAATATAGAGAGACAATATTAGGTACAATTAAACCTAAAAACGGAATTGCTCCGACAGTTAGTACGACAGTTGTAGAAATAATCGCCACAAGGATCAGACCTATATTTAACACAAACTTATAACTTAAGCCTAAGTTTTTCGCAAAATCTTCTCCCATACCTGCGACTGTAAATTTGTTCGCATATAGATACGCTAAAATAACCGCTGGAATACTTACATATAAAAGTTCATAGCGGCCAGCAATAATTAATGTGAAGCTTCCCATTAACCAAGAAGAAATATTTTGAAGAAGATCTGCTTCGTATGCAAAAAAAGTCGTAATCGATGATAAAATATTTCCGTACATAATCCCGATTAACGGAACGAAAATGACATCCTTAAATTTAATACGATCTAAAATTTGCATAAAAACAAATGTACCTGCCAGAGCAAATGCAAAGCTAAAAATAATCTGCTGCGTATACGTTACATTTGTTAAGAACAGCATCGAGATTAAAATTCCTAGTTTGGCTGCATCTAACGTACCGGCAGTCGTTGGCGACACAAATTTATTTCGACTCAAAGACTGCATTATTAAGCCTGCAATGCTCATTCCTGCTCCCGCCAATATAATCGCCATTAATCGAGGCACTCGACTGATTAGAAAAATTTGCGTCTCATCCGAATGCCAATCGAGCAAGTCGCTAACCTTTATATCAATCGCACCTATAAATAGCGATACAAATGACAGGACTATAGTTGCAATCATTAACATCCATAGTTTCATATGTAACCCTCATAGTATGTTTATTCTCAGCATGACAATATAAAATTAATTATCATTCCAAGTGCAAAATCCAATTCTACAAAAAAAAAAAAGCTAAAATCAACCCCAATTCTTTCTTAACACTCTTTAGACTCTTATATGAACCATTAAAATTAAGAATCATTCTCACTAAAGTCCAAAAAAAATATTGATAATGAATTTCACTATCAATCTTAGTTATAATTTTACTAAATTATTGGAAAAAGTCAACAACTTATTTGATATTCATTCTCATTTTCACTAATTGTTCATAATACTCTTTATCTAACTGATTAAATATTGTGAGATTAATTGACCAATTGATGATAAAGTCTGTCTTCCATCCTTTGGAACTGTTAACTGATCAATTAAGACGGCAGCATAAACGCGTCTCTTCCCATACTCTATGATTGCACAATCATGCTCAATACCAGGCAGTTCACCCGTTTTATTAGCAACCTTGAATATATCTAAATCAATCTGATCGGATAGCTTATTGCTAAATTGTTGATTTTCCATTATCTCTTTAGCCATGCTCGCGCTTCTATTAGATAACATCTTATTTTGATCAAGTTCCTTTAAGCAAGTAAGCATATCATACGCGGTCGTATAATTATCCAGGCCGTTTTTTAAAGCAGCAAAATCCATCATTTTACGACTCAGCTCCGTATCATGCAAATTTTGGTCCCTCATGCCCTGATTAATCTTTTCCATTCCGAGCAAATCAATTAATAGATTGGTAGCTAAATTATCTGAAATGATGATCATTAATGTCATTACATCAATTACTTTTAATTGTAAATCGCTCGATAGTGCTTGAAGGACCCCAGCTCCCTTCACCCTATTTGACTCTGCAATCGGGATATATTGCTGTAAGTCTAGGGTCCCTTCTTCTGACTGTCTAAAACATTCGATTAGAATGGGGACTTTAATTAGGCTTGCTGAAGAAAACTTCGCTCTGCTATTAATTTCTATCCGGTTATTTTCCGTTTCAATTACTAATCCCACTCTCCCTTTACAACGGGAAGCTATTCGATAAACTTCTTCTTTAAGTGTTTCAAAGTTCATTTTCATCCCCATTTTGATACCGCAGCCTGTGAACGAGGAGGGCCATCTGTTCTACTTTTATTATATAAATGGCAGGCGACAAAATGGTTTTTCTCTACTTCCTGCCATTCTGGCTTTATGGTGGAACACACATCCATAACTAGCGGACATCGTGTTTTAAATACACAGCCGCCCGGTGGATTGATTGGACTAGGCAGCTCCCCTTTTAGAATAATTCGTTCCCTTTTATCCTCTATATCGGGATCTGGGATTGGGATAGCTGATAATAGCGCCTGTGTATATGGATGTAGCGGGTTTTTGTACAGGTTTGCACTTTCCGTTAATTCCACAAGATTCCCTAAATACATCACACCGATCCGGTCACTTATATGCTTCACCATTGATAAGTCATGGGCAATAAACAAATAGGTCAAGCCCTTCCTTTTTTGCAATCCTTTTAGAAGATTGACGACTTGTGCCTGAACAGAAACATCCAGGGCAGAGATAGGCTCATCAGCAATGATGAATTCAGGGTCCAGTGACAAGGCACGGGCGATGCCAATCCTTTGTCTTTGGCCGCCGCTGAATTCATGAGGATAGCGGTTGGCATGATCCCGATTTAATCCTACATCCTCTAATAACTGATAAACCCGCTCCAAACGTTCTTTCTTAGTCGAATATAATCCATGGACCTCCATTGGCTCAGAGATAATTTCCCTTACCGTTGAACGTGGATTTAATGATGCATACGGATCTTGGAAAATCATTTGCATTTTCCGTTGAAAAGCAAATCGCTCCTTTTTCGTCATTTCATGAATATTTTTCCCCTCAAAAACGACTTCCCCTTCCGTACGATCATATAATCCAATGATCGTACGTCCTGCCGTTGATTTCCCACAGCCTGATTCACCAACAATTCCAAATGTTTCCCCCTTCTTAATATGGAATGAAACATCATCTACTGCCTTTAATAGCTGTCCTTTTCCAAGAGAGAAATGTTTCTTCAGATGATTTACTTCTAATAATGCTTCATTTGCCATAATGATTCCTCCATCTCTTACGAGAAACGTCTTGCTTCACATAATTCCTTTTCATAGATCGTATCCTTCAGATCGATTATCTCAATGCATTTCCCTGTGTTAGGTGAATGAATTAACTTGCCGTCTCCATAGTAAATACCTACGTGATGAATGCTCCCTTTTCCTTCTTCATACGCAAAGAATAAAAGATCCCCTGGTTCTATTTCTGCTAGTGCAATCTTTTCTCCTGCTGCCGCTTGATCATGAGCATCTCGAGGGACCGTATAGCCATTTGCTTTACACATCGAATAACTAAATCCTGAGCAATCATAGCCAAAACTGCTCATTCCCCCCCATAAATAAGGCAGTTGAAGAAATTTCTCACCAGCGGACACGATATCTTTTCCATTCCCTTTCGGAATGCTCTGCATCGAATCATATATACTAACGTCTTCCGTTCTCAAGTATCCCTCTCCAGCTGGTGTTTCAACTTGAATCCATTGAGTATCCTTGTTGATGATGGGTAGAATTGTCTGGTAGCTTAGAACAAGCTGTGGCTCCTTGTTGTCACCATAAAGATCTGCTTTCCTTTCTGTAATAACAGCGATTGGACGATTAGCTATCATCCAATCCTTCCTGGATATTAATTGATTCTTTGGAAGCCAGCCTGGATAACCCCTACTATCTTTAGACGAAGATTGATGAGGGACAATCACATGAACCCAATCCTCTTTTTCATCCAAAACCATTACTTCTTCCCCATACAACATCTGCGACTGCACTAAATTTTTATTACAAAGCTCTAAACTCATTTCATAAGTTAATCCCTTGAGCCATGCTTCCACATGAGCTGGATGGCTTATCGCATCCCTATCTATATCTCTTGCCGAATCAAAGGAAGTCCAAAGAGTAGCAACAGGAACATTAACTAGCCATTTATGGTTGATTTCCAATTGCAACACCCCCTTCAAAATAAACTTTACTTATCCCTATACCAGGCACTTTTGGAAGAGTTATCTTCCTTCCATTGTATTTAATTCCTCCTTCGACGACTTCCTTTGCAAGCATTAAGGGAGCATCAAAGTCAAAACGAGTGATGTTCTTTTTACTAGCTGCAAAATGGGCTGCGGCGGAGATTCCAATACGTGTTTCAATCATGCTTCCCACCATACATTCCATTCCACAAACCTCTGCAAGCTGATTGATGATTTGTGCTTGGTAGATTCCGCCAGATTTCATCAATTTAATATTAATTAAATCAGCACTTCTCGACTTTATTACTTCAAATGCTTGCTTCGGTGTAAAAACACTTTCATCTGCCATAATCAGTGTTTCCACATTGTCTGTCACCTGCTTTAGGCCCTCAATATCCCATGCCTTCACAGGCTGTTCGACCAATTCAAGATTTAAATCCAAATCCTCCATTTTTCGAATGGCTTGAATGGCTTCCTTTGGCTTCCAGCCTTGATTGGCATCGAGCCGGATTTTAATCTTCTCTCCAACTCTATTTCTAATTTCACGAATACGCTCAATATCTGTTAAAATATCGTCTTTTCCTACTTTGACCTTTAATACATTAAATCCCTTTTGGACATAAGAAACAGCATCTTCCCCCATTTCCTCTGGTCCATTCACACTTACTGTATAATCAGTCTCAATTTCATCTTTATGTCCGCCTAAATACTGGTACAGTGGAAGCTTACAAAGCTTAGATAAGCAATCATAAAGGGCCATATCGACCGCAGCTTTTGCACTTGAATTTCCAATCAAGATGGATTGGATCCCTTGAAAGATTTCCTCATAGTTTCTTAAACTTTGATTCTCCAAAAAGGGTTTTAGCACTTGATGAATAGCTGACTCAATACTTGACATACTCTCTCCTGTTATAACAATTGTCGGAGGAGCTTCCCCCCAACCAATGGTCCCGTCCTCACATGTTATCTTAACAAGGATAGATTCAGCTGTATGAACCGTTCTTAATGCAGTCTTAAATGGCTTTGTCAGTGGTATAGCCACCCTGTAAGTTTCAACATTGTCTATTTTCATCTTCTACCACCCTTTATGAACACTTCTTATTCCTTAATCCCGCTATCGATTATTAATTGTCCTTTTTCTGTATCCAGTTCCGCCTGTACACCTAAAGGAATCGAAATATGTGGTGAACAATGACCAAACTTAAATCCTTTTAGGGCAGGCTTATTTGCTAATTTCATATAATGAGAGATTACTTCATCTAGTTGTAAAGAAAGTTCCCTTTCAGGTACACAATTATTAAAATCCCCGATGATGATTCCAGCTGCTTCTGTCAGCTTTCCAGCCATATATAATTGATTCAGCATACGATCGATTGCGCGCGGCTCTTCGTTGATATCCTCTATGAGTAATAATTTATCTTTTGTCTCAATTTCAAATCTGGTTCCAATCGTGCTCGCAATAAGTGATAAATTCCCCCCCGTTATCTCCCCGCTTGCTTTTCCACCAATTAAAGCTTCTAAAGGCGATAGCTCATTTGTGTATTGAATGGAAGTAGGTTCAAATAATTGCTTGAAATACTCCTTCGACAAGGGATCTACATCCACTTTTCCGATATCTGAAGCGAGCATTGGACCATGGAAGGTCACGAGATCTGATTGCTGCCGAATGGCCGTATGCAAAAAGGTAATATCACTGTATCCCCAGAATATTTTGGGGTTATTTTTGATCAATGAGTAATCTATTTGTGAAGCGATTCGCCCTGTTCCGTATCCGCCGCCTGCACAGATAACTGCCTTCACCTCACGATCCATAAACATCTTATGTAAATCTGCTAATCGATCTTTATCTTCCCCAGCCAAATAACCATATTGGTCATAAAGATGTTTGCCCAGTTTCACCTTAAGCCCTAATTCTTCCAGAAATAAAAACGAACGCTGCAGATTCTCTTGATTAGGCGGGCTTGCTGGTGCAATAATCCCAATAGTATCCCCTTTTCTTAGCCGCTGTGGTTTTACTCCCATGCTGTCACATCCCTTTGATTATTTTTGTAAAAAAGGGATGTTCAAGCGAACATCCCTCTTTTAGTGAGTGTTCAAAAAGGAGGACAAAAAGAGCCGAGAAGTTCAAGGAAGTTTAGCTTAGAGCACCGGAGCGTACGTTTTTGGTACGTGAGGAGCGGATAAGCAAACTGACGCAGAAATTCGACAGCTATTTTTCCCGGACTTTTTGAACATCCTCTTATAGTTAATTTTTATCTGCCCATTTCAATTCTAGATATCCAACTGGATGGCGAACGATGCCAGTAACAGCCTCATTTTGCAAATAGACCTGATTATAGAAATGAATAGGGATAATCGGCATTTCTTCAAAAAGGATTTTCTCAGCTTTATACATCATTTCATAGCGCTTTTCTTCATCTGCTTCATTTTTTGCATCTTTAATTAATTGATCATATTCTGCATTGCTCCAGCCTGTACGGTTCATCGAAAGACCTGTCTGGAAGTTTTCTAGGAAGTTAATTGGATCTGCATAATCTGCTAAGAAAGAGCTTCTTGAAAGCTGGAATTTCAATGCTGTTTGCTCTTCAGCAAATACATTCCATTCCATGTTTGCCAGCTTCACTTCTACACCTAAATTATCCTTAAACATCTGTTGAAGTGCTTCAGCAATCTTCTTATGCGTATCACTCGTGCTATAAGTTAATGTAACTTCTGGAAGTGTTTCATAGCCTTCTTCCTCCATACCCTTTGCAAGAAGTGCTTTTGCTTCTTCTGGATCTGTCTTCAAAAGGTCTCCGTTTGTTTCCCGGAAGTCATTTCCTTGTGGATCGTTAAATCCGTAAGCAACAAATCCATATGCTGGCTTTTCTTTATTCTTTGTCACAAAATCAACCATTTGCTGTTGATCAACAGCCATCGCAAATGCCTTACGGATGTTTAAGTTTTGGAATGGTTCCATCGTCAAGTTAAAGCGGTAGAAGTAATCCCCTGCTTGATCGCCAACCTCTGCCTTCCCTTCTGAGAAAAGCTGTTCACTTAAATCAGCTGGAACATCTGATACATCCAGACTTCCTGTTTGATACATTTGGTATTCTGTATTTGTGTCATCAATGATCGCCCAATGGACTTTATCTAATTTCACTGTTCCTGCATCCCAGTATTGGTCATTCTTTTCCATTAAAAAGTGGCTATCATGCTCCCATTCTGCTAGATTGAAAGGACCATTACCTACGAAACTTTCCGCTTCAGCAAACCATTGTGGGTTCTCTGTTGCAACCTTCTCATTAATTGGAAAGAAAGCTGGATTAGTAATGACACTTAGAAAGTATGCTTGCGGGCTAGTTAATGTTACTTCAAATGTTTTCTCATCAACAGCTTTAACCTTCACATCATCAGCTGAACCTTCTCCATTATTAAATGCCTCTGCTCCTTCTATAAAATAACCAAGGAAGGAAGCAGGAGATCCAGTTTCAGGGTCTAATAGACGTTTCCAAGCAAATACGAAATCACCTGCTGTTACATCATCTCCATTGGACCACTTTGCATTTTCCCGGATATGGAATGTATAAACTTTGCCATCTGCAGACACATCCCATTTCTCTGCTGTCGCTGCTTCAGGCTCGTGATCAGCACCTAAACGGGTTAAACCCTCCATTAAGTTATTTAGCCCACTCCATGAAACCGCATCAAAACCAATTGGTGGGTCAAATGAAGTTGGTTCGAGCCCATTATTCAAGTACAGAATCTTTTCACTTTCCACATCTTCTTCCTTCGTACCTTCGTCATTGTTTTTTGGCTGTGGCTCTTTTGTCGTTTCTTGATTTGCTGTACAGGCAGCCAGCACAAATATCAATAGGCCTGTTAACAACAGAGATACAAACTTCTTCATGTCACTTCCCCCTCTTTTTATATGTTTCTAGTATTTCTCATTTCAGCTATATGATGATGGCTGAAAAAAAGAACAAATTACCTGGTACTAGCAAGCATCTTTATGGCGCGCTCATCCTGAAGCCAACAATCCACATGATGCTCTTTGCTTAGATGGGTCTTAAATGGATAACTCCGGTCGCAAACTTCCATGGCATAAGCACATCTGGCAGTGAACGGACATCCTGTTGGGGGTGAGAATAAATCTGGCGGGGAACCCCCAATCGGTATAAGTTCAGATTCCTCTAAATCAAGACGTGGAACTGAGTTTAATAATCCCTTTGTATATGGATGCTGAGGGTTATAAAAAATTTCCTTCCTTGATCCTGCTTCGGCTATTTTACCTGCATACATAACGACAACTCGATCGGCTACTTGGGCGACCACACCTAAATCATGGGTAATTAGAATAATCGAAACACCTATTTTCTTTTGTATATCTTTAAATAGATCTAGAATTTGCGCTTGAATGGTGACATCTAAAGCCGTAGTAGGTTCATCCGCTATCAGTACTTCTGGCTGGCAAACGAGTGCCATCGCAATGACAATCCGCTGCCTCATTCCTCCGCTAAATTGGTGCGGATAATGCTTTAATCGTTCAACTGGATTAGGGATGCCTACAAGATTAAGCATTTCAAGTGCTGTCTTTTTCGCTTCCTGCCTTGAAACCTGTTTATGCTGAAGGATGCCTTCGATAATCTGCTCACCAATTGTTATCGTAGGGTTCAAAGCTGTCATCGGATCCTGAAAAATCATTGATATATCTGCCCCGCGAATTCTTCGCATTTCCGGCTCCTTCATCATTGTTAAATTGATTCCTTTAAAAAGAACAGAACCATTAGTAATCCTTCCTGGCGGGTTTGGGATCAGACGCATAATACTTTGTGCGGTTACGCTTTTTCCACATCCTGACTCACCAACGATTGCTAAGGTTTCTCCTTTATATAAATCAAAGGACACTCCTCGAACTGCTTGGACCTCCCCTCCATACGTTTTAAAAGAAACATGGAGATCCTTTATTTCAAGAACCTTTTCCATGATGCTTACCTCCTCAACCTTGGATCAAGTGCATCCTGCAGCCCATCCCCAAGTACATTAAATGAAAACATCGTCAATGAAATGAAGAATGCTGGAAAAAACAGCCTCCACCAATGACCTGTTAGAATCGAAGACAATCCATCACTTGCCATGGATCCCCAACTAGCAAATGGCGGCTGAATTCCTAAACCAAGAAAGCTTAAAAATGCTTCTGCGAAGATGGCTGAAGGAACCGTCAAAGTCATTTGTACAATAATCGGGCCCATCGTATTTGGAAGTAAGTTTTTCTTAATAATTCGCGAAGTTCTGGCACCAAATGACTTTGATGCAAGCACAAACTCATAGTTTTTTATTTGAAGAACCTGTCCCCGGACAATCCGAGCCATTCCTACCCACCCCGTAACAGATAAGGCAAATATAATTGTGAATAGACCAGGTCCCATAACCACACTTATTAAAATAACAACGAGTAAATACGGGAGCCCATATAAGATTTCAACAAATCTCATCATCGCATTATCCGCTTTACCGCCTTTATATCCAGCTATCCCACCGTAAATAACGCCAATGACAAAATCAATCAAGGCTGCCACTCCCCCAACAAATAGAGAGATTCGGGCTCCTAGCCAAGTCCTTGAAAACACATCCCTCCCTAATTCATCCGTCCCAAACCAATGGGTACTTGAAGGAGGCTGATTTTGATTAACTAGCTTTTGCTCTGAAAAATCATGAGGGGAGATCACAGGTCCAAAGATAGCCATAAAGATAAGAATAATAAGGAAAATCAATCCTGCCATTGCTAGTTTATTTTTCAAAAGCCGGCGCCATGCATCCTGCCAATAAGACAAGCTTGGTCTGACAACAGCCTCTGCTTCATCCATATCTTTTCCCTTTGGAACAAACCATTCGTCGGGAATATTGGGTGCGATAGGATGTTCATGCGATTTTCTTAACTCCATTAGCTCCCCTCCTTTTTATGCAATTTAATACGGGGGTCAAGTACGCCATAAGCAATATCAACTAAAAACAGCATCATGATCAGAATGGCACTATAAAAAACAGTTGTCCCCATAATAACCGGGTAATCACGCTGGTTGATACTCTCTACAAAATACTTGCCCATTCCTGGAATCGCAAAGATCTTCTCAATTACAAAAGTCCCTGTTAATATACTTGCTGCAAGAGAGCCCAACACCGTAACAACAGGTAAAAGTGCATTGCGCAGCGCATGCTTAAAGATTATTTTTACAGGGGACAAGCCTTTTGCCTTTGCTGTTCTAATATAATCCTGAGTAAGGACCTCAAGCATACTAGAACGCGTTAGTCTTGCAATGATTGCCATAGGGCCAGTTGCGAGCGCTAAAGTAGGCAGAATCATATGCTTAGGACTTACCCATGTGGCAACTGGGAGTATTCCTAAATTAACCGCAAGCTGCTGAATGAGCAGGGTCGCCATAACAAAGTTTGGAATGGAGATTCCCAGTACCGCTATTGTCATTGCGAGATAATCAATAATTCCGTTATGCCTTAGAGCTGCAATAATTCCAAGTGTAATTCCTGAAATGACGGCGACAATTAAAGTAACAATCCCCAATTCAAATGAAACCGGAAAGCCCCTTCCAAGCATTTCGTTAACTGTTTGCGATGACTTTTTGATAGATGGTCCAAAATCAAAGGTGACGACTGATTTTAGGTACATCCCATACTGAATATAAAGTGGTTCATCAAGATGATAGAATTTCTCCAAGTTCTTCTGAACTGTTTCATTTGTCGCTCGCTCCTCGTTAAAAGGGGAGCCTGGTATGGAGTGCATAAGGAAAAAGGTTAATGTGATAATGAGCCAAAGGGTTACAAGCATGGCAATGAGGCGTTTGATAATATAAGCAGTCATCCGATTACACTTCCTAACAAAATGATGTTCTCATTGCTAATTCAATCATCACTAGCATTGCTCGATAAGCTTCAAGAATGTCCTTTGCCTGATAGCGTACAATCGTTGTATTCGCTTCAATCTCTGTGCCAGGCATTAAATGAGCCCATTCTGCCTGCCCATAGTTGGCAAATTCAATTCTTAGTGTTGGTTGATCTGGTGGAACAAGAGGTTTTACAAGATGTTTGTTTTTTAATGCGGCGGCTGTTTTCTCCTTTAGAAGCTCTCCCGCTTTGGCAGGTGTTAGTGATTTGACTGCAGAACGGGTAATTGTTTCCTTGACAATCGCAGTTGTTACATTCGGAATCAGCTGCTCCGCTTCCAATGCAGCTCGATCATCTCCAGCAACGAGCAGAACCGGCACTCCGTGGAAGCCTGCAACATAGGCGTTGAACCCCATCTCACCAATAGCCACATCATTGATATACATATTGCGAACTCCAAAGATCATCGAATGGGACATAACACCTAACATAGAGGCTCTTGCATGATAGCCAATAAACATCGCTCCAGTGTAAGTGGAATCCAGCCCCTGGACCATAGAATAGGGTTTCACATCCCCAACAATTACCTTCGCCTCAGGATGAAGCTTTTCAATTAATAGATTGTTCATTTTTGAATGGCTGTCATTCACAAGCACTTCTTGGCACCCTTCATTGAAAGCGGTTGCAACTACATGATTAGTCTCTTCTGTCATAATTAGGCGGCTTCGTTCGTAGTTATGCTTAGAAGAGTCCACATGTGTGTGATCAGCTAGTCCTGTAATTCCTTCCATATCAACTGATACATATAGCTTCATATAAATTCCTCCCTATGTATTTCATATACTATTTTCCTAGAATCTATTCCTATATTTTGATTAGGAATCTAGTGAATAATGAGAATGTAGTTAGTAGATGTTGATTTCCGCTCCAGGCTGCTCGCTTTCCGCGGGGTGGGCGGTGAGCCTCCTCGTCGCATACGCTCCTGCGGGGTCTCACCTGTCCCACTACTCCCGCTGGAGTCTCGCACCTTCCGCTCCAATCAACTGACTTTTTTTGTAGATAGTTCTCATTCATACAACTTATTAAAAAAATTCAATAAAAAAATCCAGCTGTCAGAGAAAGATCACATAATCTCTAACAGCTGGATTTAATCTGCGCAGAACAGAAAAAGCAGCTAACTTATTTATTTTTTATTTGTAAATATTTGATATGTGCATTTTTAAAAGCGACCATTAATGCTTTTTGTGATGAACCAAAGTAACGTTGTTCAATTTCCTCACTAACTCTATCCACTTCCAAAATGGACTTTCCAACGAATAAGGATTGAACAAAACGGGTTGTTAGATTAATCGTAGATGAGCATTCTGCATCAATAATTTTGTCCGTTTCTCTATCAATGACAAGTCCAACGAAAAAAGCATTAAATTGCTGCATGATTGGATTATTAGAAGAAGTCTTACTATCCCCAATTATATACACAGTACCTTGCTGAAACATGAACATGCCTCCTGCAGAGCAAGGATATTACATGAGGTGTTTATGCGATTAGCCTAAACATTCATTGTAATGCGTAGCCCTTAATAGAATTGTAATACAATAGGGATAACCTTGACAACTACTTTGTGTGACTTTTCAAAATATTTTATTAACTCTATAATGATGTTAGCTTTTGAATTTCCTCTAATCCCTGTAGAAGTAGCTGCTCACCTGTTACGCTGGCTGTTCCTCCCCCTTGAGCAAATACATCATTGCCACCGCCTTTTCCATCTATCAATAGAAGAAGCCCGTTCGTTAATTGCTTCATGCTAATAGATGGATGCTTGCCTCTTGCACAAACAAATTGCAGCTTATCCTCTGCTTCATTTACGAAGAGCAAGACTGCCTCATCAGATTGAGCAGTAATCAATCGTGCTAATTTTTGTAATTCCTGTATCGTTCTATTTTCAAAGATTCTACTTATAATTAACCCACTATCTGTTGATTTTGCATTACTAAGATGATCTTTTGCCTCATATGCTAAAAGCCCATCCCTCAATTCATCTATTACCTTTTCAAGCTCTTTTCTACTATCTGTCAGTTTTTTCGCTGTAGTGGCCAGATTCTGTTCTGGTGCATTTAATATGCTTGTTAAATTTTTGATTTCTTTCTGTTTTTGATTAAACTGGGCAAGTACACGATCCCCACATATAAATTGCACCCGTATATTTTTTCTTTGTTTTTCCCAATCTAAAATTTTGATCGCTCTTACTTCCCCGGTTGTATGTGGATGGGTTCCACCACACCCGTTGTAATCAAAGTCAGGAATGATCACAAGACGGATATTCTCAGTCACAGAGAGCTTCTTCCTGAGGCGGTAAAATGATAACTCATCTGTCGTAACCCATTTCGCTTCAATGGAGCGATTCTCCAAAATCACTTGATTAGCCAAATCTTCCGCTTCTTTCGCTTGCTGCTCTGTTAGCTCCTCAATATCCAAGTCAATAGTTAAATACTCACTTCCTAAATGAAAACCAACTGTTGCAAACCCAAATTGCTCCTCAAATGCTGCCGATAGGATATGTTGGCCAGCATGCTGCTGCATATGATCAAATCTTCTTTCCCAATTAATCTCACCCTCTATTTCTTCTATACTCTCCAACGGCTGCTCTAAATAATGGCGAATCTCCCCATCTACTTCCTCTACATCGATAACCTTTACACCATTTAGTGAGCCCGTGTCATGTGGCTGGCCTCCACCCGTTGGATAAAAAGTGGTCTCCTTCAAGACTGCATAGTATCTTCCTTGTTCGTCCTTTTGTTGGTCTTGCAGTTTGGTTTCGAATGTTTTTAAGTATGGATCCTGATAAAATAGTTTATTTTCCAATGGATTTACCTCGCTCATAATAGTTCTTCCTTTCGCTTCCAGGTACCATGCTTCCTCCTGTACCCCAAACAATGTGAGTTGCATTTTTTAGCTTAGAATTAAGCTGAAACTTGTTTATAAAATCTTTACCCATAGCTGATTTTAAGATATGCATCATTCCTGGAAATCCAGCGAGGGCGGATGGCTCAAGACTGATTCCTTCCGTATCAGCTAGTATAGTCAGGAGCGCAAATAATTTTTCATCCTCTACCGTATAGATTCCACTAATATCTTTTTCAAGTAACTTTCCAACAAACCCTGATGGGCGTCCTACTGCCAATCCGTCTGCTTCAGTCCGATTATCTAAGCCAAAATCCTGGACAGAAACTTGATCATGTAATCCAGTCATTAAGCCTAGAAGCATACATGGCGAGTGGGTAGGCTCGGCAAAAAAGCAGTGCACATGATTTTTAAATACTTGTTTCAACCCGAATGTTACACCCCCAGGTCCACCACCAACACCACAAGGAAGATAAACGAAAAGTGGATTATCCTCATTTACTTGAATATTCATTTCTTCCAGCTGTTTCTTGAGTCGAAAAGCAGCAACAGAGTAGCCTAGAAAAAGATGCTTAGAGCTTTCATCATCCACGAAATACATAGTAGGATCTTGATCTGCTTGCTTCCTTCCTTGAGCAACTGCCTTACTGAAATCAGCAGCATGCTCGACAACCGTTACTCCCTTTTCCCGCAGTAAATCCTTTTTCCATCGCTTGGCATCTGAAGACATATGCACATACACGTTAAAGCCAAGCTTTGCACCCATAATGCCAATGCTTAAGCCTAAATTCCCTGTTGATCCGACTGCAATCGAGTAACGGGAAAAGAAATCTTGAAACCTTTGCTCGGCTAATAGAGAATAGTCATCGTCCTCAGAAATCATATCATTCTTTAAGGCTAGTTCTTCCGCATATTTTAATACCTCATATATTCCTCCCCTTGCTTTGATCGACCCCGAAATCGGCAAATGACTATCGCATTTTAATAATAAGCGGCCTTGCAGCTCAAATTGATAGAGTTGTTCAAGGCTTCTTTGCATTTTGGGAATCGTAAGCAGTGGGGATTCAATCAATCCATTTGCTCCCGCTGTTTCTGGAAATACCTTTGCAATATACGGGGCAAACCGTGCAAGTCGGGCTTCTGCATCCATTGCATCCTCACATGTTAATGTTGTTGATTCAGATTGTGATTCATACATAGGATTTATCCAAAAAGCTTCCTTTTGACTTGTTACTTCATGTATTAGCGGGAGGTCCTTCTTCCATTCAGCCATTGCTTTTCCAAAAATAACTTCACCTGACACCTCAACCACCTCTATTTCAAAAAATAATAGGCTATTTTCGCAAACATTATTGCTTTTAACACGATTTCGTAGAAGTTGATTTCCGCTCCAGGACGCTCGCTTTCCGCAGGGTGGGCGCTGAGCCTCCTCAACGCTTAAAGCGTCTGCGGGGTCTCACCTGTCCCACACTTCCCGCAGGAGTCTCGCGCCTTCCGCTACAATCAACTAGCCATATTTGTCTACGATTTTCACTCACAACATTTATTCAAAAAACAACAATCTTTTAGAAAAGAGCCAAATAATAAAACTATTAAATCCAATTTGCCTGAAAAGTCATGATTATTCAAGAGGGGACAGGCTATAAACAAAAAAACAAGCAAGTGAGTATTCCATCAACATGCTTGCTTTTCTTTTTATTTGATTAAATCTTAAAACGGTTTGCTAATTCTTCCATCTCATTTGCTGTATGTAGCAGCACTTGAATGGCTGCAGTGATCTCTTCCATTGAGCCTGTTTGTTGTTCAGATGTTACAGCTACATCCCTCATCTGTGTCGAGATTTCCTTCGAGATCGAGGCAATATTAAATATTTGTGTATTTACAGATTCAACATCATTCTGAATTCCAACAGTTGAGGCGAGAATTCGTTCAACCTCTTCACTTAAACCTTTTGTTGATTCTTTTATTTCATTAAAAGCACTGCCTGCATTTCGCACTTTTTCGATTCCAGTTTGGACAACTTTGTTTCCTTGTTCAGTAAGATTTACTGCTTCAGTTGTTTTGCTTTCAATCTCGAAAACAATCGATTTGATACTTTCAATACTTTTAGATGTTTCTTCCGCCAAGGTTCGTATCTCTTCAGCAACAACCGCAAATCCCTTGCCGTGCTCACCAGCCCTTGCACTTTCAATTGATGCATTTAAGGCAAGTAAATTAGTCTGCTTAGAAACATTCATAATAATATTTAAAATATCCTTCACTCTCGTTGATCTTTCTTTAAGCTCATGCATTGTTACGGATACATCCTCTGAGCTTGAACGGATATGATCCATTTGTTCAATAGATTCTTCAATAATCACACTGCCATTTATGGCAAGGCTTGAAACCTCAAATGAATTCTTAGCAGTACTTTGTACTCTTTCAGTAATATTGTTCGTTTGGTCAGTAATTTTCTGGAAGATTCTCTGGATGTGTTCTGCTTCTGTTGCTTGATGATTAGCTGACTCAGCAACATTTTGAAAGGTGGCAGAAGTTTCTTCAACAATATCTGCTACCTCTGAGGTATTGACGGATAGCTCTTCGGTCGATGCAGCTACTTCTTTAGAGGTTGACGCTGTTTGAAGGAGAGCACTTTTTAAATTTTCTACCATTACATTAAAGTTTTCGTTAAGAATTTGTATTTCCCCTGTAGCCTTGATTGTAGCAGCTTCCTTACTTAAATCACCTGCTGCAATTTGCTTTGTGTATTCTGTCAGATGTCTTAATGGTAGGATCGTTTTTCTTACGTACAATATGATAATGATTCCTGCAGTCAGCAATGAAAGAATTCCAACGATAATGGTAGAAGATACCATACTCCATGTTCTTTCAGTTAGAATCTCTGCATTGAAATCAATTGCACTTATTGCTACAACCTCACCATGGTTTTCATGACTTTTGAAAATTGGCGCATACCCAGTCAAACGTTTCATTCCTGCATAGTCATATACATCAGAAAAAACGGGGGCTTTTGTTTCAAGTAGTTTATTTAATAGCTCTTGATCCACAGGTGTTGTGTCCCCTATACTAATTCCTTGTTTTTCAGAATTTTCATCTGGGACAAGAACCTTTCCTTCAATTGACATAAGATATTGATTTTCAAAAATTGGCTTATGGGCAGTAGTCCAGTCCATTTTTATACCAAGCTCTTTTGCCTGTGAAGATGTGAGTGACTTCAGACTGTCAATATCATCACTTGTTAAAAGACCAGTAGTGATATTCGCACAACCAAAAAGTTCAATTCCAGCTGATTCCTTAACTTTCAAATATGTCATCCAATAATTCGCAAACGAAATGACCGCCAAACTGATAAAAATAACAACAGACACCAGCGCAATCAACCTTGAAAGAATCGATCTTTTCAATGTAACCCTCTTTTCTACTTTAATCATAGTAAAAATTTCCTGAAATGATTATAAACGATTCAATTTACTTAAACTGTTACAAATATCACTTATATTTTAAAAATTTGTATATTTTTATCGGATTTTGTCAAAATCTTAGTTACAAATCAAGAAAAAACACGAGGCTATGATAGGCCTCGTGTCTTACTTTCCTTATATAATTTATAATCTAGGATGTTTTTGCAAACACCGTTGCTTTTAAAATGCATTTGTAGAAGTTGATTTCTGCTCCAGGTGTTCGCTTTCCGCGGGGTGGGCGCTGAGCCTCCTCGGCGCTATGCGCCTGTGGGGCCTCAGCTGTCCCAAACGTCCCGCAGGAGTCTCACGCCTTCCACTCCAATCAACTATCTTTTTTACTAACACAACTTAGTCAAAAATAACGAAATTTTAGATAAATAACATATAAAAAAACACAAGGCTTTGGTTAGCCTTGTGTTCTTTTGAGTTATTTTTGACAGACACGACCAGTAACAAATTGCAGCCAAGCGTAAACACCTGTTTTGACGGTCTCGGCTACGGCTGTATCTTTGCTTGGGTCGAGGCAAACAAAATCAATATGGCGGACAGCTGAGCTTTTTCCAATTTCTAATAAGGCATCGAATAATTCTGTTGCCGTTAAGCCCCCTGGAGTAGACGCTGGTACTCCTGGGGCAACAGATATATCAAGCACATCCATATCAACGGTGACATAAATGCAGTCAACTTGGCTTGCTAGATGGCTCAATGCTTCCTTAATTGTTTCAATGATGCCTTGCTGACGTGCCTTTTTTAAGGTAACCATTTGAATCCGGTGCTCTTTCGCATAATCAATTAAGGGCTTGGCATTGAAATACCCGTGCAAACCAATGTTTATCACATGCTCTCCCTTAACGACTTTTCCACCGATTAGCTGTCTGATCGGTGTTCCATTTGCTGGCCCTAATTCAGCTGGGTCTCTGACATCTAAATGTGTATCGAGCTGTAAAATCCCAATTGTTTCATTAGGGTTCGCATTCTTAACTCCGCGAACTGCACAAGCAGTCGTTGAATGGTCACCGCCAATCATACAAGTTGCTGTGCTCGGATAGTCGGTAACTAAGGCTTCTGTTGCCTCCTGAATGTGCTGATGGGAGAGAAGAATATCAGTCGTGTGCATCATTACATCCCCTGCATCTGCTACTTGGAAGGATGCAAGGTCTACATCTTCATCTAAGTTGTATGTCGCAAATCCCTTCCACATCCGGCGAAATTCAGTTGGGTAAAGAGATGCACCAGAAACACTAATTGATGAACGAGAAATCGGTGCTCCGTAAAGGATCAGATCCGGAGCATTTTTCATTTCATCTAATGATTGTACCCATTGATGTACATAAGTTGGTTCACTATGAGTTCTATTCCATGACCATTCTGGTTTTTGGAGACAGTTCTTTTTCATTGTTAGCCCACCACCTGGACGCCTTTTTTCCAAACGGCTTTGACATGATTAACACCGAATAAATATTGCAGCTCTTGATAGTTCTTTACATTCCATAGAACAATATCGGCTTGTTTCCCAACCTCAAGTGAGCCCACTAAGTTGTGGCGATTAATCGCACAAGCAGCATTATACGTTGCTGCCGTTAAGGCTTCTGCTGGAGTAAGGCGCATGGAAATACAAGCTAAATTCATAACAAGTGGCATCGATGTTGTCGGCGAAGAACCTGGATTGCAGTCTGTCGAAATAGCTACTGCAACACCTTCATCAATCATTTTTCTGCCAGCCGCCGCACCTTCTCGTAAATAAAGGGCAGTTGCAGGCAGCAAGCAAGCGATTGTTCCAGACTTCGCCATTGCTTGAATTCCTTCATCTGAAGCCTTTAATAAATGTTCGGCTGAAATTGCTCCGACCTTTGCAGCTAATTCCGCTCCACCATATGGCTCAATTTCATCTGCATGAATCTTTGGCGTCAAACCAAGCTTCTTGCCTGCTTCTAGAATTCGTTCCGTCTGCTCTGGCGTATATACACCGATTTCACAAAAAACATCGTTAAACTCAGCCAATTTTTCCTCGGCAACAATCGGAAGCATATCCTGAATGATATGGTCAACAAACTCATCTTCTCTTCCTTTATACTCCGGTGGGACCGCATGTGCCCCCATAAAGGTTGGAACAAGGTCGATGGCATGGGCTTCCTGCAATCGCTTCATCATCCGCAACTGCTTCAGCTCTGTTTCCAAATTCATGCCATAGCCGCTTTTCCCTTCTACTGTTGTTACACCATGCTGAAGAAAGGAATCCAGTCTGCGAGTTGTTTGTTCAAATAGCTCTTCCTCTGTTGCTTCGCGAGTCATACGGGTCGTCGCATGGATCCCGCCGCCCGCGTTCATAATGTCCATATATGTCGCACCCTCAAGGCGCATTTCGAATTCACGTTCACGGCTTCCCCCGTAAACAACATGTGTATGAGGATCAACCAATCCAGGTGTTACTAAATGTCCTGTTGCATCAACGATTTCTGCTTCCTGTGTCTTATCAGCATACCGCTTTGCTAGCTCTACCGTTGTCCCAACAGCTTGAATCTTGCCGTCTTCTAGCCATAAGCTGCCGTCTTCAATTAATCCAAGCTCTGACATCGCTTCCTTTGAACGCGGACCCTTGATATTAGAATCAAGGGTAGCTAGTTGCGATATATGCTTAATCCAAATTGGTTTCTTCATCTTTACTCATTCCCTTTATTCAGCATCGGGATGTTAACCCCTTTTTCACGAGCGGTTTTCTCTGCCAATTCATAGCCAGCATCCACATGGCGAACAATGCCCATTCCTGGATCTGTTGTCAGTACACGCTCAATTCGTGCTTCTGCTTCTTTCGTTCCGTCTGCAACAATGACCATTCCTGCATGCATCGAATAACCCATACCTACTCCGCCACCATGATGCACAGATACCCAAGTTGCTCCACCAACTGCATTAATCATTGCATTCAAGATTGGCCAGTCTGCCACTACATCTGAACCGTCCTTCATTGCTTCTGTTTCTCTATTTGGTGAAGCCACAGAGCCTGAATCCAAGTGATCACGACCAATGACAATCGGTGCCTTCAATTCCCCTTTAGCAACCATGTCATTAATAATTTTTCCGAAGCGTGCACGTTCGCCGTAACCAAGCCAGCAAATACGAGAAGGCAGCCCTTGGAACTCAATTTTTTCCTGAGCCATGCGAATCCAGTTGCATAAATGCTCGTTATCGCTAAATTCACGTAGGATCACTTCATCTGTTTTATAAATATCCTCTGGATCACCTGATAAAGCTACCCAACGGAAAGGACCTTTCCCTTCACAGAACTGTGGGCGAATATATGCAGGGACAAATCCAGGGAAGTCAAATGCATTTTCTACTCCTTCATCCTTCGCAACCTGACGGATATTGTTGCCGTAATCAAATGTGACAGATCCCTTTTCCATCATTTCTAGCATTGCCTGAACATGCTTTGCCATGGAAGCCTTTGAAAGTTTCACATATTCTTCAGCATCATTTTTCCTTAACTCTGCCGCTTCCTCAAGTGACATTTTCGAAGGCACATAGCCATTCAGCGGGTCATGTGCAGAAGTTTGGTCTGTTAAGACGTCCGGAATAAAGTTTCGGGCAATCATTTCAGGAAGAATGTCAGACGCATTGCCAATTAGACCAATAGATAATGCTTTACCCGATTGTTTCGCTTCTTGTGCCAAGCGGATTGCTTCATCAAGAGAATCTGTTTTCACATCGGTATAACGAGTTTCAATTCGGCGATCGATACGCGTTTCATCCACATCAATACCGATACATACTCCACCATTCATTGTTACGGAAAGCGGTTGAGCACCACCCATGCCACCAAGCCCTGCTGTGACAGTAATTGTATTTCTAAGTGTGCCGCCAAAATGCTGCTTCGCTAATTCAGCGAATGTTTCATACGTTCCTTGAACAATTCCTTGAGAGCCAATGTAGATCCAGCTTCCAGCCGTCATTTGTCCGTACATCATAAGTCCTTTTTTGTCGAGTTCATGGAAGGTTTCCCAATTGGCGTATGCAGGGACGATATTAGAATTTGCAAGCAAGACTCTAGGTGCATCTGCATGTGATTTAAAAACTGCTACCGGTTTTCCTGATTGCACAAGCAATGTCTCATCATCTTCAAGTTCCTTCAATGATTTTACAATCGCATCAAAGCACTCCCAGTTCCTTGCTGCCTTACCGATTCCACCGTACACAACAAGATCTTCAGGGCGTTCAGCCACATCTGCATCAAGATTATTCATTAACATACGAAGTGCAGCTTCTTGCAGCCATCCTTTTGTATTTAGCTCTGTTCCACGGTAACGTACAACCTTCTCACTTGAAATCGTTTTCATCCTCATTACCTCCCCTTTTCTATATTTTTATTTTATAATGAAATTTCGGATAATTATTTATAAATTGGTTTTATTTTTATAAATTATTTCATTTTATTTTGTTAAACTAACCGTTTTTATAAATGAGTTCATGTATTTCAATGTGTATTACTGCTCTAAACAAAAAATGAGCTGTTTAACCACAGCTCATCTAGTGCTCATTCTACTTCAAGACATCTTTTCGTGCCAAAGCTTTAATAGTTCCATTTCTTTTTCGAATTTCATTCCTGCTTTCCGTTCAATACCCACTGGACGACTGAATTCCCAGTCTAACGTATCACGGATGGTGTCGATCAATGAACGGTATATTAAACCTTCATTACGAGCTTTCTGAGTGCTAACTGCTAGAAAGCCTGGTTCATTTAAAAATTCTGGAATCCATAAAGGCATTTCTGACCAATAGCTTACATGATTGTCATTCAGGAAATCCTCCTGTACCCATGTAAAAATAGCATTACTATTACTCGCCACCTTGCACTGATCAAGGAAATCCCTCATTGTTAATTTTTCTTCTGGTCCAGCTGCATTAAATACACCGATTTTTCTACCCTCAACCATTTTAATAATCCACTTTGCTAAATCACGGACATCAATAAATTGAATTTGTGCATCCGGATTACCAGGAGCTAGAACCTCTTTCCCCTTTGCTACACGTTGAACCCAATAAGAAAAACGATCAGAGTAATCATGGGGACCTACAATTAGCCCCGCACGAATCGATAATGTACGATTAGGCATTGCTGCTTCCGCAGCCTGCTCACACAAATATTTTAATGGACCATAATATTCATTATATATTGGCCCCGCAGTCCCTTTTGTTATTTCTTCTGCTTTTTCATCTGTGATTGTATGAACGGAGTGATTTTCATTAATACCGATTTTCGTTAAATCGGAATAGACAGACCCACTTGAAATAAAGGTATAATGCTCTACTGCATCTGCCAATCTTTCTGCTGACTCTTTAACAATACGTGGAACAAATCCACAAGTATCAATAACTGCATCCCACTTTTTCCCTTCTAGTGCTGATAATTGTCCGTTTCTATTACCAATCAGCGTCTCCACATCAGGGAAAAGATGAGGATTCCCCTTGCCTCTGTTAAAAAGTGTAACCTCATGCCCCTGTTCAAGAGCTGATTCCACAAGATAACGACCTAGAAACCTAGTTCCTCCAAGAATTAATAATTTCATTTTCATACCTCCTGGTAAAAAAATAATATGTAATCCGAGCTGCTTACTATTTATATTCGTTTTACATCATTTTTTTACCTTCTCACAAAAAATAGCCGTGAGGATTCACGGCTATTCTTTACTAATCTTACAATCTCTTTCTTATATTTGATTTACCACGTTCAATTCCGGTTCGATAAGCGGAGGGTGTGCAGCCTTCAAGCTGTTTGAATTTAGCGTTAAAATACGTTTGATGAGCATAGCCTATTAATCGGGACACCTCATCTAACGAAAGATCTGTTTCTTGCAGGAGCCGCTTGGCTTCACGAATCCTTACTTGATGAAGATAGGTGCGGAAGCTTTGGCCAGATTCCGTTGAAAACCGCCTGCTAAGTGTGCTTTTGTTCATGCGCAGCCCTTCTGCACATGCAGCTAAATTCCAGCCAGCATCCCAATAATTCGATTCAATCATTTCTTGTACTTTTTCTACAAGTGTCAAAGAGCCATCTTGAACTTGCTCCTGAACCAGCAGAAGCAAGTTCTGGATAAACGTTAGAAGCTCCTGAACAATTTGATAAATAACGGACTGATGTATAATTTGCTTGAACACCTCATGATAGCTAGCTTCAAGGGATACACTTAGAAGATTATATGATTTCATATGTCTGCGAATTTGTGCAAGCACACTCGTTAATCGAATTCGGACCATTTCAGGATCTGGATATGGGCGTTCATAAGTTAGAAATTCGCGCTCAACCCACTCTCTTATCGCCTTTGTATTCCTTGTTTCAAGCATTTCAATCCACTGGCGCTGCTCAAGTGGCGTAAGAAATGGATCCATTTCTAAAGGCTCCATTTGTTTATTTTCCTCTAATACAATATCATAGCCCTCAAAAAAGACTACTTTTGTTAATTGCCTTGTTTGCTGATACGTTTTCTTTAATGATCCTCTTGAAGAATCAATATTAATGACAATGGCAAGCGGTTCATCTATCCGCTCTTTCCACCTCGATAGAAAAGAGTGATAGACTTCCCTAATCGACTCAATCTTTTCATTTTCCTGTACACATAATATAAAATCCGATAATGCAAAAAGCCTATGTTTGTCAGGAAAAGAGTACCGTTGTAATGCATCATAGATAAGCGGCAGCGTTTCAGCATTCGGTGTCAAAAAAGCAACCATCGTGATTGGATTGGATCTATTCTTATCTAACAAAACTAAATCAGGGTAATCAATTGTATAAGTATCTACTTGGTCTCCGGCCTGATTTGAGTATAATTGTTGTACATTTCGAGTTTGATAGCGAATTTGCTGAATATGTTTCTTCAAATCATCAGGTGATATCGGACGGAATATGACATCTTCAGCACGAAACCGGAGTGCGCGATAGGCCGTTTGAAAAATTCGCTCCGAGGATAGACCTAACCAGCGTATTTTATGCCGCTGAAGCAGCTCACAAAATCCCTCATTGCCCGGCATCCAACTGTCCATATCCAGAATGACAAGGTCTGGCCGATCATTTTGCAAAACATCTGAAAATGCCTCTATCGAATCCCATACGGTTAATCGGATGCCAGGCAGATGTGATTCAATTACCCATCGAATTCCTTGAGCCTCTAACTTATCTTTTGCCATCACATGAATATTCAAATTTATCTCACCTCTACAGATCAGCATAACTAATCAATCGTTTGATTAAGGCGTATGTTCGCAGTTTTTAACTAATCAAACGTTTGATTAATAGCTATGTTCGCATTTTTACTAATCAATCGTTTGATTAAAAAGCATGTACCTTATATAGAGAATACCAAATTTAAAAAAGCACTACACCAGCTGGTGAGCGCCTTTTTAATAAATTAATAGTTTACATATTTAAGAGGATTAACAGAGTTTGATCTGCTGCCATTCCATGGTCCGTGATGGATTTCAAAGTGCAAATGCGGGCCAGTTGAATTACCAGTATTGCCCATAACACCTAATTGTTGACCCTTTTCAACACTTTGTCCATTGGATACAGAAAGATACTCCATATGACCATAAACGGTTGTCATAACTTGTCCATCAATGACATGAGTAATCATGACGACATTTCCATAACTGCGATCAAAATTCGCTTTGATCACTATTCCTGATGCGGCAGCAACAATTGGAACAGCTTCCGTTCTGCCACCTTTACCAATATCTATACCCGAATGCAATCTTCCCCATCTTTGTCCATAATGGGATGTCAATCTGCCTGTTGCCGGGTTCATAAATACTCCATTTGTAATTGCTGGAGCAGAACCAACCTTGTTCCCTTGACTAGCTTGCTTCTTCCTTTGTTCCTCTAGTTCACGCTGTTTCTTATTCCATGCCTCAATTTCACGTTTAATTGCCTTATCCTGCGCCGCAAGAATGGCTGCTTCATCTTCAAATTCAAGAAGTTCATCATGCATATGTTGTTCTTCTTTTTCCAGTTCTTTTAATAGTTTGCTTCTTTCAAGCATTTGGCTCTCATGCTTCTTTTTCATACTTTCTAAATCAGCTAACTTATTATTTAGTTCTTCTAATTTATTCTTAGCCTCTACTTCTTTTTGATCAAGGAGTGCTTTATCCTCCTGATGCATTCGAAGCAAGTCTCTATCAGCTTCCATAAATGACGTTACCGCACTCACACGGTTAATAAAGTCACCAAAGCTTTGCGCACCTAATAACACATCTAGGTAGTTAATGACTCCACCATTTTCTTGGATGGAACGAACCCGATCCTTCAACAGCTCATCTCTTTTTTTAATCTGTTCCTTAAGAACAGCAATTTCTTGCTGGAGCTTCTTAATTTCCTCTTTTGCATCTACAATTTGCGCTTCTTTTTCTTGAATTTTATTCTTTGTATCTGCAATAGCCAATTCTAATTTATCCAGTTCTTTCTCAACAGCTGATTTCTCTTCCCCAATTTGCACAAGGTCATCTTTCTTCTGATCAATCTCTGATTGAACATTTGAACGTTTTTCTTGTATTTCCTTCTTTTTATTCTCTAGCTGCTTATTTGTGACAGCATATGCAGTACTTGAGATAGGCATTAATAAACTACTGCAGCCTAATACTAATCCGATTCCTAGAGTGAGAATTTTTCTTTTCAATTTGGTTCATGTCTCCTCTCTATGTCCTTTAGACTCCATTAGATTCTATTATTATGTATAAAAGGCTAGTCCGCTTTTGTCTAGTTATAGCAGAAATTGATAGATAATTTGTCTGATAGATTGTAGAATGATGTATTTATAGCAGGAAAAATTGCACAGGTTTAGTCATTTTTTGTTGCTTATTCACATATTTTATATTATAGCATTGTCATCTATAAATATAATCACGAAAATTATTACATTTATATTTCAAAGGATTCCATCACTTGTAAATATAGGAAATTTTTCATAGAATGAATCTTAGATTGGAGGGTATTGCTAATGATTATGAAAACTCGTAAACCATCAGAAGAATTAAAGCTTTATAGAAGTTTAAATATGCGCATGGATTTATCAGATGAAGAAGTAAAATATTGCTGGAGCCTTGAAAAAGGATTTGAAGGGGAGCAGCAGTTTGATGCATGGCTGATGAATTTACCAGATTCAGAGAATTGGGTAATTCTAAATGATGTATTGCTTGAATACAATAACACTACTTTTCAAATCGATACGTTACTACTAGCCGATGAGTCACTTTATTTTTTTGAGGTAAAAAACTACGAAGGGGATTTTTTTATCGATGAAAAGGGAAGATGGTATACGCTCACAAAGAAGGAAATTAAGAACCCATTACTCCAGTTGGAACGAAGTAAATCGCTGCTTAGGCAATTATTACAAAGCCTTGGAATTCATGTGCATGTAGAACCCTATGTAATCTTCATTAACCATAATTTCCATCTCTATCTAGCCCCAATTAACCCATCGATTATTTTCCCCACTCAACTTAAACGATTTTCGAAAAAGCTGCCTGTTAAACCTTCAAATAAGAAAAGCCTTCAAATTGCACAAAAATTAATGTCCATTCATTTAGAGAAATCACCATACACAAGAGTGCCTGATTATACCTATGACCAGCTAAAGAAGGGAATCCTCTGTAACTCCTGTCATTCATGTGATTTGCAATTTATCGGTCATCATATATTAGAATGCACAAGGTGCTCATGTAGGGAAGATGCCAGAGCAGCTATTATTCGAAGTGTGGAAGAATTTATACTCCTTTTCCCAAATAAAAAAGTAACTACTAATGCTATTTTTGAATGGTGCGAAGTAATTACATCTAAGAAAGTTATTCGAAAAGTTCTGTCTGAACGCTATACTTGCATTGGATATGGTAAATCTTCTTATTATGTAGAGTCATAGGATTTTACGTGCCTCCCTTTTACAGTAATAACCATTATTGAGTTCTATCCTTCTTTTATGTGACCGCCTTTTACAGTTATAACCATAATTAAGCTCTATCCTTCTTTTATGTGACCGCTTTTTACAGTTATAACCATAATTAAGCTCTATCCTTCTTTTATGTGACCGCCTTTTACAGTTATAACCATAATTAAGCTCTATCCTTCTTTTATGTGACCGCTTTTTACAATTATAACCATAATTAAGCTCTATCCTTCTTTTACGTGACCGCCTTTTACAGTTATAACCATAATTAAGCTCTATCCTTCTTTTACGTGACCACCTTTTACAGGTATTACCATTATTGAGTTCTATCCCATTTTTATGTGACCGCTCTTTACAGTTATAACCATTATTGAGCACTATCCCATTTTTACGTGAGCAGTTTTTACATTTACCCGCTTTCTCTTTCCAAAAAAACAAGCCGCCCAGCATCAGCTAAGCGGCGGATTGTTCCCGTATTATTTAGTTGAATCAATCTTCATCGTTCGTCTAAGTACTTCTATTTCCTGTTTTAGCTTTAAGTTTTCTTGTTTGATTGCTATCATTTCATCCTGATTGTCTATCTTGGTTGGGGGTAGGAGTGTTACTTTGTACCAGCTTTTTCCGTCTGTTGTTTTCTTTTGGAAGCTTTTATTAAAAATAGCTTTTGGATATATCTTTTTAATATATTCTGTTTCTTCATTAGATAAGCGTAATTCCCTAATGTGTACGCCATCACCGAAAGACTCTGATAAAAACTCCTCGAATTTCTCTACTTCATTCAGCTTCAAAATATACCCCTCCCTCAAAATACACAAATTCAGCTGTTCACCTTTTTCACAATCCCGCCAGAATACTCAATCGACCTTTCAACTAGGACATCCATTGCATCCACACAGTATGAAGTGACATCATCGCTTAATTTCAAACATGACAGCTCTGTACATGCTAGGATCACACAACTGCAGCCTTCATTATGAACTAAGTCCTTTATGATTTGTTCAATTATATTCACATCAATGGCCAAGTCACTTTTTACATTATAAATTGTATTCATAATTTGATCCTGATAGACCTTGTTCGGCTTATACAACTGCATATTGTAGGCATTACAGCCCTTTTCATATATGCCGCTGCTTACTGTGCCGTTTGTTGCTAGGATACCTACTTTGCTCTGCTCTCCATATGTTTGATGAATTGTTTTACATGTCTCATCAATCATATGAATTATGTTGACTCCAGTCATTTCCTGCATCTTATCATAGAAATAATGTGAAGTATTACAAGGAATGGCAATATTGGCTACACCCGCTGATTCAAGCAGTTTTAAATCCTTTTCAACCGCATGTAAAAAGGTATCTTCCGTTTTATTCAAAATCACACTTGTTCGATCAGGCAATGTAGCATGATTAAGAATAATCATATTAATATGGTCCTGATCAGCACCAGCAACCGTATTTTCAATAACCTTTTCGAAAAAGACAGATGTGGCCATCGGTCCCATTCCACCGATTACACCTAAGCTTTTCTTTCCCATTATTCAACCTTCTCAATTCACAATTTTTAATTATCTATTCAAGTATTTCGATACGAAGTTCATTTTTTTCCCGAAGCAATTGTAAAGCAATCTCGGCTCCATGATCCATTCCTTGACAGCCAGCCAGAAGAACTAAATCTCCTTCTTCCGCCTTCCCTAATGCACGGGCAATCGCATCTGGTAATTCTTCATATAAATCAACTTGGATACGCGCTTCAGCCATAACTTCTTCAAAGACACGCTGTTCCTCATCTGTCACCTTATCCTTAGCAGTCACATGAGAAACACTCTTCGTCGCAATGATCTCTTTCAAACCAAGCTTCGGAGCCCACTCAGCAATTGCTTCCGCATTTTCCCGGTTAACTGTTGGTCCGCGTTCGCCACGAATGGCATATACTATATGAAGCTTCTTGTAATCCATATATTTTAATGTTTGCAGAGTTACATTGATATTTCCTGTATTAGCAAAATGATCATCAATAATCTTAATATCTTCTTCATAAATAAATTCAAATCGTCTTTCTACACCAGCAAAATTTTTCAATGTATACTGGATCGTTGACACAGCTACACCAGAAAGCAATGCTACAGTAATGGCAACCATTGAATTGTACACAGAATGAAGACCAGGAACAGATAGTTCAATGTCAAATTCTCCAGGAATATATTCAGCGCCATTCGCTTTGAACGCCTTCAAAATTTCGACTGTGAATTTAGCTCTTCCTGTTGTTAAATCTAAGTTTTTACAATGAATATGCCCTTCTTTACTTTCCACACCAAATGTAATGACCTCTGCCTTTGTTTGATTAACGAGTGATGCGGAATATGGATCATCTAGATTTAAAACAGCAATACTTCTTGCACTTGCATTTCTAATCAAACTTGATTTCGCTTCGAAATACTGTTCAAATGATCCATGCGAATCAATATGCTCACGGCTGACATTGTTTAACGTCACAATATCGTAATCAACCGTTTCTACTCGATGAGTTTCTAAAGCAGCTGATGATACCTCCATACATACATGGGAGACATTCTTTTCTGCCATTTCGCCTAAGTAATATTGTAAATCCAATGATTCTGGCGTTGTCAGCTCAGCCGGGATTGTCATATCATCAATTTTTATAGAGACCGTCCCGATTAATCCAGTTTTAAAACCTTCATTTTCAAGAATGGCATTTATCATATAAGACGTAGTTGTTTTCCCATTCGTTGCAGTAACGCCGATCATCTTCATTTTCTTTGAAGGATGATCATAGAATGCATCTCCTAACTGGGCAAGAGCGATTCTGCTGTTCTTTACCACAAATTGCGGGATATCAAACCCTTCTTGCACTTCTTCAACTACAGCTGCTACTGCTCCATTGGCTACTGCTTGTGCAAGGTATTTATGTCCATCTGTTTTATATCCGCGGACACAAACGAAAAGATGTCCATTGGCAACCTTTTGTGAATGGTAGGAAACACCGCTAATCTTCATATCTTTATCATTATGAACACGCTCAACCTTTATCGAACGTAGAAGTTCCTCTAACAGCATTATTTACTACCTCTTTTCTGCATCTATCGATTATTTTCTTTTAAGCATTTTCCCAGCCGTTTTCTTAAAAAAGATCATACCAGGCTTCGGATCTTGCCAATCCCAGATGGCATAAGCCTTTTTCTTGAATAGCGATTTAAACACTTCGCCTTTTGTCAGTTGACCCGTTCGAATATAACCCTTTATCGCTAACATATCCTCATAAGCGTACCAAAATACGCGATTTTTATCTTCTTTCACTGCTTTTGGCGGAAGAGGAGAACCAGTTAATTCCCGATAAGTAATATAAGGGAAATTCACACCGACCTTATACAATAAATTATTAAGGTTCGTAATTCTCGCATTGATTTCGATTAAGTAATACTTCCCAGTATCTGCATCCTTCTTAAACTCTATTTCCGCAAACCCTTTGTACCCGATTTCCTCAAAAAATTTCGCCCCAATCTCATAAAGCTCTGGAACATATTTTTGCTCTGTATAGACAGAGGCACCGAAGTTAATTGGATATTGACGATGTTTTTGACAGGTTACCCAATGAGTCACCTTTGAATCTTGGTTTAAATAAGCATCAAATGTATACATATGATCATCAAACCCAGGAATAATCCGCTGAACAATTACTTCTAAGCCAGCCTTTTCCGCTTTTGCTAAAGCTTCTTCTAATTCCTCTTTATTATGAACCTTAAAAATCTTTTTCCTAAAAGTAGCTACAAATGTAGGGGAATCAGTCGGCTTCACAATGCACGGATATTTGATGATCGTATCGATTTTCTCAAAAAAGTTCTCTTCATTGACACGAACTGTTTCTGGGACAAGCATCCCTTTCTCCACTGCCAATGCATGTAGAGCCTCCTTATTCATCACTTGCGAATAAAGGCCCTTCTTCGTTTGAGGAATTAAATAACACTCCTTCAGTTCATCTAAATACTCATCAATTACTTCAACATACGAATCATGACAAGGAATAAGAACTGGCTTTTCATTTTGTTCGCTCGCATATTCTATTAAAAATTGTACAAATGCTTCCGTTTCTTTTTTATAATGAGGAGAAACTAACCGCTCCGAACAATACTTCGATTCTGCCCCATATGTATCAGCTCCAGCATAATCCACTGCAACTGTATGTATTCCATTCACACCTAAACATCTAATAGTACTCAAACCAATATAATAATTACACCCTAAAATAACTGCTTTATTCAACCTATTCATCTCCCCGAATATCTATTATAACGACATTCTTCAATATATAGATATTGACACAGAAATACGTGACCTTGCAAGAGATAATGAGGAAATTCGAACAAATAGCACAGGTATTTTATGGTTTTGCAAACATCTATCTTATGGAAGGGAATTGACTACATTTTCGGTCAATTTAAAAAGAGCACACCCATATAGATGTACCCTAACTTCCCGATGAAGACGCTGCTGCAATCGCCGCAGTTGTCGCAGCTGCTGATGCTTGCTGTGCTTGGATCATCGCTTGGATGGCAGTTGTCAGTCCTGCGGATGTGTCAATATATTCCTGTGAAACGAAGGTTGCTGCGATTATAATGGCCATATCCTTATACCATTTGAAAACTTTCATTTCTGCTAGTTGTGCAGCGAGGGCTGTTGCTTCTTTTATCTTTCCTGTAAGGGCAATAACACCGAGAGCTGGATAGTGCATCGCTTTCACCTTAAGCCCCTGTCTGGTCAGTTCATCTTTCGTATAAAGAACATTATTAACTAAATCATGCTGAAAATCTCCACTCATAACAAGCATATTAGCTAAGAATTGCAGATCATTTCCCTTCCATAATCCATTTTCATTCAGCCCGCGATAATACCGCTCGGAGATCTCAATTAGCTCATTAACCCTTCCGTCCCTTTTCGCTATAATTACTGCTGCCGGATAATCATCATAAGAGGTAAGGAAACGGTGATGCCTTTTCATTTCTTCATAAACTGCACTAATTCTGCTGACCTCCATATGATCCTCTAATAAAAATGCGGCTATGTATGTGAATGCAGACGAACGCATATTGGCCATTCGCAATGTTTTATAATTATGATGCAAACGATTTATCTCTATTTCAGGATGACTATCCTTTGCCATGATCAAACCCGTCATTGGAAAATAGATGCCTCTTAGCGGGGAGAACATGGAAGCACTTTTTTTCACGAGATCTGATACTTTTAAAAAAGCCTGGCCATCAACCTTTTGTCCTTTCGCAGCAAATTGGGCAGCTGTCATAAGCACAAGCCTACGGTCCATCCAGCTGCCTGTTGCCTGCCGCAGCACTTCAACATTGTCTTCAAGTAATCTTTTCTCCATCTAGAATCACTCCTCCACTCTCATTATTTATTCGACCAACATTTTACATTCTTGGTTGTGAGCAGATGCTCATGTATGATTATTTACGAACTAAAGAGCAAAAAGGTTTCCATTATCTGAATCTTTCTGCTTAATAGAAACGTCATTATATAAGAATCCATTATTTCTCAAGTATGAATAATTATTATGGCAAATAGACTTAGTTAAAGGTATACTTTTTGTTTGCAGAATCGAAAGAAAATCTGATAATGTAAAAAGGAAATCTTTGGTTAGAGGTGCTTTTCTATATGAAAAAGTGGAGTATGAATCTTATAAAATATGTTTCCCATCCGTACGCACTTATTATGATCGTTTTATTTGTAAAAATAGCTGCCTTTCAAATAGTCATTTTCGATAACAAGTCGATTTTCCATATCCTTTTTATCGAATTTCCTATGTGGGCACTTATGCTAACGGGACTTATGCTCCTGCTCAAAAAGAGAAAGTGGCTGTCTGTATGGCTATTTAGTCTATGCTTGTCCGCACTGTTTATCGTCATCATGTACTACACAAGATATTTCTCTACTGTTCCTTCTTATTATGATGTGAAGCAAATTTATCAATCGAACTCAGTTGGTGGCACAGTCGCACTTCTTGGCAGCCCATTTGATTATTTATTTTTCTTAGATGTCGTGCTCATCCTGCCGCTTATATGGTATTTTTCTAGAACATCAAAACCACTCACTTTCCGTCTGTTAAAAAAATCAGCTATTGCATTTAGCTGCATTGGACTAGTGACAACGATTGTTGCCTTTTTCTATCCATTAATTGATGTTTCCTATTTCGCAAAAAAACACGGCTATATCCAATCACAATTCGTACAGTTCTATGAACGTGGTTTTGGAACAGCATTAGCCAAAAATGATCAATTATCAGACGCGGAATTAGAGAAATTAAAGGGAAATGTGCATATTCCATTTTCAGCTCATCGCACATTTGGCCTAGCCAAGGATCGGCATGTTTTCACAATTCAAGTGGAGTCATTGCAGGAATTCACCATTAACAAAACGATTAAAGGACAAGAAATCACACCGAATTTAAATGCGCTTTTAAAAGATAGTGCCTATTTCGATAACGTCTATCAGCAAATCGGTGCTGGTAATACGTCGGATGCTGAGTGGCTCATGCATACCTCTCTTTACCCAGAAGGAATGGACCCGACCGTCAATGTCATTGATGATAGTGAAATTCCATCTCTTGTTCGCACATTGAATAAGCATGACTACGGAACCGCTACCTATCATGCAGACGATATCACCTATTGGAGTCGAGACAAATTATACCCTGCGCTTGGTTTCGAGTATGTCTATACAAGCAATGAAATTCCAAGTGAAAAGGAAATCGGCTTCGGACCAGCTGATGAGGTGCTATTTAACTTTGTAGAGAGTGAATTACAAGAGCAACTAAAAAAGCATTCACGCATGTATTCCAATATTATTACGTTAACAAGCCATACCCCTTTCGAAATGCCGGATGAATATGAATTTCTTAACTTGCCAGATTCCTATAAGGATACATATGTAGGAAATTATCTTCAGTCTGTCCGGTATACAGATGAACAGATTGGGCAATTCATTCAATCATTAAAAAAGCTGGGGATATATGATGAATCAATTATCCTTATCTATGGAGATCATTCTGGATTGCATGGGGCACCTGTTACAGATCATGATTACGAACTGCTAAAGGAAATGCTTGGCCATGATTATAATCTGCATGACCGCTTCGTTGTTCCAGTTCTATTTCATGCACCTGGAATATTTAATGGTGAAACGTATTCCCAGCTTGGCGGCCAAATTGACCTGATGCCTACCTTATTGAATTTGCTTGGCATCGAGCATGATGCACAAATGATTGGTCATAATCTATTCCAATATGAAAAGAACCTTCTTGGCATGCGCTATTACATGCCAGGCGGATCATTTATTAGCAATAACACTTTGTACACAGCACCAAGCGCTAAGCTGCCCGCTTTATTGTATAATCGAGAAACAATGAAAAAAACCAAGAACACAAAAAACATGCAAAAAAACGTTGAGAATACTTTGCAAATCCTGCAGTATTCCGATTATCTTCGAAATGAGATGATCAAGACGGAGTAGAACTAATCTCAAGGAGGGCACAGAATAAAGTGCCTTCTTTTTTTGTGAAAAATATTGCGGCTGAAATTCCATCTTGTTAGTACTCTACCTCGATTAAAGGGACCGTATTTTCCCCTTTTTGTAAATTATTGTTTTATCTCGGACTTACGATCCCCTTTTTTCCTCTTTTTGTTAATTAAGTGCTCTATCTTGGATTTACGAATCCCCTTTTACCTCTTTCTACCAATTAAGTGTTCCATCTTGGATTTACGAACCCTACTTTCCCTTTTTTTACTAATTAAGTGTCCTATCTTGGATTTATGAACCCTACTCTCCCTTTTTTTGTTAATTAAGTGCTCTATCTTAGATTTACAAAGTTTTTCTTACTTTGGATGTTCGCAAAGAAACAATAATGTTTACCCCTAATGAATAATTCACCCAACTTTAGTTGAAGGCTAAATATTATGCCTTTTTTTACTTTTTCTCTTGAACTTTTTCCAGTTATAAAACATAATATATATGAGCATATATTCATATATAAAAAGGAGGGATGGTTATGGGGCATCATCATCATGGACATTCCCATGGGCATGGGCACTCTCACTCCCATGGAAATTCAAATAATAAGAAGGCTTTATTTCTGTCATTCATACTGATTGCAGCATTCATGATTGTAGAGGTGATTGGCGGGGTTTTGACAAATAGCTTGGCCCTGCTTTCAGATGCTGGCCATATGCTTAGTGATGCTGCAGCACTAGGGTTAAGCTTGTTTGCAATAAAGCTTGGCGAAAGAAAAGCATCTGCTTCAAAAACATACGGATATAAAAGATTTGAAATCATTGCTGCCGCACTAAATGGGATTACTCTCATCTTGATTTCGCTTTATATTTTCTATGAAGCATACCACCGTTTTTGGAATCCACCTGAAGTGCTTAGTGGAGGAATGCTAGCCATTTCAACAATTGGATTGCTTGTAAATATCGTTGCTGCATGGATCTTAATGCGTGGGGATAAGGATGAAAACTTAAATGTTCGCAGTGCCTTCCTTCATGTAATTGGTGACATGCTGGGATCTGTAGGGGCGATCATTGCAGCCCTGCTGATGATTTTCTTTGGCTGGGGGATTGCTGACCCAATCGCTAGTGTAATTGTAGCCATTCTAATCATCATTAGCGGGATAAGAGTCACGAAGGAATCCTTCCATATTTTAATGGAAGGAACACCAGCACATCTTGAAATGGATAAGGTAAAGACAGCGCTTTTAAACATTCCATCGGTTTCAGAAGTGCATGATATGCATATCTGGTCTATCACTTCAGGGATGCCGATGCTTAGCTGCCATATTGTCTTTGCCGGTGATGGTGCTCACGATTCTATTCTGCATCATGCCCAATCCATTCTCCATAATGATTTTGAAATTGAACACAGTACCATTCAAGTTGAAAAAGCTGAGCATGGCTGCCCGAATCATCATGGAAGCTGTAATTAATGATGATTCGCATGCTCAATTGTTTGTTTTAATATATCCATGACATGCTCATCATCACAGGAATAGTATAAGGATGTTCCTTCTCGCCTAAATTTAACTAATCGCAAATTTTTCAAAAAGCGAAGCTGGTGGGACACCGTTGATTGTAGCAAAGAAAGGCGCTCGGCAATATCATTCACTGAATGCTCTCCATCAAATAGCAAATGCAAAATACGTATCCGTGTTGGGTCTGACAAGGCTTTAAATGTTTGGGAAACGATAAAAAGCGTTTCTTCATCAAGTTCATTAAAATTAAAATGCTGGTCTTTTTCCAATTGAATCAACCTCCATCCTCATTATAGCAATAGATGAAAAGAAGAAAAATCACAGGCTCGTTAAAACTGATGATTTTTCTTCTTTTGCCTATCTACTTCCTCACATACTCCAGATACACATCTGTTCCTTCAATTAATTGAAGGTTCTGGGGAATTCGTAAATAGAGGGCTGATATACCATTTTGAATCATGCTATTTTCATTACTTCCTTTTGTAAATTGATTGATGGTAAATTCGTTCTTAATCATCGAAACCTTAATATTAGTTTGTTCTGGTGAATGGATTGTCAAAGTATCTTGCGTTAATTTACTTTGAAATGGTTCACCAAGCTTGTCAGTAAAATTGAGACCGTCAATAAAAAATCGATTCGTGTATATGAAGGCTTCAATCTTACCATCATTACTATCCTTCCTTTCTACAAACACTTGAGGGCCGTATCCATTAGTCCTTTCAATTTTCAGTGTTGAATTTTGATAATTATAGGTTATCTCATTTACTAAGAATCCCTCGTCAATTGATTCAATGTTCCCCTCACGAAGCGCCTGAGAAAAAGCACGCCTCTCTTGTTCAATATCTTTTTCACGCAGGAATTCTCTGTTTGATAAATCCTCACCAATAATGAATGGAGCAACAGCTGTTGCTAGAAGCAGTACCCCTACATAAATGAGCAATAACCAATGTGTAATTTTTATAGTGACAGGCCGCGCTTTCTTCATAAAGAATGGAATGGCGATAATTATGGCAATAATAATTAATATTGGAAATAGCGAAAGCAGAATCATCTCCTAACCTCCATTCGCTGTAAAACACTAATAGCAGCTAGAAATAGTAAGCTTGTTGTCAAAGCAATTTTCACAATACACAAAAGGAGTGATGGCTCAAAAAAATAGAATTTAAAGAACTTATTCAGAAATTCCCCTTCCACCGCTGCTTCAAAAAATACAGAGCCGAAAAATAGAGCAGGAAAAACGAAGATAAACAGCTTGCTTATTTGAACGGTCGTGCCAATGAAATAGCCGAGCGCACTAATGCAGAAGAGGTATAAAACGGTAACACTTATCCCAATCGCAAACTCCCCTACCCCACTTTGAATAGTAAAAAGCTGTTCATTAAACAGAAAATAAGCGATAATTTTTAGCAGATTGCTTGCCAACATCGCAGTAACTCCACCAATGATACTTGCTGTTAGTAAAAAAAGAATATTTGCGATGCTGCTGCTTAGCCGATTCGTCACGAATGAAAAGTCATGATTTCTATAAGGCTTTGTTGTGATTGTAATCGCAGTTACAAAAGCCCAGATCATTGTAAAAGCAATAACTAAATTGGCAGAATAGTATTTGACCTCGACATGAAGATAATCTGAAAAGGATCCGACTGAGCCTACACCACCTAAAGAAAAGAGCACCCCTAATATTTGAATCCAAATAAGGGAGCTAAAGGAATCAATATTTGCTTTAAGCTTGAAAAAGTACTGTTTTTTTATAATGTCTAGTAAATTAGCGGTTGTTAAAGACATCGTCAATCCCCCCTTTCGATTCACTAGTTAAGTAGACACAAAGATCGCTAACAGGAACCGCACTTATTTCCAAGCCTGCAAGACTTGCCTTTTGGCGTAATGTTTCATTAAAGTCATTTTTCACGACAGCATACATTGTATCTTTGCCTATGTGATTTTGATAAAGAATTTCCTTGCTCTCTGTCCACTCTTTAACGATTTCCGCTCTTCCTTTTAAGCCAACTGCCCATTCCTTAAGCTCCTCCATCGGTACATGCAGATGTTTTCTCCCATCCTTTATAAGCAGGACATCTTCTAGTAAATCTTCTATTTCATCTAAATGGTGACTAGACAAAATAATTGTGCGTGGGAATGCTAAATAGTCCTTAAGCAGTGCACGGTAGAAATCCTTTCTTACTGCAGCATCCATACCAGTGGTCGGTTCATCAAATATAGTTAAAGGGCAATGGGCGGCCAAGCCGACAATCATATTAAACGTACTCGTCTTCCCTTTGGATAGCCGATGATGGTAGTGCTTTGGATCGAATCCGAAATAATTAAACAAGCGCTTCGCCAATTCCATATCCCAATTCGGGTAGAAGCTCTCTGCCACTTCTAATAATTCATATAACTGCAAAGCAGGCGGGAAGCTCATTTGATCATCAACAAAGATCGTGTTAACTGAGACATTCAGGCTATTAAAGGGTTGTTCGGAAAACACTTTCACATCTCCAGAGGTTTCTTTAATAAAACCAGCAATGATTTTCAACAATGTCGTCTTCCCAACACCATTCCTACCGATTAATCCGGTAATCTTGTTTTCCCCAATCGTAAAGGAAAGCTGATTTAATACATTTCTTCTCAAGTACGTTTTTGTCACATTGTTGCATTCAATGACCTTCATCGCCCACCCTCCTCATTTTGAACTACTTTTATCATTTCGATTAACTCCATGTCGCTCATCTGCAAACGATTAGCTTCCAACACGATTTCATGCACCAATCGCTTCAATGTCTGGTTCTTTCGCTTATTCATAATCATTTCTTTCGCATTTGTTGAAACAAACATGCCAAGCCCCCGCTTCTTATACAGGATATCTTCATCAACAAGTAGGTTAAGCCCTTTAGCAGCTGTTGCTGGATTAATCGTATACATCTCTGCTAATTGGTATTGAGAGTACACCTTTTGATCTCTTTCAAAATGGCCATTCATGATCTCCGTTTCTAGCCATTCTGCAATTTGTACATAAATAGGCTTCGTTCCATCCGTATTAAGAATTAGCTCCGCCTCCTTTACACATAGTGCATTACTGTTGTAATGTAGTATATAATTAAAAACCAAATTATTCAAGTTGAATTATCTATAATATGTCATTTTGTTGGGATTTTTTTGACACTTAATCTGCTATAATAAGTCTAATAAAGGATGAAGTACGGAGGGATAAAGATGGCAGAAGGAAGGAAGATAAATGCGGATAGAGTAAAAGAAGTCGGCCTTACATACGACGACTATGCGGCAATTGATGATGGCAATCGATATGAATTAGCAGGTGGTCAACTTGAATTGATGAGCCCAGCTCCATTGGTTACACATCAGATTGTTAGCTTCGAGATTCTAATAAATTTAAGTCGAAGCTGTGAATTAGATTATTTTATTTTACATGCACCAGTCGACGTCATTTTGTCACCAGCCGAGGTACGACAACCAGACCTTGTACTTATTCACCGAAAGCGTATGGAAATTATAAGTAAACGCGGGATTGAAGGAGCGCCAGATCTTGTTGTAGAGATTCTTTCCCCATCATCGCTAAAGCGAGATAAGATTGACAAAATAAAATCGTATGCACATTTTGGTATTCCTGAATTTTGGATTGTTGACCCTGACACTGGTGTCCTTGAACAATATGTGTTGCATGAGAAGCGATATGAACTTATCGATATCTTTCAAAATAACGAATTAGTTACCTCTCCAAACATCCCTTGCGTTTCCTTTACCATGGCTGCAATTATGGACAAAATTCCAGATCTTTCGGATTAATTAACTATGCTATTGCTAATAGACTTTCACCTTCGCCTCTGCAATGGGCGAAGTTTTTTATTTTTCTTAGGTATTTCAGATCCCTATTTCATTGCAACTGGTTAATTTTTCTGATAATATAAATTTCTTGTCACTCACGCTCCTATGTTTTTCTCCATTGCGGCTGAATTGGTAAATGGAAAGGAGATTTATATGTCATCTGAACAACAGCACCCCGATTTTCAACAGGAAATTCAACATTTGGACTTTACGAAAAAGTATATTGATGTGGTCATTAAAACAGCTGAGTCGAGTAAAGATCAATTTCAGGAAAACATGAAGGAAGCCTTCCATGATATTGACTGGCTCGAATCAAGTATGAGTTATTTATCCCTTTTAACAAATGCCCGTTTTTTCGAAATGTCACGTGATGAATTGAAAAATTTAAAGATTGCCAGAAAAAAGCCTTATTTTGCGAGACTCGATCTCTTAAGAGAAGGACTGGAAGAGAAAGAAAGTTTATACATTGGTAAAACCTCGCTTTACTCACGAGAAAATCAAGAACAAATCATCGTTGACTGGCGATCACCGGTTGCCAATCTCTACTATGAAGGCAGACTTGGGGAGGTCCATTACGAATCATATGAAGAAAGCTATAATGGCTATCTCTCACTGAAGCGGCAATTCATGATTGAGAACGGACAGCTTGAAGAAATTCGCGATATTGATTTAACAACAACGGACGAATTGTTGCAAGAATCTCTAGCCAAAAGCTCAAGCAATCGTCTGACAGAAATTATCTCCACCATTCAGGAAGAGCAAAATCGAATTATTCGAGCTGATTTAAATCGGCCCATTATCGTACAAGGTGCAGCGGGAAGCGGAAAAACAACCATCGCATTGCACCGAATCAGTTATTTCATCTACCAATATAAAGAAAACTTTGCCCCAGAGCAGCTCATGATTCTGGCGCCAAGCCGCTTGTTTATTGACTATATATCTGAAGCATTGCCAGAGCTTGGGGTTGAACGAGTTCGCCAGACGACCTTACAGGACTATATTCAAGCTTGCATCGGACAGAAGCTTACAATCCAAGAAGACAATAAGCTTGTTCGACTGCTCGAGAATGCTGACAGCGACGAAACAAAACTCACTGCATGGGCCTCTTCCATAAAGGGCTCCCCTGTCTTTCAACTTATTTTGTCTAATTACATCGCGACCATTTACAAATCCTTTTACCCTTCAAAGGATTTCACTGTTGATAAATTTCGTCTGTTCAGCCATAAGAAATTCATTCAGCTTTTTAAGGATGATTATAATTATCTCCCATTGTATCGAAGACTAGATAAACTTAAAGCCGTTCTTCAAAATGATCTGGCCAAGAAAAAGAAGAATATAATTAAAAAGATAGAAATCTATTATGACGAACGTATCGAACGTGCGCTTTATCGTGGGAATGATCCGGAGAAAAGAAGGCAATACGTATCAGATGCACTCGATAAGAAGGCTCTTAGACTAGCAGAAATTAAAAAAGCGATTCGAAATGCAGTCCCTGCTTATATGAGACAGTTTCCGAAAAAGACGCTCATTCAATACTATCAAAATCTTTTCAGTGATCCATCAGATCTTTGCAAATGGGCTGAAGGTCAGCTGACAGAGAAGGAAGCTGTGGCCCTGTGCCAATATAACACTGCACTCAAATCCAAGAAGCTTTTTGAAAGAGAAGACCTAGCACTAATGCTATATTTACAAGTGCATCTCTTCGGCATCCCAAAAGAGTTGAAAGCAAAAAATATCGTCATCGACGAAGCACAGGATTACAGCTTTATGGAGCTGCTTTCCTTAAAAAAGGCACTTGATACAGACATGTTTACACTTGTGGGTGACCTTGCGCAAGGAATTCATTCCTATCGAGGGCTATCATCCTGGGATCGTGTTATGAAAGAGATTTTTCCAAGGGCGACATACACGGAGCTGCAAAAAAGCTACCGAACAACCGTGGAAATTATGGAAAAGGCTAATGAGCTTTTGCGCCTACTTCCCTACTCTTTCCCTGAAGTTGAACCAGTTGTTCGGCACGGAGAAAGTCCAAAGTTTATAAAAAGAAAGAACGGGAAAGCGCTCGTTACACAAATCGAAAATCAAGTTGCCCGTTTAAAAAAGGAAGATTATAAAACAATCGCAGTCATCGGGAAGACAATGAAGGACTGCCGACTCCTTTATGACCTTTTCAAAGAACATTCCCATGAGCCTGTAAAATTACTTGAAGAACAAGAAAAAATCCCAAAAGACGAAATGGTCATCGTGCCCTCCTTTCTAGCAAAAGGCTTAGAATTTGATGCAGTTATGATCATCTGTTTGGAAGAAACCTTCTCACGAGAATCAGAATTAGACATCAAGCTGCTCTATGTTTCGATGACAAGGCCATTACATCGTCTATTCTTTTATGGAACACAGAAAGAGGATTTTATCATTTAAACAAAAAGCCTGCTCCGATAAAAACTGGAGCAGGCTTCTTACATAAGAATTATGAATCTGTATTTAATTGTGGCTCTACTTTCTTTTGCTCTTCCTCTTCAGAATCAAGAAACAGCTTTCGGCTTGGCATGGCTACATACGCTGTATAGACCCCTTCACTTTCAAGGATATCCATAATTGCAAAGTTAATTGATTCCTTGATCTTTAAGTATTCTCCCCAATTTGTCGTGTTTGTGAAGAAATACAAGAAAATCTCTAATCCATTCTCCATGTATTTATCAAATGTTACATAAATCGTGTCAGGATGAACACCAGGATGATCTTTCAATACAGCTTCAATTCTCTGGACCACATTTTCTAATTTCTCTTTCGGCGTATCTAGAGTCACTTTTAAATTAAAGGTAATTTGCCGCTTCCCCATTTTACTCCAATTCGTAATCGGCTCATTTGCCAATGTGGCATTCGGAACAGTCACAAGCGCCTGCGCGGATGTTCGAATGACAGTACTTCGAAAAGAAATATCTTCTACCGTTCCTTCAACACTCGGTGTCATAATCCAATCACCAATTGAAAAGGGCTTTTCCGTTATGATAACGACGCCACCAAATAAATTAGCAAGAGCATCCTTTGCTGCCAGTGAAAAGGCAAGTCCGCCTATTCCTAAGCCAGCCACTAGACCGCTTATGTTATAGCCAAACTCTTGTGCAATGATACTAAAGCTAATCATAATAATAATGACCCGAATGGCCTTTGATAAAAACGGGATGAGTATTTCATCAATTTCCGTATTTAATTTTTTATTAAGCTTCGCAAAAAGAAGCGATGAGGAAGATGACAGATTAAATAATCCCCAAGTAATAATAAGAATAACAGAAGAGCTCATTATATTTTGAAAAAGCGGATTCGTTTTCTCCATAAAAGGAAAATAGCCTGAGGCTACATACACCCCAATGATAATGAACAACCACTGAATCGGTTTTTCAAATGCTAGAAATATATGTGAAAAGAATGCACTTGGTGCTTTTCTGCTTATTTTTAATAAAAGCGAAAATACATATTTCGCAAAAATTTTCCTAAAAATTAAAAACAGTAATAAGATACCGATTGAAATGCCCAGATCCTTTAAGTTTTCATAAGACCATACGAATTCCCATGACATAAAAATGAATAACCTCCTTAAAAGTTATTTTCTTATAATAGCATACTCGGCTTATATGAAAAGCGAAAAAATAACTAGTACACTTCTGTTTATATGGTCAACTACCATAAAAGGTAGCCTAAAAAGGCTACCTTTTGGATTAACTAACTATAAATAGAATAAAGTACCTTAATAAAGCTTGAACTACTCTCCCAAATCATACTTCTCTTCCTCTTTAACATAGCGATTATAACGGGCTTTTAATAAGTAGATAATCTGACCAAAAATCGTACGTATAATCGCATAGGCAGGAATACCGATTATGACTCCGATTACACCAAATAATTTGGCCGCAGTTAAGAGAATAAAAATAATAGTAATTGGGTGGATTTTCAGTGATTTCCCCATTATTTGCGGTGAGATCAGCTTCCCTTCGATTAACTGGACAATCGTCCATACGATAGCCAATTTCAAGACCATAAATGGAGATGTAACAATGGCAATAATAATAGCTGGCGTTATTGCAATGGTTGGTCCTAAATAAGGAACAATGCTTGTTACACATGCAAGAAGAGCCAAAATTAATGGATAATCAATTCCGATAATAAGAAAACCAATATACATCATGATCCCAATACACCAGCTGACCAAAATTTGCCCTTGAATATAGCCTTTTAGCTGCTGATCAATTTGTATAAAAATATTCTTTATGCTTGGTCTAATTTTAGGAGGAACAATCGTAAAAATTAGTTTTGGAAGCTTTTCTCCTTCTAACAATAAATAGAAAAGAATAAATGGAACAACAATTAATGCTAGTGCAAAGTTCGTTATTGATTTTACTAGATGCAGCACACTTTCTACCGTATTACTAAGCAGCATTGTTGCATTATCTCCAGTTGAAACAAAGAATTCATTCACAAAATCAGTGAAATCCTTATAGTATGGGGCAAAGTAAGAGCGTTGAATCCAGCTTTCAAATGCCCGATTAAATTCACTCCAATAAGTCGGAAATGACTCAAATAAACTAATGGCTTGATCGATGAAAAAAGGAATAATAGCGATGAAAATAAAAATAATAGCAACCGAAAAGAAAAGAAGAAGCACTAGAATGGCCCATACTTTCTTTATACCTAAAGTAACTGCGAATTTTACAATTGGACGAAGCAAATAATAAGCTGCTAGTGAGAAAACAATTGGTAAGGCAGTCGTTTGAATTAACGCAATAATTGGCTGAAAAACAAATGAAATATGATTAAATAAGAAGACATTTAAACCAATTAACAAAAAGAACACAAAAATGTAAAGTGTTGTTCTACCACCTAAATAACCAATGATCTTAGACGTATTCTTCAATAGTCATTACTCCTTTATATATAGCTTACAATCGACTTCGCTTTCTTTAGAAAAAGTGTCCCTAAATTAAATAGTTGATCCGTCATTTTTGTTTCATTAACCATTTCATCTGCATACTGACTTTGCGGGACTAAATAAGAACGAAGCTGCCCCTCATATAATAAAAGAAACTTCTCGCCATTAACCAAGTCATATGGTTTCATCAGGCTAGGTGGTTTACTGTTTGTGGCGACTCCACCGCTCCTTAAAATCGTTGCTACAAATTCCGAACAAAAAAAGGCTCCTTCTCTATTTATTTCTTTATTAAACAGGACTCCGAAAAGACCGATAAAATTATATTTATACATTTGCTGCTCAACTTCTATTTCTTGAACCGCTTTTAACATTTGCTCATACTCAACGGCTGAAACAGAGCATTTGTAAATGGCACATTCGGCTTTTTCGAATAGCTTCCCATTCAGATTTTCCTTTACAAAGCCACCGATAAATGGGTTGTTTACACGCTTACGTCCAAAGCTATAGGTTGTATCTAATTCTTTTGTAAAGGAAATGGAAGCATGGTTTAATGGATGCTTCGTAAACCTTCTAATTATTTTGGTAAGTACTGTCCCTGTATCTGTCAGAATAATATAAACTTCCATTTCATTTCCCCCTTTTTAACAACCAGAACAAGACCTGCATTCTCTTTTTCAGGTCGCCGCCTCATTTCTTCTTACTCTATCTTCCTATAAATCCTCTAATTAATGAACAATCGTTAGTTCCATCTTCATCTAGGACCAGAGTCTTATTATTATTAAATACGTTCAAATAAGGTTTCAAGTTTCACTTGTACTATTGAAAGAAGAAAAAAACACGATGAAAGTTGGGATCTCCCCAAATTTTCATCGTGTTTTTTAGAAAACTCTCCATTAAACTTGCTTAACCTCTGCTGCCTTGCCCTGTACTGCCTTTTCATGCTGAAGCAGCCACTCCTTTCTCCATAGACCACCTGCATAACCAGTTAATTTCCCATTTGATCCAATGATTCGGTGACAAGGAATAACAATGCTTAACTTATTTTTTCCATTTGCACTTCCTACCGCTCTAATCGCTTTTTCATTTCCAATAGAAACGGCGATATCTTTATATGATCCCGTTTGCGCATAAGGAATATCGGTTAATGCATGCCAGACTGTTTTTTGAAAGTCAGTTCCTTCAAAGGTATAGGGAAAGGAGAATTCTTGAAGCTCACCTTTGAAATAATTATCTATTTGCGAATAGCAGTCTGTTAATACCTTAGGTGTATCCTCTTGAAAGCTATTTGTAACTATCTCTTGATCAGAAAACAAAATAGAACAAATCGCTTCATCTGTTCCGATAATTTCTAAAACACCAATGGGTGAATCATAATCTAATTTATATTGCTTTGTCATATAAAGACCTCCATAAATAAAAGGTAGCGTATGCTTGCCAGCCTTCCCAATTCTTGGCCAGCCCTTCAATTTCCTCAATACCTGGCTTCCGCTCAAGTCCTAATTGAACTTTCAATGCATTATGAAGCCCAACATCTGCTATCGGGAAGGCTAAAGGATGCTGCAAGCATTTCATCAATACATAATCCGCCGACCATGCTCCTATTCCTCTAATCGCCATTAGCTTTTTCTTCATCGGCTCATAGTCCTGAATCTGAAGCAACATTTCCTTCGACAGCTCACCAGCTGTCATTGCCTTTGCAACGCCAATCATGTATTCAGCTTTCCGAGCAGTGAATTGAAGCTTCCTCAAATCCTCCACATCAATCATGGCAATTTTTTCATAGCTTGGAAACAGCCAAAACGTTTCTCCTTCAAAACTCAAGCTTTCACCATACTGTTCTACAAAACGTTTTTTTAGCTTGTAGGCAAAAGTTAGATTGATTTGTTGGCCAATAATCGCCCATGTCAGCGCTTCGAATAAATCTGGAATACAAATCATTCGTAATCCGTAATAGTTATCGACTATATTCTTTAGAACATAATCCTGTCTTGCCATTAAGTAAAACGTTTTCAAGTCTTCATTTAAATTAAACCATTCCCATACATAAGCTGCAACTTCTTCACGCTCATTTGTAGTTGGAGCAATTAATGGAAATTCAACACGGATAGAATCAGCTGTGGAGCCGATTTTAATTAAAATACGTTTATCGTTTACTTTGATCAATTTATATAAATAATTATCGCTTATTTGATGAAGTACTTCTTGGTCAGACCGATTTAAGAACTGTAAACACTCTGCAAAATTCAACTCTGCAGGTGGACAGAGTTCAATCAATGTTTTATGATCAATCCATTTCATTGTCGCTGCTCCTTAATTATCAAGGTTTCGATATTCTGTAGGTGAGCAATTTTTCAAACGGCGGAACACCTTGTAGAAATTAGACGGGCTCTGAAATCCAACTTCATAGCAAATATCTAGATTTGTTCGATCCGTGCTTTTTAACAAATAGGCTGCTTTATCCACACGAATCTTCTCCAAATACGTTCGCGGTGTTTCGGACGTTTCCTGTTTAAATACCCTTTCTAGATAAAAAGCACTCATATCTACATGGTCCGCTATATCTTGTAACACTAGCTTTTGTTTATAGTGATTGATTAAAAAGGCAATGACATTCCGGACAAGGTCAACATGTGGGGAAAATTCAACTTCTGGCTGACATCTTTTACATGCACGGTAACCTGCAGTTTCAGCTTTAGCCATGTCATCGTAGAATTCCACATTTATTTTCTTCGGCTTTCTTGACCGGCAAGAAGGGCGGCAGTAGATTTTGGTCGTCTTCACAGCTGTATAGAATAATCCATCATATGTACGATCACAGGCCATAATTTTCTCCCACATTTCATCAAATGACATTTGAACCCTGGCCATTCATAAACCGCCTCCTTCTCTACATTCACTCTATTCTTTGTTGTTCCCCATTTTAACAAATAATCGATCCTAAATTCGTCCTCATTCTTGCCCTTATGGTCTATTTAGTTTCTATTAAAATTGTATTTCCTCCTTTATTTATAGTAAATTTATACTAGGATATTTCTTATATTGTACGAAGGTAGGCGGATCATCTTATGAATAAAGTTAAAAATATATCAATCCGTACGCGTATCATGGTTCTAGTCTTTTTGGCTATGTTTATCTCTAATGTTTCTTTGATTATGACCTTGTCCCATTCGCTGTATGGCAATCTTTTTCAAATTATCACAGTTGGGGTGCTAATTAAAGCAATCATTATCTTTGTTATTTTTGAATTTCTCGCAGCTTTCTTCTCAGAGTTTCTTCTTGTTCGGCCTTTGAAAAAGGGAATTGTGCTTGCTGATTCCATTGCAAATAATGACCTAACGGCAACGATTGAAACACAGCAACAAGGGGAAGCTGGACAGATGATACGCTCTCTTTTAAGAGCGAAGGATAATTTAAAGAAATTAATCGCAAACATCCAAAGCTCTTCCAATCAGGTTTCTTACTCCTCAGAAGAATTGAATCATATTATTGTTCAAGCAAATGCGCAAGTACTGGAAATTAATGAAGGTGTAAAAAGTCTTATCGCTAGCTCGTACCAAAATGCCGAAAATATTTTGCAAACATCAACTGCATTAAATAACATTACAGATAGCTCGCAAAAAACGGCTGAACTTGCTTCTAAAATTGCTGAATCGACAAAGCTCGTTCATTCAGCAGCTGAGAATGGGAAAAGTTCTGTAGATTCAATTGTGGAAGTCATCAATGAGCTTGAATCTAACTCAAAAATTGTCAGCAGTGAAGTGATTGGACTGGAGGAACAAGGTCACAAGATTACCGAGATTGTCCATATTATTTCTCAAATCTCAGCCCAAACAAATCTACTAGCATTGAATGCAGCCATCGAAGCTGCGAGAGCCGGAGAGGCAGGAAAAGGATTTTCTGTTGTAGCTGATGAAGTAAGAAAGCTTGCCGAGGATACGAACAACTCCTTACAGGATATTGGCCAGCTTATTAAAGAAATGAATACGAAAACAGAAAAAGTAGTATCAGCTGTTTCCGCAACAGAAGAAAAAATTGAACTTGGCGTCACTCAATCCAATCAAGCAAAAGTCAATATCAACAAGATCATAGAAAGTATGGATCATACATTTGCCATGATAACGAATATTACGGATGGCGTTACCTCACAGGCAGCTTCACTTCAAGAAATGACAGCAACCTTGGATGATATTAACATAACGATTGAATCAGGACTAACTGTTTCAAATGAAATTAAAGAAAAACTCAATACACAAGAAGCACTCTTTCATAAAATTGATCAAACATCAGATGAAATGGTTGCACTATCTGAAAATATGAATGAGCTAACAAACGTATTTAAATTAGAAAACTAACAATCTCCTAATAAAATGATAAAAAATATCGTGCACAAGTGATTTCACAAATCGCTTGTGCATTTTTTTGATCATCAACAACTTTATGAAAGACCGTTTTGCAGTAAATCCCTTGCTAACTGTCCTTCATCACACTCATTCATGATAGTTCAGTTGCAAAGGGAGAGAATTCAACTTATTCTCTCCCTCATCTTCTAATTACTTATTGATTCCAACTAAAATAGCTAAATCTACTGTAATATCTGCAGTATCACTCTTGAGATACACATCCTTATTTTCTTTATCTGAAGACCAAGCAAGTGGAGTCATTTGCACTAAATTCCGCAGGTCTGTTTTAGCGAGTTTTTTTGTATAACATAAATCAATTACATCCAGCAGCTGAAAATTCTTTTTAAAAAGGGAAACCGTTGCCTCATTTCGATAGGCCTTTTTTTCATTGTTAGAAAAAAGCACTTCTCTCAATTCCTTTAGATAGTTCGGACCTGGCACAACTTTAATAACGATTCCTTCTGGAACAAGAACCCTTTTAAATTCCTTATAGTTGGAGGGGGAAAGGATATTCAGAATGACATGAATCGATTGATCCTGAAATGGCAATTTAGCCAAGTCTCCTACAAGCCAAATCGGCTGTTCATATTTCTTAGCAGCCTTAATAATTCCTTCTTTTGAAATATCAAGCCCCACCCCAGCTATTGTCTGACTCATACACCCATTCAAAATTTGTTGTAAATGCGAACCTTCTCCACATCCTGCATCAACAATCAGGCAAGAGGCATTAGAAGCACTCATATATCGCTTGATCACTTTCGATATTTCCTCATGCATCAATGTGTATAAGTGACTTGACGTAATCATGTGATGTCTTGCTTCAAACAACTCCTTATTGTAATGGGTATTGGATGGATGATTCATCAAGTTTAGATAACCTTGTTTCGCAAAATCAAATGTATGGTTTTTAACGCATATTAGACTCTTAAAATCGACCACTTTCATTGAACCTTTACAGATTGGACACCTAAATATAGAAGCAAATTCATTCACATATGCTGCTCTTTTTGTTTTTTTCGTCATATTCCCTCTTCCTTCCAAATCAAAAATCACAGGCAGACTGCCTGTGATTAGAGAGTAAAGGGAACAAAACCCATCCTTATTGGATTAGGGGCCAAAATAGCCATTGCTAAATAAACCTTCTATTCAACATACATAGGAAGGAAAATTAGACAAAAATAAAGAAAGGCAGAACGATCCGCCTTTCTACAAATGACATATATTCTATGGCAATGAAGATTATTAAAAAAGGACAGACTGATCCCGTTTACTCTGCAAGCACAAGCAGAGCCTTTGAACGTATTTAATTACGAGTTCAAAGCTGGGAATCGCAATCTGATGAAAAAAACCATTTTTAATAATCCTCCTAATAGGTAATAAGTACACTCATTATTATAGGATTGCTTATAGAAAATGTCAAAGTACTCTTATAAGCTAGCACTGCTACCCTACTGCTTTTTCCGAAAACTGGCTGTTATAAAGATCTGCGTAGAAACCTTTCGCCGCTAATAGGGTCTCATGTGTGCCTTGCTCAATCACCTTTCCTTGATCCATTACAAGTATTAAATCTGCATCTTTGATCGTTGAAAGACGGTGAGCGATAACAAAGCTTGTTCGTCCTTCTAACAATCGTTTCATGGCTTGCTGAATAAATACTTCTGTTCTTGTGTCCACACTTGAAGTTGCCTCATCCAATATCATAATTGGAGGATCCGCAAGAATTGCTCGGGCGATCGTCAGAAGCTGCTTTTGTCCTTGAGAGATATTAGATGCCTCTTCATTTAAAATCGTTTCATAGCCATCTGGCAGTGTACGAATGAAATGATCAGCATGGGCCGCTCGAGCTGCAGCAAAAATCGCTTCATCTGTTGCACCGTCTTTTCCATAAGCGATATTTTCTTTAATTGTTCCATTAAAAAGCCATGTATCCTGAAGTACCATCCCAAAGCTTTTTCTTAGATCCCTTCTCGACATATTTCTTGTATCAAGACCATCTATTTTTATCTTTCCGCCATTAAGTTCATAAAATCGCATTAAAAGATTAATCATTGTCGTTTTACCTGCCCCAGTTGGCCCGACAATTGCTACGGTCTGCCCAGGCGTAACATGAATGTTCATATCTTTAATTAACAATTCTTCACTATAGCCAAAGTCCACATGTTCAAAAGTGACAGCCCCTTTGGCACGTGTTAAATGCTCTTCCGTCACTTCACTCTTTTCTTCTTCTTCATCCAGAAGTTCAAACACACGCTCAGCTGCCGCAACAGTTGATTGGATAATATTTGCGATGTTAGCTGTTTGTGTAATTGGCTGTGTAAACTGCTTAGAGTAAGTGATAAATGCTTGGATATCACCGATTGTAATCGCTCGCTGTGTAACCAAAATCCCTCCAACCACACAGATGATTACATAGCTTAAGTTCCCAATAAAAAACATAATCGGCATGATAATGCCTGATATAAACTGTGCTTTACTTCCCGCCTCATACAATTCTTCATTCACTGCATCAAATTGGGCCACAGCTTTTTTCTCATGTCCGAAAGCTTTCACAACTTGGTGGCCAGTATACATTTCTTCTATATGTCCATTTAATTGGCCAAGCGTTCGCTGCTGATTAGCAAAATGCTTTTGTGATCTTTTCAAAATTGGCCCAATGGCAAATATGGAAATCGGTAAACTAACAATCGCAATTAATGTAAGGATTGGACTGATTGAAAGCATCATAATGATGATCCCAACAATTGTAACGATCGATGTAATGAACTGTGTCAAGCTTTGCTGAAGTGTACTGCCAATTGTATCAATGTCATTTGTTACACGGCTAAGTGTCTCTCCGTTGGAACGGCCATCAAAATACTTAAGCGGCAGCTTCTCAAGCTTTACATTTACATCCTCACGAAGATCATACACTGTTTTTTGAGCAACACTTGACATAATATACTGCTGTAAATAGCTAAATAAACTGCTAAATACATATAGTCCAGCTAGAATAAGCAGGATTTGGCCAATTTTTGCAAAGTCAATCGCAGCTCCTGGAGTACCCTGGAGCTTTCCATATGCACCTTCAAATAACTCAGTAATGGCTGTTCCCATGATTTTTGGGCCAACAATCATAAAAACTGTACTCAAAATGGCTGCAAAGAAAACAGCAATCAACTGATACTTACGAGGCTTCAAATAAGCCAGAAGACGTTTAAGCGTACCCTTAAAGTCTTTTGCCTTTTGCCCCATCATCATCATGCCGCCTCCTCCACCTGGACCTGGACCCTGGCCCGTCTGTTGACTTTCTTGAGGCTTTTTCTTCTTACTCATGCGATCTCCTCCTCTGAAAGCTGTGAAAGGGCAATTTCACGGTATACTTCATTCGTCTCTAGTAACTCCTGATGTGTTCCCATACCTGCAATACGGCCATTTTCTAATACAATAATTCGATCAGCATCCACAACCGTACTAACACGCTGGGCAACAATAAGCATGGTTGCATGAGTCGTTTCTTCTTTCAGCGCTTTACGGAGCTTAGCATCTGTCTTGAAATCAAGTGCAGAAAAACTATCATCAAAAATATATAAATCTGGTTTTCGGACAAGGGCTCTTGCAATCGATAATCTTTGCTTTTGTCCACCCGATAAATTAGAGCCGCCTTGTTCAATTTCAGCCTCAAAACCGTCTTTCATTTGACTAATAAAATCCTCGGCTTGTGCAATTCGAGCGGCATGCTCCATTTCATCCTGTGTAGCATCTTGTTTTCCAAAGCGAATGTTCTCAGCAATCGTCCCCGTAAAGAGCATCGCTTTTTGTGGAACGAAACCAATTTTTGAACGAACTTCGCTTTGAGCAGCTTCCCTAATGTCTACACCATTCACTCGAATAACTCCGCTCGATGCTTCATAAAAACGGGGAATCAAATTCACAAGTGTCGATTTCCCTGAGCCTGTTCCACCGATAATAGCAGTCACTTCACCTTTTTTTGCTTTAAAGCTAATATCTACAAGTGCTGGTTCTTCAGCTCCTGGATAACTAAAGGTCACATGCTCAAATTCTAGCATTCCTTGTTCACGATCTGCCTTAAGTGTCCCTTCATCAAGGAATGATGGTTTCATATTAAGCACTTCATTAATTCTTTTCGCAGACACAGCGGCCCGCGGAATCATAACAAACATCATAGATGCCATGACAAGTGCAAACATAATTTGCATCACATATTGGATAAAGGCCATCAAGTCCCCAATCTGCATGGCTCCATTATCGATGCGAATTCCACCAAACCAAATGATCGCAACGACCGTCAAATTCATCACAAGCATCATGACAGGCATCATGAACGCCATTACTTTATTCACTTTGATCGAGACATCTGTCAGTTCCATATTTGCTTGCTTAAGTCGTACTCTTTCTTCTGGTTCACGATTAAAAGCACGTATAACCCGGATCCCTGTTAGATTTTCTCGCAAAACAAGATTTAACCGATCCAGTCGTTTTTGTACCATTTGAAAAAGAGGCATCCCTTTATAGAAGATTAAAAGAATCGATCCAATTAATACTGGCATGGTAATAACTATCACAAGTGATAATTGCGCATCCTTTGAAACGGCCATAATAACCCCGCCGACTAGCATAATAGGCGCACTAACGACCATACGAAGCATCATAATGACAACCTGCTGAACTTGTGTAATATCATTGGTGGTTCGCGTAATCAATGATGCTGTTCCTATTTCATCAAATTCTTGTAGTGAAAATTTTTCAACATGGTTAAAAACCTTCCGGCGGATATCACGGCCTAATCCCATCGATGCTTTAGATGAATAATAGCTTGCAACAACAGAGGCAATCGCTCCTAGCGCTGAAACGAGCAGCATCCATCCGCCAATTTTCCAAATATAAGATGTATCTCCTAAAACAACACCTTTATCTACAATGTCCGCCATCAGTGTAGGTAAATAAAGCTCGGACATGGATTGAATGAAGACAAGTCCCAGAACAGCAGCAATTAGCCATTTATAAACCGATAAATGCCTTAATAATTTTATCAATTCACATTCCCTCCTTAGCTTGGGATTCTAAATAAGTAGCAATAATCAAATGGGATTCAAGCAAATCTTCATACTGTTTGTCTGAGAGCGACTCCATAGCAGCTTGGAATAAATGATGAATGCCGCCATCCTGAAGATGCATCTTTTTTAAGAAAGCTTCTCCCTCTTTAGTAATTGACAGCTGCATCTCTCTTCGATTGCTCTCCAATTGCTGCCGGTTTAGTAAACCTAAGCGAACGAGGCCATCCACCGCCTGGCTCAATGTACTCTTTGGCAGAAAGGTTTGCTCCCCTACTTGCTTTTGTGTCATTTCCTTTTGAAGGATAATTGTCATCAAAATCGTATATTGCGGAACGGATAAGCCATTTTCTACCGCTGTTTTCTGCACGAACCGCACAATATTCTTCTGTATACTCCAAAAGGAGCGCAATAATTGTGTTGAACGAATTAACTTTTCATTTTCACTCATCATTTTGTCTCACCATTCCTCCATTTCCAAACAGTTCATTATCGAACTGTTTGAATCAGAAGTATAAATTAACATTTTTTTATTTATCCCGTCAAGTTATATGTTCAAATAAAGTCTTTCTCATTCTATTGCAGCCAGTTAAGCATAACTTTCTACTTATGTTCATAATTTGAAAATTAGGAGGTGAGGATATGAACAGAGTTCCCACAAATTCATCTTCACTGAAGTACCCTGATGATATGCTTTCTATTATTAGAAACGGGCTAAAACGTGGAACAGCTCCAAAGAAAATCTTGATTGCAGGTGCGGGAATGGCTGGATTAGTGGCAGCTTCTTTATTGAAGCGTGCTGGACATAAAGTCACCATCATAGAAGGAAATACCCGTTTAGGTGGAAGAGTTTTTACTTTAAGACAGCCCTTTACACAAGGGAATTACGTAGATTTAGGAGCTATGAGAATTCCAAATACCCATTTACTCATCTTTGAATACATTCGCCGCTTCAAACTCCAAACTAACAAATTTATCAATTCAACCCCAAATGATCTAATTTTCGTTAATAATATCCTTGCAACACGTGAACAGTATGAGAAAAACCCCGATATTCTAGGATTTCCAGTTCAAGAGTCGGAAAAAGGGAAAACAGCTACCGAGCTATTTCTATCAGCGGTCCGCCCTTTTGTTGATCTTTATAATAAAAGTACCCCTGAACAGCAGGAGGAATTATTAAAGGAATATAGCAGATATTCGATGCAGGATTATTTAAAATACAACCCATTAGGGCCACCACTTTCTACTAATGCTATTCGAATGATTAGTGTACTGCTTGGTATTGAAGGATTTGAGGAATTATCCTTTGTTGGTATCTTAACTGATATCATCTTTCCAATTTTTAATGAGGATATCGAGTTTTATGAAATTCGTGGAGGAAATGACAAGATTCCTTTATCTTTCCTACCTGAGCTTCACAGTGATATTTATTATGGTCAAAAGATAGAAAAAATCTTTCAAAGTGATAGCAAAGTTCTTTTTCAGACGAGGAATCAGATAACCGGGGAATCTTATGCATTTTCTGGCGATTATGCCATAACAACTATTCCTTTTACAGCTTTTCAGTTCATTGATGTTATTCCTTACGATTCAATCTCTTTTCAAAAGTGGCAGGCAATTCGCGAACTTCAAAATGTGACATCAGTTAAAATTGCCATCGAATTTAAAAGCCCGTTTTGGGAGAGGCTCAAAGTAGGAAATGCCATTTCAGATCTGCCAACTCGATTTAGCTATATACCCAGTCATGGTGTTGGAAAACATGGACCTAGTATCCTACTCGCTAGTTATAGCTGGGGCCATGATGCGATGCTATGGAATAGCTTGTCTAAAAATAATATTATTTATTACACGCTCAAGGATTTGGCTAAGGTTTATGGAAATATTGTTTATCAAGAATATTTACAGGGGATTTCCTTCAATTGGAGTAAAAATCCATTCTCTGCTGGGTGCTTTACCTTATTTACGCCAGGTCAAATAGATGATTTTGGTGATTCCATTCATCAGCCAGAGGGAAGGCTTCACTTTGCTGGTGAACACACTTCCTCCTTTCATGGATGGATTGAGGGGGCTGTTGAATCTGGCATACGTGCAGCATATGAAGTGAATGAGCGAGCATAAAATCATCAAAAAAGCTGAACCTTTGGCTCAGCTTTTTTCAATATCTATCATTTATTAGAACCAACCAAAATATCTTTGTTCATACTTTACTTTAAAAGATTCTAATTTAGTTAACTACCTTTAACCCCACCACAGAAAATATAATTCCTAGAATACATAAAATACGAAGCCAGCTCTTTGATTCTTTAAAGAAAATCATTCCAACAACAGCAGCCCCAACCGTTCCAATTCCCGTCCATACGGCATAAGCGGTTGCTAAAGGAATAGTTTCCATCGCTTGCATGAGAAACTGAAAACTAATGATAAAGCCGGCATATAATATCACATTGTTCACTACACTATTGTTTTCAGCCGTTCTTTTTATCCCGATGACACCTATAACCTCAAACAAGCCTGCTAAAATTAGAAATAGCCAATCCATTAGTTCTCACTTCCTTTACTTGTTAATTTCAAGCCCATAATGCAAGCCAGTAAAAGCAATATTAACAAAATTCTCAGTAAGCTAACTTCCCCTCCGGAAAGCACTATCTCTACAATCGTTGTTCCAACAGTACCCATACCTGCAAATACTGCATAGACTGTGCCTACTGGCAGCACTTTTGTCGCTCGAATAATTAAGTCGAAACTTGCCAATATTGAAATGAGAACTATCAAGGTAGGGATCGACTCGTATTTAAATCCACTTGCCCATACCACTTCAAGTAGACCGCCGATGATAACATACAGCCATGCTTTTGATTCATTCATCTTGAACACTCCTTATCTATTCCTTGCATCCTACTTTTTACAAATGTTCTGTAGGTAATCTTTTATCAGTACGTCGATCTTCCCCTCATCAAATAATCCTTGATAAAGTATCGCTTGTGTAGTAATTCCATCAATAAATGCATGTAAGCTCATCGCACCTATCTCAAGATCAAAGGAAGCTTCAAGCAGCCTTTCTTCAAGTAAAGCAGTTAGCAACTGCCTGATCAGTTCTCTTACCGATGTATACATATTACGACTTAAAGTCTCTAATGCTGGATCCCTTAATGCCATGACTGAAAAGGCAAGCCATACTTCACATTCCAACTTATGCTCTTCATCCTGAAAAGGAATCAGCTGCTTAAGTATAGTAGCCACTGCTTCCGTTACTGCTATATCCTCTTGTACTGCATTTTTTACCCTGTCCTCCAATCTTTGTATCAGCAGCTCCATCGCATATATATATAGGTCATGCTGTGCCGGAAAATAATATTGAACAGATCCCATTGATAATCCGACTTCTTCAGCTATTCTTCTCACCGTTGTTTTTTCCAATCCAACACGTTTAATAACAGTCATCATCGCATCCGCAATTAATTCTTTTCGCTTGTCATGATCTACAATCTTAGGCATACATATGACTTCTCCTTGTTTTTTTAATACAAGTATATTAATATATTTTATGTTGGTCAACTATATTAAAAAAGGTTATTTTGCAAACATGGTTGCTTTTAACATTAGTGGATAAAGGTTGATTTCCGTTCCAGGATGCTCGCTTTCCACTCCAATCAACCAGCATTATTTTTCAACTTTTTTCACTCATGCAATTTTACTAATAGCCTAAAAAAGACAAAGCCCTTTTTCATGAACAAGCCATTAATAAAAATTATTTCTATGATAGGAGTTTATGTTTATGGAAAAAAAACAAACAAGTTTAAAAGACTTTTTCGCACTGATTGTCTCCTCTAACATTCCAAAGCTTGCACTAACCTTTGGCTTAGTGGCTAGCCTGATTACAACGATTGCAGGACTTGCTATTCCCCTGCTTACAAAAAATCTTATTGATGGCTTTTCTGTTGCCTCATTAAGTGTTCCACTCATGATTGCCATCGGTGCAGTATTTATTATCCAAGCAGTGATAGATGGTCTATCCATTTATCTATTAAGCATGGTCGGACAGAAGATAGTGGCCACAATCCGTGACCGCATGTGGATCAAGCTCATTCGATTGCCCGTAAGCTACTTTGACAAGCAATCAAGTGGTGAAACTGTGAGTCGTGTAGTCAATGATACCAATATCGTACGTGAATTGATCACTAGTCATTTTCCGCAGTTTATTTCAGGAATTATTACCATCATTGGCTCTATCGTCGTTTTACTAATCATGGATTGGAAAATGACGCTTCTTATGTTAATTTCAGTCCCAATCACCATTGTCATTATGATCCCACTCGGACAAAAAATGGCAAAAATCTCACGTGGGCTTCAGGATGATACTGCTACGTTTACAGGGCATCTTACCCAAACACTTAGTGAAATTCGCTTAATGAAGGCATCAACAGCTGAACAAAATGAAGAGGAAAAAGGATTGAAAGGCATTCAGAACCTCTTTCGCTATGGCTTGAAAGAGGCAAGGATATTTGCTCTTATTGGTCCAATTATGTACACGGTTGTTATGATTGTGATTGTCATGATTATTGGATATGGGGGCATGCGTGTTGCAAATGGAACAATGTCAACAGGTGCACTCGTTGCCTTCTTGCTCTACCTTTTTCAAATTATTTATCCTATCACATCCTTTGCCATGTTTTTTACCCAATTGCAAAAGGCAAAAGGCGCCACTGAGCGGATTATCGATATATTAGACCTTCCATTAGAAGAAGGTCAGGACGGGATTGAAATGGACATTAGTAATCAACAGATTCGAGTTCAAAATGTGTCCTTTTCTTATAGTGATGATGAGCCTGTGCTCGAAAACATTTCGTTAGAGGCACAGCCTGGCCAAATGATTGCTTTTGCCGGGCCAAGTGGCGGTGGGAAAACAACGATGTTCGGATTAATCGAACGATTCTACGAGCCAACCTCAGGCGATATCCTTATTGGCGAAACATCCATCAGCCAGCTATCAATGGAATCTTGGAGAAGCCAAATTGGGTATGTGTCACAGGAAAGTGCCATGATGGCTGGAACGATTCGGGAAAATCTAAGTTATGGTTTAGAAAATAGTGCTGATATTTCAGACGAGCGTCTGTGGGAAGTGGCAAAGATGGCCTATGCCGATCAATTCATTGAAACATTCCCAAAAGGGTTGGACACAGAGGTCGGTGAGCGTGGAGTTAAATTATCAGGCGGGCAAAGACAGCGAATTGCTATTGCACGCGCCTTCCTGAGAGATCCAAAGATCCTCATGATGGATGAGGCAACCGCAAGCCTAGATAGCCAATCAGAGAGTGTTGTCCAACAAGCCTTAACCCGCTTAATGGAAGGACGGACAACATTTGTCATCGCCCATCGATTATCAACGATCGTCGATGCAGACCAAATTATTTTCATTGAAAACGGAAGAGTCACTGGTACTGGAACCCATCATGAATTAACACAATCACATACCCTCTATCGTGAGTATGCTGAGCAGCAATTGGCCTAAAAAAATCCCATCCCCTAATAAGGGAATGGGATTTTTTACATATCATCAGTTCAATGTTTTTCCAGGATAGCAAAATAAAAAGTTAATTTTTATTTTAGGCGATCGAATATTGATATATAGCCATTCGACAAATTCTTTAATCAAACGTTTGATTAAAAATTGCTATATTAGTAACTAAGGCGATTTTTTGTTCGCTATTACAAAATGAAAAAGGAGCGCCCAAAATCAGTTATCCTGACTTTCGAAGCCCTTTTTGTTTACTCAAATCAGTGATATATTTAGAGATCCTTTGACTTCGTTTTAGAAGGCAAAATATAACCTTCACCCTTTTCGTATAACTTCAATAATTTCTGAATGAAGCTTATCCTAGGAACGACATAGTAAACAGCGATTGCTGAAATTATACTGATTAATGCCCCTACTGCAACATCAGCAGGATAATGCACACCAACCCACATCCTCGAAATTCCTACTAAGATAGCTGCTATCATCCATAACAAACCGTACCCTCTTTTAAAAAGCCAAAAAGTCATACAAAATGAAAAGAAAAGAATCGTATGGTCACTCGGAAAGGAATTCCCTACTGTCTTTTCTATTAATTGATTCACGTTCGTCAATTCAACAAAGGGCTGATAGTTTGAATGAAATGTTCCAGCTAGTTTCCCTAATATTTCAGCTATCATAAATGTAAGCACTGCACTTATGACCATCATTCTATTGTTGCGCCCACGAGTAAACCAATAGATAATTGTTGCCAGTGCTAAAAGATATACCGTATATTCAGCAATGAAAACAAACGGAGGATTTAAGTATGTGTATTCTTTCCCTAAGTCATTAACCATTCTAAATACATCGATATTTGTTTCTGAAAAAGCCATTAATTCTTTTCCCTCCTATTTCCTTCCCTATACTACAATTATGGCTTATGCATTGTAAATAGGAAATTTGTTTTCCTTACATTACCTTACACTTTTGTAAGCTAATCAGGTCCTGTACGCCGAAGTCTAAGAGAAAGACAAACGGACTTCTATTCCGCTATTTCATAAAAAAGGATTAATTCTAAGAATTTGCGGACTCAGGTTCTGCTATTAGTGTTCGGCATAGTAAATTTAGGATAATTATGATCAATTAACGGAACTGGTGTCCGCTAACTTCGCAATAATAGGGAATATTATCTGAATAGCGGAATGGATGTCCATTAAATTTCTGAGCGAATCATGGTTCCTTTATGAGCTACCTCATTTTATAGTTATCAGTGCAAAAGTGTTATTGATGTATTTAAGATTTTCTCCACATTATTAGAACCGCTTACCCGCAAAATTGGAAACCTTTATATTTATAGGAATATTATCCTTAGTTATTTAGCATGATAAGTATTGGCTACTTGTTGAACTGCTTCTCACATATAAATAAAGTTCATAACAGCCTATTAGTTTAAGTACTATTTTATTACTAAGGAGGAAACTATGGCGAAAAGAGAGAAAAAGCAGAATCAATCACTTACTGGAGGAAATGATACAGAATTTGGAGCAGAGCTGGGACTAAGTAAAAAGGCTAGAAAAAAGGCAGCAAGAGACAGTAAAAAGCGAAATAAATAAAAACAGGGATAACCATCCATGCTTTTTGCATGGGTAGTTATCCCTTATCTTATAAAAGTAAATTACTATACAACAAAACATTATTCATTTTACACTTATGGGCCTAAATGGACTCGAACCATCGACCTCACGCTTATCAGGCGTGCGCTCTAACCAGCTGAGCTATAGGCCCCTAATATGGGGCGACTGATGGGAATCGAACCCACGAATGTCGGAACCACAATCCGATGCGTTAACCACTTCGCCACAATCGCCATCTTATTATTAGACAGGGGTAGTAGGAATTGAACCCACACTGGAGGTTTTGGAGACCTCAGTTCTACCTTTAAACTATACCCCTAAATTAATGATGGCTCAGGACGGAATCGAACCGCCGACACAAGGATTTTCAGTCCTTTGCTCTACCGACTGAGCTACTGAGCCGTATATAATAAAATTCCTAATTAATGGTTGCAATAAAAACCTGTGCTCAAAAATTCTCACGAATTTCCTCGCAGATCGCCGCTGAAGCTTAGTCATAGATGTTAGCGATCCTCTACCGACTGAGCCAAATAAAGTTTTAAAAAATGGCGGTCCGGACGGGACTCGAACCCGCGACCTCCTGCGTGACAGGCAGGCATTCTAACCAACTGAACTACCGGACCAAATTGCGGGGACAGGATTTGAACCTGCGACCTTCGGGTTATGAGCCCGACGAGCTACCGAGCTGCTCCACCCCGCGATAGTAATAATAAAATGTTTTTCTTATGCTTAAAGCTTGCAGATTAAATAGCCGCCCCGATTTCAGGTTGATTATTCAAGTAGTAGCTCAATCGGTGCGCTGAAGAATATTCTTCGAAGCGTATTCGATCGTGCTCCACCCCGCGATAATAATATTCTATAAAATAAAATGGAGGAGGAAAGGGGATTCGAACCCCTGCGCGGTATGACCCGCCTGTCGGTTTTCAAGACCGATCCCTTCAGCCGGACTTGGGTATTCCTCCGAATAATTTAATAGCGGCAGAGGGGATCGAACCCCCGACCTCACGGGTATGAACCGTACGCTCTAGCCAGCTGAGCTACGCCGCCAAATTAAAAGATGAACTAAATTTATTTAAATAATGGTGGAGGATGACGGGATCGAACCGCCGACCCTCTGCTTGTAAGGCAGATGCTCTCCCAGCTGAGCTAATCCTCCAAATTACACAATATACATATTTAGTATATCAAATGGTGACCCCTACGGGATTCGAACCCGTGTTACCGCCGTGAAAGGGCGGTGTCTTAACCGCTTGACCAAGGGGCCAATAATATAAAATTAGACAAAATAATAGCCCCTATTGGGGCTTAGCCTGGCGGCGTCCTACTCTCACAAGGGGACAGCCCCTAACTACCATCGGCGCTGAGAAGCTTAACTGCCGTGTTCGGGATGGGAACGGGTGTGACCTTCTCGCTATCGTCACCAGACTATTTTTAGTTGAAGGATTATTCCTTCAAAACTAGATAACAGACAGACATCATTTTTGGTTAAGTCCTCGACCGATTAGTATTTGTCAGCTCCACGTGTCACCACGCTTCCACCTCAAACCTATCAACCTGATCATCTTTCAGGGGTCTTACTAGCTTGACGCTATGGGAAATCTCATCTCGAGGGGGGCTTCATGCTTAGATGCTTTCAGCACTTATCCCTTCCGCA
>NZ_JBIACJ010000014.1:0-70952 GCF_042865275.1 Cytobacillus mangrovibacter | reverse complement strand
TTGAACTTACTAAAAAGCATTTACAGGTCTGCATAGGACCTATTGAGGGTGTCCGTTTAATGGGTTCAAATCTTCGTATTATGGATGATGCGTTCGAATATCTCTTACCTACTGAATCAAAAAAGAAAAAAGGTCAGTTTTTTACACCTCGCCATGTTGTAGAAATGTGTGTAAGAATGATGAACCCGAAAAAAACAGAGTTTGTGATGGACCCTTCATGTGGATCCGCAGGATTTTTATTACACACAATGCAATGGGCCTATCCAGCCCAAGATAAGGATAGCCGTGAACTTAGAAAGCATCGCTACGCTGCAAAGTATTTATGGGGTATTGATTTTGAAGAGAGAGCAGCTAAAACTTCTCGTGCATTGATGCTTATTGCAGGAGATGGGCATACAAATATCTTTGGTCCCGATGTCAGTAGTTTAGATCCTAAATCTTGGCACGAAACTCAATCTGGTCAGAAATTGATGAGTAAACTTATTGAGTCTAAACTACTTAAAAACAAACCTTCACGGGAAGATGAAGCGAATGTTCTTAGAGATGACGATCTTTCGTGGAAATACTTTGATGAACTTCAATTTGATGTAATTCTTGCAAATCCCCCTTTTGCTGGTGAGATGAAAGATAAAAACATGCTCTCTCATTACGATTTAGCAAAACCTGCGCTCAAAAGAGCTAAGGATAAGGCGGCTAAAGAGGAAAGAGATGTTCTATTTATTGAAAGGATTCTTAAATTCTTAAAATCCGGTGGTCGTGCAGCTATTGTTTTACCCCAGGGGAAATTTAATAACTCATCCCTTGCGTTTATTCGTGAGTGGCTATTGAGAAAAGCTCGCTTGCTTGCAGTAGTGGGGTTACATCCTAACACATTTAAGCCTCATACAGGAACAAAAACATCCGTTCTTTTTATACAAAAATATACCGAAGAAGAACTTGCTAAGATAAAGACTGTAAAGCAAGAAATTGCATTAGTATGTCCAGATTATGAAACTAAGATTAATCAGCTCATAAGCCAATTTGAAAATGAAGTGGATATACCTGAAGAAAGCATACCTGAAAACATTGCGGATCTTTTGTTTGAAAATTATGGAGAAATAGAGTCTGAAACAACTGAAGAAAATGTAGAAGATGAATTTGAAGAGGCTCTTGAACTTTCCGACCTTATTGAACGTGCAACGGAAAATATTGCTTCATTAAGAAGAGAGCTTTTGCTTGAAAAGAAAAGGTTAGAAGATATGGAATCTGATGTTGAAGCACTAAAGATGAAAGCTCAACAAGAAATGGATATTATTTCAAATGATTGGAACGAAACAAAAAAAGCACTAAATGCTGCTCTAAAGCCACATAAAGAGAAACTTAAAGCTGATGTTAAGGATCTCAAAGAGAAACAAAAAGAGCAAATTAAAAAAGTTAAAGCAAATATAAAATCTATTGAAAATGCTATTCCGTCTGCCGAAGAGGAACTGAAAAAACTTACTAACCGCGGGAAATTAGAACTACTGTTAGCTGATGATGAAATGATAGGGACACTTAAGGAACGGTGGATTGACGCTGAAGTTGCTAAAAAATTAGATTATCCAATTTTTATGGCTGTCTCTGAAAAAGGTGGTAAAAATAATTCCGGTGACTATGAGTACCTTACTGATGATGAAGGCAACTTTATTGAATATGATGATGGACAACCAATTATTGAGCAAGATTTGGTGAATTTTGATTTAGAAGCAAGTGATTTGAAAGATGCAATCGCATTAACTGATGATAAAGTATGTATAGCCGAGGCATTTGTTCAGTTTGCACAGAAACAAGGCTTTGATTTTTGGAGGAAAAATTGATGGCTGTTTGGAGTATAACAAATACGGTTGAAATATCAAAAAATAAACGTTTTGATAGCGAATTTTTCCATCCTGATTTTCTAACTTCAGAAAAAAAGGTTATGAGTACTGGGGCAACCAAAAAGTTGGGGGAATTAGGGAGGTTTTTAATCGGACCTTTTGGTTCTGCTTTTCACGTTAGTAATTATGATCCTACCTCTGAGTATCGATATATTAGAGGGAAGGATGTAAAACCGTTCGCTCTATTAGATGGTGATAATGTTTATATGCCTGAGAATGACTTTAATCGTTTAGGTAAATATGCTGTGATTCCAAATGACTTACTTATATCAGTAGTAGGTACACTTGGGAATGTTGCGATTGTTCCTGAAAATATAAAAGGTATTTTTAGTTGTAAAAGTACTGTATTTAGAGATCCAACCATTGATCCTTATTACTTATTGGCATATTTTAATAGTAAATATGGGCGTGATTGTTTATTAAGGCGTCAAAGAGGAGCAATTCAGACTGGTTTAAATAAAGATGATTTAAAGACAGTTCCTGTTCCTACCTTTTCATCGGAAGAACATATGATAATTGGAAATTTAATTCGTAATGCACTTAAACTTTCAGATAAATCCAAATCACTATACAGACAAGCCCAAAATATCCTAGAAAAAGAACTTGGAATGGATCAATTAGTGTTGGAAAAATTAAAAAGCTACGAGATCAGTTTTAGCGAGATTCTTGGAAGTGTTAGAGCAGATCCTGAGTTTTTCCATATCAAATACGATCCAATATTAAATGCTATTAAAGAATATAAAGGAGGAGTAAAACCTTTATATCAACTTTCTAAAATTGTAGGCCCTAACTTTAATCCAACTAAACATAATAATAGTTTTAGTTATATAGAGATTGGTGATATTGATATATCTGATGGAAGCTACACATCAAATGTTGTTCCTGCAAAAGATTTACCTGCTAACGCTAAGATTATGCTAAGTGGTGGAGAATTAATTATTTCTCAAGTTAGACCGACGCGAGGGGCAATTTCCTTAATTGATGAAGATTTGAAGGAAAATACTATTTGCAGTGGAGCCTTTTACACTTGTTCAATTATCAATAAAGAGCAAAGGGAAATTATTTTTTTATATTTAAGGATCGTAAAAGAAGTATTTGAAAAATATTGTGGAGGTACATCATACCCTACAATAGATGGTAATTATCTGAAAAACTTTCTAATTCCTCTTTTTGATGCCAATTTATCAAAACGAATTAGTGAATTAATAATTAAATCAAAACAAGCAAAAAAAGAATCTGAACAACTTTTAGAACAAGCAATAAAGAGATCCGAAGACCTAATCGAAGGGGCGATTGAACAGTGAGACTTTCCAATGAAGATAAATTACTGTTGCAGGATCTATGCTCACAACATCAAGTGAGTTTTGAGAAGGTTCTTAAATTATTAGATACCGTGCAAGAATATGAAGTTAAAGAACGCCGAACGGGTATCTATGATGCTCTTCGAGAAATCGTAAGAAGTGTACCTAGGGAGGTTACTAATGAGGTTCAAAAAACTTACTATTGAGAATTATAAGTCCTTTCAATTCCCCACAGAGATACACTTTCCTGATGGACAAAACAGCAAATCCATATTTCTAATTGGTGGTATGAATGGTGCTGGTAAGACATCGATTATGGAAGGAATAAACTTGTGTCTTTATGGGGGGAAGGTTGAAAATCTTTTTCGTTCTATTAATCGAAAACAATTGGCTTTAGGTAATGCTGGCGTAAGCTTTGAACTTGAAATGGAGATGGATGATGCTTCACTGCTAATTGTGAAGCGTTCTTGGAGTGCTGGAGTAATTGATAAACCTAGAGCCAAAGACCTTATAGAACGACTTGTTGTTGTCCGTGATGGTAAAAGAGTATCGGTACAAAACAAGCAGATATGGCAAGATTTTATTAGAGCAACCATTCCACCAGGAATTACTCAATTCTTTTTTTTTGATGGAGAAAAAATACAAGAGATTGCAGCCGATGATCATTCAGAGGTCCGACTCAAATCCTCTTTAGAAGCGGCATTGGGAATCGAATATATAAACAAACTCTCTTCAGACTTGCTATATATTAAACAAGAAGAACGAAAGGGATTTATAGAGATTTCGGATGAAGATCTTGAGTTTAAAGAGAGTGAACTTAAATTACAAAAGAGCAAGCTTTCAAGGTTAAACAAAGAACGAGATGAGATAAGAGAGGATCTAGAATCATTTAAAACTCAATATGAAGAAGCAAAAAAGAGATTTCAAGCTAATTTTAATGTAGAGCCTGAAACCCGAGATGCTATTAGGGAAATCGAAAAACGTAGAATTCAAAGAACTAATCGAATTAACCAGGTGGAAAGTGAAATACGCAATTTATGTGAAAATTACTTACCATATAGTCTTTTAGGTAGTTTCTTTGATGGAATCAAGAAACAAATCGATCGTGAAAGAGAGTCTGCTCAAAGTGAAGCAATTAAAGAAAATGCTGAAAAACTTGCAAGAAAAATAGTTCGTGCTGTAGAAGAACCAGAGCCAATCTTCAATGAACCTCTTTCTAGTGAGAAAATGGTAGTACTAGAGAAAAGGATAAGTGCACTACTAAGTGAAGGAGATTCTCAGAATGTCTCCAATAAAATCTTGAATATTTCAGATCGAGATGCAGTTAATATTATTCAAAAAATCGATTATCTGGAGAATAGTGATATTTTTCTCCTATTGCCTTTACTCGAAGAGAAAAGAGAGCTACAAATTGAAGTGAATAAAATGGAAGCCACTTTGCAAAGTGGCGTAAAAACCGATTCAGAGAAGGAAATATTTGACGAGCTTCAATCTGAAATGGAGAGTTGTACTACACAAATAGGTCGCAAAACTGAACAACTTAGAATCTTGGAAGAAGACATTCTTACTCTCGACAAAAAAATTAAAGACATCGAAATTGAAATTGAAAAATTATATGAGAAACATAATGTTTCTAAAGTAAAAGCTGATTTCATCAATGAATGTGATGCTATTGCAGGCCTCCTAAATCAATTCATTATTCGAATGAGAAAAAATAAAGTACATCTTTTACAAGAGAAAACTTTTGAAATGTATAAATTGTTGTCTACTAAAAGTGGATTAATAAAAGATATTACAATAGATGCTAAAAGTTTTGAGATTAGAATTTCAGATCGTAATGGGCATGAAATAAAAAAATCAGGACTATCAGCTGGAGAAAAAGAAGTTTTTGCACTTTCACTATTGTGGGGTCTTGCTCAAACTAGTGAGGTAAAGTTACCAATTATTATTGATACGCCGTTATCTAGATTAGATAGTACTCACCGGGATAATATTATTCGCAATTATTTTCCTAATGCAGGTGAACAGGTGATTATTTTATCAACAGATACTGAAATAGACAATAACTATTATAGAACACTACAAAGCCATTTAAGTGGCGCAGCAAGCTTAGAGTTTAATCAGCAGCAAGAGCTTACTACGCTTAAAACTGGCTATTTTTGGGAGGCCTAAATGGCAGATAGATTATATACGAGCTCCGATTCAGATGAGATTTTAAGTGCTCTTCGTTTTGAGACAAAACTCGAAAAATATATTTTAGCAAAAATAGCTTTCTCTATCTCTCTTGCGATGGATGGAGCTGATGTACCAATGAGTAATAACTTTAGTGGTAGTGAAATGAAAAGGCCTACTTTTGTAGGAAGAGATGAAATTTTCCTTAAAGCTACTTTAGCTTATGTTCATAACATTACCGATATATCCGAAGATGATTTTTACTCTAATAAATCACTTGTAAAGAGACATATTGATAATGGTTGTAGCCATTTATCCCGTATATTTGAAGAGGTGGGTCATAGTTCTGATTTACTAATAAAAAAGATTACTAACCTTGTAGAATTTAGTCGGCGTAAAGAAATTCAAGGGACGGGACTAGATATCTATATTGGGAAAACTGTTCTTGATAAAAAAGAGATTAACCTTGAAATTAACAATACTCAAAAACATGCAAACTCACATTTAGCTATAATGGGAAAACCGGGTGTTGGAAAAACACAATTTCTCTTAAAAATTCTTGCTGATATTCGCCTTAAATCAAACTATCAGACTAATTTTATACTTTTTGATTATAAAGGTGATGTAGTAGATAATCAGAGATTCTTAGATCTTGCGAAGGTTCAATCTTTTAGGTTGTTGCAAGGTGATCAAACACTACCCATCAATCCATTTATTCTTCCAAATTACGATGAACAATCAATAAATGTATCAGCTCGTGAAAAAGCAGAAAGTTTTGCTTCTATTAATTCAAAATTAGGTGTTGTTCAAAAAGGTGCTTTAACTGAGGCAATTCGTGCTGCTTATGCGAAACGATCAAACTCTAGTTTGCCATATCCTGATTTTCAAGATGTGCTTGACATTACAATGTCGATGTATGAAGAAGAGAACAAAAAAGATGATAGCCTTATAGAAGTATTGAGAGACTTATCGAATTTTGATCTATTCTGGAAACACGGTAGTGAAACTGAGCCAATTGAAAAACTTACAAATAGAACACTTTTAATTGATGTTCATGCAATGCCTGTTCTTAAAGAGCTTGTAGGATATTTAGTTATTGAGCGACTCTATAAGGAGATGGCATCATTGCCAGATAGCCCTATTCAGGATGGAAGAAGAACGATTCGAACTATTTTAGTAATAGATGAGGCACATAACTATTTAGGTCAGAAAAACATATTTCTTGAACGTATTATTCGTGAAGGCCGTTCTAAAGGTATTGTTGTGTTCTTTGCTAGCCAATCACCTAATGATTATCAGCAAAAGTTTTTTAACTTTCAAGAACTTCTTGAATTTGCTTATATATTTCAGTGTGATGGTGTTTCCGCAAGCTCAATGCAAGATATTTTGGGATGTAGTAAGAAAACTGCTAATGATTTACAAACAGAAGTTGCAAGACTAGAGCCATTTCAAGTGATAGCAAGAAGTGGAGAGAAGACTGCTGAATTTGTAAAATTTGCAGCTGAAGCATTTTATAGAAACTATTAATCTAGGGATGAATAATGGATTTACCTAATTTAATAACCAGAAGAGCTTTCCTTCTGGTTATTTTCCCCTATCAAAATAACGGAAGGACAATCAAAATTTTTGTATGCTATATAAGTATAGTCTATACAATAAAAATATTATTGTAACCATCTATAACCCACATTATCACTACATTAAAGTCAATATTATACAACAATCAACCTTTATAGAAATAAACGTTTATTTCTTCTATTATTCTTTTTTAACTCTGCTAATATATTTATTCGATATTAACTCCATCTACATACAAACTCGCCCAGCGAAGCGATCCTTTATTTGCGGGAGGCGCTGCTCATAGTATCGCGAAGCAAAGCTCCGTGGGGGGTGGAGCTTTTTAGCAAATTTCACCATGATCGGAGGGCCCCAAGTCAAGGGGAGAGGCATTCAAAGACGCTATCTACTTTATTCAGATAAGGTAGAACTTGCGGTAGCAAGTGCTTTCGTTCTTCTAAGAATTTACCTTCAAAAAGGAGCTTCCGGCTGTACATTGGAGGAAGTTCCTAGTACTGGAATGATTGCAAGGTGTTTTCCCTTGCAATGTTTCTAGCATTCGAATGATTGCCAGCTTTGCTCTGCAAATATGAATACGCCTTCAATAGGGCTGCCAGTGATTGGAAAAAAGGGTTCCCGACTGTACTTGGGAGGGAATTCTTGGTGCTGGAATGATTGTGAAGTAGTTTCCTTCACAATGTTTCCAGCATTTCGAATGACTGGCAGCTTGCCTTACAACTTCGATTCCACTTTCAAATTTTTTCTTCCTCAAATTATCCTCGCTTCCTTGAGTTACTCCATGCTTAAGATGCCGCCAAGCCTTGGAATGGAAATATGCGGAGCGTTTCCGTTCCAAGGTTCCCCCTTCCCCTCTCCCAAGTCCCCCATCCTAATCCTTCCGCGTTTGCGGGGGATGGGGTGAGGGTTCGGGGGTTTGGGGGTGGGAGAGGGGAAGGGGGAAATAGTCGTGCGTATGAATAATAGGAACTTGCGGCAGCAAGTTCTCTCCTCGGTGTTGGCGCGACCTTGGCGGCATTCCTCTGCGAGTATGCTTCATGAATTTGCTTTTATTAGATAAAAAAGAATCATGGTGCGTTAGCACGATGATTCTTTTCCTTGCCTTTAACTATATTCAAAGATGAGGCCGGCCTCGCGGTGCAGCTGCAAGTGATTCGGCAATGATCTCCCGACTGTACTCGGGAGGGAGTTCATGGTGCGGTGGTGATTGCAGGTGTTCTTCCCTGCAATGTCCGCCGCAGACGCATGACTTGCAGCGTTAACTTTATTCGAAGACGCATGCTGCTAGATTTAATGAAAGAAGAACACGGTGCGGGAGCACGGTGTTCTTCTACCTTTAGGAGTATTTATACTTTTTTGAGTGTAAGTATAGCTTGAGTGTAAGGAATTGTTCAGCAAATATTAAGTTACTCTACACCTCGTTGCATGTATTTCTAAGATTAATAGAAGAGGGAACATTTTAACCTCTAAAATAGCCTAATTCCCAATATCCTTTTTTAGATACTCTTCCTGATTTGTTATAACTAATCCCAAAACCATGCCATTTATTAAATCGAAATCCACCTTCATAAAGCAAAACACCAGGAGCCTGATATATCATTCCTTTTCCATTAAAACTATCTCTTGTAAATTCACCTTCGTAATAAAGGTGACCATCTGGATAGGTGAAAATTTTACCGTAGCCTTCTTGTCTTCCTTCTACAAACTCACCTTCATATAATTTATAGCCTTCTTCTGTCTTCAGAACACTATTATCTGGTTGATATTGATAATTTGCATCATGACTCATTCCAAATCTAAATATTTTATCAGATAGGCTATAATTAAGAACACCATTTCCGTGTCTACGTCCATTTTTAAATTGTCCCTTAAATAGTGTAATGGGTGCTACTTCTCCATTTTCTCTTCCTTTTGCAAACTCAGTACCATATCCATGAGGTTTACCATTAAAAAAATTCCCAAAGTACATTTGGTCTAAGATATTCCAGAACTCCATAGATGTACCTTCCCCAGAATATACTCCTTCTTCGAATTCTCCCTCGTAGAGCAATTCATTCCTATCATCATAGAGTTTTCCAAATCCGTGATATTTACCATTTTTATATTCGCCTTCGTATCGCAATTTGTCTCCTCCTAAATACTTTAAACTTAATTATAACTATATAAATTTTTTTGGAAGGGTTCTAGAACAAACTTCCTTATCGTTGTAAAGCGTTTTCCTGACAATACCACTATATAAGGATGTAGATCAGTTAAACTATACCGAACGTGATCACTTCGATCAAAGACTTCTTTTTGATAATAATGGATCAGGCGAATGCTTACCATAGTCTACTACATGCTTCTTCTTGTTAGGACTCATCTCTACAGTCATCCCAAAAATTGAAGTACAATGAAAATTTTCGATTGAAAAATTCTAATAAATAATTCATAAAAAAGTGCAAAATCATTTGTCCACTTAATCTTGACTAAATAAACCTAATTATCTTATAATTCAGATAGTATAAAATTGAAGTGCCACTGCAATCCACTTCAATTTTCCGTTTTTTTCATTACAGAAAATTCCAAGAGAAGGAAATGAAAGGGTGATGAAAAGTTAGGTCTTTTTGTAGTTTGAATTTTACTAATTTTAATCATAAATAAGGTGGTGGAACAATGGAAAAACAAGCTTCAGTTGAATTAGAAAATGCGTTTTCAAATAAGCCAATCCCGTTAAAGGATCGAAAATCTTGGATTGGGATTGCTGCTATTTATTTTGGTAATACAGCTGCTTTATCTTCTTTCTCATCTGGTGGAGGACTTATTGCAAACTTGACCTTTTGGCAAACAGCGGTTGCCGCTTTAATTGCAACGGCATTATTGTTATTAATCTTTTTCATTCCAATGGGTTATATAGGAGCACGCGAAGGGGTTAATACGTATGTAATTGGAGAAGCCGCATTCGGTAAAAAAGGATCTAAACTTGCAACTGCGTTTGTTATTACGATTATCCCATGTGTAGGTTGGTATGGTGTTCAAGTTTCGATTGCAGCAACTGCTTTAGACCAAGCAATCGGCGGAAATACAAATTTACTTCCATTATTTATGATTGTACTAGGTTTACTATTTGCAGTTCCAGCTATGTTTGGAGTACTTAGTATGTCATGGCTTGATTATATTAGTATTCCGGCTATTCTTGTCATTACTGTACTTGGAGTAGTCAAAGTATTAAATATTGCTGGTATTGATGGAGTGTTTTCATACGTTCCTACCGATAGTCAATCTATTTTATGGGGAATCAATATTATGGTAGGTAGCCTTGTTGTAGGTGCAAGTTTTGCTCCAGATTATACAAGATGGTCGAAAAACAAATTATCTAATGTGACATATTCGGGTCTAGCTGGGATCGCACCTCCTTTAATCGTATTAACAATTATTGGGTCAATGATGGCTCTTACAGCTACAACACTTGGAGTAGATCAAGCATGGAATATTTCTGAAGTACTTAGTGTACTAGGCTTACCAGCTATTGCATTATTGTTTGTTATTCTGTTGCAATGGACAACAAATATTACTGCTGCATACAGTGCAGGTTTAGCATTAACAAATGTTTTTGGGTGGAGCCGCTTCTGGTGGACATTAATAGCTGCTGCTCTTGGTACAGCCCTTTCTTTATTCGGTATCATTGATCATTTCTTAGGTTTCCTTGGTCTTCTTGCAACGTTTGTATCACCAGCTACTGGTGTCATCATAAGTGAATACTTCTTTGTATCAAAAATGAAGCTTCAAACTAGAAAAGGAGTATATTGGCCAGGAATTGCTGCTTGGTTAATAGGAGGAGCAGCTGCTTACTTTATTCCATTCTTTATTCCTGCAATAAATGGAGTCATTATTGCAGCGATTGTCTATTATGTATACCACATTGCGGTAGGGAATACAGCAAAAGTAGGTCAAACAAAGAGCATGTAAACTAAGTAATTTTAATTGAATTTAGTAATTTAGTTTCGCCTAGGCTCTGTTCCCTTTTTTGGTGATTTTGAAAGGGTAACAGAGCCAAATTGATATATACCAAAGGAGGAATCAACATGAGTCAAATTAGAATGGGAATAGATGTAGGAGGAACTTTTACTGATGGAGTGATTATGCAAGGCAAAGAAGTACTTGCAAAAACAAAGTCACTAAATACAGAGGATATCATTTCGGGGATTATTCATGCCCTTGATAATGTATTGCAAGATAGCCAGGTTTCCCCATCTGATATTTCGATGATTTCGCTAGGAACTACACATACAATCAATGCAATTATTGAAAGAAAAAATTTAGATAAGGTTGGCGTATTACGTCTTGGAGCCCCATCATCAACCTCAATTCCTCCACTTACTGGTTGGCCAGAGGATTTAGTAGAAGCAATAGGTGGAAGAGTACATACCCATATCATCCGAGGAGGTTCTGAATTTAATGGTCAAGATATCGTTCCATTAGATGAAGAAGCAATCATTTCTGCTGTCAAAGCAATGAAAGGAGAAGTAACATCTGTCGCCATTGTGGGGATTTTCTCGCCAATTCTTGCAAAGCATGAAGAACGAACTGCTGAAATTGTACGGGAATACCTCGGAAAAGACATTCCAATTACCTTATCTCATAAAATTGCATCATTATCCTTAATTGAGAGAGAAAATTCTACGATTTTGAACGCATCCGTTGTTTCCGTTATGAAAAATGCAATCTGTGCATTTAAGGAAGCGGTTCTTTCAAGAGGAATTGAGGCAAAACTGTTTGTTGTTCAAAATGATGGAAGTGTGATGAACGCTGATTTCGCAGTAGATTATCCCATTTTTACGGTTGCTGCAGGTCCTGCTGCTTCTGTTAGAGGAGCTGTTTATTTATCAGGAATTAAGAACGGAGCTGTTGTTGATGTTGGAGGTACTTCTACAGACGTTGCCTACATCGTAAATGGTTTCCCAAGAGAAAGTTCTGTTACTGTTAATATTGGCGGTGTTGTGACAAACATTCGCTGCCCTGACTTATTATCAATTGCACTAGGTGGAGGAACCATCATTAAGACAAATCAAAATGAAGTAATTAGTGTTGGACCAAAGAGTGTAGGCTATAAACTAACGACATTAGGTATGTCGTTTGGTGGAGAAACGTTAACAGTTCATGATATCGCAGTTGCAACAGGTAGATTAACAAATAACCTAGAAATATTTGAAACAAATTTCGTCACACATATGAAAAACATTGAAGCGATTCCAAAAGAGATTGTTGAATCAGCGAATCAGCGAATCCAAGAAAAGATAGAGATTGCCATTGACCAAATGAAGACAAAATCTGGATTAATCCCTGCGATTTTTATTGGTGGAGGAGCTGTTACAGTTCCACAAGAAAATATAGCGGGCACATCTGATGTGATCCTGCCAGAAAACTTTGAAGTCGGTGGAGCAATCGGAGGAACAATTGCAGAAATTAGTGGTTCTGCCGAAATTGCAGTTGACCTTGATAAAGAAAAGCGTGAAGATGCAATTGCCCGCGTGGTTGAAATAGCAAAAAATCACGTTAGAGAAGCCGGTGCTATTGCAGGAACTGAAGAGATTATGGAAATTGAAGAAGTTCCGTTTACCTATATGCCAGGAAGACAACAACGAATAAGAGTTCGTGTGAAAGGTAATGTATTTGAAAATTAATAAGGGGTGGAATCAAGATGAGTGTATACGATACATTACAAAAATGGAATATCTCAGAATACCGTTCCATTGATAAAAAAAGTATTGATGAAATCACGTTAGGTGCTTCCATTTTAGCCACTGGTGGAGGTGGGAATCCTGAAATTGGCCGACTTTGGGCACATAAAGTAATCGATGAAAAAAAGGATATCGTGATGATCGATCCGATGGATGTACCAGACGATGTGTTAGTATGTTCAGTTTCCCCATTAGGTTCACCAGTTGTATTGACCGAAAAGCCACCGAATGAGGAAGTATTAAAACAAGCTGTTTTTAAACTAGAAAAATATATAGGAAAGAAAGTAGAAGCAATCGTTCCAGTTGAGTGTGGAGGGGTTGCATCGATTGTGGCGTATGCTATTGCTGCAGAATTAGGTGTCCCTGTTATTGATGCGGATGGAATGAATCGTGCTTTCCCAGAACTTCAAATGACATCATGGGCTACGCATGGGATTTCACCAACCCCAACCGTTTCATCAGACGATCGATTAAATACTACCATTATAGATACAGTGGATTATTTAGTGGCTGAATCAATTGCTCGAAAAGTATCCATGTCTTATGGTGGTATTTCGTGGATTGCAACATACCCAATGACTGGAGCAGATTTAAAGAGAGCGTCTATTCTTAACTCTCAAAGTATCGCATGGGAAGTTGGAAAAGCTGTTCTGTATGCTAGAAAACACCATTTAAATCCAGCTGAACAAATTATTTTAGCATTAGATGAAAAATATGGCCTAAAAGGTTTTAAAGTGTTTGATGGAAAAGTAGCCGATATCCAAAGAGAATTTGGTGGAGAAATAAGCAAGGGCTTTACGATTGGAAGGCTAATTTTAGAAGGAATCAATGAAGACAAAGGAAAGGTAGCAAGTCTCGATTATCAAAATGAATGGTTAAATCTATTAATTGATGATGAAGTAAAGTGTATGACTCCAGACTTAATTGCAATCATCGATGTTGAAACAGGGGAACCGATTCGTACAGAAATTGTAAAGTATGGATATAGAGGTACCGTACTTCTTCTAGCAACACATGAACGGATGAGGACTCCAAAAGGAATTGAAACATTTGGGCCAAGATATTTTGGATATGACCTCGATTATATTCCTGTTGAGGAATTAAATAAATAATCGGCATAAATCAATAAGGGAGGGAGTTTATGAGCGTCTTTGATAAATTGAAAGAATTAAAAATTACTAAATATAAGGTGATTGATCGCCAAAGCATAGAGGAAATTACATTAGGAGCTTCGATCTTGGCCACAGGTGGTGGAGGGAATCCCGAGATTGGTAGACTATGGGCACTTAAAGTTCTTGATGAAGGAAAAGATATTGTTCTAGTTGACCCTGAAGATATTCCAGATAATATGTTTATAGCTTGCCCCACACCTCTTGGTTCGTCTATTGTTCTAACAGAAAAACCACCAAATGAAGAGGTGTGTACACATGCCATTGCAAAACTCGAGGATTATTTAGGTAAGAAAATTCAAGCGACGATTCCATTAGAATGCGGCGGAGTTGCTTCAACGATTACGTATGCAGTTGCAGGGGAGTTAGAGCTTCCGATTATTGATGCGGATGGAATGGGTCGAGCTTTTCCTGAGCTACAAATGACTTCATGGGCTACCCATGGAGTACATCCAACACCAACAGTTTCATGTGATGACCGTTTAAACACGACGGTTATTGATACAAAGGATAACCATTTGTTGGCAGAATCAATTGCTAGGAAAACATCGATGTCATACGGTGGCATCTCTTGGATTGCTACGTATCCAATGAATGGTTCTGATGTAAAACGCACCTCCATTATTAACTCCCAAAGTATTGCCTGGGATGTTGGGAAGTCTGTTTTACATGCAGGAAAAGAGCATTTGAATCCAGCCGAACACATTATTTCAACCCTTAAGCAAAAATACAATATTCATGGGTATAAGGTATTCGATGGGAAAATAACAGATATTAAGAGAGAATTTGGTGGCGAATTACAAAAAGGGTTTACAATCGGACAGTTAGTCATGGAAGGAATAAATGAGGATAAAGGAAAATCGGCAACGATTGATTTTCAAAATGAGTGGTTAAATCTTATTGTGGATGGACATTTAGAATGTACAACACCTGATTTAATCATTATCCTCGACACTGAAACAGGAGAACCAATCCGTACAGACATTGTGAAATATGGATATCGTGGAACAGTTCTATTATTGGCTGCACAGGACCGTATGAGAACACCAAAAGGAATCGAGGCATTTGGTCCAAGACATTTCGGTTATGATATTGATTATATACCAGTTGAAGAGAGACAAAAAACTAAGAAATAAATGAAAGAATGGCTTTGAGAATTCTATTACCTAATACGAAATAGGAGATTGATAGATGAAAAAGTTGAGGGATTATTTACTAGAATTAGATGAACTTCACGGCGTATCAGGTGATGAAGAGATGGTTGCTAACTATCTAATGGAAAACATGCAACCCATATCCGATGATTTTTATCAAGATAATCTTGGGAATTTAGTATTTATAAAGAAAGGGACAGACCCAAATTATAAAATAATGCTGTCTGCCCATATGGATGAAATTGGCTATGTCGTTAGATATATTGATAAGATGGGATTTGTCTATATATTCCCAGTTGGAATCCACGATCCCCGTATGGCCATTAACCAGTTTCTTTCTATTAATACGAGTAAAGGAATTGTCACAGGTGTAACAGGAAGTAAGCCAAGTCACATAGTTTCTCGAGAAGAAGCAAGTAAGACCATTCCTATTGACCAAATTTATGTAGATGTAGGTACTTCTAGCAGACTTGAAACTGAAGAGTTAGGAGTACAAGTAGGAGACTATGTATCATTTGCTAGAAAAGGACAATTTTTAAATGGTGGGAAAGTATATGCAGGAAAGTCGATAGATAATCGCGCAGGTTGTGCAGTTTTAATACAGGTTATGAAGGAATTACAACATCTTGAGATCGTTCCTACAGTATATGCAGTTGTAACCGTGCAAGAAGAGATTGGTATTCGAGGAGCAGGCCCAGCCGCATTTGGAATTGAACCAGATCTTGCCCTTGCGATTGATGTTGTTTTTGCTGGTGGTACACCGGGTACACCCGAACAAGCACTTCCTATTAAAATGGGAAGTGGTCCAGCTATAAAGTTCTTTGATTGGTCATTAAAAACATTTAATGGAAATGCAGTTCCTAAGAAATTGACAAATCAACTTATGAGTTCCGCCCAAAAACATGATATTCCTTTTCAAAGAGATGTCATGATTGCAGGAGCAACGGATGGAGCCAAAATTAGCTTAGCTGGTAAAGGAGTACTAACAGGCGGTGTTTCAATTCCGATGAGATACATGCACACTGCAGTGGGATGTGTACATATGGATGACATGAATCATTCCGTTTCCTTAATTAAAGAATTTATGGTAGATACCAAGTAGTATTAGCAAATAGCAAATGCTAAAGGAGGAGGGACAAGGTGCGGATAATCACAGAAGAAGAAGTGAAATCGAAGTATTCAATGAAACAATGTATCGAATCAGTTGAACAGGCATTGAGGATACAACAAAATAAATCTGTTCAAACACCTCTTCGGACATCAATTGAATTGAAAAACTATAATGGTACAATGCTATATATGCCATCGTATTCTGAGGATATTGGATATTCTGGAGTGAAAATCGTGAGTATTCATCCTAATAATAACCTTGAGAATAGAAAAACACTTCAAAGTGTTTTGGTCTTAACAGATGCGAAATCAGGTGAGCACATCGCTCTATTAGATGCATCACTACTCACCGTCATGAGAACAGGTTCATTAAGTGGCGTTGCTTCTAAGTATTTAGCTAAAGAAAACTCAGAAAGCTGTTTGATTATTGGCTGTGGAGAGCAAGCTAGAGGGCAAATCAGTGCTATTTTAGAAGTTAGAGATCTTTCGCTCATTATGCTCTATAATAGGACATTAGAAAAAGTGAAACAATTTGAGGAATACCTTCGTAACGATTTAAGTTGGAACGGTGAAATCCAAGTATTAGAAAATCCAGATGAAGGTGTTCCCCAAGCTGACATTATAGTTTGTGCAACCAATTCAACCACACCTATCTTTGATGGGACACAATTAAAACCTGGTACACATATAAATGGGATCGGCTCCTATCAACACCACATGCAAGAGGTTGATGTGAATACACTAAAAAAATGTAATCGAATTGTCGTGGATACGATGGAAGGGGTTCTTGAAGAAGCAGGAGATTTTATTATTCCAATGGCTTCCAATGATTTTTCGATTGGGGAGATTTATGCTGAATTAGGTGAGATTGTCATTGGTAAGAAAAAAGGGCGAGAAACAAATGATGAGATTTCCTTTTTTAAATCTGTCGGATTCTCTATATTAGATCTTGTTGTTGCAGTTTCCATTTACGAATCAATTACAAAAAAAGAAACAGTCTATTAATTTAGACTGTTTTTTGCTATCAGTTGTTCGAACCTGATGAAACACATAAAAATTTCACTACATCTATTGTTCGATTAAACCAGTAATGTAGATGTGATGCATCAAAATGAATACAATCTCCAGGCTTCAAATTATATTCTTCATCATCTAATAAGATAGAAAGTATACCTTCAAGAACATAAATAAACTCTTGCCCTTTATGAGAAAAAGGTTTTCCCCGATTATCACCAGGGTTAAGTGTTACTAAAATAGGTGTAAAAAGTTGATTAGGTAGATTTCCTGACAGATCTTTATAAATGAAACTATTTTGCGTCATATTGTTTTCATTTAATACATCTCGTTTAATCGTAGCTTTCGATTCACCATCTTGATTCGAGAAAAAATAACTCGGATTCAATCCAATGGCTTCCGAGATTTTTTTTAGTGATTCTAATGTTACGGAGGACTTTGATCGCTCAACTTGTGAAATGAAGCTTATCGATAGTTGCGTTTTCTCTGATATTTCTTTCAATGTCAATCCATTACTTTTTCTGGCTATCTTAATTTTTTCACCAATCGACTTTTCCATGTATATCCCTCATCACAATCCAGATATTTTTATTATTCTAAACTAAAGCAATTAATGTAAATTTCTTATAATTATATTATATAAAAATTGAAGTATTACTTCAAAATATTTTTGTGGTATTTTATAATTTTTAGAAGGAAATTATAAGCATTGTTGTCATCTAAACAATGTATTCGTCTTGAGAATGAGCTATATTTTAGGCCCAGCAGGATTATTAGCTTGTTTATGATAAAAATAATGTGGGGAATTACTGACTAACTACCCTAATTGGAAACATGTAATCTCTACATGGGGTCCCATCAGAAAACCGCATTTTCCTGACGCTCCCCCTTATAGAAGATGTTGCAAAATGGCTGAATCATCGGTTAGGACATAATATAGAAAAGATGGAAGATGATTGAAAAGCGGTATCAGCAACTAAGGAGATTAGGAATACAACACGAAGAGGATTGGAAAGTAGCCAATACCCGAAAGGGGCTATTGGAAGTTTTCGGGCTGTGAAACACTTCATAATGCAATTAAAATAAAGACGCTCAATAAATGGGGTTTAAAAGACCTTAACCATTTATATGAACGTCGATACTCAAGTTATTGAACCGCCGTATACGGGACCGTACGTACGAATGTAGCTGCAAGTGATTCGCGGATGAATGAGTTGCAGTGTTTTCTTCATACCAGATGCTTTATTGGACTAAATTACAGTTCCCCTTTGGGAATTTTAACCTTTGGAATACCTAGATCACCAACCCCTGTTTTGGAAGTTACTGCTTCGGGATAATATCGTTCTATTATTTCAATACCTAAAGCAGCCCGATGAACCCGTTCTTTGCACAATTCAATATTAGTAGATTCTAGATGTTTACCAGAAGGATATACATCAGGATGATTACGAAGACCAAATTTAATATACACTGGTGCTAGGACACGAATGATCTCTGGTATTTCATAATAACGTAGGAACCCACCGAAATTATCTGGTACTTCAACATATAAATCGATCGGTATATCGATGGCTTGCCGAATGGAAGAAAGTTTAGAGAGTGAAAGTGCTGTTGGTACATTATATGTACCTGCCCCTAAGTCTTGCATTAGTTTGACAGAAACAGGATTTGCAGCACCCATTTGAACAGATACTTTTACAACAAAGTCTTCTGGCAGTTGGCCGTGTTTTTTCATTTCCTTTGTTATCATTAAAAGACCTTCATCGGCTACTAATGCACCACGCAGTCCTAACCTAGCTCCTCTTTTTAGATCTTCCATCGCATAAACAAGTTGATCTGCACCTTCATGACGCAATGCAATGGACTTACCTCCATTTGTTAATGGTTGTGCACTAATATCCCATGTTCCCCTCGGTCCAACAAACAGACTGAGTTCCATTCCTCTTTCTGCAGTCATATTACACATTTCCTGAATTTCTTTATCAGTATGAAGCATTATACCACTTCCCTGTGATACACGGTGAACTGTAATACCATAGCGATCAATTTCATCAAGAGTTTCCCTTAGTGCAGCTGGACCCTCTACACTAGGAAGCTCGATTCGATATTGAGCACCATCTGGAAATGTTTTTGTAGAAATAGGAAGTGCTTTTAAATCTGTAGATGGGTAACCCAGTCTTTCCAATAATATTTGTGATTCCCTCATGATTAAGTTCCCTCCTTGTTTAAAATCCGATAGATTTCTAGTTATATAGATTCGAAATTAACCTTTTATAAATACCGTTTTTATGGAGGTGAAAAATTCTTTGGCTGCCTCACCTTGCTCTCGTGCACCAGTACTAGAAGCTTTCATGCCCCCAAATGGTGCTTGTAGTTCTACTCCTGCACTTTCTGCATTAATTCGGACGAGACCAGCATCAATTTCATCAATGAATTCAAGTAAAGAGCTTATATTAGATGTAAATATGGAAGCACTTAATCCGTATTTTGTATTATTAGCTATATCTATGGCCTCTTCTAAGCCGTCTGCTTTAATAAGTGCAATTACTGGTCCGAAAATTTCCTCTTGAGCGATAGTCATATCTGAATTAACATTCTCAAAAATTGTAGGTTCAATATAAAACCCTTTATCATATTCTTCTCCGGTTAAAATATCTCCACCAAGTACAAGAGAAGCACCTTCATTCTTTCCTTGTTCGATATATTTTCTTACTGTATTGAATTGACTTTCACTCGCACAAGGACCCATCCAAATACCATCTTTTAGGCCATCTCCAATAGTGATCTGCTTGGATGAATTAACCAATTTTTCTCTAAAAGCATCGTATATACTTGTTTCAACAATTACACGACTTGAAGCAGTACATTTTTGTCCAGTAGATCTGAATCCTCCACTAACCACTGCTTCAACAGCAGCATCTAGATCCGCATCTTTTGTAATAATTACTGGATTTTTCCCACCCATTTCTAATTGAAATTTAATTCCTCTTGCTGCTGCGGATTTTGCCACAACATCGCCTACTCCTTCAGAACCAGTAAATGTAATGGCATTTAATAGTGGGTGATCAATTAGAGCTTGGCCAATCACTGATCCTGAACCAGTAATAAAGTTAATTACTCCTTCTGGAAAGCCAGCTTTAGTAAAGCACTCAATCACTTTTGCGGATGTTACTGCAACCTCAGTTGCTGGTTTCAGCACCACTGTATTGCCGTAAACAAGGGCAGGAGCTATTTTCCAAATTGGAATAGCAACTGGAAAATTCCATGGAGTAATAACTCCAACTACACCTAAAGGTGCACGTTTTGTAAACATAAGAGCATCTTTATCAGTAGCTGGAATAACATCCCCGTCTTTTCGCATTCCTTCCCCTGCATAGTATCGAAGGATAGCGACACCACGAGCTGTTTCACCTTTTGCTTCTGGCAGTGTTTTCCCCATTTCCCTTGTCATTGTTTCCGCAATTCCATCTAAATTCTCCTCAATAATATTAGCTACTTTAAATAGCAACTGTCCGCGAGCTACTTGTCCAAGTTTACGCCAAGACTTTTTCGCTCTATGTGCTGCCTGAACTGCTTTTTCTAAATCTTCTTTTGTTGAATTTTGAACAAAACCAACTATTTCTTCCTTATTTGCTGGGTTAATACTCTTAATTGTTTCTTGTGATACCGATTCTACCCAATCATTACAGATAAAATTTTTAAATAACTTTTCTTTCATTACAGATTTCATAAAATATTAGCTCCTTTTTAAATCATTTTTTAATTAGAAATACAAATCAATCTCTTGAATGTATTAATAAATGGATTGTTATATTAAAGGCTCTAAATCCACTCTTTCCTAAAATCTCCACTCCCTTCATTAAAGTTCCTATCTCCATTTTTCTTTTCTCTTACATAACAACTTCAAGGAATTAATAATGGAGAATTAGAGCTTCTATTAGCTTCACTTTAAAAACTTTTTTTAAAAAAATTCAGAATTTTAAATAATATATTGATATTTTACAAGATTCAGAATAAAATATCAATAAACCGATTTACTAAACCGATTTATTAAAGGCTTAAAGGGGCTATTACAAAATGAAAAAAATAACCATAACTGATGTTGCTCAACATGCCAACGTTTCAAAGAGTACAGTATCTCAATTTTTAAATGGTAGATATGATTACATGGGTTCAAATACTAAAAAAAGAATTGAGGCATCAATTAAAGAATTAGGATTCCAAGCTAATTTTGTTGCTAGGAGCTTAAAGATGAAACAAACATCAACAATTGGGGTAATTGTGGCAAATATACTACATACTTTTTCAACACAAATTATTAGAGCAATTGAAGATGCTTGCAATAAGAATAACTTCCATATCATTGTTTGTAATGCAGATGATGATCCTGGAAAAGAAAAAGATTATATAAACATGCTTAGGGCCAAACAGGTTGATGGTTTAATAATCTTCCCTACAGGTGGAAATTTTGATTTATACGCAGAGATGGAAAAACAAAAGTTTCCACTTGTTTTTATAGATAGAATTGTGGAAGGGCTTACAGTAGACACTGTATTGTTAGACAACAAACATGCTATGGAACTTGCGGTAAATCATTTAACCGAAAGGGGGCACGAAAGAATTGGCATTATTACAACTTCGCTTATAAGAAATGTAACTCCAAGGGTGGAAAGGATAGCTGGATTTGTCAACGCCATGAATAAAAATGGATTAGCGGTTGACAATGAATGGGTTAAAGGTCTTGAGCTAAGTGTTATTCAAAAAGGATTAGCTAACATGTTGTCATTGAAAAATCCCCCAACTGCAATTATTGCAGGGAACGATCTATCTATGATGGAAATTCTACACTACACAGTAAAGAACAATATAAACATACCAGATGATCTTGCTTTAATAAGTGTAGATGAACTGGCATTTGCAGATATATTTACACCCTCGCTAAGTAATATCTCGCAACCAGCCTTTGAAATGGGGAAAACTGCTGCAATGATCTTATTAAAAAGGATACTTGAAAGTAGTGAGGGAAAAACCGGAATTATTAAATTTGAAGGAAAGCTAATAGCAAGAAACTCCACGTAAATAATAAATGGATATTCTGAAAGAATTAGAGGTGTTTTATATGCGTATCAAAATAATTAATCCTAACACAACGTTGTCGATGACTAAAAATATTCAACTCGCTGGGCAAAAGTTTGTTAGTCCTGATACAGAAGTATTTGCAGTCAGTCCGTCTACTGGACCTGCCAGTATAGAATCCTATTATGATGAATATTTAGCTGTTCCAGGTGTGATTGAGGAGATTCTTAAAGGAGATAAAGAGGAAAAAATAGACGCTTATGTTATAGCATGTTTTGGAGACCCTGGCTTATACGCTGCAAGGGAAGTTACTGATAAGCCAGTCGTTGGAATAGCAGAAGCTGCAATAACTGTTTCTAAGTTTTTAGCACCTAACTTTTCAATTGTTTCTGTCTTAGATCGATCAAGGAAAATGTCAGAAGAAATGGTACGTATGCATGGAGCGGAAGATCGCTGTAAATCTATTAGATCAACTGGTCTTTCAGTTTTAGAATTTGATAGGAATTTAGAAAAAGGATTAAAAGCCTTATCAGAAGTAAGTCTAAAAGCTGTAGAAGAAGATGGTGCCGAAAGTATTCTTCTTGGATGTGCTGGTTTTGTTTCTTTTGTAGATGATTTACAAGAAAGACTCGGTGTACCAGTATTAGATGGCGTTAGTCCTGCAGTAAAACTTGCAGAAATTTTGGTTAGTATGGGATGCCGAACAAGTAAGTTTCTAACTTGGGGATATCCAGAGAATAAACAAATAATTGGATATGAAAATATAACTAGTCTTCAAAATACCAGGGTCTAAAGGGGGATAATAATCGATGGTAAAAAGGTCTAAATATATAACAATTATTTCTTTCATTCTCATTTTTTTACTTTCTGGTTGTTCAGTATTTTCGTCATCTGCACCTACCAAAAAGGAACAATCTAATAATCAAGGAAAGACTGAAGAAAACAAAACCTCTAATTCAGAAAACGGAAACAATGGTCCAATTACAATTGGTGTTAGTACCTTAGCCCTTAGTAATATTAATAACCAAAAAGACTATGAATATACTCAAAAGTTTATTGAAGAAAAAGGGCATAAAGCGTTTATGGTAAATGCGAATGGCTCTTCGCAAAAACAAGTACAGGATATTGAAACTTTAATTCAGGCTGGAGTAGACGTAATTATTATTCAAGCTGGAGAAACAGATGTTTTAAAAGGTGTTGTGGAAAAGGCAAATTCAGAAGGAATTCCAGTTATTAGTGTTTTATCAGGGTGGATACCTGGTGTATCAACGATGATTGCACCAAATGATTTTGAAGTTGCAACACGGCTTTATCAATATTTAGCCGCAGAAACTGGCTTTCAGGGAAAGGTTATTACATTAAGCCATAATAATCATGTCTCCATTCGTATGAGACGGAATGTTCAAGATGCAATATTAAAAGAATATTCTGGCATTGAAAGAGTTGCTAATATAACTACAGGGTTCCCTGGTACTGAACAATTAGCTTATAAAGGTGTTGAAAGTACACTGCAAGCACATCCTGATGTTAACGCAATTTGGGCTACATTTGACCTAGAAGCCATTGGTGCAGCAAAAGCAGTAAAAGATTTAGGAAAAGAAGGAATTGTTATAGGTGGTGTTGATGGAGAACAACAAGCTTTTCAATCAATTAAAGAGGGCGGACCAATAGTTGTTACTTATGTTGCTGACATAGAAGATAGAAGTCAAAAGGCAGTAGATGCTGCAGAAAAGTTAGCAAATGGAGAGCAAGTAGAAAAATATTATTCAAACGAGATGATCGAAGTAACTATAGAAAATGTTGATGAATTTTTAGAAAACTAAAGGGAGGTTATATGGAAAAGATCGGTAAAGGGGTGGAGAAAAAAGATGGAGAATGAAACTAGCTTTGCATTGGAACTGAAAGGTGTTAGTAAACAATTTGGTGGAATCCATGCATTAAAAGATGTTAGTTTTGGAATCAAAAAAGGGACGGTCCACGCATTAGTTGGTGAAAATGGTGCAGGTAAGTCCACATTAATGAAAATTCTAAGTGGTATTTACAGTAAGGATAATGGAGAAACATTTATAGACGGAGAATCAATAAATATTAGCAGTTTTGCACATTCAAAGTCATTAGGGATAGCTCTTGTTCCACAAGAGCTTTCCTTGGTACAAGAGTTTACCGTTGCAGAAAATATATTTCTAGGTAATGAACCTAAGTGGTATGGAACTTCTATTGTAAATGAAAAGGAATTAAATAAAAGGGCTAGTGATTTATTAGAAAGATTAGACATAAAATTAGGCCCTAAGGAAAAAATAATGGATTTAAGTGTGTCAGATCAACAAATGGTTGTTATTGCAAAGAGTCTCTCACAAAATGCAAAAATTTTAATTTTAGATGAACCAACCGCGAGGTTAGGACATCATGAGATAGACCATTTGTTAAATTATATTATTCATCTAAAATCACAAGGAATAACGATTATATATATATCCCATCATTTCGAAGAGTTATTTAAGATTTCAGACGAGATTACAGTGTTACGGGATGGTCAATCAATAGCAACTAAAAGAACTAAAGACGTTACTAAAGATGATTTGATAAAGATGATGGTAAATAGAGATTTTAATAGTTTTTTTAGTAAATCTGATAGAACAATTGGGGATGAAATATTAAAAGTTGAAAATCTTTCGAGAAAAGGCGTCGTAAATAATGTAAGTTTTTCAGTTAAAAGAGGCGAAATACTTGGGATATCTGGATTAGTTGGTGCTGGCAGGACAGAAACGGTACGTACGCTTCTTAGTATAGATAAAAAAGACAGTGGCAAGGTTTTTCTAGAAGGAAAAGAAGTGAATTTTAAAAATTTAAGGGACTCTATTAAAGCTGGATTAGTACTAGTACCTGAAGAACGCAGAAAGCAAGGAATTGTATCTGATCTTTCTGTTCAATCCAATATCTCGTTAGGAAGCCTAGAAATGTTGAGTAGTAGAGGCTCAATTATAAATAAATCTAAGGAAAAGAATGTGGTCAAAGATTTAATTGAGAAATTACAAGTTCGGACTTCCGGACCAGATCAATTGGTTGGAAACCTCAGTGGAGGAAATCAACAGAAGGTAGTATTAGCAAAATGGATTAGTAGGCCTGTAAAGATATTTTTCTTGGATGAGCCTACTAGAGGTATTGATATTGGGGCAAAAGGTGAGATTTACAAATTAATTGAAGACCTAGCATCTAATGGTACATCTGTTGTGATGATCTCTTCAGAAATACCAGAATTACAAGCTATTTGTGATCGAATCATAGTAATGAAGGAAGGCCACAATGTTGCTGAATTGAAGAAAAATGAATTTGAAGCAGATACGATACTAGCTCATGCAATGGGAGAAATTTAATTACTATACATAAGGAGGTATAGAAGAATGGAAGCACAGCTAGAAAAGTCCAAACCGAATTTTGATATTTCGAAATTATTGAGAGTTTACGGAACCTTAATAGGGCTTATAATACTTATTTTAGTATTTTCAATTTTAAGTCCCTCATTCTTTTCATACAGTAATGCTCTAACTATATTAAGACAGATTTCTATGTTAATGATAATTAGTACCGGTTTAACAGTTGTTATGATAACCAAAAAAATTGATTTATCTATTGGATATGTGGCAAGTGCAATTGGTGTACTTCTTGGAGCACTTATTGTTGATGCAGGTATGTCTATGATGACAGCGGTTATTATTGCTTTGGTTATTGGTGCAATAATTGGTTGTATAAATGGATTCTTTGTTGCCTATATGGGTATTCCTGATTTTATTGCTACTTTGGGGATTGGATTCTTAGTAGCTGGATTAAATCAAGCGTACACACATGGACATCCAATATCGGGATTCCCAGATGTTTTTGGAATATTTGGGTCATGGTATTTATTTGGTATTCCAACCTCTATCTTTATTATGGCTATCTTTCTATTGATTATTCATATCTTCTTATATAGAGCCAGAAATGGGAGATATATTCATGCCATTGGAAGTAACGAAGAAGCAACAATGTTATCGGGTGTAAATACAAAGTGGAATTTAATGTTAGCATTTATTGTTTGTGGTATTGGTGCTGCCCTAACTGCGGTTGTATTAACTTCTCATATGGCCGGAGCTAGTCCTACTGCAGGGGAATTTATGTTACTAGATGCTATTGCAGTAGTTTTCCTTGGAGGTACAGCATTTAAAAACGGAGAACCTAATCTAGCTGGGACATTAGTTGGAGCTTTAATTATTGGGGTTTTAGTAAATGGATTAACATTGTTAAATGTTCCTTATTATTTTCAGGATGTTACGAAAGGTATCTTGATTATTCTTGCAGTTTCTATTACCTCTTTACAACGAATACGCAAGTCTTAAAGGCTACAACTATTGCTTTTAAAAAATCATATATATATAGAATTTGAATAAAAGGACGGGATAAAAAATGACAGTTGATTTAATTGTTACAGGAAAGATCGTTACTCATTATGGAGTATTTGAAGATACTTCTATAGCTATTAAGGATGGAAAAATTGTTAATATTGGCTCTAAGAGTTCAATGCCTTCAGCTGATGAAGAGGTAAATTACGGAAACCTTCTAATAATGCCTGGTGTTGTTGATAATCATGTCCATTCATTAGGAGATAAATATGAAGGACATTGGAATTCTACATCTGCAGCTGCTGCTGGTGGAGTTACGACTATTAACGATCACCCATTAGATCTAGGAGGAGCTCCAACTAGTGTTAGTGATATTGAAAATAAAGCAATATTAACATCAGCGGAAGCAGTTGTTGATTTTTCCCTACTTGCTGGCGGGTTACCAGAATATTTAGAAGATATACCTACAATTGCTGATATTGGAGTTACTGGATATAAAAGTTTAATGCACGCAACTTCAGGTGCAGCTACTTATCATATGCGTGCTGTTGATGATGGAGAACTATATGCAATGTTTAACTTAATTGCCCAAAGTAATCAAACAGCCATGGTACATGCTGAAAATGAGTGGATTATCGATCATTTAGTAAAAAAATATACAGAAGAAGGTAAAACATATTTAGCAGCTCACCACGAAACAAGACCTGAAATGACCGAAATAATCGCAACATTCACGGCAATCGAAATCGCTAGGGAATTAAATTGCCGTCTTCACATTGTACATGCTAGTACTCCAAGATCATTTGAGTTAGTGGATCAAGCTAGAAAAAGTGGTGTTAGGGTAACCGTTGAGACCTGTCCTCACTATTTACTCTGTAATTACGACCGTTGGAAAGAGGTTGGTGCCCATTTTAAAATTAATCCACCATTAAGAAGTGAGGAAAGTAGACTTGGGGTTTGGAAGGCGGTAAGAGAAGGAAAAGTACATCTTATTGCCTCTGATCATGCACCGCATCCTATAGATCAGTATCCGAATGTTTTTGATAACTTTTCTGGTAGTCCTGGAGTTGAAACGATGCTCCCAATGATTTTTTCCGAAGGTGTACACAAAAAACAAATTAGTTTAGAGCATCTTGTTAAACTCTTTTCATACAATCCAGCACGTTTGTTAGGAATCTATCCAAAAAAAGGATCCATAGAAGTAGGTACGGATGCGGACTTAATCATATTTGACCCTGAAAAAGAATGGGAAATTGAAGGTAAAAGATTACGTGCTCAATCTGGTTGGTCAATGTACGAAGGTATGAAAGTTACGGGGAATGTAAAAGAGACTTTTGTACGCGGAAAAAGAGTTTATGCAGACGGTGTAGTGATCGGTGAACGAGGATATGGCCAATGGGTGAAAAAGCAGGCAAATTATGACCTTTGATTTAGGAAGGTGAGAATGTTGGAAATTAATAGTGAACGGTTATGGAATCGCATACAAGTATTGGGTGAAATAGGAAGTACAAAAGACGGAGGAGTAACACGCCTTGCCTTTTCTAAAGAGGATAGGGAAGCAACCGATTTAGTTATAAGTTGGATGCGTGAAGCAGGCTTAGAAATCTGGACAGACCCTGTCGGTAATGTATTCGGAAAACGTAAAGGAAAAGTGCAGGAACCTGTTATTTTAACAGGTTCTCATCTTGATACTGTTAGAAATGGTGGAAAATTCGATGGGGCGGCTGGTGTACTTTCCGCATTAGAAGTATTACAAACATTAGAGGACAACAATATAGAAACAACTCTTCCTATTGAAATGGCCATCTTTGTAAATGAAGAGGGAAGTCGCTTTGCTGGTGGATTAATGGGAAGTATGGCTGTTGCCGGTCTCCTGCCTGAATCTATTCTGGATGAAAAAGATAATGAAGGGATATCTTTAGCTAGTGCATTAAAGGAATTTGGTGCTAATCCAGATCGAATTTTAGCTTCAAAGCGGCCAAGTTCTGAAATTGCAGCGTTTTTTGAGCTACATATTGAGCAGTCTCAAACGTTAGAAGAGGAAAATAAGCCCACGGGGATTGTTTTAGGAATAGCTGGCCCTTACCAAATGAAAGTAAGAATATTCGGGAGGTCCGGGCACGCTGGTGCTGTCGCTATGAATCTACGTAGGGACCCAATGGTAGCAGCAGGAATGATTATTCAGGAGGTGGAGCGTTCTGCTATAGAGAAAGCACCTACTACCCGAGGTACAGTTGGTTACATTAAAGCCCATCCAGGAGGACATAATGTTATTCCGGAAGAGGTTGAATTAACAATTGATTATCGGGATATTAATTTAGATACAAGAGATAAGGTAGTTAATAGAATTCGAGACTATATTAATAAAGTATGTGATGAAAGAGGACTTAAAAATGAAATTATAGTAACACAGGATACAGCACCTGTACCTGTTAAAGAGGAAATCCTAGAACAAATGACAGCAGTAGCAAAGGAATTAAAAATTCCTTTTTCTAAAGTAACAAGTGGAGCTGCTCACGATGCAATGATTATGGGGAGATTATGTCCAATTGGGATGATTTTTGTAAGAAGTATTAATGGATTAAGTCATTGCCCAGAGGAGTATTCAACAAAAGAAGATTTATCTGATGGAGCTCAAGTGTTGCTCTATACAGTAACCAATACCGCAAATCTGAAAGTCAATAAAAATATTATAAGTATAGACGAGGAGATATAGGCTAATTGGATACTTATGTATATTTAAGGGAACTATTGATTGGGGAGGAAAGCATGGATGTTGTAACAATCGGAGAATCTATGATCCTTTTTACACCCGATACTAAGGGACCAATGAGATATAAATCTAAATATTTGGCAACAATCGCAGGGGCTGAATCAAATGTAGCCATTGGTTTATCTAAATTGGGACACAAAGTGGGATGGGTTAGTAGACTTGGGAATGATGAATTTGGAAAGAAAATCTTAGCCTTCTTACGTGGGGAAGGTGTGGATGTTAGTCAGGTTATATTAGATCCCGTTAACCAGACTGGCCTTTATTTTAAGGAAATGATATCTAGTAACGATGTACGTGTTCATTATTACCGGAGAAACTCAGCCGCGAGTTTAATGAAACCAACAGATCTTAATGAATCATATCTTGCTAAGGCAAAATATCTGCATATATCTGGAATTACCCCTGCATTAAATGACACTTGCTATGAAACTATATTAAAGGCTATAGATATAGCAAAAAGGAATGGAGTAAAAGTTGTATTTGATCCAAATTTAAGAAGAAAACTATGGTCGGAAGAAAAAGCCAAGAAAGTGTTATTAGAAATTACTGAAAGGTCGGATATAATCTTACCTGGTATAGATGAAGGAGAGTTCTTAACTGGGGAAGAGACTCCAGAAAGAATAGCCAAGACCTTATATGAAATTGGTCCTTCTATCGTAGTATTAAAACTCGGTGAAAAGGGAGCGTATTACTACACAAAAGAAGAAAATAAATATGTTCCAGCTTATCCGGTAAAGCAGGTTATTGATCCAGTTGGGGCAGGAGATGGATTTGCTGCTGGGTTTATATCAGGATTATTAGATGGTTTAACTATGTATACAGCTGTGGAAAGGGCTACAGTAATAGGAAGTATGGTGACAATGGTTGAGGGAGATGTTGAAGGGCTTCCAGACAGGGATCAACTTAATGGGTATTTAGAACAATTTAATAAAATTGATATCCATCGATAGGGGGATTAGCATGAGTGCCTTGCAAACCATCAAGAACCAAAAGATTGTTGCAGTTGTAAGAAATGTTACAGATAAAAATATTGTTGCTATTGCAGATGCCTTGTTGGCAGGTGGGGTTAGGGTTTTAGAAATTACAGCAGAGTCTCCTGATTTTATATCGAGTATTAAGAAAGTTAAAAGCCAATTAGGAGATATGATTACTGTTGGTGCTGGTACAGTACTTGATCCAGAAACAGCTAAACTAGCTATTATAGCAGGAGCTGAATTTATTTTTTCACCAACCGTAAATATTGAAACAATAAAAATAACAAAGAGGTATGGAGTATTAAGTATTCCAGGGGCAATGACTCCTACTGAAATTCTTTATGCTTATGAGCACGGAGCTGACATAATAAAGGTTTTTCCAGCTAATGCACTTGGTCCAAAATATTTAAAAGATATTCATGGACCCCTTCCGCAAATTCCACTAATGCCAACAGGCGGAATTAACCTTTCCAATATTCAGGAATATATTCAAAACGGAGCTGTAGCTGTTGGAATTGGAAGTACATTAGTTAATACAAAAAGTGGAATAAATGATACTATTCTACATGAAATTACAGACAGGGCAATGCAATTTGTTAATAAAATTAAAGAATTAAGACTTCAAACCGATACAGCTTATTTGTAAGTAGAGGACAGAATCATTATTAAGTTGAAGTAATTAAGGAGGCGCAAAATGAAACCTATTTCAATAGTTCGTAATAAACTTCCTCGTTCTGGTATTCGAGAAATAATGGAAAAGGCACTTCTTATGGAGGATGTTATACATTTGGAGGTAGGTGAACCAAATGTTGCTACACCTTCACATATTTGTGAAGCTGCATATAAAGCAATGGATGAAGGGTTTACTCATTATACTTCAAACGCTGGTCTTGATTCATTACGAAGACAATTGGCAATTCATTTACAAAAACAGTATGAGCTAAATATTGATAAAACTAACATAATTGTCACTCCTGGTGCGGTTACAGCATTAAATGTTAGTTTGCTTGCGTTGGTGGATTCTGGTGAGGAAGTTCTTATACCTGACCCTGGTTGGCCTAACTATGAACAAATGATTTTAAATCAAGAGGCTATTCCAGTACGTTACAATTTGATACCTGAGAATGGTTTTATACCCGACTTTGACCATTTAGAGAAAGTAGTTACAAATAAGACTAAAGTTATGATGATAAATACACCTGGAAATCCAACAGGTGGAATATTCGATAAAGAAACTATACAAAAGATATTATTATTTGCCAAAAAACATGATCTATATATAATTTCTGATGAAGTTTATGATGGAATAATATTTGATGGAAAACATGTTAGTCCAAAGACTTTTGACGATAATGATCGTGTTCTCAGTGTATATAGTTTTTCTAAAAATTACGCAATGACTGGCTGGAGATTAGGGTACGCAGCTGTTCCTCAACATATTGCTGAAATTATGTCTAAAACTTTAGAACTAATGGTTTCTTGTGCCTCTTCTGTTTCTCAAAAAGCTGGTGAAGCTGCCTTATTTGGTCCACAAACCTTTTTAAAGGAAATGCAAGAAATTTATAAAGACAGATGTGATAAAGCATACAGGCTATTAGAAGATAATGGATTAAAAGCATTCAAGCCAAAAGGTGCATTTTATATGATGATAGATTTAAGTGAACTAGATAAGGAAGGATCTGAGCTGGCACTTTCTTTATTACAGGAAGAAAGAGTAGCGGTTGCTCCTGGAACAACCTTTGGAAATTCATCTAAAAATATGGTTCGCATATCGCTTGCGACAGAGGAATCGCAACTATTAGAAGGTATCTCTAGAATATGTAATTTCGTAAATAAAAACCGAAAGGCAAAAAAAAATGTTCCAAGCCTTTGATTTAGAAGAGTTAGAGTAATAAATAATTGAGAGGAGGATAACAATGCGTATTATCCGTTTTAAATATAATGATGAGGATTCAATATTAGCTGCATTAACTGATGAAAACAAGGTATATAGATTACCTTATACAGACTTTATGAATCTAGTAAATGAGGCTGAAAATCAAAAAGTTACCACCCTTTTCTTAGTTGAAAATGTAATTGCTACATCCTTACCAATAAAGGAGTCAATCGATGAACTTTCATTGCTTGTTCCAATAATTGCCCCAGAAGTTTGGGCAAGTGGTGTTACCTATGAGAAAAGTAGAGATGCCAGAAAATATGAATCAACAGGTGGAAAAACTGATGTCATAACTTGTTATGATAAGGTTTATGATGCTGATCGTCCTGAGATTTTCTTTAAGTCTACTGCAGCACGTACGATAGGGCCTAATGATGCTGTCCACATTCGCAGTGACTCTAATTGGCAAATTCCTGAACCTGAACTTGGCCTAGTAATTAATAAAGATGGGAAAATATTAGGTTATACCATAGGAAATGATATGAGTAGTCGTGATATCGAAGGAGAAAACCCACTATATCTTCCACAAGCAAAAATTTGGAAAAATTCTTGTTCAATTGGGCCAGTAATCCGATTAGCCGAAACTGTTGAAGATCCTTATAACCTTCAAATTACTTGTCAAATCTATCGAGATAATCAAAAAGTAGTTGAGGGAACTGCAAATACAAAACAGCTAAAAAGGAAATACTCTGAACTTATCGGCTATTTAATTAAGGATAATAAAATCTTTGATGGCACTGTTTTACTAACAGGAACTTGCATAGTACCTCCTAATGAATTTACATTACAGGATGGAGACAGAATCGAAATTGAAATTTCAGGAATTGGCATTTTAAAAAATGACGTTAAATTACCTGCCCCAAAAGAACAGTTAGTAGGAAAAATTGAATAACCATATATAAAACAAAACATTAAAGCCCAAGAAGTATATTTTCTTGGGCTTTAAAAAATCAAATGAATCAAGAAGATAGACAATTTAATCTAAGTAATAAATATAGGTGCTAGGTACCTTCACTGTAAAAAGATTAAGAGAGGGGGGCTTTTTCTATGCCAAACGATATAACCCGTTTACTCCAAAGTCATCGCTCAATTAGGAAATATACCGAGGACTCTATTCCTGACAATATTCTTAAAAACATATTATCATGTGCACAATGGGCACCTTCTTCACATAATGTTCAAGCTTATAGTGTAATCATTGTAAGAAATACAAAGGTTAAAGAACAACTTTCAGAGATTTGCAAGTCGCAAAAATGGGTAATAGAATGCCCAATTTTTCTTGTTTTTTGTGCAGATTATTATCGTCTAAAGCTTACTACAGACATGTATTCCACTAATTTTGAAATTGATGAGGTTGAAAACCTCCTTGTAGGTGCGGTTGATACGGCTTTAGCTGCTGAAAATGTGTTGATCGCAGCAAGATCCTATGGATTAGGAGGAGTATTCATGGGAGGAATACGTAATGATCTTGATACTGTCATAAAATTATTAAACATACCAAAGTATGTAGTTCCTCTTTTTGGTATGTGTTTAGGTTATCCAGCAGATATACCTTGGCAAAAACCAAGATTGCCAGGAGGAGCAGTTATTCATAATGAAACTTATAAAATAGATCAATTGCTTTTCGAGTTAGAGGGTTATGAACAAATATCAGCAGATTATTATAATAGGAGAACTAATGGGAGAAAGACCATTGGATGGACAAAACAGATGGCTAAATATGTTAGTGAACCACGCAATCAAAAATTAAAAAAATCTATAATTAAACAAGGGATTCAATTAAAATAGGAAATAAAAAAAGGGAAGGGACTAGGAGAACTCGCGGTAGCAGGTTCTTTCAGTCCCTTCCAAGAATTAACCTTCAAATAGGAGCTTCCGACTGTAATTGGGAGGAATGAAGTTCCTAGTGCTGAAATGATTGCAAGGTGTCTTCCCTTGCAATGGTCCAGCATTTGAATGATTGCCAGCTTTGCTCTGCAACTTCGAGTTCACTTTCAAGTTCACTGCTTCCTCGAATGGGCCTCGCTTCTCTGAGTTGCTTCATGCTTGGCGGCATTCTTCTGCGAGTATGCTCCATGATTTGCCTTTATTAGATAAAAAAAATCATAGTGTGCTTAAACGATGCTTCTTTTCCTTGCCTTTAACTTTATTCAAAGAAGGATATTGTTTGATTTAATGAAAAAAGAACACGGTACGGGTGAGCACGGTGTTCTTCTACCTTACCTATACATCAATGTAGCGATATATGCTTTACCTTCTTAAAGTAGCATTAGCATGGCTGCAAATTGAAAATGCATACGATCGATCCATTATCTAACTGTCTACGCTTAAAGACAAGCCATTGCCTCCAAGAATCCATTTTATTATAGTTCTATCGTGTAAATGAGTTGATAGATTTAAGGTTAATATCTATAATAAAGATAGGTACTTTTAAAAATCCACCTTTAGGGTGAGATGGTTTTGAAAACAATGCACCCTTTGGGGTCGAGTGAGAATTTTTGAATAAACGTTCCTTTAGGAATGAGTGATTTGCGGGTTCCGCGAAAAAGAATGGTATACCGATAAGGGGGGAGTCTGCCCATTAATCGGAAATGAATTAAATACCGTGAGAAAAGGATAACAAGCTGCCATAGGTAGGTTGTTTTTTTATTTTGCTTTTTGGGAGGTATGTATGGTTGGTATGTACGACTTCTATGTATGGTCTAGAACGACTTAGATACCATACATAGATGATGTATTTTCTACCAATCTAAAAGAACCTATAACTAACAAGGGTTCTATGAACTTTGTATGTATGGTTTTGGAAGCGCAAGTAAATACCCTCAAATGCAACACCCTATTCACCACTCATTTTTATTACGAAAGGAACTGATTTTCACTATGATTTTATGGAGAAATAACCGTATTTCTAACAAGCAGCAACAAATATTAACTTTGATTTATCAATACCGCGGATTAACCAACGAGCATTTAAGAAAGTTAATTTTTGGACATTTAGATTCTAATCAGGCTGGACAAAAGGCAAATATTTCTCGATATACATCTGAATTACGAAACACTAGGATGATCGAATCCTTTAGTTGCTATCCATATAGTCAGGAACTGATTCACTGCTTAACGAGCAAGGGGATTGAATTTGTTCAGGAACAAGTTCAGATCGATCAAGAGAACAAACTAGCTGGCTTCAAAGATCAACCCTATGGTGATTTTTCTGCCACCATGCTGAAGCCAGGTTTGAAAAACTTAGAACATACCATGATGTATTTAGACTTTGCGACTAAGTTTAGAAAGAAATTAGATATCCGCCACAATTTGTTTGCAGTTCAGGAATACCTATATTTTAATAAGGTTTCCACCAATTCTGGTTACTATAAAAATGGGAAGGTCCGTCCAGATGGAGAAATACTATTTAATCAGCATATTTTATTTACTTTAGAAATCGATACCGGGAGCGAAAGACTGGAGCAATTAACAGCTAAGTTCGAAAACTACCAGAAATACCTTGAATATTGCATGAAACATGAAGTAGATTCTGCGTGGGAGGGACTGTTGTTTGTTTGCAAACACACGGAATTAAGCATAGAAAAAGACCAGCGTCTTCATACAATTTTAAGGGCGATAGTCGCAGGGTTAGGGTATTATTGCTGGATTTTCTCAGTCCAAATTTACCGTGGAGAAGGGATTGTTTTAAGCCAACTCTTTCAAGAACAGGAGGATTTGTTTAGAAATCTAGGTATTGCCATTCCCTCAAAAGAGAATCCTATTTTAATAGAAAAAAGGCAACAAGAGAGAGAAAAGCAACGAGAGGAAGAAGAACGGAAACGGCTTGCCGAGGAAGCACAACGAAAAGTAGAGGAACGGATTCGACAGGAACGACTTGCTAATGATAGAAAAAAGAGATTAGAAGAAGAGCAACGAACGCGAGAATTAGAAGAGGAAGAACGAAAGAAAAAACGTTTTTATGGAGTAGGAAAGTTTTTTTCGTAAGAATAATTAATAACAAAACAAACTTCTTACAAAAAGGTGAGAACCTCTGGTGGATTCTCGCCTTTTACACATTAGGTCGAAGTCATTCTTTCCGCTGCTCTTAATTTGGAATCATCATGCGTAACATCTCCCAAACTTAGCATCTTTCTCTAGATTGGTATTGTATTTAAACACTCCTTCTGTCAACGATTCCGGTCAATATTTAATAGATTAATTTGTTGTCACTTGGTATATATTTTTAATCTAGTGCTTATACTTCTAACAGATAAAAATAGTTAATAGATTGATCATATTATCTCATCTCTATTAGAAGGGGGTACAAAAAAATTGGGAAGGAAAAGAGGATGGAAAAAATCACTTTATACAATTCAAAATCTTAAGGATTTTGCAAAAGACAGAGGAGGTAAGTGTCTATCCAAAGAATATACCAAGATGAAGGATCAATACGAATGGCTGTGTTTATGCGGATACGTATGGGAAGCGTCATTTAATAATATAGTGAATGGCACATGGTGTCCTAAATGCTCCGGCAGATTAAAGAAAACTATCAATGAAATGCATGAATTTGCCGAAAAAAAAGGTGGAAAATGTTTATCAGATATTTATATAAATAATAAAATACCCTTATTATGGGAATGTGAAAAAGGACATCAATTTTCATCAACGTTTGATAGCGTTAGTAATAATAATACTTGGTGCAACCATCGGGAATGTACTTCAGCCCCTCGCTATAATCTTTCCCGAATTCAAGAGATCGCTAGCGAAAGAGGTGGAAAATGTTTATCCTCGAACTATACTAATTACAACACCCCGATGAAATGGGAGTGTGAACATGGGCATATATGGGAAACACCAGCCAAATATATCCTTAAAGGCCACTGGTGCCATGTATGTAATATAAAACCACTAAGAGACTTGAACTATTTGAGTGAGATTGCTGAATCAAGGAATGGAAAATTGCTATCAAGAGAGTACCAGGGAATGCAGATGGAATACGAGTGGGAGTGTGAAAAAGGACATCAATGGTTTGCTCCAGCAGGTGCAGTTGCTAGTGGTAGGTGGTGTCATGAATGTAGAAAAGGGAATATTGAAGAGTTTCAAGAGCTCGCGTTATATAAAGGAGGGCATTGTATTTCAATTGCTTACAAAGACCGTGTGACTCCTTTAGAATTTCAATGTAAAGAAGGGCACCAATTTTTTGGAACTCCTTCTACTGTAAAAAATAGTGGTGCATGGTGTCCATATTGTTTAACCTCAAAGGGAGAGGAACGTTCCAGATTAATCCTTGAGAAACTCCTGCAAGTATCCTTTAAGAAAACGAGAAAAATCTTGGGTGACCATTTAGAATTGGATGGTTACAATGCTGAAAAAATGATAGCATTTGAATTTCATGGAGAACAACACTATCATTTTAATAAGTATTTTCATGGTGATGAAGATGGATTCTTATATCAAATTCTAACTGACCTAGAAAAGAAGTATCGGTGTAAACTACAAAATATTCACTTAATCATTATCCCTTATTTTGAAGAAGAAAATTTAGTAGATTATGTTAAAGATAAATTGGTATGCCTGAACATCAGTTTTAATAACGATGTAGTTATTGATTTCAACGATATCTATAAAAACAAAAGTCGAGTGCAAGAATATGAGGAAATTGCTCAAAGGAAAAAAGGCAAATTGCTATCGACTAACTATGTAGATTCTTATACCAAACTTCTATTTGAATGTGAAAATGGCCATCAATTTGAGCATTTGCCGTATACAGTAAAAAATGAAGTACGTTGGTGTAAGGAATGTAATAGAGAGATTCATCGTAAAAATCAGCTTAGTCGGTTAAATGAGATAGTAGAATCCCGGAATGGAAAACTGCACTCCCCACGATATAATAATAGTACTACCCACTTAAAATTCGAATGTAGAGAAAAACATATATGGACTACTTCCCCTGCTGTCATTTTCAAAGGTCATTGGTGTCCCAAATGTTCACAGAAAAAACGAAGAATTAGCTAATATTAATATGTAAATTTTTCCAACTCTATTATAATGTTACTTGTCTATATAAAAATGACGTCATAAAACCGTCATTTAACTAGTCACATAATATACATTATATACGTTCATCCTCCTTTTACTTATGTTATACTCATCATATAATATAGAAAATATATATCTAATAAATCGCTTTTTAATTTGTTAAACTCGTCATATAAGTAAAGGAGTGTGAATGATTTGTTTCTAGCGTATATTTCCTTTCTTCAAGAAAAAGGGAAATCACAAAATACCATTATTTCCTATTCGAATGATCTGAACTCTTTTTTCGATCAATTACATATTAAACCCGATGATTTTGTCACAGCTGCCGATATTCGCAAATGGATCTATGAAATGTTAAATCCCATTAACGCAAAACCACTGGCCATTTCAACAATCAACCGGCGCCTAAATTCATTGCGGAGTTTTTATTCATGGGCAACTAAAACTAACCAGCTGCAGCAAAATCCAATGAGCGATATTCAGGATTTGAAATCAGCCGATGACGATAGCGAAAAAATTATGTGGCTGACGGAAGAAGAGTTTGAAAATCTCCTCTATATAATAAGGAAGAAACCCGTCAAAAGCAGGGGAGTCAATCCAGAGGAAAAGTACCGGAGAGACCGAGCCATTATTTATCTTCTGACTTATGCTGGCCTTCGTGTCGATGAGCTATCCAATTTAAAATTAACGGATATAGATTTAGACTTAAAACGGATAAGAATCGTAGGAAAAGGTATGAAGGTAAGGACGGTTCCGATTTCTAATACATTGCTTGCGGAAATTCAAGAATGGTTTGTATTTCGTGCAGAGATGGCAAAACAGAAAACGCATGTAGAGGAATCTCCATATATCTTTTATAGTCAACGTTCACCGAAATTTACTGTTAGAGGGATCCAGACTATGATTGAAGGATACAGCTTACCTAAGAAAAAGCTAACACCTCATATGTTCCGACATACATTTTGTAAATGGATGTTGAAAGCGACGAATAATGATATTGAAAAAGTGAGAAGATTGGCAGGACATAGTAATATTGCAACGACGAGTAGATATTTGAAAGATTCGTATAGTGATTTGGCGGATGCAGTGGATGCTTTGCCAAAATTTTAAAACGAGCTGACTTAAAATTGCACATCTGAAAAAGAATTTAAAGACAATTATCCACTACATAAACAAACATAACCTAGGGGCTAGTATATGAATAAATTTAGAACGTCGAATAAAAGTTATAGTAATTCAGATGAAAATACTTTTTCACTATTTAAACAATAAAAAACATTGAGAATAAACATTAACACTGTTATAATAGTTATAATAAAGTTTGGAGAGGTTTTTATGAGTGATGATGTCTATTTAATTGTAAGTGGACATGCGCAAGTTCCAAAAGGCGTAGCACTTCATGAAGAAAAAAAATATATTGGGGCAGTTTGGGTCATTAATAAAAGCACCAAGATAATTGAAAAAGCCGAATTTACTTTAATAACAAGCCTTTCAAATGAATTCTTAAGTAATTTAGTAATTGGTTATGATTTAAATCAAGGTATTGATAATTTATTAAATAAAATTAAAAAGTTATGTCTTATGCCTTCTCAAGGGGCAATCATTCAAGCTGTACGTTCTGCATATGAGAGATTTAAAGAAAACCCTAAGTAAAAAAACTATAATAATAACTGGGTATCTATGAGGAATTGACCAAAAATCAATTTTTATTAATGGGTATAAACCAGTAGTAGTAGGCACTTTTTTCTTGTGCTTATTATTACTGGTTTTTTTGTTTAAATAAGTTTAAATAGGGAGGAATTCTAATGAAGGTAATGCCCCGTAAAAAAAGGGAACTTACTGAGGATATTAAAAACAGGCTTTTAAAAATTGATCCTGCAACCATAGGACATTGGCTACAATTTGGTTTTATGAATTCAAGAATCAAAGCAATGGTCAATAATATAAAAGTTGTAGGTTCAGCATTCACTGTAAAAACAACATCAATTGATTCCGTAATGGTTCATAAAGCCGTAAGTCTGGCAAGAGAGGGAGATATATTAGTTATTGATCGAAATGGAGATGAGAAATATGCTTGCGTCGGTGAAATTATTGTTTATGCAGCAAAGAAAAGGAATCTAGCTGGTATTATCGTTGACGGCCCTATAACGGATATTCAATCAGTCAGGGAACTTAACTTTCCTGTTTATTCAACAGGACTTTCCCCAGTTACAACAAGATTAGTTGGAAACACAGGTGAAATTAATACAACTATCCAATGTGGGGGAGTTACCGTAGAGCCCGGGGATACTATTTTAGGCGATGATAACGGGTTATTGGTACTGAGTAAAGATTTAAATATACAGGAGTGGTTATTGAAAGCGGAAGAAAAAGAAGCAATGGAAAAGATAATGAAAGATAAGATAGACCAAGGATTACCGCTTGCCTCCATTACAAAGGCTGATCAACTTTTAAGAGAAAGTGGGATAACTTTTGAATAATTTTCCAATCTATCAAAGGAGGTATTTGTATGAATAATCCTGAAAAAAATAATATAAGTGAAGAAATAATTAGACCTATAGACTGTGATGTACATCCAGTTGTCGAAGGGGGACTGGAACAACTTTACCCTTATATGGATAGTTCTTGGAAAAAAAAGTTCCAGATGTCTGGGCTTGTTCCTCATTCCAACAGACATGTAAATCCTAGGGGGAGCGTTACTCGAAAGGATGCGATTTCCCCAGAAGGAAAAATTGGTGGTTCAGACCCTTTCTTTACAAGAGAACAATATTTGGATGTATACGATCCAAAGTGTGCTGCACTAATAGCTATGCAGCCATCACAATTATCCCTTGTTTGGACGAATCCAGATATGGTTCATACAGTGACATCGGCATATAATGATTATTTTATAGATAAGTGGTTAAGTGTTGACCCGCGTTACCATTTAGTAATAAATGTTACTCCACAAGATCCAAAACTAGCTGTTAAAGAAATTAAAAGGTTGTCAAAGGTAAAGGGGGTTATAGGAATTAACCTTCCTTTAATCAATATACCATTGGGCGACCGATACTTTTATCCAATATTTGAGGCTGCAATAGAAGAAAACCTACCAATTATGACCCATGTTACAGGAGCAGAAGGCACCTATATTGGAGCGGCACCGCTTGCAGGAGGAGTAACAAAATACTATGTAGAAAGATATATAACATATCCGCAAATAGCTCAATCGACGTTAGTAAACCTCATTTTTGAAGGAGTATTTGAAAGATATCCAGATTTAAAAATTGTTTTTGTTGAATATGCTTTTAGCTGGTTAGGTTCTGTTTTAACGAGGATGGACCAATCCTGGAGAAATTTACGTATTGAAACTCCTTGGGTTAAGAAAAAGCCTAGTGACTACGTTAGAGATAATGTCTATTTCACAACTCAACCTATTGATGAAATGCCAAAGAAACAATTTGATAGCATGATAGGAATGATTGAGGGGGAACACAATCTACTTTTCAGCAGTGACTATCCTCATTGGGATAATGATATGCCTGATGAAACCTTTAATCGGTTATTTTCATCACCGGAACTTAGAAAGCGAATATTACATGATAATGCAATGAACCTATTTGGTTCAAGGATAAGAGCTTAACACTAATTGGAACCGTTTACAAAGGAGGTAACATCTTGAACTATAGGCTTGGAGAAGTTTCTGAATTATCTTCAAAGCGTTGTAATAATTTCGAAATAGATGGGAAAAGTATAGCAGTTTTATATTCTCAAGGAACCTTTTATGCATTATCAAATACGTGTCCTCACAAAGGGGCAAGTATGTGTGCTGGAGACATTCGAGGGACTATGATACCTTCTAATCCAAGTGAGATAAATTATGATATGGAAGACAAGGTTCTGGTATGTCCCTGGCATGGTTATGAATTCGATATTGAAACCGGAAAGCCGCTATTTGGAGTAACCAAGTCAAAACTTAAAACCTATACGGTATTTGAAGAAAATGGAGACCTTTTTATACAAATCTAGCTAATCCTCCTATGTTATACAAAAAAACCTTAAGAGAGGATAGACATGAAAGAGATAATTGAGGATTCTAAAAAAGAAATAATTGAGATTTTCAATCAACTACACAATAATCCTGAAATTAGCTGGCATGAATATGAAACAACAGAGTTCTTAAAGAATTACTTAGAAAGATATGAATGTAAGGTTACAACCTTTGATGACTGCACTGGTGTTGTTGGTGAAATAGGAGAAGGTTCACCTGTTGTTGCAATTCGTGCTGACATCGATGGATTACTTCAAGAAGTTGACGGCGTAGTCCGAGCAAACCATTCATGTGGGCATGATGCCCACATGACCATGGTATTAGGAGTACTATTACTATTTAAAAAAATGAGCACAATTCCTAGGGGAACTCTTAGATTTATATTTCAACCCGCAGAAGAAAAAGGAACTGGAGCATTAAAAATGGTTGAAAAAGGTGTAGTTGATAATGTGGATTATCTTTTTGGAGTACTTCTAAGATCTGAAGAAGATATAAAAAATGGTGAGGCTTCACCATCGGTCATTCACTCCGCAAGTAGGTTCATAGAAGGAAAAATTCGAGGAGCAGATGCTCATGGCTCTCGGCCACATATAAGCCCGAATGCAATTGAAGTTGCAAGTACTATTATTCAAGCGCTTTCCCATATCCGTATTGATCCGATGATTCCTCATTCTATTAAAATGACCAAAATAGAGGCGGGCGGTAATAGTCCAAATATTATCCCAGGGAATGCCAGCTTTAGTTTAGATCTGCGTGTTCAGAAAAACAGGGATATGGATCTTCTAACCAAAAAGGTTAAACATGTTATCGAAAATATAGCTAGAGTATATAACGTAGAAATTAGTCTAAATATTACAGGAAACCTTCCAGCTGCTGAGGTTGACTCAGATGCTGAGCAAATAATTCAAGATGCAATAATAGATACCCTTGATCAGGATAAATTAAAATCCCCTATTATTACACCTAAAGGGGAGGACTTCCATTATTACACTTTAAAGCGTCCTTATCTGAAAGCCACCGTATTAGGTCTCGGTTGCGGCTTAAAACCTGACCTTCACCATCCTAATATGACATTTGACAAAGAGGCAATATTTAGCGGGATTGAAATTTTGACAAGAGCAGCGATAACCGCCCTAAGTAGACTGAATAGCTTATCTACTATTAACAGATGACTACAATAATTCAATATATATTTTGAAAGGGGAAATAGTATGAAGAAGGTAGGTCTCAGTATTATATTATCGATTTTTATGGTTGCATTAGCTGCTTGTAGTGGAACTCAAACTAGTTCATCAAATAGTGATAAACCGATTGTTTTAACTATGGGTACAAAAATGCCAGAAAACAATGTTGAAAGTAAAGGAGTTACAGAATTTGCAAGACTGGTAGAGGAAAAAACAGCTGGTAAATTAAAAATTGATGTGTTTTTCCATGAACAATTGGGCACTGAGTCTGAACAAATTGAAAATGTAATATCTGGAGCACAGGATATTTATTTTGAGACCATGACCTATTATCTTCCCTACGTAAAAGATTTCAATATTCACAGTTTGCCATTCCTTTTTAAAGATAATGAAGAATATCTAAAGTTTTTACAGTCAGATATTCAAAAAAAAATGGAAGATGACTTGATAAATAAAGTGGGAATTCGCTTTATCAATTCAGAGAAGAACTTTATAAGAGGACCTTATAGAGTTTTAGTAAGTACAAAACCCGTTCAAAAACTAGAGGATTTAAAGGGTTTAAACTTACGATTGGCTGAATCAGAAACAGCTATTAAAGCATGGTCAGCTTTAGGGGCAAATACTACTGTTATCCCTTGGTCAGAAACATATCTGGCTTTGAAGCAAGGGGTAGTAAATGCTGCTACATCACCAATTTCTACAGTTACAAGTATGAATTTCCACGAAGTAGCAAAGCATGTAACGGTTACTTATGAATACCCTCAATCTCTAGTAATGGCAATGAATGAAGATAAATTTCAATCATTACCGAAGGAATTACAGAAATCTCTTGTAGAAGCTGCTAACGAAGCTGGTGAAATAGGTAGCAAATATATTAACGAAGAAACTGAGAGTGTAATAAACAAGCTAGAAGAAGCAAAGGTTCAGGTCTATGAAGTTGACTTAAGCCCATGGCAAGAAAAAATGGATGATGTATATAAGGATTTAATTAAAAATGGTTTTCTAAACGAAGAATTACTTAATGAAATAAAGGATTGGAAGGCACAACAATAATACAATTATTATATTGCAGTAAAGAAGAACTTCTTTACTGCAATATTTGCCTATAGGGGGGATATGATTGCGATTAATTGATACGGTAATTTCACAAATTGAAAAAACGTACTTATTCTTTTCAACTTTAATTTTCGCTATTCTTATTTTAATTAACGTTGTTGATATTGCATATCGGCTAACAGTGGGAAGTTCCATTACAGCAACACAAGAATTATCAATTCTTTGCTTCTCTTGGATGGTGTTTTTAGGAATGGCTGTTGTTTTAAAGAGAAATTTGGATCCTAAAATCACTATATTCTTAGATCGATTCGTACAAAAGAAATACCATGTTTTTTTTGATATTGTTGTTAACATCCTTATAATGGTTTTCCTTTCGACAGTTTTAATTATTATGGTCGAGTATTTAAAGGTACAATCCTTAAGAGAAGCTAACTACCTTCCAATAAATTATATGTTATTTTCTTTACCCATTGTTTTTTCTTTTACTTACATGATTATCATTACTATCAGGGAATTGATTGAATTATTTCATCAAACAAGGGGGAAAGAAATATCATGATGTCCTTGTTAACGGTTGTATTACTTATTGTATTAGTTGCAATTAGAACTCCCATTTCTATGACCTTGGGAATTTCCGCATTAATTACCTTCTGGGTAGGAGGTTTACCACTCAGAATTATTCCACAAGCTTTGACAGGGTCTGTTTTTAATTTTACGTTACTTGCCGTTCCCTTTTTCATACTAGCTGGAAACTTAATGAATACTGGAGGGTTAACCGATAGAATTTTTAATTTTGCCCGTTCAGTAGTAGGGCGAATTCCCGGTGGATTAGCCCATGTAAATGTATTTGCTAGTACCCTTTTCGCGGGAATATCCGGTTCTGCAGTTGCTGATATAGCTGGGCTAGGTGTCATCGAGTATAGAGCAATGAAGGAGGCTGGATATCGTAATGCATTTAGTGCTGCTATTACAGCAGTATCTGGTTGTATCGGACCCATTATGCCACCTAGTATTTTTATGATCATTTACGCCGTTATTGCAGAGGTATCTGTTGCAAAGTTATTTATTGCAGGAATTATTCCGGCCATACTGATGACCCTGGTTTTAATGATTGCTATCTATATTCAGGTAAGATCCGGTAGGGAAGTTTGCCCAATTGATCCACCTACTCCTTTCTCTTACAAATGGAAAACATTCAAGGCGGCTCTTTTAACTTTAGGAACACCAATTATCGTTCTTTATGGAATGGTTGGAGGACTAGTGACCCCTACACAAGCTGGAATTATTGCAGTAGTTTATACAATTATTATTGGTTTTATATATAGGGAATTAACGTGGAGTAAAATGGTTGAAGCATTTAAAGAGTCTGCCTTGCTTACCTCACATGTTATTTTCTTAGTTGCAATTGCTGGGATGCTAGGTTGGATTGTCACATATGAGCGAGTTGGTGAAACACTAACTAACTTCTTTTTATCTCTTACCGATAACCCTTTATTAGTATTACTTATTATTCTAGTTATTTTATTATTTGCTGGCACTATAATGTCCGGTACCGAGGCACTAATTATTTTAGCTCCTATCCTAGTACCTGTAATTTTGAATTACGGTATAGATCCTATTCACTTTGGAGTAGTAATGTGTTTAGCATTGGCTATCGGAGTTGTTACTCCACCAATTGGTGTTGGGCTTTTTGTCATTAGTAATATAAGTAAGTTAAAAATAGAAAGCATCGTACCAGCCACAATCCCTTATATTATCTCTTTAATTATATGTTTATTAATAGTTACATTTGTACCAGAATTAAGTACTTGGCTGCCAGACCTTATAGTTAAGGAATAAGTTTTAAGCACTCCCTTTAACAAATATTACTCGCTGCAGTAAAAAATGCCGAAAAATACATGGAATAAAAATTGGCAAAGAACAAACAGATGATAGGGATGAATTTGAAGTTGTGGGTGTTAAGTTTATTTAGCTCGATATTAATCTTCTTATGGAGGCGATCCAACCAATTAGGGACAAACCCGGTAAAGACGTTTGGGGAGAAGAAGTATACAAGCAGGCCGTTGAAAAAGGGTAAAGGCTTTCTTAACTAATTAAAAAAGGATTAAGGTTATTCTTAATATAGCCTTAATCTCTTTTATTTTAGAAATGGGTAAACAAGGAGGAATAACTAATTGAATATAAAAAAAATAACAGGGGAAATAGAAGAACAAATAATAGAGATTCGGAGAAAATTACATAAAAATCCCGAATTAAGTCATCAGGAATTTAAAACCACTGATCTCATTTTTGATACTTTAAGAAATACGAATATAGAATTACGAAAATGTTCAAATGGCTCAGGAATTATTGGCTTGTTAAAAGGAATGGGAGATGGGCCAACACTTGGGTTACGAGCTGATATTGATGCTTTACCCATTAAAGAAGAAACAGGTTTAGAATTTACTTCACAAAATAAAGGAATAATGCATGCCTGTGGACATGATATTCATACTTCTGTTTTACTAGGGACCGCCATTGTACTAGATAAAATGAGGGATTCAATAAAAGGAAATATAAAATTTATTTTCCAACCTGCCGAAGAAACAATGCAAGGTGCACAGTTAATGATTAAAGAAGGAGTACTCACTGAACCAAAAGTTGATAAAATTGTTTGTTTGCATGTATGGCCATTCACTGATGCTGGAAAAATCGGGGTCAAGCATGATGCCATAATGGCATCAATAAACCGTTTTGAGATTGAAGTAACAGGAACGGGAGGCCATGCGGCACACCCTCAAAAAAGTGTTGACCCAATACCAATTGCAGCTCAGATTGTGAGCGGACTCCAACAAATCGTTTCCAGAATGTTATCTCCATTAGATTCAGCAGTTGTAACAATCGGACAAATTCATGGTGGTACTGCAGATAATATTATTGCCAATAAGGTGATGATATCTGGAACAGTAAGAACCTTAAAGACGGAGGTAAGCACTAAGGTTAAGGAAACTATGGTGAGAATTTCAGAAAGCACAGCAAAAGCATTTAAAGGAAGCGCTAAAGTCTCTTATTATCCGGGATCATTTCCAGTTATAAATGACAATAAACTGGTTAATTTATTATCTGAAGTTGTAACAGAAACACTTGGAGAAGAACAACTAGATTATTTATTAGAGCCTTCATTAGGTGGAGAGGATTTCTCTTATTATCTTCAGCATGTTGATGGGATGTTGTTTAGACTAGGAACTCGAAATGAAAATCCAGCATCTCAAAAGAGTTTGCATAATCCAGGTATCATCTTTGATGAAAAAGCTATTTCAACAGGTATCATTACTATGAGTTCCTTTGCATTGAAATATTTAAATCAAGAAATATAAATGATTCTCTTCAGCAGAAAACACTATACTTATTAAATTATACAGTGTAAAAAAGGACCCTATCATGGTCCTTTTCGTTTGTAGAAGATAGGTCAAATTATTTTCCATTTCTTCTGATTCCTATTGATCTCTTTCAGCTTTTACATTTTTCACTTCAATCTCAAGATTTTTAACTTTTTCCTCATATTCCTTCCGTACAACCGAAATTTCATTATATAGTTCTTTTATCTTTTCATTGTACTCATCATTAGCTTTCAACCATTTCTCTTGATAATTCCGCTCACACTCTAATAACGCTTTGTCTTTTTCATACTCTTTCTTTTCAGTTAACCGTTCTAACGCGATTTCATGGTTATTTTTCATCATTTCAATCTGTTGGTTCAAATCTTTTATTTCATCCTGCTGATCATGAGCTTGAGTACTTATTTCTACCACTTGAGAATGCAGACGCTCTTGTTCATCTGCATGTTTATCTTTCAATTTCTCGTTCTCTTCTGCAAAAGATTGGTACTTACTAACCAATCCACTCAACGTATCATTTTTCTCTTTATATTCATCAATTAACAACTGGTTATTCAGGTTAACCGAACGCACTTCTTCCAGTTGCTTTAATAAATCTGCTCTTTCTTTTTCTAGTTGCTTCGAAAGATCTGTTTTTTCCTTTTCTAGCACTTCTGCCATTTGCATCGATGCTTTCGCTTCTTCCAAAGCTACTTTTGCTTTGTCTTGGTACTCGCCAATGATAGATTCCCTCTGATCTAGCTTATCGGCATATTCCTTCACCGCATGATCCTTTATATAGATCGACCGCTGAATCATATTAGCCACAAGCTCATAGATTCTCGTTGTATGAACCTCTAATTCAGAAATATCCTGGCTATAATCGGTTGCTCCTTGTTTAATTGCATTCATTTCAGTCAAGGAGACAGCTTTTTCGAACCATTCTTTTGCAGAAATCCCACTCGAATCGATCATCAACTTAACTTTATCGTATAAATCCTCATTCACTTTTACACCAAATGTTTTATCTGCCATTTTATACACTCCTTCATATTTTTGTTAACTATAATTTATTATTATATCAATGGTTAACCTAGTTTCCATTAGTTAACTTCATTATAATCTATCATCACAGCCTTGTCTATTTCCATCAATTGAATATTCAAAAAAAGATAAAAAGGATGTTACATACGAAAAAAAGAACCCCTATGAGTTCTTTTTGGAGATAAAGTATTCAATTAAAGCCTCATTACCTATTTTTAACGTTTGTGGTAGAATGAGTAACTCGTAAACATTAACGGTAGTCTTTCCCTCCACCCCATACTTCTCTTCCTCCATCGTGTCCTGTATTTGCATGGACTTCTTCATCAACTAATTGTAAAGTACCTGGTTCTTCATGATGGTGCCATGTAAATCCTTCTGGATTATCCCCATTTGCTAACGCTTTAATATCTTGTTCATTCAACCCTAAATCATCAGCTAGATTGGGATCTTCTTGAATGGCCTCGTATAATTCAGCATTCGCATAACTGAAATGAACATGACTAGATTGAAGATATAAACTCTCGTCTAATTGGACTTCATATTCTGATTCGAAAACCGGAAATACCCCCGTTACTTCTGTTCCACTAGGCAAAACAATGGTATTTGATTCAAATAAAACATTGGTTTCGTGATGAACAGAACCTTCTAAATGATCATTTCTTGTTTCAATCGTTATAGATTCATCTCCATCCCCATAGATATCAGCAGGTAAAGCATCTTTTGCAGTGTCAAGAGCTTCTGCATGAGCCACATTTTCTCCATCAGCACCATCAATGATGTCAATTACACCAACAGCAAGTGCCCCTATTGCTACGGTTTTAACAAGTGATGCTGCCCCACTTTTTACTCTATTATGATCTCCATCCATGACACCACCAATGACTTCTCCACCGTTATGTAGGGCATCTTTAGCTGTTATAAATACACCCTTTCCCGTTCTATATGCTGCATTACCAATATCACTTAAGCCCTTATCCCGTTTAATAGGATCTTCGCTTACCATTCCAGCTACAGTATCCACTGCACCTCCAACTACTTGTCCAGCAGTGTCACCAGCAAATTCGGAAGCTTTTCTTACTCCTCTACCAATATCCTCAATTAATTCAACTCCCGTGAGCTCTCCAACTACTTGTATTGGCCCGCCCACAACCAAACCTGCTACTTTACCAAAACCTTTTCCTACCCCTCTGATAAAACTCATGCGTCATCCCCCTCTATACCCGTGTGACTTTTGAACTATTATATAGCATTAGTACGAATTTATCCTCATATATTAGGAGATTCATAGATTATTTGAATAAGCAACTCTAGATGAGGGTACCTTTGCCCTTCACTTTCATTTTTTTGAAAAAGAACCTATTAGCAGATAAAACACAAAAATACAACAAAATGTAATCCAAAAATTTGCCCAGCCACCATCAAAAATAAAGCCTGCTATTTTATCACCAATTAAATCATTACCGCCAAACTTAAAAAGGGCAGAAATGAATAATGCAAACAGATAGAAACCGATAGTAAAAATAAAAAAGACTAGAAAAAAACCTAATAAAGTAATCATTTCGCATTGTCCTCCTGCATCTATTTTAAATTGTAACCAGAGTTGCATTTTTCCTTTGTGCAGGAAGTTATCTACTACTATTTTTGGACAGAAATTACCAAATAATCAGGTTCTCTGTAGAATTAAAAAATCCCAATTTCTCGGTTGTGGGAAATTGGGACTTTTTAACTTGATTGCTTCCTGGAATGATCAGATTCGTTATACTAAATTCTTAGCTTTATTCTTTGATGGATATAATTCTAACTTGTCCATATCCACTATAAAATTGTAGGTCATTAGAATATCCAACCCTAGAAGTCCATTATGATCTTTCGGAAGAACCCCCACATCAATTTCAAAATTCTTTATATTAAATTTATTAATTTGAATCTCATCCATTGCCTTAGTATAGAAAGGAACTGATCCGCCTATCCCATATGCTTCATAAATATCGTCTCCATTTTCATACCTTACCCCTATTTCTTCTAAAACATCTGGGCTAATAACCGTATGAGAGGATCCTGTATCAATAATCATATCATCGATTTGCAGCGTTTTTCCTCGAAAAGTAACAATAAGTGATGTTGTAATAAGTTGTCCATCAAATGATATTTTCATTAAATTCGTCTCACTCTCATCAATGGATCTTTTCGAATATAAACGATACATTTCTCATTCGATGTATGGTAAACAATGTTTCCTGGTTCTACTTTAAAAAACTCCTTATTAGCATTTTCATCTGGAACGGAACGGATGGGTGCGACTTCATCAATAATTTTTTTATCATCTTCCTCATGGTAATCAAGGATCGATACTAAAACAAACTGATCTGGAAATAATTCTCTAACTTCCTGCCACTTCATATTTCATCCCTCCCTTTTCCTTTATTATAAGCTATAGCTAATTACATATCATCTTTCTAACAATGAAATTTGGGTTACTTCAATCCTGAAATTGACTGCAGTTTTTTAAGTTCGAAGGGCAGACTTTCAACAAAAATCAAGCAACTTTAATGTCATTCTACAACCATGCCGATGTTCCTTAGCGTATGGAAGATTGGCTTTCTATATGTCGAAACTTGCTTAGCGTATGTTTTCCGCGTTTTCTTGGTGGGACCCCTTGTTAAGGCAAGCTTTCTGTTTTTTCTTCTGTGAAGTCTCTTTCCAAAAGGCCGCCAGTGATTCGCATCTCACGGCAGGATTTAATCGAAAAGATTGGGTATGTGTTTTTGGAACAAGCACATTCATGTTCTTACTTTTAAAAATTAGCTAATGGTCCGTAGGTAATTAGAGAAAACTATTGTTTATGACCTCCAACTAATTTACTTCTATGCAAAGCCGTTCCATCAGGAGTATACGAAACGGCTCTTAAAATGGCTGCTGACCCGTATTTATTTCTAATTTTGTCAACCGTGTAGCCTAATTCACGTTTCTTCCATCCGTTTAGATCAAATAAATTCAGTTGAATTTCATCATCATTAACCAGTTTTGTTATCGATACCGATACTGAACGAACGGTTTGACCTCTATAATTCTCTTGCATCAAAGCAAGGCAAACCTTATAAATATCCATTGTTACGTTCGTTGGGGTCTCAACAGTTCTTGATCTATGGAAGCCCCCACCTAATTCATCTTTGCTATACCCAAGCCCAAAACTGATAGTTCTTCCTGCCTTACGTTTATCTCTCGCCCTTTTCGCTACCTCCTCACACATTTCTAGAATAATAATATTGATCTCATTTATTTGTTTGTAATCCCTCATCAGGATCTGACTTTTCCCGAAACTTACTTGACCAGCTAAAATCGGCGCACCAATTTCTGATAAATCAACACCCCAGGCATGGTGATAAAGTTGATTTCCCATGATTCCAAATTTCTTTTCTAATAGTTCAAGATCATAACGAGCGATTTGACCTACATTAAATATCCCCATTCCGTTCAATGTTTTTTCTATACGGCGACCGATTCCCCACATTTTCGATAAAGGACTAACAGGCCATAATTTATGGGGAATATCATCATATGACCATACAGCTATTCCATTAGGAGCCTTTTTTGATTCTAAATCCAACGCTAATTTAGCCATAAGCATGTTTGGCCCAATACCAACGGTTGAGGGAAGTCCAAAAGTATTCTGTATTTCATATTGTATTAGTTGTGCAATTGTTTCTGGGGATCCCCATATTTTCTCAAGTCCTTTAACATTTAGGAAACTTTCATCAACCGAATAAGTGTGAATGGCTGAAGGGGGGACAAATTGATAAAACAACTTAGTAATTTCTGTAGATACTCTAATAAACATTCCCATTTTCGGATTAACTACTTTAATACGGGAATCATTTGGTATTTCAAATAGTCGGGAACCTGTCTTAATGCCAAATTTCTTCTTCAGTGCAGGAGAAGCAGCTAAAACAACGCTTCCTTGACGATCGATGTTCCCGACAACAGCTAAATAACAAGTTAGAGGATCCAAACCAAGCATCACAGCTGAAACGCTAGCATAGAACGATTTCATATCCACACACAATATCTTGCGGTCTGGAAATTGACTATAATCAATCATGATGTTAATTCACTCCTGATGTACATTAATTAGACTAGCGAAAGGTAGATGGTGGAAGTACCCTTCCTTATCTTGAATAATTAATTGACTCTTTAGGTGGTTAATAAAATGAACGGTGCCAATAATTGTTTTAGTAAACCCACGATCAAAGAGCTTAATTTCAAGAGACCGATTAGATTCTATCGCTTCGCAAATTAGCAATTCAAACTCTTCAAGAGCTTGCTCGTCTATTTCAGGCCTTTTAACCTTTTTTTCATCAATTAATAAATCCTTTAAACTTTGAACATGCTCTGGAAGCATCATTGCAGTCCACTTTTGGGTACCCCGATCACGGATCATTAATGTTCAACTCCTTTTTAATATATTATACACAAACATACGTTCGTTAAACAACCAAAAAATGTATGGATAGGTCTCGTCCCAGAAGCAAGAATTTACAACGACAGGAAACTAAAAAGGAATCAAAGAAACAACGTTTATTTATTAATAGAAATATTGTTTTCTTCTTAGAATTTCATTTAATTCTTTTACTGTATGTTGTAATCCTATTTCATCGAAATCAGCCATCAGTTCTTGCTCTATCTTTTGCATATGTTAAAGTAATTTCTTTACCAATACTTGATCTTTTGCCAATTATAATTACTATTTAATTTCAAAAAGAGCCCTATTGATTACCTTTTCTTAATTAAAATCTCACATTATAGAATTTATTTTTGGCGTACTCGTTTTATTGCTTTGATTCAGAATTAAAGCAGGATTATACGAAAATTAGATTAATAGATTTAAGTCACACACTGTTTTAGTGTTTTACAATATATATTTTAAGTATTTTACATTGTTTTACTTGTTTTCGGAGGCTCTGAGGCTAGTCATATCAGGGGATTCAGCGTTTTAATATAACAAAAATGGTGCTAACTATAACTTTTTTGGTGCGAACCATAACAAAAATGGTGTGAATCATAACAAAAATGGTGCCATTAATATAACAAAAATGGTGTGAACTATAACAAAAACGGTGCGACTATAACATTTTTGGTGCCAACCATAACAAAAATGGTGTCTGTTATAAAACTAGTATATATAACAAAAAAACTCTTTTGTTATACTTCGTAATTTGTCATAATTAGTCTAAGGAACTGACATGGGAAGGGAGGGGCTCTTTTGTTCCAAACAGAAATCATTGAAGTAAGTAACAATAAGCTTGTAACGAAATCAAATATGTTAATTGAGGCTAATTATAAGCTTGGGGTTGTGGAACAAAAAATTATCCTCTGTTTGGCAAGTAATATTCATCCATCAGATTCAGATTTTAAGACATATACATTGCCGATAAAAGAATTTACTAAGTTATTAGGACTGAAGGGGACCCCTAAGTACACGGAATTAAGGCAAATCACGAAAGAACTCATGCAGAAAGTGTTTGAGGTGCGTATCAATAAAAAGGTCATCCAGGTTGGATGGTTAAGTTATGTTGCGTATAACGAAACGGAAGGAACGATTGACATCCGATTCGATCCTTTCTTACGGCCTTACCTTTTGGAGCTAAAAAGAGAGTTTACTAGCTATAAATTAGAAAACGTAGTGAAGTTAAAAAGCTCCTATGCTATTCGAATCTATGAACTGTTAAAACAATATGAAAAAATCCAAGAACGGACATTTCCGATTGAATCATTAAGAAAAATGCTTGGTGCAGAGGACATCTACCCTGCATACGGAAATTTTAAGCAGCGTGTCTTAGTACCGGCTCAAAAAGAGCTGAAAAAGAAAACAGATATTTCTTTTCAAATCGAAGAGATCAAAACAGGCCGAAGAGTCTCGAAAATAAAATTTGTGATTTATCCAGCAAAGAAGAAGACAGAACAATTAAGCTTATTTGAAGAAAGCTTAGAGGAATTCAAACAACCGAATTCCTTTTCTGAAAGAGTGAAAAAGTTAGGTCTGATGATGGGCATACGGATAACAGACGAAACGATTCAAGCCTGGGAGAAATTTGGCCAAGAAAATGTCATTGTGTTGATGGAAAAAATACAGCATCGAACGGACATAGAAAACCTGATTGGATACATAACGACTGTTTTAAATGCTTCAAAAGGAAATGTGGAATCCGAAGTAGCAACGACTTCAGAGAATCAAATGATCCTGCCCTTTTTGGTTTCTTATTTCCGCAAATCGAAAGAAAAAGTGCCGAATTGGTTTGTGAAAGACAAAGCAGTAGAAGAACTTCAGACACAATTTCAAGTAAATGTGGAAGAAGCCAATGCCATGTTCGATAGCGTGAAAGATGAATTGTTTGAAATGTTAGGCGTGAAAGACTTTAAGCCTGAAACTGCCTCAAAAGAAGACAAAATGAGGAAGAAGAAAGAACTGGAGGAAACATTGAAAAAATTGAGAGGGAATTAAATATAACAAAAATGGTGTCAATAAATTATGGCACCATTTTTTTTTTTTTATAGGAAGTAAGTGAATTATCAAGGAATCCGTTTAATACCCATAAATAAACTTCCGAGACAACAACTGCCCCGCAGCGAACCTCAGTTCACTTTCCTGATCCACCTTATTCACAGGACGATCATCCGTTTTTATCAATTTCAAACTACCCCCAGCTTCGACATAGTGGCCACAGTTAACATTTTTGATCTTTTCTTCTACCGAATGGGATAAATCAGCAGGCGTTAAAAAATAAAATTCATGGCAGTATGGCAGATAGTCCGTCCATTTTTTATCTGTCTTTAAATCCCCTTGTGAGGTCTTCACTTCAAAAATAACAATCTGAGACTCATTATACGCGAAAATATCGGCTCTTTTTCCATTTGGGAGGGTTAACTCTGCCACCGCGATAAAACCACGCTGAAACAGCCATTTAAGGGCCTTGTCTTGCAATTCTTTGTGACGCTTTAAATTGATCATCGAGAGGAAGTCTGATACTTCGGCTATTTCCATATAAGAATGAACCGTTTTTTTCTTCATAGTCTTCAATTCTGTTTCAATTGTTACCCTTTTCCCTTTAATCTCCGTTAACTCTTGATTTACCTTATTTATCGCAACACTCAGTTGCTCATTAAATGCTGAAGGTAGTTTGTATTTGCCGTCTTCTGGCACATCTATCCAAGGTGTTCCTTTTTTTATTCTTTCCTTGTCACTGTCAGAATTCCATCGGAAATCCAGGCCTCGCTGATGCCTTGATTTCAAATCCTCTGTAAAAGCAAGAAAGTCTTTTAAAAAATGAACATATAACTCTTCATTGTAAACAATAATGCCTTTTTTCCTTAAATTCCTTTGCCAGTTAGGATTAAGCCTCTTTGCTAATACTAGCTTCCCTTCATATAATCCTAGATATTCACTCAAAAAGGAACGATAAGGCTCTGGATACCCCTTGAAAATCTTATTTTGATTATCCATTTCTTTTTGCATTTGCAATAGTTCCTTTTCCTTGATCCGTAGGGTTTTATCCGTATTCTCCAATTGTTCTAAAATAAGATCCGCAATTTCTTTAAATTCATGAATCCTTTCTCTTTTTTTAGTTAGTCCATTGATAAGCATCTGCAACTCATCTCTCGTTGTTTCATCCGTAACGACAGATAAGATTTCAGTTACTCCTGACCAATCAGACTTTTTAAATAAAGGTGCTAGAGGAAAGCTTTTTATCCCTAGCAGCTGCAATCGATGATAGTGTTCTTCTCCCAGGTTCTCCTTAGTTAAATCAAGCATCTTTTTAAACCGAGACAGCTTCTTTGCTTGATCCAACGAAACAGGGTAATGAGTAGGAATTTCAGAAACTCTTAAACCGTCTTGTAAGTCCAGTAAAATACGTTTGCTAAGTGAATCATTTCCGGTGGTGGTGGCTTTCATAATATCCTCCCAAAGTGCACCGTGCACCTTTTGAGGATATTATACAATGCTCCTTCTAACAAAAGCAATTAGGGATTTCTCTACCTGCGCGCTATCGCTTGCTCGCTAACCTCGCTACGAGGCTGTGTCCCCAGAAACATAGTGATATTCATTTAAGCTATGTATAGTAGATTTTTTACTTTGCCGCGGGTGAACAGGCTAACGCCCATAATATAAGGGCGAGAACCAGTACGAGGCTTTTATATTTGTTTCTTTAATTTTCGTATGTATCCCTCGCTGACAGCTATTATCTGAGCTAACCTTACATTAGATGCCTTCGGATGCCTTTGTATTGCTCCCTTGAGCTGCCATAACTTATCTTCTGTTCTCTCTTTTTGTTTACACAAATATTCCCCTCTACTAACAGATCCATTTTTTTCCCGAAAAGCGTGCTTATCTCGTTCACGTTTCCGTCTACGCTTTTCATTGATATCGATAATGGTACGTAAATGTCTCTGCTCTTCTGGGGTAATTTCGAGCCATTTTATAATTGTTGAATTCTTTAAATTATAGCCCGCACCTGGATACCCCTTGGCAATCGCTTCTTCATTTGCCAGTACATTATTTTTCGCTTCCCAAGCCTTTTCAGCGCTTTTTGTTGCCTTTATTACTTCACTCTTGCGCAAAGGATTCTTAAATTCACTGTTAAACTCAAGCATTTGTGCCAAAGAGTCTTCAAAATCATCCGTTAAGCAGCAACTCCAATATCTATACAAGAAGCAAACAAGCTCTCTGTGCCCCTTTAGATCATATTTTCGAAGCTCAGCAATCTTCACTAAATCTAGCAATCTAGAATAGTGAAGATTACGCACATTATGTAAATAAACAAGTTTTGACTTACGACCAGTTTTTTTAGCCTTTGATGGAGCTAATTCAGGCAAGTATTCTTCCTGTAAGTCTCTCAAGACATATCTATAATCATGTCGATATTCAATAATGACTTCCTTTCCATTCTTTGAATTTGTACTTCCTGCGACTCGAAATACCCTTGTTGAATCAATTGATTTCTTATCGGCTCCGACATACTCCATATGCTTGTAAAAGTGATTTTGAATTGCCTTCCACAACGGCAAAGCTTGATATGGAACAGGTTCTATAAGCCATACACATACTAATCCTCTGCCTGAAAAAATAATAAAATTTGGTAAAGGAACAGTCTCTTGAAACACTTCTAGGTTTAGCTTTTCTACAACCCAGTGAGGGTCGTAATTTAACTGATGGCAGTCTACATCTACATATAAAGCCCTCAATTGCTTTAAATTTTCAATTCTCCTTTGGGGCTTAAAGAAAGTATTCTGGCTAAAAAAGACATTCTCTCCTAGCCACTCTGACAGCTCTGAAGCCAATTGCTCAGGTCGATAATGGTATTGCCTCCATGATCCATCCCTATCCTTTTGAGCTAGAGTAATCCATCCTGCAGCTTTATAATGATGAAACATCACATGACGTTTTGCCTCATCTATTGAACAATTTTCTAGTGCATTTAATTGCTCTATCAAAAAAAGTCCTCCCCAAATGAAGGACAATCGCAGAAACTATATGATAAAATATAAAAACAATTCACATAGAGGGATGCGATTCCTTCTCAAATTGTAGAGAAAACCCCTGGAGCGGCCAAACTCAATTAGGGGTCTTCTTTTTGATAAATTCTAGTCAATTTGTAATAGTTATTTATACTTATAACAAAGGCAAAAAAAATAATAACTTCGATAATAAATGATAGAAAGACAGATGAAGATAATAAAAGCGCTTACATTTTCTAATTTTCGACACGTGTTTCCAATATCCTCCAAAATTTTTGTGAATACTTTATGAACTAAGGGGGAAAGAACACCGTGCTGCCGCACCGTGTTCTTTTTTATCAAAAAAAGTAGTATGCGTCTTTGAATAAGGCCCGCCGCGAGACATTCGGCTGCCGAAAGACTCGCGGCTCAGCACTCACAAGAAAGTATGGCATTTTGAATAAAGTTAAACCCACGAAGCGTGCGTCTTTGAATAAAGATGGCAATCCCATCCCCAATCTTTTTCGGGAAAATCACCCGAAAAAGCGCCACTGTCCCCTCCCCTCAAAAGACGGCCACTTCCGATAACATTTCATTATGTATAACTAGACGCTAGTTAACATAACCAATGTTATCCGAAGTGGCCGGGGAGGGAATACGTGACGGACTGAGGAAACCCACCTCAGTCATTGGGCATGAGATCGCCTTTACATCTAAAATAAAGTTCCTGCTTAAAATATGAATTAAGACCATCGATAGAATACTCGGAGATGCAGAGCAAGCCGCCAGTCATTCGAAATGCCGGAAACATTGCAGGGAAGCCCACCTGCAATCATTCCAGCACCAAGACTTCCCTCCAACTTACAGTCGGGAAATCTTTTTTCGAATCACTGGCGGCCCTTTGAAAGATTAATCGAAGGTTGCAAGGCAAAGCTGGCAATCATTCAAATGCTGGAAACATTGCAAGGGAAACCACCTTGCAATCATTCCAGCACCAGGAACTTCCTCCCACGTGCAGTCGGAAGATCCTTTTTGAATCATTGCCAGCTCCTTTTTAAAGGCGGATTCACAGAAGAACAAAGAGGAAAGAACTTGCTGACGCAAGTTCTTATTATCGTAGCTATGAAGATAGCGCTTTGAATTCCGCCCCCCTTGACCAGGGGCCCCTGCGCTCGTGGTGGAATTTGCTAAAAAGCTCCGTCCCTCTGGGCGCTTCGCTTCTCTGCAAATTTCGCTTGCGCGATACCACGAGCGCCCCCCCAAGTAAAGGGCCGCTTCGCTGGGCGGGTTTGTATTTTAAAAAGGGTTCATAAAAAGAGGGAAATAACAAAAGATCAGCAATAATCAAATTTTCGCGTGATAATCACGTTAATTAATATGCTTTTCATGCATGAGTTTCAATTATTCTTCTTAAAGGATAGGGATATCCTTTATGGCCTATTGGTTGAAGGGGAGAGGGCGGGAGAATGCCAAATTGAACGGTTTGATGTGATAGACTAAAAAATCGACACCAAGCACAATCAAGATCCTATTGTATATCGGGTGTCGGTGAACTGTTCTTGTCACATCAAAAAAGGAATTTCACCCTTTAGGGTCGAAACGAAGTGAAGAAGTCGATAGATTTGAAATTCTTTTAGTGGTTTATACGCTGCTGCCCTTCCTTATTAACCGATTAAATAAGGACCGCTTCGCTGGGCGGGTTTGCATTTAAAAGTTATATGAGAATTAATATAAATAAAAGGAATAAATAAACGTTTCTTTATTGTAAGGTTTATTTATTCCTTTTATATTTTGGGTATTTCCCGACGCTACCCCAAGAAGAAAAAAAGCATCCTATTAAAGCAGAATGCAGTTATTTTGAAACGATCTTTCAAACATATTTGTATTAGGTTGTTAAACTGATCGTAGATTCAATCCTATTTATCCTTAATTTGTTCACGGATCCTTTGAAGTTCATCCAGAGACAGTTCACTTAGGGATTCTCTAATTTCTTCCTCAATTAGTTTCCTGCTGCTTTCTCGATATAGATTCCACCAATCTCTTAGCCCCTCCGTCTCTTCCAAGATGTATTCAATATCTATTTCTTCTACGTCTTCATCTGATAGATAATTCAACACTGCCGCTAACATACGAGATAAGTTACCGATTTCATCTTTGTTTTGTTGATCATTTGGCGATTGGACATCTGTCTCCTTCACCAACTCCTCATTGGTTTGTGCGGACTTTCGTGGCATCTTCGTCACTCCTTGCTTTTTTAATAAGATATATTTTAGTATTCCCATTAAAAATTAGTTGTTTAATTTAAGCCGGATTAGATCGTAAATTAGATGTTGATCTGTCGAACTTTATTATGCCCTATATTAATATGGGTGCATCATTCTTTCAGTTTCTTATTTAGAAATCCGTGTGTTTCTTCTCCGACATCGGGCTCCTAAGCCACACAACATTCTACTCGAGGAACTCACGTGCTTGCATAGCGTTGCTGCATTATAGAAAACTACAATAGGAAAAGATGAAATAAACGTTCCTTCTAATGAAGAAACGTTTATTTCTTAGAAGATTTATTTTTAGCTTTATAAAAAATAGAAGAACCTTAATTAACAAATTTCTCGTATCAGTTCAATGGAGTTATTTTTCGGAGAGTTAACAAGTGAAGATACCTCATAGGTCTCCATTAAATCATGACTCATAGGCATCAATAACTGATTAAGTTGTTTAATATCTGAAATTGCAGGATCTAGCCATATTTTCTCGTCACTTGGCTTTAAAATAACCGGCATTCGGTCATGTATGTCTTTTACAAGGTCATTTGGAGTTGTTGTTATAACTGAACAAGAATAGATAGATTCTCCTTGTGGAGATATCCAACGATCCCACAGGCCAGCCATAGCAAATAAACCTCCCGATTTAAGTTTAATTCGCATAGGCGTCTTCGTTGTATCCTCATGACGTTTCCATTCATAAAAAGAATCAGCAATGATTAAGCAGCGTTTCTTCTGGAATGGATTCCGAAAACTAGGTTTTTCAGAGATTGTTTCTGCCCTCGCATTGATCATTTTATATCCGATCTTCATTTCCTTCGACCAGGGCGGAATCAGCCCCCAGCGAAGAAAGCCTAAACGATTCTTACTGCCATCATTAATTACAGATAAGACAGATTGTGATGGGGCTACATTGTAGTTTGGATTATATAGTTCTTCTTGGATTGCTGCATCAATCTCAAATCGCTGAATGATTTCAGTGAATGTTGCTGTTAGAGTGAATCGGCCGCACATAATTGCACCTCAATTATTATTTTGAAACATTGTACCAAAATAAATTACTATAGACAAAATAGACAATAAAAATCATTATCATGCCGAATAAAAGAAGAAACGTTTATTTATATAAAGGTTGATTTCTTACAAAAAAAGAAGATCACTCTTCTTTTTTTTCAATCTTTACATTTCCAAGTTTATTTGCAATTTCTTTCAGAATAACATTTCGTTCCTTTTGAGCTTTAATAAGACTAACCGCAAACCAAATGGTAAATCCAAGAACCCCAAAATAAATAACAATCATAAATAAAAACGGTAAGATAGAAGAAAACATCTCCATTGCTGTTGCCTCCAATCAAATCTCTTTATGGTCCTCTTTTAAATTTATGCATAAATTAGAACAGGGAGACTTAGGAGTAGGCATAATCATGCTGCAATTAGACATTCATGTAATGGCAAAGGGTTATTGGAATAAATAAACCAAAGAAGAAATAAACGTTTCTTCCTAGATTGTTTCTTTCTCTACTTATCTAGTTAAGGCACAACTTAATTTTTATAAAAACTTAGAAGTGCCAATCTACATTTCCGGCAGTTAATTGAATTTATATTTTTAAATTGGATTGATTTATATAACTCTTTTTGTTTTTGAGGAGTAGTAGTCCGGTAGTTCACACCACAAATGCAGGAAGATTCATCATTTACTGCATGAATTTTCCCCTTACCACAAGTAACTGTAGGATAAAACATAGGCATCCCTCTTTGCTTTTATCTATTCTTTCAATTACTAGACGGAATTAGGACATGCTAGGTTTCAATAGATTAAGAGACGAAATATATTAATTCAATTAGTTAACTAATAATACATAAATATATAGATAGGTTAACTTAGTTATCTTGGGTTAACCTACAAATCTAACTTCAAAACCACCTCATCCAACTGCTCCTGTGTAATTCCAATATAACGTAAAGTATCAGCTTGACTAGAATGATTTAGCAGCTTTTGAATTAACGTTAGATCCACCCCGTCTTTATAAGCAAAATAACCAAATGTTTTGCGCAAGGAATGTGTACCAATTCGTTCATTTATCCCTACGGAACGAGCGGCTTTGTTGAGAATATCATAGGCATGCTGCCGGCTGATCGGACCTCCTTTTTGACTTAAAAATAACGGGGAGGTGACAGCTGCATTCCTTCTTTCCGTATCCATATATCTTTCAATCAAACGAATCGTCTTTTTACTTAAAGCTATATAGCGAGATTTCCCCGTTTTCTTCTCACGTATTTCAATCCATTTCACTATTCCCTCATGATTTCTCAGATCCCCTATCTGAAGGGCCAATAAATCACTAATACGTAGTCCCGTATTGATCCCAAGAACAAAGAGGAGCTCATTTCTTAGTGAAGATGCGCGCAACACCTTCTTTATCGTCTCAATTTTCTCGCGATCACGTATGGGTTGGACAGTTTTCATTATCTGACACCTTCCTTTAAACGTGGGAATATAGCAGATTTCATCTGTATTTTTAGCTCTTAAATAAACCATATAAATCCTTATGTATGTACAGATTGCAGAGCAATAAAAATCTGACTTAAGTTGCTTGTGTCAGATTTTTATTTATTAGAAAAAAACTCCACCCTTATCGGCAGAGCATGATTAGCCTTCCTTCACATGAACAACCCAACCGTATTCCTCTTTCAGCATCTTTGCATTTTTCTCTGCCTCAGCCTTACTACTAAATGAACCAATCATGAGATAATGCTTTTTCTCTGCTGATTTTAACCCTGCAACCTTCGCAATCCCAGCCGCATGAGCTGCAGCCACCTGATCAAGAAAAGCATCCGACTTTAAAAGCTTGGCTTCATTCGGATTCGATATAAACAGTGTTTCCGTTAAAAGAGCCGGCATGATCGTTTCCCGAACAACCGCAAAGTTCTCTGCCTTCATTCCCCGATCCATAATCCCATATGGCTTCAAAGCCTTCATTACTTCTTCATGGACATTTTTCTGTAATTCAATTGATTTTTCTTTCGTTGTTTTGGAATAACGGAATGTTTCAAATCCCTTCGCGGTGGCGTTAAAACTATTGATGTGGAATGAGCAAAAAAGATCTGCTTTTGACCGATTGGCGATAGATGCGCGTTCTGATAGTGTCAGAGAAACGTCCCTATTCCTTGTATACATGACATCGCAATCGTATTGAGTACGTAAAATCGTGCCCGTTTTAAGTGCTAACTTTAAGGTAATATCCTTCTCTAATAAACCATTACCAACAGCACCAGGATCACTTCCCCCGTGTCCTGGGTCTAGTGCGATAAGCATTGATTTCACCACTCCTTTTCAAAAAGAAAATATAACGCATTAAGATTAGGGGTTAGCTGCGTGCCGTCCTCCTCGAGGCCCTTCATGCACCACTCCCTGAAGAAATAAACTCCGTGCGGCACGCCTTATGCTTTGCTGGGATGCAGGAAACCATATAACGTTCCTCACTTTTCTTGCCCTTATTGCTTTAATGATAGGGTCAGATCATTAATAGATTGTGAGAGTTGATCAATTTTTGTCTCCATCCGATTTAGTAGATAAAAGGTAATCAATATCGGAAACCCAACTTGACTGATCATAGACACCCAATCCATTTCCATCATTCCCACTCCCTTCTTTAATAAGTTTAAAACGGAAGGCTTCGAGCACCTTCCGTTCATTATTTAAACAAATTCAATTTCTTCAGTTGTACGATCGATGACTCGAGCATTGACGGCACGAACTAAATCGCCCTTGGCCGTGATAAATACATTTGCTTGAACCATTTTTTCCATTGCAGCCTTAATTTCTGCTGGAGTGAGATCTTCTTTAGGATTCCTAACCGAAATCTTTGCTGATCCAACCTCTGCATCAAAGTTCAATTCCAACGTTTTTGCCATTTGGGATTCCCTCCTTTCTTCATTTTAATGGTTTCGAGTGATTAAACTAATTCGTTCGTAATAACGGTTGAGAAGTTAGCCGGACCATTACACAGTCCTGCAAGTGCAACTGCAGCTTCAACTAGTTTGTCAGGTGTAGCATTTCCTTTGATGTTCGAATACGTATAACGTTTAGTAATCGGTTCTCCCTTGTCATTCAATCCCTCTTCAACAGTAAGAATAAGTGACTTTTTCACCAATGCCTCCATAGCCATGAATATCCCCTCCTTTCTTACTGCAACTATAGCGATTCCTCTATTATCTATCAAAGGAGCTTTCAAGCTGAAAACTCTTAATTTGTAGCTTCTTTCCTAAAATAGACATCAAAAAACCCCTTATCATGCAGATAAGAGGCTGAAACACCATAATTTTAAAATTTTAAACAACGGAAAAAAGCCAATTTCTCCTGTGAGGTTCATGAATTTCACCAAAGCACAACTCTATGCATCTAGCATTCTTTAACTGCTCAAAACAAAACTTTTCTGAATGGAAAACAGGGATCTCGTGCTCCTTTGATAGCTGAACGAACGTCTTATGCTGTGATTTTTTTTGAAAGCATTCAATTTCTCGAGCAACAAACCAACCCACACGTGATTGACGGCCTCCTATTGACTCTCTAACGATATACGGAATCAATGTCACTCCATATGAGAGAACAACAGGGACCAATTGGCTTCTCCCTACTAGTTTTCCATATCGACTTCGATTAGCGGAGACACTCGTACCAAAATAATGAAGCAATTTGTTTAGGAAAGAATCACTCTGAATATCTAGTAGTTCCATCGATCCATTTTTCAAGAAAAGCTGAACGTGATCGCCTTTCCCTTCAACATATACTGGGATAAATGCTTGTCCTAAGGATAAAAACATATCAATTTTCTTCCAATCCACTTGCATACATTCCCTTCCATATTGGTTGTTTCAACCCGAAAAATAACTATTTATGTAGAATATAGCTGTTTCGGGTAAATTTCACCACTTCCCTTTCAGCTCGTTACCATCACAAAATAGCCATAAAAAGGCCAATAAAGATAAAATGACATGCTTTATTCATGATATGAAGTTATTAGTAACAAATTAGGGGATTTTCTGAGAGGGAAATTTCACATTCTTACTAATACTTAATTCAGCGGGTTCTTAATATTCAATAATGGGTATTCATCAGCTATATCTTCTAATACGCCAGTCGATAAAATTAGGTTGGGATCTACGTGTGAACAATTTATATGACTTAAAGTATAAATGAAGTCTAATACTACATAGTTATCTTTCTCCAGTTCACTACCACAATGACCGCAACGTATACTCATAATTTCTTCCTCCTCTCATTAATGGTTATCCATAGAGTACCATATTGGAATTACTTGTAATTATACTTAATTTGTCAAATTGAAGTTATTAATTGAGTTTATTAAAATAAGGGAAGAAAACAACGTTTCTATGAAGGAAGATTCATTTCTACATATATTTAAAATAAAGAGAATCATTTTAAACAATATTGTATATACTGTGTGTATACAATGAAATAGGAGCGTGTTACAATGGAAGGGAAAGAGAGAAACCAGGCAAAAGAGGTGGAAATCATGACGTTAGCCACAACGGTTCAAAAGTGGGGAAATAGTCTTGCCGTTCGGATTCCAAAAGATATTGCTGAAAGAGTGGCTATTTATCAAGGGGCAGAAATGGAAATGAGAGTGGTTGAAAACGAAGGAGTCATCACATTAGTTCCAAAAAAACAACAAAAGAAATATTCATTAGATGAGCTCTTAGCCCAATGCACACCTAATAATCGCCATCCTGAAATCGATTATGGGATAGAGGGGAATGAATTAATCTAATGTCAGCACCGGAACGCGGCGATCTTGTTTATGTGAATTTTAATCCGCAAGCAGGCCATGAACAAGCAGGGAATCGCCCAGGAATCGTATTATCACCAAAATCATTCAATGAAATCACCGGTTTTGCAGCCGTTTGTCCGATTACGAATACCATCAGGGGATGGGGATATGAAGTCGAGCTCCCTGATGGTTTAGCTTTCAAAGGGGTTATATTAACAGACCAAGTTAAAAACCTAGATTGGCAAGCTCGTAATCTTCACATAAAAGGACAAGCCCCTGAGGATATTGTGAGTGATTGTTTGGCGAAGATACGTACATTTTTGTGAAAGCTTTTCTGCTAATTACATAATTAGTGTATTAAATATAAACAACCAGTTTTCTTTAAACCCATTAATAAAAAGAAAGGAAGAAAACAACGTTGGTAGAAAGGAAGGTATATAAGTTGGCAATCACAATTACAATGGGCATTCAAAAAGGCGGCTGTGGCAAGTCCACTACTACTGGCATCTTATCTTACTTACTTAAGGAAGATGGATATCGGGTATTAGCTATAGATATGGATTCACAAGGGAACTTAACAGAACTCTTAACAGAACAGCCATCAAATGAATTCGTTGAGAAATCAGTATTGGAGGCAATCCAACAAAATGATATAAAGTCTTATGTTGTACCAGTTAGTGAAAATCTTGATGTGCTTCCAGCTACAAATTTCTTAGCCACTTTGCCACGTTGGATTTATACAGGGAAAACATACAAAGGGGAGACGATCCCATTCAGTGGAAATCCAAGTTTGATATTGGATCATGCCTTGGATCAAGTTCGCGATGAATATGATTTCATTATTATTGATACTCCACCTTCACTAAGCGAGCAAACAACAAATGCATTATGTGCTAGCGAATATGTCGTTGTATTATTTGAAAGCTCTAACTGGTGTTATTCTGCAATCCCTAACTTCATGGACTCTGTCACAAGTGCCAATGAGTTTGGAAAACGAGATACAAAAGTAATTGGGATATTAAGAACTTTGAATGATGTGAGACGTACCGATGCAAAAGCATTCAATGAAATGATCGAAGAAGATTATCCCGATGATGTATTTCAAACAGTGATTACACGAAAAGCGCAAACCGGAAGACTTGCCTTATACGGATTCAATGAAAATATTGAACTTAAACCAGCATTAGAACAATATAGAAACTTCTACAAGGAGTTGATTCAACGTGTCAAAGGTCAATGACATCAAAAACATGAAACGAAATCAAAGAACTGTTAGCCCAACACAAGCATTAGCTGAAATCGTAGGAGATAAAACAAGCAACCAAGAAATAAACGTTGTTTCGAACGAAGAAAACAACACAACAAGAAAGGAAGAAAAGAAAGTGGAAAGAAAACGCGTATCTTTTGATTTACGAACAGATTTACATAAAGAATTAAAAATGGAAGCACTAGTTCAGGAGAAAAATATTTATATTTTAATTGAAGAGGCTTTGGAGAAGTATTTGAAGGAGAGTAAGTAGATAAAATATCTCATATCAAAATACGTTGAATAAGGAACTTACAATAAAAAACGAAGGAGGATATCTAACCGGATATCCTCCTTCGTTTTTTATTAACTCTTTAAACGCTTGGCAGCAATTTTATATACCTCATTGTCTTCACGTTTACCAATTGTAATGATCTCCGCAATTTCAGCCCTATCACCAACAATTCGGTAGACAATACGAATGCCAGCGTTTCGAAATTTAATTTTTCTACATCCAATTAAATTGATACCGTGTTTGGTTGTTAAATCTTCACCAAGCTCATCCGCACGTTCCTGCATTTTAGCAATTGCAACGTTTACTAATTTCTTAACCGAACCATCTAGCTTCCGATATTCTTTTCTTGCTTCTTCAATGAAAACTACTTCAAATTTATTCTTCATTTATTACTCGAATAAGTCTTCATCGGGAATGGAGTTAGGATCAATTCTACAAAATTCCTCATAATTGTCCTCTTCCATAACTTCTTGGAGACTATATCTGGCATTCGGATTCGCGTCAGCTTGCTTTAATCGTTGCGCAATTTGAAGTTCCCAAGTCAACTCACGAAGCGTTTCTAACTCCCTGAACATTTCTTCATATTGATGATAATCAAGGATAACAGAATCAATTCGGTTATTTTCGGAAATAAATTGGGGGAGTGACTTTGCATTCTTACGAACTTCCCCAAAACGTCTAGAAGCTATTGAGGCTGGAATCACTTGATCCACATTAAAACGTGGTTTATCCATTACATCCACCGCCAATCTTTCCATCTCCCTTCAGTATACGTTGATTTTAATAAAAGTATACAACTTCATACGCAATATATAAAGTTAAATATTCATGAAAATATTACGTAATAATTCACTTGATATCAATTTTATCTTCTCAGTTATAAAATTGATGTGCAGGCTGTTCATGATATCTAAGTCGATTTGGTTGTAATAAATACGAAACGCAGCGAATTAGAACAACTCAACGTGAGGGCATTGAGATTGCAAATAACCAAAGGGGATTTCGAGGAGGAACAAAAAAGTACCATGTCGATGTAACCGAGAAATATAAAGTCATCTATGAAAGGATTGTTTATTTGTTGGAGTCAGGAATGAGTATGATGGATATTCATCCGAAAGTTGATATGACTCAAAATACAATTTATGGAGTCAAAAAGGAGATGAATTTAGCATGTGAATAATGAAGAGAAGTAAAAAGATTAGTTCCATTAACCCTTCGTGTTGACGGTATTCTATTTAATGATCCACCAGTATAAGTAAACACTTGAATAAGTGTTTACTTATTAATAAAATAAAGATAGATAAAAGAAATGGAGAGATAGGATGAACCAGGAGCGAAGAATAGAAATATTAGAAGCTGAAGTAAGTGAACTGAAGGGGAAGGTTAATGAATTAACAAATTTTTTAATCAAGGAAGAGAAAAAGGAAAATCGAGAGTGGAACAGAAATATTGTCTCAGATTATATGATAAAGCTTGTTTACCCTGGGATTTACTGTAACATTGATAAACCGAAAGCTGGTTTTCCTAAAAATAGAAGAACTGTAGCTGAACAACTTTCTATTGGTCAGTTCATGTTTATATATGTAACAGCTCCTGAAAAAAAAATTATTGGACTCACAAAAGTGGTATCGAATTTAAAAGTTACTGAAGGTAGATGGCCTTACTCTGTTGATTTAGATTGGATTATCCATCCGAAATTGGGTGTTTCTTTCAAGGATTTAGACTTAGATATAAGACCACGCCCTGGCGATACAGTTTTTGGATTAACTGATGAAAAAGCTAAGGAAATTGTAACAGCGCTTAAAGGCCAGGAAGATTTAGATGGCAGTACATTGATATATCTAAAACAGAAATATGAAGACACCGAATAATGCGTTCAATAGCAAAAATAGTTTAGACAGAAAGATGCAGGAGGACAAAATGAATACTAAAGAAATATTAGACAAGATTTTTAAGGATCCTAAAACACTATACGAACTTACCGAATTTGATACTCTTGGTAAATCCCTTCATGAAATATTAAATATTTATTCAAAGACATCAGATTCTGGTAGGGATGCTGGTAAAACTAAATATTACTTGAAAAGCTTTGTTCCCTTTTCTTCTGGAAAAGAAGAAGTTCAGGTTTTTGATGAGAAAGGAAAATCAAATCCTGAAGAAATTGTTCGTCAGCTTTGGGTTTATAAACTACTTAATGCTTACGACTATAAGGCAGACGAAATTGAACTAGAAAAAAGCGTCCATTTTGGGACCGAAATTAATGCAAAAGCAGCAGATATAGTTGTGTATACAGATAGCACAAAGCAAACACCCAAAATTATTATTGAAGTTAAAAAGCCTAAGCGGAAAGATGGGATAGAACAGTTAAAAAGCTATCTAAATGCACAAGGTTCTCCTGTAGGTGTTTGGTCAAACGGTAGTGATAGTATTATTCTTTTTCGACCTTACCCTGCAAACTTTAATGATACTCTTGTAGATATACCTAAAAGAGGACAAGAACCTAAAGATGTTCTTGAAGCAAAAAGGACTCTTGCTCACCTAAAAAAGAGCTTTAACTTTAAAAAAATTATCCAAGATCTTGAAGAACTTGTACTTGCTGATAGTGGTAAAGACGAGTTTAATGAAATATTCAAGTTAATTTTCGCAAAGATATGGGATGAAAAAGAGGCTTCAGAAATTCGCCAGAATCAAGAGATTCATTTCACTAAAGCATTGGATCCAGAAATTACTTATGAAAGAATAAACAATCTCTTCAAAAAAGCTTGTGAGGAGTGGCCAGGTATTTTTAAAGAGGGTGAAGATATTGAACTTACTAAAAAGCATTTACAGGTCTGCATAGGACCTATTGAGGGTGTCCGTTTAATGGGTTCAAATCTTCGTATTATGGATGATGCGTTCGAATATCTCTTACCTACTGAATCAAAAAAGAA